>NZ_BONE01000013.1 GCF_016862555.1 Asanoa siamensis | reverse complement strand
GGCCCGGCGGACGCGGCCCGGCGGACGCGGCCCGGCGGACGCGGCCCGGCGGACGCGGCCCGGCGGACGCGGCCCGGCGGACGCACTGCGACAAGGCGGGCGGGGCGCGGTGCGAAGCGCGCCGCCCGACGGACGTGGGCGCGGCGGGCGCGCCTGGCGCCCTCACCGGGCGCAACAGGACAAGGCCGCCCGCGGCGCGGCGGACGCGGCGCGGAGCCGCCACCAGGCGCAACAGGACAAGGGCGGACGCGGCCCGGCGGACGCGGGCGCAGCCCGGTGGACGCGGGCGCAGCCCGACGGACGCGGCCCGGCACCCCCATCGGGCGCAATACGACAAGGCCGACCGCGGCGGGGCTCACGCGCCCAGCGGGCGCGGCCCGCATGGCACGGCCCGTCCGGCACGGCCCAGCCGACGCGGCCTGGCGGGCCCACCGGGCGCAACTCGACAAGGCCGACCCGCGGCGCGGCGGACGCGACGCGCGGCGGCGCGGTCGATCGGGCGCGAAGCGTCCATCGCGATGCGGCGCCGCGCGGACGTCGCGGACGTGGAGCGCCCGGCACGGAGCGCCCGGCGCGTGGGCTAGTCGCGGGCCGCCGTGGCGTCCGGGACGCCGACGATGACCTCTGGGTCCAGGTCGTCCTCGAATGGTGTCGGGGAGTCGGCGACCGCGAACTGCGTGCGGTACAGCTCCGCGTAGAGGCCCTCCGCCGCGACCAGGTCGTCGTGGTGGCCCCGCTCGACGATGTGGCCGTGGTCCAGGACCAGGATCTGGTCCGCTTCGCGGACCGTTGATAGTCGGTGGGCGATGACCAGCGCCGTGCGGCCCGTCAGGGCCGTCGACAACGCCCGTTGAACCGCGGCCTCCGACTCCGAGTCGAGGTGGGCCGTGGCCTCGTCGAGGATGACCACCGACGGCGCCTTGAGCAGCAGGCGGGCGATCGCGATCCGCTGTTTCTCGCCGCCCGAGAAGCGGTAGCCGCGCTCCCCCACCATCGTTTCCAGGCCGTCGGGTAGGTCACGGACCAGGTCCGCGATCTGGGCGCCCGCCAGGGCCGACCAGATCTCGTCGTCGGTCGCGTCGGGTTTCGCGTAGCGCAGGTTCTCGGCGATCGTCTCGTGGAACAGGTGGGCGTCCTGGGTGACCACGCCGATCGTGTCGCGGAGCGAGTCGGTGGTCGCGTCGCGGACGTCGACGCCGCCGACCAGCACCGCGCCGCTCGTCACGTCGTAGACCCGGGAGACCAGCATCGACGTCGTCGACTTGCCCGCGCCGGACGGGCCGACCAGCGCGACCATCTCGCCCGGCGCCACGCTGAACGAGACGCCGTGCAGCACCGGCTCGGTGACCGTGCGGTCGAGCACCGCCACGTCTTCCAGGGACGCCAGCGACACCTCGGCCGCCGACGGATAGCGGAAGGTCACGTCGCGGAACTCGACCGAGCCCGCGCCCCGCGCGATGGCGACCGCGTCGGGCTTCTCGGTGATCGCCGGGGTCAGGTCGAGGATCTCGAAGACCCGGTCGAACGAGACCAGCGCGCCCATCACGTCGACCCGGACGTTGGACAGCGCGGTGAGCGGCCCGTAGAGCCGGGTCAGCAGCAGCGCCAGGGTGACGACCGTGCCCGCGCTGACGGCGCCGGTCACCGCGAAGTAGCCGCCCAGGCCGTAGGTCAGCGCCTGCGCCAGCGACGCGACCAGGAGCATGGCGACGAAGAAGGTGCGGGAGAACATGGCCTGCTGGATGCCGATGTCGCGGACCCGCGCGGCCCGCTCGCCGAACCGGCTCGCCTCGAGGTCGGGCCGGCCGAACAGCTTGACCAGCATCGCGCCGGACACCCCGAACCGCTCGGTCATGGTCGCGTTCATCTTGGCGTCGAGGTTGTATGACTCCTTCGTGATCGCGGCCAGCTTCCGCCCGACCCGGCGGGCCGGGATGATGAACAGCGGAAGCAGCGCGAGGGACAGCAGGGTGATCTGCCAGGAGAGGGTGAACATCACGACCGCGGTGAGCACCAGCTGGATCGTGTTGCTGACCACGCCGGAGAGCGTGGAGGTGAACGCGCGCTGCGCGCCTATCACGTCGTTGTTGAGCCGGCTGACCAGCGCGCCCGTCTGGGTGCGGGTGAAGAACGCCAGGGGCATCCGTTGGACGTGGTCGTAGACCCTGGTGCGCAGGTTGAGGATGATGCCCTCGCCGATGCGCGCCGAGTACCACCGTTGCGCGAGCGAGAGCAGCGCGTCGACGACCGCCAGGATGGCGATCAGCACCGCGATGCGGACGATCTCGGCCGCGGCCCCGTCACCGCCCCGGGTGATCGTGTTGACCACCCGGCCGGCCAGGATCGGGGTCGCGACGCCGATGCCGGCGCCGATCACCACGGCGAGCAGGAACACCGACATGTCGAGCCGGTATGGTCGGGCGAACCGCATGATCCGGCGCCAGGTGCCCCGGGCCAGCTTGTGCGACTTGATCGACTCGCGGTCGCGCTCGGCGCGGAGCATGGTCCACGCGTTCATCCCACCCGGAGAAGTCACCCCGCACCTCCCTGCTGCCGGTCGACGGGGCCAGTCTCCCCGACGGGTACGACAACATTGGGGGTAATCGAGATCTTCCCGAAGGCCCCTTACTCGCCCAGCCCGGCCAGATCGCGCAGCCGGCGCACCTGGGCCTCCCGCTCGGCGGCCAACTGCGCGGGCCACGAGCGCCCGGCGGCCCCGGCGAGCAACGCCTTGATCTCCACGACCGCGTTCCGCGGCCCCGCCAGCACGGCGGCGACAAGATCAGAGACGGCCCCATCAAGATCATCACGGGGTACGACGGCAGTGGCGAGACCCAACGACAACGCCTCGGCCGCCGGCAGCCGCCGCGCGGTCAGGCAGATCTCCAGCGCCCGCGCATATCCGACCAGCTCCACCAACCGCTTCGTGCCACCCAGGTCGGGCACCAGCCCGAGAGTGACCTCAGCCATGGTCAGTTGGGCGTCGTCGGCCAGCACCCGCAGGTCACAGGCGAGCGCGAGCTGGAAGCCCGCACCGATCGCGTGGCCCTGCACCGCCGCCACCGAGATGATGTCGGGGCGATGCAGCCAGGTGAAGCCCTCCTGGTATGGCAGTATCCGGTCGGCCGCGGCATCGGGAGGCAGTGCGGTGATCTCGGCGATGAAGCTCGGGCCGCCGCCGGAGATGTCGAGTCCGGAGGAGAACGCCCGTCCTTCGCCACGCACGACGACGACGCGGACGTCGCCGGGCAGCTCGCGACCGATGTCGCGCAAGGCCAGCCAGGTGGCCGGAGTCTGCGCGTTGAGCACGTCGGGCCGGCGCAACGTCACGGTCGCGACCGGCCCGGCGTGGACGAGCTCGACCTCGCTGGTGGTCATCGCGGGAGACGGCCCACGAGCGGGAAACCGGGAGGGATGGGGGTCAGGCCTTCTTGCGGCGGCGGGCACCGCCGCGCTGGCGAAGCTGGACGCCCGACTCCGTGAGCACCCGGTGGACGAAACCGTAGGAACGACCGGTCGAGGCCGCGAGGGCGCGGATGCTCTCGCCGGAGGTGTACCGCTTGACCAGGTCCTTGGCCAGCGTCTGCCGCTCGGCCCCGACGATCCGGCGACCCTTCTCAGTGCTGGTGGCTGTGCCAGTGGCTGCCATGTTGATTCCTCACGTCCCAGACTGTGCGGTTTCATGCGGTCCCACCTATTAGACCGCCTCGGACGATCATGCGCTAGATATCAACTCTTCGCCAACCGACACGCACGGTACTGTCGGCAACCCGATACCGTGTTGGCCCGTGAAGCCTGAGGAGGCCCGAGCCGCCCATCGGGACGAGCGGAGCGACCTCGTCGGCTGGCTCGTCCTGGCCGCTGTCGGGGCCCTCGCGACGTGGCTCGCGGTGCGCGGCGGAGCCCGGCTCGGCACCGCGGGAGCGCCGTTCCTCGGCTCGTACACTTTGACGATCTCGCTGGCCAGCGTGCTTGCGCCGACGGTCGCCGCGGGGGTGGTCGCGGCCGCCTACCGGGGTTGGTGGGAGCGCATGAAATGGCCGCTCGTGCTGCTTTCCGGGTGGCTGGTGGCGGTGCTCTGGACGGTCTCGCTGGCCCTCGCCCACGGCCGCGACGGCATCGCCGATCCATTGACGATTCCCGATGACTACCTGGCCGACGCCACCCGAGTGGGTGACGATCCTCTTCACTATCTGCGGGCTTACACCACCGAAGGGGGTCTCCCGTCCGTGGTCGCCCGCGGGCATCCACCGGGGCCGATCCTTCTGCTCTGGGCGTTGATGCGCATCGGTGTCACGGACCGTATAGGACTGGGGCTCCTGCTGACCGCCGTCGGGGCGGCCGTCGTGCCCCTGGTGCTCTTCGCCGTCAGAGGGGTCGCCGGCGACCTGGCCGCCCGCCGCTACCTACCCGTGCTGGCCCTCGCGCCCTATGCGGTCTGGCTGGCCGGCGGGGTCGAGGGCGTCGTCGCGGTGCTCGGCGCGGCGATGATCGCGGCCGGCGTGCACGCCTCCGACGAGCGCCGCACGGGCGTCCGCGCCGGCATCTGGGCCAGCGTCACGGGCCTGCTCCTCGGCGTCGCGGCGCTCTTCGCGTACGGCGTGCCCTGGCTCGGCCTTGCCGCGGCCTTCCTCTACTTCGCCCGCCGCCGCGCCGCGCTCAACCTGTTCACCGGCCTGGGCGCGCTGATCCCCGTCGTCGCGGCCGAGCGGCTGGGCTTCAACTGGGTCGACGGGCTGATGGACGCCCGCCACGATTTCGCCGTACGCGTCGAACCGCACCGGTCGGTCCTGTGGTGGAGCGGGATCAGCCTGGTCGTCCTCCTGCTCGCGGCCGGCCCGGCGCTCTACGCCTCGCTGCGCAAGTCGCGCAACACCCCGGGCTGGCCGTTCCTCGTCGCCGCCGGCATCGCCGTGCTGTTCACCCTGGTCACCGGGCTGGCGAGAGGCGGCGCCGAGACCAACTGGCTGCCCTATTTCCCGTGGCTGACGATGGCCGCGATCGCGCCACGCCAGCAGGCCGGCGAGACGATCCCGACCCCGCTCCTGCTGGTGGCCGCCGGCGCGGCCACCGCGATCATCATCAGAGCGATCCTGATCTAGCCGGACCGCAGAAGCTAGGCGAGCTCCACGAGCTCCAGCAGGTCGTCGCTCCAGGCGTCCTCGTCGCCGTCGGGCAGCAGGATCGCGCGGTCCGGCTTGAGCGCCAGCACCGCGCCCGGGTCGTGCGTGACCAGCACGATCGCGCCCGGGTAGCGGGCGATCGCGTCGAGCACCTGCTCGCGGCTGACCGGGTCGAGGTTGTTGGTCGGCTCGTCGAGCAGCAGCACGTTGGCGCCCGAGCAGACCAGCGTGGCCAGGGCCAACCGGGTCTTCTCGCCGCCGGAGAGCACCCCCGCCGGCTTGCTCACGTCGTCGCCGCTGAACAGGAACGCGCCCAGGATCCGGCGCAGGTCGCCGTCGGTCTGGTCGGCCGCCGCCGAGCGCATGTGCTCGAGCACCGTGCGGTCGACGTCGAGCGTCTCGTGCTCCTGCGCGTAGTAGCCGAGCCGCAGCCCGTGCCCCGCCACGACCTCGCCCGTGTCGGGCTCCAGCACCCCGGCGAGCATCCGCAGCAGGGTGGTCTTGCCGGCACCGTTCAGGCCCAGGATGGCGACCCGCGACCCACGGTCGACCGCCACGTCGACATCGGTGAAGATCTCCAGCGACCCGTACGACTTCGACAGGCCGGCAGCGGTCAACGGGGTGCGCCCGCAGGCGGCCGGCTCCGGGAAGCGGACCTTCGCCACCCGGTCGCCGACCCGCTGGTCCTCGAGGCCGGAGAGCAGCTTCTCGGCCCGCTTCGCCATGTTCTGGGCGGCGGTCGCCTTGGTCGCCTTGGCGCGCATCTTGTCGGCCTGCGCCTTGAGGGCACCGGCCTTCTTCTCGGCGTTGGCCCGCTCGCGGCGGCGCCGCCGCTCGTCGGTCTCGCGCTGTTCGAGATAGGTCTTCCAACCCACGTTGTACGTGTCGACGACGGACCGGTTGGCGTCGAGGTACCAGACCTTGTTGACCACCGCGTCGAGCAGCGAGACGTCGTGGCTGATCACGATCAGGCCGCCCTTGTGTGCCGCCATGTAGCCGCGCAGCCAGACGATCGAGTCGGCGTCGAGGTGGTTGGTGGGCTCGTCGAGCAGCAGGATGCCCGCGCCCTCCTCGCCCGCGTCGCGGAACAGGATGCGGGCGAGCTCGATCCGGCGGCGCTGGCCACCGGAGAGGGTGCCGATGGTCTGGGCGAGCACCCGGTCGGGCAGGCCCAGGTTGGCGCAGATCCGGGCGGCCTCGGCCTCGGCCGCGTAGCCGCCCAGTGAGGCGAACCGCTCCTCGAGCGAGCCGTAACGCCGTACGAGTGCGTCCGTCGGGTCTTCGGCGAGCTTGGCCTCGACGACCTGCATCTCGGCGAGCAGGGTGTCCAGGCCGCGCGCGGACAGGACGCGGTCGCGGGCGGTGACCTCGAGGTCGCCGGTACGCGGGTCCTGCGGCAGGTAGCCGACGACGCTGGTGCGCTCGACCGAGCCCGAGTAGGGGGTGCCCTCGCCCGCGAGCACCTTCAGCGTGGTGGTCTTGCCGGCGCCGTTACGGCCGACGAGGCCGATCCGGTCGCCGGGCTGCACCCGCAGGGTGGTGTCGGACAGCAGGATCCGTGCGCCGGCGCGGAGCTCCAGCCCGGTGACTGTGATCATCAGAAACGCTCTCTCTGTGAGGAAGGCTGAGGGCACACGAAAGCGCCGATCGGGCTGTTTCCCGTCGGCGCCGGGGCTGGTCAGTCTTCGCAGAGCAGTACGGGGTGAAGTGTACCGGCTCCCCACCGCCGGCCCCCACCGGATTAGGCCACAAGATCATCGGGTACATCCCGCCGCGTCCACATGCGTCGATTGGATGGGTGATGGAACTCAACGAGCGCGCCGACGTCGACACCAGCCAGATCGAGGACCGGCGGGGCGGCGGGGGCGGTGGTGGCGGCGGCGGTGGCTTCCCCATCCCGCTGCCGACGAGCGGTGGCGGCATCGTCGGCCTGATCGCCACGATCATCGCTGTGCTGGTCGGCGGCGGTTTCGGTGTGAACGCGATCACAGGCGACGACCAGCCGGCCGACAACACCGCGATCGAGCAGCGCTGCGCGGCCGACGACAAGCTCGAGCAGCTCGACTGCCGCAACGGGCTCTACATCACCTCGATCCAGGACTGGTGGGAGAAGGAGCTGCCGGAGAGCTTCGGCGAGCAGTACCAGCCCGCCCGCACGGTCTACTTCGAGCAGGCCGTCCGCACCGGGTGCGGCGCCGCCGACTCCGGGGTGGGGCCGTTCTACTGCCCGGCCGACCACAAGGTCTACATCGACCTGACCTTCTACCAGGTGCTCGCCGACCAGCTCGGCGCCAAGGGCCAGTTCGCGCAGCCGTACGTGCTGGCCCACGAGTACGGGCACCACGTGCAGTCGCTGCTCGGTACCGAGGCGGACATGCGCCGCCAGCAGGAGCGTGACCCGGGCGACGCCAACGAGCTGTCGGTGAAGCTGGAGCTCCAGGCCGACTGCTACGCCGGCGCGTGGGCGAAGAACGCGACCCAGACCGCGGACGAGCAGGGCGACGCGATCTTCAAGAGCATCACCGACCAGGACATCCAGGAAGGCCTGGACACCGCCGCCGCGATCGGGGACGACACCCTCCAGCAGCGGTCGGGGCAGGGCGTCAACCCCGACGCGTTCACGCACGGGACCTCGGCGCAGCGGCAGCAGTGGTTCCGCACCGGCTACGACAGCGGCGACCCGAAGACCTGCAACACCTTCGGGTCCTAACCCGCGTCGAGCGGGTTGCCGCAGACCCGCCAGGTGCCCCGGTCGTCGGTCACCCGCAACTCGTACGGCGTGACCGCGCCGGCCGGGTCGACCAGCGCGGCGGTCACGGTGGCGTCGGCCTCCCCCGTCGCCACCACGCCGTCGATCTTGTAGCTCGTCACCGCCGGGCGCCCGCCGATCCCGGCGACGAAGTCCTCGCGCTCGACCCGGTCACGGGTCTCGTTGCAGAGCTGGTCGTACGCGCCGGCGATGTTGCCCGCGGCGAGCCGGGTGAGGAACACGTCGGCGGCCAGCCGGGCACCCTGCTCGGGCGCGCGCTGCCCGCGGAAGACGAAGAAGCCGCCGACCAGCAACCCGGCGGCGACGAGCACGGCGGCCAGCAGGGCGGCCCGGCGCAGCGGCTGCCGCACGGCGTCGTCCACGGTCATGGCGGGAGGCTACACCCCGGCCTCAGGACTCGGGATCACGCACCAGGATCGATACGGCGCGGGCCGCGGCGACCGCGTCGACCAGGACGGCGTGCCGGGGCTCGGGGACGTCGAGCAGCCGCTCGGCCCGCAGTGGGAGCAGCGGCGCGAGCCGCGGGTCGGCCAGCACCGCGTCGACGGTCCGGCGGTCGCCGCCGCAGACCAGCGCGGCCAGCCCGGCGGCGGCCGGCAGCAGGATCCGCACGACCAGGTCGGCCGCGTCGCGGGCCGCCGCCTTGGCCTGGTTGTCGCGCCGGCGGGCGAACCGCTGCTGCGACCAGCCGCCCGCGGCGGTGCGGCTCTGCACGTAGGAGCTGTCCACCTTGGACGCGATCAGCCGGGCCCCGTCGGCCACGCCGACCGCGACGGCGGCCTTGCGGGCGAGCAGCAGCCCGGTGCGCCGCGGCGCCTTCGCGGCCTCGACGAAGTCGGCCAGGTCGAACCCGAGCGACGTGCCGGGCGGCGGGTAGAGCGTCGCGGTGGCACCGTCGAAGGCGGCCAGCAGGAGCCCGTCGTCGGTGGGCCGCTGGGCGTAGTCGCCGTGCCGTTCGCGGAACCCGTCGACCCAGCGGGTCAGGCGCTCCGGGTCGACGTCGACCCAGCGCCCCCCGCCCGCGGCCGGCCGGCTGGTGGTCATTACCGCGACGCTACGGCACGGGAGAATGGCCGGGTGACCGAGCCGGTGCTGGATCGCCTGACCGTGCTGTTCGAGGCCGCCCGCGACCCGGTGCGCGCCGCGTCGATGCGCGCCTACATGCGCGACCAGTTCGCGTTCCTGGGCATCGGGTCGCCGCGGCAGCGGGAACTGGCCCGGGAGGCGACCGCGGGCACGGCCCGGCCGACCGAAGCCGACCTCCTCGCGCTGGCCGACGCGTGCTGGGCGCGGCCGGAGCGGGAATACCAATACTTCGCCTGTGCCCACCTGCGCCGCCACGCCGCGGTGCTGACACCGGAGGCGCTGCCGGCGGTGCGCCGGCTGATCACGACCAGGCCCTGGTGGGACACCGTCGACGTGCTCGCGGCGCGGGTCGTCGGGCCGCTGGTGGCCGGCCACACGCCGCTGGTGGCCGCCATGGACGACTGGATCCGCGACGACGACGTCTGGGTGATCCGCACGGCGCTGCTGCACCAACTCTTCTACAAGCGCGACACCGACGCCGGGCGCCTGTTCGCCTACTGCACCGAGCAGGCCGGGCACACCAACTTCTTCGTACGCAAGGCGATCGGCTGGGCTTTGCGGGAGTACGCGAAAACGGACCCGGACGCGATCCGTTCCTACGTGGCCACCACCCCGCGGCTGTCCGGACTCTCCCGGCGTGAGGCGCTGAAGAACCTCTAGGACGGGCCCTAGTCGTCGACGAGGAACTTGTCGGACCAGGTGGCGATCTCCTGGAGCGCCGGAGCCAGCCCGTAGCCGGCCTCGGTCAGCTCGTAGGTGACCGAGATCGGCGGGCCCGGCTCCACCCGGCGGGTCGCCAGCCCCAGCTCGCAGAGCTCGGACAACCGGTCGGACAGCACCGAGTCGCTCACGCCGCCGACCGCCCGGGAGAGTTCGCGGAAGCCGCTCGGGCCGTTCATCAGCGTGCCGATCACGAGGCCGGACCACCTTTTGCCGAGCACGCTGAACGCGCGCACCAGCCCCCGGTCGCCGCGCGCACAGCGCTCGCCGACCGTGGCGGTGTGACTTTCCGGACTCTCGGTCACGACGCCATGCTATCTCGGTCGAGGCCGCTAGTATTTCCGAAGCAGCTAGCGAGGTAAGGGTCGCTAGCCTTTTCACGGAGGTAACACTGGTGACGAACACCGAGGTCAAGCGCCCGTCCGTCGTCGTCCTGGGCGGCGGGTACGGCGGTCTCAACACTGCCAAGGCGCTGGATGACGTCGCAGACGTCACGCTGGTCGACCCGTCCGGCGCGTTCCACCACAACGTCGCGTCCTGGCGGGCGCTGGTCGACCCGACCTGGATCGACCGGATCTTCATGCCGCTGAACCGGCTGCTGCACCACGGCCGCTACGTGCGGGACCGGGCGGTCGCCGTCGACGGCCGCATCGTGACGCTGGAGTCCGGCACGCAGCTGCGCCCCGACTACCTCGTACTCGCGACGGGCTCGCAATATCCCTTCCCGGCCAAGACCGGTGCGACGAACCACCAGCACGGCAAGGACCGGTTGCAGGCGGCGCACGACGCGCTGCTCGGCGCCGGCCGCGCGCTGATCGTCGGCGCCGGGCCGTCGGGGCTCGAGCTGGCCGGTGAGATCAAGGCCTTCTTCCCCGACAAGGAGGTCACGGTCGTCGACGTCAACGCCGACATCCTGCAGGGCCCGTTCGAGCAGGAGCTGCGCGAGTCGCTCAAGCAGCAGCTCGACAAGATGGGCGTGCGCCTGGTGCTGGGCAGCCCGCTGACCGCCCTGCCGTCCGTCGACCCGGCGACGCCGGGCGCGGTCTCGGTGACGACCGAGAACGGCGAGTCGGTCGAGGCCGACATCTGGTTCCGCGCCTTCGGCGTCCGGCCGGCGACCGACTACCTGCGGGGCGAGCTGGCCGCGGCCCGCAACGAGCGCGGCTACCTCGTCGTCGACAACGAGCTGCGGGTCAAGGGCGGCGACGGCGTGTACGCGCTCGGCGACATCTCCACCGCCGACCGGGACACCGCCGGCGCCGCCACCTACCAGGCCGCGGTGGTCGCGGCCAACATCAAGGCGGACATCACGGGCGGGGGCGAGCGCCAGACGTACGAGGCCGGCCCGGCCATGATCGTCGTGCCGCTGGGCCCGGCGGGCGGGGCCACCCAGCTGCCGACGGGCGTGGGCGGCCCCGAGGAGGCGGCGGCGATCAAGGGCGGCGCGATGCTGGTCGACATGTACGCGGTGCACTTCGACGCCCCGGAGCGCTAGGCGACCAGGGCGACCGCCAGCACGATGATCAACAGGCTGGACGCGAGGGCGGTGCAGAGCCGCCCTCGCGGCCCGGTCAGCAGCCGGCCGACCAGCGAGCCGCCGGAGGCGATCAGGAGCTGCCAGCTCGCCGAGGCGAGGAAGGCGGCGGTCACGAACAGCACCTCGCCGCCGGCGGTCAGCTCGTCGTTGGCCTGCCGCCCGAGCACGAGCGCGGCGAAGTAGACGATGGTCATCGGGTTGAGCAGCGTCAGGGCGAGGATGCCGGCGTACGCGCGGGCGGGCGTGCCGAGTCCGTCCCGGCTGCGGGCGGCCCGGGCGGGATCCCGGTGGTGCCGCACCGCGGCGATCGCGGTATGCGCGGCCAGCCCGAGCAGCACGACGACGGCGACCCAGCGCAACGGCGTGGAGATTGGCTCGATGACACCGGCGAGCGCGGCACCACCGAGCACCGCGACCGCGGCGTAGAGCCCGTCGGCGGTGGCCACCCCCAGCGCGGCGGCGGCCCCGACCTTGAACGAGGTGCGGGCGGCCAGCCCCATGATCAGAATCGCGATGGCGCCCACGGGCACGGCGACGCCATAGCCGGCGACCAGGCCGGCGACGAACGCGTCGCTCATCGCGGATCGAGCGGGACCGCAGCCGACCCGGAGCCACGCTGCTGTCGGCGACCGGCGAAGGCCGTCGCGACAGAAACCTGGGTGAGAGTCAGCTCGATCACGCGGACATCATGCACCACCCACCCGCACACCGCACCGCATTAAGCAACGGTCCGTTGTTAACGGTTTTCGCATAGGAACGGCCCGTTATCAACGTTCCGCAGCGAGCGGAGTTAATAACGGGCCGTTCCTATGCAGAAAGCGTTAACAACGGACCGTTGCTTGCGTCGGGTCAGACGTTGAAGCCGAGGGAGCGGAGCTGGTCGCGGCCCTCGTCGGTGATCTTGTCGGGGCCCCACGGCGGCAGCCAGACCCAGTTGATCCGGAAGTCGCTGACGATGCCGCCGCCCGGGCCCGTCGTCAGGGCCGCGCGGGTCTGGTCCTCGATCACGTCGGTCAGCGGGCAGGCCGCCGACGTCAGTGTCATGTCCAGGGTCGCCACGTTCTCGTCGTCGACGTGCACGCCGTACACCAGGCCGAGGTCGACCACGTTGATGCCGAGCTCCGGGTCGACGACGTCCTTCATCGCCTCTTCGATGACGTCGAGCGACGCCTTCGCGGGGGAAACGGTCTCTTCACTCATGCCTTCACCTCGGGTCCCACGACGACGCCGGCGCGTACCGCCGCGTCCTTGAACGCCATCCAGGGCAGCAGGGCGCACTTCACGCGCGCCGGATAGCGCGCCACTCCGGAGAACGCCACGCCGTCACCCAACAATTCCTCGTCCGGCTCGACCTGGCCACGGCCCTGCATCAGCTCGACGAACGCGTCGTGCACCTTGAGCGCCTCGCCCACCGGCTGGTCGGTCAGCAGGTCGTGCAGGACGCTCGCCGAGGCCTGGCTGATGGAGCAGCCCATCCCCTCGTACGACACGTCGGCGAGCTTCTCGCCGGCCACCGCGACCCGGATCGTCACCTCGTCACCGCAGGTCGGGTTGACGTGGTGCGCCTCGCCGCCGAACGGCTCCCGGAGCCCCCGGCCGTGCGGCCGCTTGTAGTGCTCCAGGATGATCTCCTGGTATAGCTGGTCGAACTGCATCAGCCGAACACCTTTCGCACCCGCTCGAGCCCCCGCACGAGCGCGTCGACCTCCTCGGTCGTCGTATAGACGTAGAACGACGCCCGCGTGGTGGCGGGCACCCCGTAGCGCACGCAGACCGGCCGCGCGCAGTGGTGGCCGACCCGCACCTCGACGCCCTCGTCGTCGAGCACCTGCCCGACATCGTGCGGGTGGATGCCCTCGAGCGCGAACGAGATCGTGCCGCCACGCCCCTCGACGACCGCGGGACCGAAGATCTGCAGCGTCGGTACGGAGGACAACGCGTCCAGCGCGTACGCCGTGATCTCCTGCTCGTGCGCCTGCACCGCGGCCATGCCGAGGTCGGACAGGTAGTCGATCGCGGCGCCGAGCCCGACCGCCTCGACGATCGGCGGCGTGCCGGCCTCGAAGCGCGCGGGCGCCGGCGCGAACGTCGACCCGGCCATCGTCACGGTCTCGATCATCGATCCGCCGCCGAACACGGGCGGCATCGCCTCGAGCAGCTCACCGCGGCCCCAGAGCACGCCGATGCCGGTCGGGCCGAGCATCTTGTGCCCCGTGAAGGCGATGAAGTCGACGCCCAGCGCCTGCACGTCGACCGGCAGGTGCGGCACCGACTGCGAACAGTCGAGCATGACCAGCGCGCCGACCTCGCGGGCCCGGGCGACGATGCGGGACGGGTCGTTGATCGTGCCCAGGATGTTGGACATGTGCACGACCGACACGAGCTTGGTGCGCTCGTTGACCAGTTCGGTCAGAGAAGACTCGTCGAGCCGGCCCTCCTCGGTGAGCGAGAACCAGCGCAGGGTCGCACCGGTCCGCTCACAGAGCAGCTGCCACGGCACCAGGTTGGAGTGGTGCTCCATCTCGGAGACCACGATCTCGTCGCCGGGGCCGAGGCGGAACCGCGGGTCACCGCCCGCCGAAGCGGACGCGTTCGAGAAGGCGTACGCGACGAGGTTGATCGCCTCGGTCGAGTTCTTGCCGAAGACCACCTCGGACGCCGACGGCGCGTTGACGAACGCCGCCACCTTCTCGCGCGCGCCCTCGTAGGCGAGGGTCGCCTCGGTGCCCAGGGTGTGCACCGAGCGCGACACGTTGCCGTTGTGCCGTTCGTGGTGGGCCCGCATCACCTCGAGCACCTGGCGAGGCTTCTGCGAGGTGTTGGCGCTGTCCAGGTAGACCAGCGGGTGGCCGTTGACCTCTCGGCCGAGGATCGGGAAGTCGGCGCGCAGCGCGGCGACGTCGAACGTCGTCGGATTCGCGAGAGTCGTCATGACTGGGCAGCCCTTCGTGCGTGGAGTCAGGCCGTGGCCGGACCGGTTTCCGCCAGGTAGCGCGCGTAGCCCTCCGCCTCGAGCTTCTCCGCCAGCTCCGGGCCGCCCTCTTCGACGATCCGGCCACCCGCGAAGACGTGCACGTAGTCAGGCTTGATGTAGCGCAGGATGCGGGTGTAGTGGGTGATCAGCAGCAGGCCGGTGTCGCCGGTCTCGCGGACCCGGTTGACGCCCTCGCTGACCACGCGCAGCGCGTCGATGTCGAGGCCCGAGTCGGTCTCGTCGAGGATCGCCATCTTCGGCTTGAGCAGCTCGAGCTGGACGATCTCGTGCCGCTTCTTCTCGCCGCCGGAGAAGCCCTCGTTGACGTTGCGCTGGGCGAACGCCGGGTCCATCTGGAGCCGCTGCATGGCGCCGCGCAGGTCGGCCGACCAGGTGCGCAGCTTCGGCGCCTCGCCGTCGATCGCGGTCTTCGCCGTACGCAGGAAGTTGGCCACCGAGACGCCGGGGACCTCGACCGGGTACTGCATCGCGAGGAACAGGCCCGCCCGGGCCCGCTCGTCGACTGTCATCGACAGCACGTCGGCGCCGTCGAGGGTCACCGAGCCGCCGGTGATCTCGTACTTCGGGTGGCCGGCGATCGAGTAGGCGAGCGTCGACTTGCCCGAGCCGTTGGGGCCCATGATGGCGTGCGTCTCCCCGGCGCGGACCGTGAGGTCGACGCCCACCAGGATCGGCTTGAGCTGGCCGTCGGGCAGCTTGACCGACACCTTCAGGTCGCGGATCTCCAGGGTGCTCATGCCGCCCCCTCCCTACGGTCGGCGGAGCACGAGCCCCGGTGACTGAGTTGGCTGCGCTCGCTTCGCTCGCTCATGCGGGCATTACTCCATTACTAGGTGTGAGGGCGACGTAGACCTCGCCGTCACGGACTTCGACGGGATAGACAGGTACGGGTTCGGTCGCCGGCAGCCCGGTCGGCTCGCCGGTGCGCAGGTCGAAACGGGAGCCGTGCAGCCAGCACTCCAGCGTGCACCCGTCGACCTCGCCCTCGGAGAGGGCGACCGCGGCGTGTGAGCACTCGTCGTAGGCGACGTAGAAGTTGTCGTCCTCGGCGTGCACGACCGCGAGCTCCAGGTCGTCGGCGACGGCCCGGATCGCCGTGCCCTTGGGCACGTCCTCGACGGAGCACAGGCGGACGAGGCTCACTGCTCGCCCTTCGCCAGGCGGGCCTCGACGGCGTCGCCGAGCCGGTCGCGCAGTGCCTCGTCCGGGATCTTCTGGAGCAGCTCCGCGAAGAAGCCGCGGACCACGAGCCGGCGGGCCTCGTGCTCGGGGATGCCCCGGGCCATCAGGTAGAACAGCTGCTCGTCGTCGAACCGGCCGGTGGCGCTGGCGTGGCCGGCGCCGACGATCTCGCCGGTCTCGATCTCGAGGTTGGGCACCGAGTCGGCCCGGGCACCGTCGCTGAGCACCAGGTTGCGGTTGATCTCGTAGGTGTCGGTGCCGGTCGCCGCCACCTGGATCAGCACGTCGCCGACCCAGACGGTGTGCGCGCCGTCGCCCTGCAGCGCCCCGCGGTAGCCGACGTAGCTGCGGCAGTCCGGGATGTTGTGGTCGACGAGCTGGCGGTGCTCCAGGTGCTGCTCACCGTCGGCGAAGTAGAGCCCGTAGAGCTCCGCGTCGCCGCCCCGGCCCGTGTATTCGACGCTGCTGAACTGGCGCACCAGGTCGCCGCCGAGCGTCACCTGCACGTGGCTGACCCGGGCGTCCCGGCCGAGCCGGAACTTGATGTGCTGGGCCTGCACCGCGTCGGGCGCCCAGTCGGCGACCGTGACCAGCGTGAGCTGGGCACCGTCGGCGACCTCGACCTCGACGTTGTCGGCCAGCGTGGTCGACCCGGTCTGCTCGACGATCAGCGTCGCTTTGGCGAACCGGCCGACCTCGACGACCGTGTGGGCGTACGCGACGCCGG
Organism: Asanoa siamensis; assembly: GCF_016862555.1. GTDB lineage: Bacteria > Actinomycetota > Actinomycetes > Mycobacteriales > Micromonosporaceae > Asanoa > Asanoa siamensis. The sequence goes on along the minus strand of NZ_BONE01000013.1, from coordinate 119,327 downwards.
CGCCACCGCCGACGACCCGCACCCAGGCCGGCTCGGCGGGCTCGGCCTCGGGCGCGACCGCGATCAGCGTCGCGCCGTCGGCGTTTCCGAAGCCCAGCGCGCTGATCCGGTCGAACGGCACCAGCACGCGGCCGATCCGCTCGTCACCCTTGGCCAGCCGGGAGACGGTCACGCCGGCCGGCAGGGCCTCGTGCTCCCAGCTCAGCGTCGTCTCCGCCGCCGGCGTCGCCGTGGCAAGGCCACGGAGCCGCTTGAGCGGCGTGAACCGCCACTCCTCCTCGAGACCGGTCAGGGCCGGGAAGTCGGCGACATCGGCCGAACGCAGGCTCTGCGCCTTGGTCTTGGGCACGCTCGACGTCTTGGGCGGGTTGACCGCCACCTCGGTTTCCGTGGGCATTTAGCCGACGGCCCCTTCCATCTGCAGTTCGATGAGCCGGTTGAGCTCCAGGGCGTATTCCATCGGGAGTTCCTTGGCGATCGGCTCGATGAAGCCGCGCACGATCATCGCCATCGCCTCGTCCTCGGTCATGCCCCGGCTCATCAGGTAGAAGAGCTGGTCCTCGCTGACCTTGGAGACGGTCGCCTCGTGCCCCATCGCCACGTCGTCCTCGCGGATGTCGACGTAGGGGTAGGTGTCCGAGCGCGAGATCGTGTCGACGAGCAGCGCGTCGCACTTGACGGTGCTCTTCGAGTGGGAGGAACCCTCCAACACCTGGACCAGGCCGCGGTACGAGGTCCGGCCGCCACCCCGCGCGATCGACTTCGAGACGATCGTGCTGCTCGTGTGCGGAGCCGCGTGCACCATCTTGGCGCCGGCGTCCTGGTGCTGGCCCTCGCCGGCCATCGCGACCGAGAGCACCTCGCCCTTGGCGTGCTCGCCCATCATCCAGACCGCGGGGTACTTCATCGTGACCTTGGAGCCGATGTTGCCGTCGATCCACTCCATGGTCGCGCCCTCGTGCGCCACGGCGCGCTTGGTGACCAGGTTGTAGACGTTGTTCGACCAGTTCTGGATGGTCGTGTAGCGGCAGCGGGCGTTCTTCTTCACGATGATCTCGACGACCGCGCTGTGCAGCGAGTCCGACGAGTAGATCGGCGCGGTGCAGCCCTCGACGTAGTGCACGTAGGCACCCTCGTCGACGATGATCAGCGTCCGCTCGAACTGGCCCATGTTTTCCGTGTTGATCCGGAAGTAGGCCTGCAGCGGGATCTCGACGTGCACGCCCGGCGGGACGTAGATGAACGAGCCACCCGACCACACCGAGGTGTTGAGCGCGGCGAACTTGTTGTCGCCGACCGGGATGACGGAGCCGAAATATTCTTTGAACAGCTCCGGGTGCTCGCGCAGGCCCGTGTCGGTGTCGAGGAAGATGACGCCCTGCTCCTCGAGGTCCTCACGGATCTTGTGGTAGACCACCTCGGACTCGTACTGCGCCGCGACGCCCGCGATCAGCCGCTGCTTCTCGGCCTCCGGGATGCCCAGCTTGTCGTACGTGTTCTTGATGTCCGCGGGCAGGTCGTCCCAGCTCGCCGCCTGCTTCTCGGTCGAGCGGACGAAGTATTTGATGTTGTCGAAGTCGATGCCGTCGAGGTCGGCGCCCCAGTCCGGCATCGGCTTGCGGCCGAACAGCCGCAGGCCCTTGAGGCGCAGATCGAGCATCCACTCGGGCTCGTTCTTCTTGGCGGAGATGTCGCGCACCACCGCCTCGTTGAGCCCGCGCTGCGCCGCGGCGCCTGCGGTGTCGGAGTCGGCCCACCCGTACTGGTAGTTACCCAGGGCGGCGAGGTGCTCCTCCTGGGTGGTGACGGGCTGGACGATCTGCTCGGTCATCTATCTGTCCTCACAGTTCCTGTCGGTTGCCGTGCTGGGCGGGGATATGCGTCGTGCATACCCCGTCACCGTGCGCGATGGTGGCGAGTCGCTGGACGTGGGTGCCGATGAGACGGGAGATGACCGCCGTCTCGGCCTCACACAACTCGGGGAACTCGGCGGCCACGTGTGCCACCGGGCAGTGGTGCTGACACAGCTGCCCCCCGGTGGCGATCGTGGAAGCGTTGGCAGCGTAGCCCTCGGCGGTCAGGGCGTCGGCGAGCGCCTCGGCCCGCGCTATCGGGTCGTCGCCGGCGCCTTCCATGGCGTCCCGGCAGCGGCTCTCCAGCGAGGCGACCTGCTCGGTGGCGAACGCGTCGACCGCGCCCTCGCCACCGTGCGTGGCGATCCAGCGCAGGGCCGCGGTGGCCATGTTGTCGTAGGTGTGCCGGCCGCAGCGCAGCCGCGCCGCGTCGGTCAGCGTGAACACCTTGGCGGGTCGGCCCCGGCCACGGCCCGCGCGCACCGGGCGCTGCCGGGTGACCACGTCGCCCTCGGTCAGCAGGGCGTCCAGGTGCTTGCGGATGGCGGCGGGGCTGAGCCGCAGCGCCTCGCCGAGCTCGGCGGCGGTGGCGGTGCCCCGCTCCAGCAGGAGCCGGAGGACCCGGTCGCGGGTGCGCCGATCCGCGGGGATGACCGGGGAACCGGTCGTCTCCGCCTGCGGAGGGAGCATCGCCGCGTTTTTCACTACGACAACGTTACGTAATTCCACCGGGCGGAGCAAACTGGCACGCCAGTGATCGACATCACCGCCCAGGATCGGCCGAAAGGGGGCGCGGACCGATCTCTCTCCTACATTACGTAGGATCTCGCCCGTGATCCCCCTGATCCGCCGCCTGGCGCTGACCAACATCATCGCGAACGTCGCCATCGTGGTCACTGGCGGGGCCGTCCGCCTCACGGGATCGGGCCTCGGCTGCCCGACCTGGCCGCGGTGCACCGACGCCTCGTACGTGCCGAACGGCGAAATGGGCATCCACGGGGTCATCGAGTTCACCAACCGCATGCTCGGCTGGGTCGTGGGACTCGTCGCCCTGGCCACGCTGATCGCGGCCTACGTCCACCACCGCCGGCAACGGTCGGCACAGACCCGCGGGCTCAGCCGGCTGGCGCTGGGCGTGTTCCTCGGCATCCCGGCGCAGGGCGTGGTCGGCGGGATCACCGTGCTGACCGACCTCAACCCCTGGGTCGTCGGCCTGCACTTCCTGGCCTCGATGGGCGTCCTCGTCGCGGCGTACGCGCTCTGGCGCCGCACGATCGACGGCCGCGCCACCCGCACGGTGGTGCCGGGCCCGCTGCGCCAACTGATCCAGGTGCTGACCGCCGTCTCGCTGGCCGTGATCGTGCTCGGCGTGATCGTGACCGGCTCCGGCCCGCACGCCGGCGACGCCGACGCGCACCGCACCGGGCTCGACCCGGAGACCATCGCGCAGTTCCACGCCGACGTGGTCTTCCTGCTGATCGGCCTCACGCTGGCGGTCTGGTTCGCCGCCCGGGCCACCCGTGACCGGCGTACCGCCCGGGCCGCCCTGGTGCTGCTCGCGGTCGAGCTCTCCCAGGGCGTCATCGGCTTCGTGCAGTACTTCACGGGCCTGCCCGAGATCCTGGTCGGCCTGCACATGCTCGGCGCCTGCCTGGTCTGGCTGGCGACGCTAGCGGTGCTCTGGTCGACCCGCGGTGGCGATGGCCTCGGCGAGGCGGTCGGCGGCGCCGCCGTCGGTGCCCAGGAACAGCGAGGGCTCGGTGAGCTCGAGCTCGATCAGCAGCGGGCTGCCGTCGTCGCCGGGGATCAGGTCGACCCGCGCGTAGAGCAGCCGGTCGACGCCGCCCGGGATCGCTGACAACGCCCGCTGCGCGACCGCCAGCTCGGCGGCCGTCGCCTGCCGGGGCGTGATCGTCTCCTCGCGGTAGAGCCCGTCCACGCCCTCGTCCGGGCCGGCCAGCAGCGCGCCCTTGGTGGCGGCGTGGCTGAACCGCAGCCCGTCGGGGCCGCGCAGGAAGACCAGCGCGGTCTCACCGGCCGTGTCGACGGCGCTCAGGTAGGGCTGCACCATCGCGGTGCGCCCCGCGCCGGTGAGCCGGGCCAGGTGCGCCGCGAAGGCCTGCCGCTGCGCCGGGTCGTCGAGCCGGTAGCGCCCCGCGTCGACACTGCCCGCCCCGATGGCCGGCTTGACGATCACGTCGGTCGCCGTGCCCGCCCAGGCGTCCGCTCCGGGCTCGACCCAATCGGTCGGGATGCCGGGCACCCCGGCTGCCGCCAGGTCCCGCAGATAACGCTTGTCGGTGTTCCACGCGATCACGTCGGCCGGGTTCGCCAGGTTGGCCCGGGCCGCGGTCCAGGTGATGAACTCGGCCCGCCGAGGCGCGTAGTCCCACGGTGAGCGGAGCACCACGAGGTCGTACGCGGCCCAGTCGACGTCCGGGTCGTCCCAGACAGCGGGCTCGGCCCGCACCGCGCGGGCCGCCAGGGGCGCCAGCAGGAGGCGGTCGTCGTCGTCCAGGTCGGGTATCTGGTCGCAGGTGACAAGAGCGACCCGGGAAATCTCCCGGGTCGCCGCCTGCTCGTGGGTGGAAGTGGTGGTGGTCAACTATCAGCTCTCTCGATCAGGCTCAGCGCGAGAGGGTGCGGCGCGCCATCGACCGCCAGAGGTCGTTGCTCGGGCGCATCTGGTCCATCAACTCGCGCTCCCACTCGTTCTCCACGGTGACCCCGGCGCTCACACACGCCGCACGGGCCACGTCGGTGCCCTCCGCCGCGAACTGGTCGTCCCAGGTGCCGTCCCCGCCGACGAGGACGATCCGGGCGCCGCGCTTGCCGACGTACTCGATGACCGCCCTGGCGCCGCCGTGACCGGCGGCGAACGACCGGATTCCCGTCACCAGACCTTCGGGGGTCGTGGCGGGGGGTTGATCGGTCGTCAGCGTCGTATCGGAACCATCTGCCATGCCGGAGAGCGTAAGCACGCCTACCGGATTCCGCGTGCCATCCGATCGTGTTTTGTGACTCCTGTCATCGGCTGATTTAAGACAGGCCACAGGAAGTTTGCGGGACCAAAGTAAGACATATGGAGTTAAGTTCGGATGACATCTCGGACAACTGCCGTCCCTCGTCCGTGGCCTGCGCGCACACCGCCCAATTCGGGCGTTTCACGGATTGAAGCGGCCGAATCGGGCCGGGCTCTCAGATGAGCGCGTCGACGGCGACGGCGAGCGAGACGATCGTCAGGTACGTGATCGACCAGTGGAACAACCGCATCGGCTTGAGCGCCTCGCCGCGCTTGGACCGACCCACCAGCCGGTACGCCTCGACGAGGAACGCCACGCCGCTCACCGCGGCCGTGATGCCGTAGAGCGGGCCCAGGCCCAACGGCCAGGCCGCCAGCGACGCCGCCACGGTCAGCCAGGTGAACAGGATGATCTCGCGGTTGACCCGCGCGGCCGAGCGCACGACCGGCAGCATCGGGATGCCGGCCCGGGCGTAGTCGTCCTTGTATTTGATGGCCAGCGCGTAGAAGTGCGGCATCTGCCAGAAGAAGACCACCGCGAACAGCGCCCAGGCCAGCGGCGAGAGGCCGCCGGTGACCGCCGCCCAGCCGATCAGCACCGGCGCGGCACCGCAGGCGCCGCCCCAGAACGTGTTCTGCGGCGTGGTCCGCTTGAGCCACAGCGTGTAGACGAGGTCGTAGTAGGCGATCGCGGCGGCGGTCAGCCCGGCCGCGAGCCAGTTGGTGAAGCCCGCCATCAGGCCGACCGACACCACCGCCAGCACCAGCCCGAACACCAGGACGCTCTGCGGCGCGAGGGCGTGGGTGGGCAGCGGGCGCCGCTTGGTGCGGCGCATGAGCTGGTCGATGTCGCGGTCGATGTAGCAGTTGAGCGCGTTGGCGGCGCCCGCGGCGAGCGTGCCGCCGACCAGGACGACCACCATGGTGGAGACGGGCGGGATGCCGCCGGCGGCCAGGATCATCGCCGGCACCGTGGTGACCAGCAGCAACTCGATGATGCGCGGCTTGGTCAGGGCGACGTAGGCGCGGACGACGGCACGGGGGTCGCGCCGGGCGGGCACCGGGACGGGTCCCGGCACCAGGATCGGCGACGGACGCTCCGTGACCATGCTCAAGGCCGTGTCCACCTTCCCGGGGTGCTTCTCGCCAGCCGCGGACGGTGGCAACAGAACGATCGACAGCGTACGCGGCGCGTATCCGCGCTGATCGGCGACCCGACGCGGTGCGGCGAGAACCACCCGGTGAGTGTCTTCCGCCCCACAACACGCCCCACGGGGCGAGATCCGGCGGCAGGTGTTTAGCACGGGTCGCTAGGGTCAGAGGTGAGGGACCGGAATCTTCGCCGAGGAGCGCATACATCGTGCCTGCCGACAAGTCAGAGCAAGCCTCATTCACCTGGTCCGACCTGGACCGCAAGGCGGTCGACACGATCCGCGTCCTCGCGATGGACGCGGTCGAGAAGGCCGGCAACGGTCACCCGGGCACCGCCATGAGCCTGGCGCCCGCCGCATACCTGCTGTTCAACCGCGTGATGCGGCACGACCCGACCGACCCGCAGTGGCCGGGACGCGACCGGTTCGTGCTCTCCGCCGGGCACAGCAGCCTGACGCTCTACATCCAGCTCTACCTCACCGGCTACGGCCTCGGTCTCGAGGACCTGATGTCGCTGCGTCAGTGGGGCTCGCTCACGCCGGGTCACCCCGAGCACGGCCACACCAAGGGCGTCGAGACGACCACGGGCCCGCTGGGCCAGGGCATCGGCAACGCGGTGGGCATGGCGATGGCCGCCCGCCGGGAGAAGGGCCTGTTCGACCCCGAGGCCAACGGCGGGTCGCTGTTCGACCACCACGTCTACACGATCGTCTCCGACGGTGACATCGAAGAGGGCATCAGCCACGAGGTCAGCTCGCTCGCCGGGCACCAGCGGCTGGGCAACCTGATCGCGATCTGGGACGACAACGAGATCTCCATCGAGGACGACACCCGGATCGCGAAGAGCGAGGACGTGGCGCTGCGCTACGAGGCGTACGGCTGGCACGTCCAGACCGTCGACTGGCGCGCCGGGCACGCCGACGAGGGCGACTACCGGGAGGACCCGGAGGCGCTGTGGCGGGCCATCGAGGCGGCGAAGGCCGTCACCGACCGCCCGTCGTTCATCGTGCTCCGCACGATCATCGGCTGGCCGGCCCCCAACAAGCAGAACACCGGCAAGATCCACGGTTCGGCGCTCGGTGCCGACGAGGTCGCCGCGACCAAGAAGGTGCTCGGCTTCGACCCGGGCAAGAGCTTCGACGTCGAGGCCGAGGTGCTCGAGCACACCCGCGCCGCCGTCGCGCGCGGACAGGCCGAGCACGCCGAGTGGGACAAGACGTTCGCCACCTGGTCGTCGAACAACGCCGACCGGCGGGCCCTGTTCGACCGGCTGACCTCCCGGGCGCTGCCGGCGGGCTGGACCGACGCGCTGCCCGTCTGGCCGGCCGACCCGAAGGGCGTCGCCACCCGGGCCGCCTCCGGCAAGGTCCTCGAGGCGCTCGCGCCGGTGCTCCCGGAGCTCTGGGGCGGCTCGGCCGACCTGGCCGAGAGCAACAACACCACGATGAAGGGCGAGCCGTCGTTCGTCCCGGCCGAGCACGCCACCAAGGAGTTCCCGGGTGACGAGTACGGCCGGACGCTGCACTTCGGCATCCGCGAGCACGGCATGGGCGCGATCCTCAACGGCATCGTGCTGCACGGCGCGACCCGCCCGTACGGTGGCACGTTCCTGGTGTTCAGCGACTACATGCGACCGTCGGTGCGACTCGCGGCGCTGATGAAGCTGCCGGTCACCTACGTCTGGACGCACGACTCCATCGGCCTCGGCGAGGACGGCCCGACGCACCAGCCGATCGAGCACCTGACCGCGCTGCGGGCCATCCCGGGCCTCGACGTGGTGCGCCCGGCCGACGCCAACGAGACCGCCTGGGCGTGGCGGCTGGCCATGGAGCACACCGACCGGCCGACCGCGCTCGCGCTGACCCGCCAGGCGCTGCCGACCATCGACCGCGAGCGGTACTCCGGGGCCGAGAACGTGGCCCGCGGCGGCTACATCCTCTCCGAGGCGTCCAACGCGCAGCCCGAGGTGATCCTCATGGGCACCGGCTCCGAGGTGCAGCTCTGCCTGGCCGCGCAGGAGCGGCTGGAGGCCGCCGGCACCCCGACCCGGGTCGTCTCGATGCCCTGCCAGGAGTGGTTCCGGGCGCAGGACGAGGCCTACCGGCAGAGCGTGCTGCCCAACGCGGTCAAGGCGCGGGTCAGCGTCGAGGCCGGCATCGCCATGTCGTGGCGTGACCTGGTCGGCGACTCCGGCGAGAGCGTCAGCATCGAGCACTACGGGGCGAGCGCGCCCTACACGGTGCTCTTCGAACAGTTCGGATTCACCGCCGACAACGTCGTCGCGAAGGCGCACGCCTCGCTGGCGAAGGTCGGCGCCATCACCGGCACCACCACGGGCAACTGAGGGAGCGAAGGATCATGACTGACCGGCTGGCCGAGCTTTCGGCCGCGGGCGTCGCCGTGTGGCTCGACGACCTTTCCCGCGTACGCCTTAGCACCGGCACCCTGGACCAGTTGCGCCGCGAACAGCACGTCGTGGGCGTGACCACCAACCCGACCATCTTCGCCAAGGCCCTCGCCGACGCGGACGCGTACGACGGCCAGGTCCGCGACCTGGCCACCCGGGGCGTTGCGACGGAAGAGGCCGTGCGCATGCTCACGTCGTACGACGTGCGCTGGGCGTGCGACGTGATGCGGCCCGCCTACGACGCCTCCAACGGCGTCGACGGCCGCGTCTCGCTCGAGGTCGACCCGCGGCTCGCCCGCGAGACCGACAAGACGATCGCCGAGGCCAAGGCGCTCTGGTGGCTGATCGACCGGCCCAACGCCTTCATCAAGATCCCGGCGACCGAGGAGGGTCTGCCGGCGATCACCGCGGCGCTGGCCGCCGGCATCAGCGTCAACGTGACGCTGATCTTCTCGCTCGACCGCTACAGCCAGGTCATGGACGCGTTCCTGGCCGGCATGGAGCAGGCGAAGGCCAACGGGCACGACCTGACCAACCTCGCGTCGGTCGCGTCCTTCTTCGTCTCCCGCTTCGACACCGAGATCGACCATCGGCTCGAGAAGATCGGCAGCGACGAGGCCAAGGCGCTGCGCGGCAAGGGCGCGGTCGCCAACGCGCGGCTGGCCTACGAGCGCTACTCCGAGGTGTTCGGCGGCGAGCGCTGGCAGGCGCTGGCCGACGCGGGCGCCAAGCCGCAGCGGCCGCTGTGGGCGTCGACGTCGACCAAGAACCCCGACTACCCGGACACGCTCTACGTCCGCGACCTGATCGCGCCGGGCGTCGTCAACACGATGCCGGAGTCGGTCATCCACGCCTGGGCCGACCACGGTGAGACCGAGGCCGACACGGTGACCGGCAACTACGACGACGCCAAGCAGGTGATGGCCGACCTCACCCGGGTGGGCATCGACCTCGACGACGTGTTCGACACGCTGGAGCGCGAGGGCGTCGAGAAGTTCTCGGCGAGCTGGCAGGAGCTCATCGACGGCGTGGACGCCTCGCTCAAGGCGGCGGCCGCCGGCTCGGACAAGCCGAGCGACGCGGCGAAGGGCTAGCTGGTGAGCACCTACGGGTTCGGGTCCGACGGGGTCCCGGAGAGCGACGACGCCGGTCCGGCATTCGCCGACGGCGTCGTCGCGGCGGCGGGCATCGCCGTCTACGGGGCCGGCAGCACCGACGCCGCGGCCACCCGCGCGGCGCTGGTCGGCGACGACGTGCCGGCCAAGCTCGTCGCCAAGGACGCCACGCTGTGGGGTCCCGACGCCGAGGCCGAGGCGAAGATCCGGCTCGGCTGGGTCGACACGTTCCGGCAGAGCCGCGAGCTGCTCCCCCGGCTGGCCGAGCTGCGCACCGAGCTGGCCGACCTCGACCACGTGGTGCTCGCCGGCATGGGCGGCTCGTCGCTCGCGCCGGAGGTCGTCACCCGCACCCTGGGCGTCGAGCTGACCGTGCTCGACACCACCGACCCGGCACAGATCCGGGCCGCGCTGGCCGACCGGCTGGACCGCACGCTCGTCGTCGTGTCCAGCAAGTCCGGCGGCACCGTGGAGACCGACAGCCACCGCCGCGCGTACTGGCAGGCCTTTCTCGACGCCGGCATGACCGAGGCCGAGGCGGGCCGGCACTTCGTGATCGTCACCGACCCGGGGTCGCCCCTGGAGACCACCGGGCGCGAGATGGGCGCCCAGGTCTTCCTGGCCGACCCCGACGTCGGCGGGCGCTACTCGGCCCTGACGGCGTTCGGCGTCGTACCGTCCGCGCTGGCCGGCGTCGACGTGGCCGAGCTGCTCGACCAGGCCGAGGAGCTGCTGCCGGCGCTCTCCGAGGAGAGCGGCAACCCGGGCCTCGCGCTGGGCGCGGCGCTCGGCACGGCCGCGACCGGCGGCCGCGACAAGGTGGCGCTGGTCTCCGACGGCACCGGCATCGTCGGCCTCGGCGACTGGGCGGAGCAGCTCATCGCCGAGTCGACCGGCAAGGACGGCAAGGGCATCCTGCCGGTGGTCATCGAGACCCCGGACAGCCCCGGCGCGCACGGCTCCGACGTGGTCACGGTCACGGTCGGTGGCGCGCAGCTGCCGGCCGGCGTGCCCGGCGGCGGCGTCCGCCCCGACCTGTCCGTCAACGGCCCGCTGGGCGCGCAGTTCCTGACCTGGGAGTTCGCCACCGCGATCGCGGGCCGGGTGATCGGCATCGACCCGTTCAACCAGCCCAACGTGACCGAGTCCAAGAGCAACACGACCCGGATCCTGGCCGAGGGGCTGCCCTCCGAGGAGCCGTCCTTCACCGAAGGTGCGATCGAGGTGCACGGCGCCGCGGGCGACAGCCTGGAGGCGGTGCTGCGCGATCTGGTCGGCGGCATCGACCCGCACGGCTACCTCGCGGTGCTGGCGTTCCTCGACCGGGTCGGCGACGCGAAGGCCGAGCAGGTCCGCGCGGCGCTGGCGACGGCGTCCGGGCGGCCCGTGACGTTCGGCTGGGGCCCGCGCTACCTGCACTCGACCGGGCAATATCACAAAGGCGGTCCGCAGGTCGGCTCGTTCCTGCAGCTCACCGGCGCGGTCCTCGCGGACCTGCCGATCGCCGGCAAGCCGTACGGCTTCGCCGAGCTGCAGGCCGCCCAGGCCGCCGGCGACCGCAAGGCGATGACCGACCGGGGCCGGCCGGTGGTCCGGCTGCACCTCACCGACCGGGCGGCGGGCATCGACCAGCTGCTGCGCGCGTTGGCGGCACTGCCCGCCGGCAAGGATTCACACTAGGAGCTGTGGTGAACCCGCTGCGTGACCCCCAGGATCGCCGCCTGCCGAGGATCCCGGAGCCCTGCGCTCTGGTGATCTTCGGCGTGACCGGCGACCTGTCTCGCAAGAAGCTGTTGCCCGCCATCTACGACCTGGCGAACCGCGGGCTGCTGCCGCCGGGCTTCGTGGTGCTCGGGTTCGCCCGGCGTGACTGGGGCGACGGCGACTTCGAGTCCCTGGCGATGGAGGCGGCCAAGCGCGGCGCCCGCACCCCCTGGCGCGAGGAGGTGTGGGCCCGGCTCGCCGGCAACATCAAGTTCGTGCCGGGCGCCTTCGACGACGACGAGGCGTTCGACCAGCTCGCCGCGACGCTCGACGAGCTGCGCGACACGCACGGCATCACCGGCAACGCCGCGTTCTACTTCGCGATCCCGCCACCGGCGTTCCCGATCGTGCTCAAGCAGCTCGCCCGCACGGGCATGGCCGACAACCGCAAGTCCGGCGGTTGGCGGCGGGTCGTGGTGGAGAAGCCGTTCGGCAACGACCTGGCCTCGGCCAAGGCGCTCAACGGCCTGGTCGACGACGTGTTCACCCGCGAGGACGTGTTCCGGATCGACCACTACCTCGGCAAGGAGACGGTCCAGAACATCCTGGCGCTGCGGTTCGCCAACAACCTGTTCGAGCCGCTGTGGAACAGCAAATATGTCGACTCCGTGCAGATAACGATGGCCGAGGACGTGGGCATCGGCACCCGGGCGGGCTTCTACGACGCCGCCGGCGCCGCCCGCGACGTGCTGCAGAACCACCTGCTCCAGCTGATGACGTTGGTCGCGATGGAGGAGCCGACCAGCTTCGACGCCGCCGAGATCAGCACCGAGAAGCTCAAGGTGCTGCGGGCCATCAAGGTGCCGACCGATATCCGCGGCGAGACGGTCCGCGGGCAATACCTTCCGGGCTGGGTCGGCGGCGAGCGCGCCGTCGGCTACCTGGAGGAGAAGAACGTCCCGTCCGACTCCACCACGGAGACGTACGTCGCCGTGAAGCTCAACGTGCAGAACCGGCGGTGGGCGGGCGTGCCGTTCTACCTGCGGTGCGGCAAGCGGCTCCCGCGCCGGGTCACCGAGCTGGCGATCATCTTCAAGAAGGCGCCGCACCTGCCGTTCAACCAGCACGACATGGAGATGCTCGGCGCCAACCAGCTCGTCATCCGGGTGCAGCCCGACGAGGGCGTGGTGCTCAAGTTCGGCTCCAAGGTGCCCGGCACCACCATGGAGGTCCGCGACATCGCGATGGACTTCGAGTACGGTGCGGCGTTCACCGAGTCCAGCCCCGAGGCGTACGAGCGGCTGGTGCTCGACGTCCTGATCGGCGACCGGACTCTGTTCCCCGACGCGGCCGAGGTGGAGCAGAGCTGGCGGGTCATCGACCCGCTGGAGGAGGCCTGGGCCGGCACGTCGCCCGAGCCGTACCGCTCGGGTGAGTGGGGGCCGCACGCGGCCGACGAGCTGCTGCGCCGGGACGGCCGGCACTGGAGGCGGGCATGATCGGGCTCTGGGACACCACCGGCAACGAGGTGGTCAAGGCGCTGGCCACGGAACGCCGGTCCGCCGGCGGCGTGGCCAGCGGCATGGCGCTGACGCTGATCGTCGTCGTCGACGAGAAGCGCGTCCGGGAGGCCGAGGCGGCGGCGACGATCGCGGCCTCGATGCACCCGTGCCGGTTGCTGATCGTGGTCCGCGCCGACGTCGAGCGGCCCAGCAACCGCCTCGACGCCGAGGTGGTCGTCGGTGGCCGGCTCGGCCCGTGCGAGGCCGTCGTCATGCGGATGTACGGCCGGCTCGCCCTGCACGCCGAGTCCGTCGTGATGCCGCTGCTGGTGCCGGACGTCCCCGTGGTCACCTGGTGGCACGGCGAGCCGCCGGAGAAGATCGCCAACGACTTCCTGGGCGTGGTGGCCGACCGCCGGATCACCGACGTGTCGCAGACCGCGGATCCTGTCGCCGCGCTGCGGCAGCGCGCCAAGGACTACGCGCCCGGCGACACCGACCTCGCGTGGACCCGGATCACCCCGTGGCGCACCCTGGTCGCGTCGGCCTTCGACACGACCGAGGAGCGCGTCGTCGGCGCGACGATCGAGGCCAACGACCACGACCCGACCGCCGCGCTGATGTCCGGCTGGCTCTCCGCCCGGCTCGACATCAAGCCGCGGCTGGAGCAGGACGACAAATACCGGATCATGCACTCGGTCTGTCTCGTCGCCGCCAACAACGACCGGCTCAAGCTGGTCCGCGAGCAGGACATGGCGACGTTCGACCGGACCAACCAGGACGAGCGCCAACTGCCGCTGGTACGCCGTCCGCTCGGCGAGGAGCTGGCCGAGGAGCTGCGCCGGCTCGACCCGGACCAGGTCTACGCGGCGGCGCTGAGCGCGATGTCCGGCGAGACCGGCCTCGACACCCGCCCGGCCCACCGGGTGCACGTCTGGAAGGACCCGGTGACGGCCGGCAACGCACCGGGTCTCGGCCCGGGCATCGTCGGCGGCGGCCCGCCCACCCAGCCGGAGGACATGCCGCCGCGCACCGGCGACCGGGTCCGCCCTGCCTCCGCGGGCGCCGGCACCGCCCAGGGCTCCGCACCGACCACCCCCTCCGAAGGCAGCGGAACATGAGCGAGCGAGGCGGCCCGGTGCGCGGCGCGCGTGCGTCCGCCGGCCGAAGGACGGTGGAGGCATGAGCGAGACGAGCGTCATCGTCCATTCCGACCCCGACGTGCTGGCCCAGGCGGTCGCGGCGCGCCTGGTGGTCACCCTGATCGACGCGCAGGCCGAACGCGGCTCGGCGTCCTGGGTGCTGACCGGCGGCCGGATCGCGGGCGCCGTGCACCGCGCCGTCCGCGACTTCCCGGCCAGCGACGCGGTCGACTGGGCGCGTGTCGACTTCTGGTGGGGCGACGAGCGGTTCCTGCCCGACGGCCACCCGGACCGCAACGAGACGCAGGCCCGCGCGCAGCTCATCGACGCGCTGCGGGTGCCGGCGGAGCGGGTGCACGCCATGCCGCCGTCCGACGGCCCGGACGGCAACGACCCGGAGGCGGCGGCGGCCCGGTACGCACAGGAGTTGGCGCGGGCGGCCCGGCCGGGCACGGCCCCGCTCCCCCACTTCGATGTGCTCATGCTCGGCGTCGGCGAGGACGGCCATGTGGCGTCGGTCTTCCCGGAACACCCGGTGGCCTACGAGACGAGGCCGGTCAGCGCGGTCCGGGGCAGCCCGAAGCCACCCCCGGTCCGCACGACGCTGACCCTGCCCACGATCAACACCGCCGACCAGATCTGGCTGGTCGCCGCGGGCCCGGACAAGGCGGACGCGGTCGGCATGGCCCTGACGGGCGCGGGCCCGGTCCAGCTACCGGCGGCGGGGGTGCACGGCGTGAACCGCACGATCTGGCACCTCGACAGCGCGGCCGCGACCCAGGTCCGCCGCACGTTCCGCAGCGTCCGCAGCTGAACCCTGCACGGGCAGCGGGCTCTTACCCGGGAGGGATCGTCACTCTCGGAGAGCGGCGACCCACGCACCGTGCTCGATGAGCTGCGCAAGGATCTGGCGGCGGCGGCCGGGCCGGTCCGCGGGCGGCTCACGCCCGCGCGGGTCGGCCTCGGTCCTGTCGCGCACGGCGATCGTTCCGACGGTGACCGCACCCCGGCCGGTGGGCGTCCGCTGCGCGGCCGGTCGACGACCAGCCGCCGGCTGCTGACGCCGTCAGGCTAGTTTTCGCCGCGGCGTTGGCGGAGGTTGGCGAGCGCCTCGGCGAGGATGGCCGCGCCGTCGGCGTCGCTGCGCCGTTCCTTCACGTAGGCCAGGTGGGTCTTGTAGGGCTCGTTGCGCGGCCGGCCCGGAGGGTTGGCCGCGTCGAGGCCGCCCGGCTGCCCGCAGCGCGGGCAGTCCCACGTTGCCGGCGGGACGACCTCGGCCGCCAGCGAGATCTCGATCGTGTGGTCGTTGGCGCACCAGTAGGTGACCGGGCGCCGGGGAGCGGGTTCGCACCGCTCGGTGGGTCGGATCGGCCCGGAACCAACCCGGGTGCCACGGATTGCGCTGCCGCTGGGCACGGTATGTCGCTCCTGTCGTCGTGCGGGGTCTCGGCCGCGGGGGAAGCGCGGCGTCGCGACGCGGTGAAGCGGGAATAGAAATCGTGCGCGGCCCGAGACGGGCCGCGCACGAGTTTACGACTGTTTGGCCAGGATGTGTGCTAGCTCGCGACGGCGAGTTTGAGCCAGAGGCCCAGACCCACGATGCACGCGAACCACACGATCCCCACCAGGATGGTGTAGCGGTCGAGGTTCTTCTCGGCCACCGAGGAGCCGGCGAGGTTGGTGCTGACGCCGCCGCCGAACATGCTCGAAAGGCCGCCACCCTTGCCGCGGTGCAGCAGGACCAGCATCGTCAGCAGCACGCTCGTGATGATCAGCAACACGATCAACGTGTAGGCGAATGCGATCGGCATGGTGGTGGGTTTTCCCTTCGGATGGGCGCGACAGAGCAAGGATAGCGGCCGGGTCCGGCATGTGCGGACCCGGCCACCGGTGCCTCACTTCTTGATGTGCTCCGGGAACCGGACGATCTGCACGAACTCGTCCGCGTCGATGCTGGCACCACCGACGAGAGCGCCGTCGACGTCCGGCTGGGCCATGATCGCGGCCACGTTGTTGGCCTTGACCGAGCCGCCGTACAGGATGCGGGTGGTCTCGGCCGTCTCGGTGTCGAACCGCTCGGCCAGGCGGGTGCGGAGCGCGCCGCACACCTCCTGCGCGTCCTCCGGGGTCGCGGTCTTGCCCGTGCCGATCGCCCAGACCGGCTCGTACGCGATCACGACCTTGCGCACCTGCTCGGCCTTGAGCCCGTCGAGGCCGGCGTCGAGCTGCGCGACGACGTGCGCCACCTGCTCGCCCGCCTCGCGCACCTCGAGCCCCTCGCCGACGCAGAAGATCGGCGTGAGCTCGTTGGCCAGCGCCGCCTGCACCTTCGAGTTGACCACCGCGTCGTCCTCGTGGTGGTACTGCCGGCGCTCCGAGTGGCCGACCACCACGAACCCGCAGCCGAGCTTGGCCAGCATCGGGCCCGAGATGTCACCGGTGTAGGCGCCACCCTTGTGCGGCGAGAGGTCCTGCGCGCCGTACCCGATCAGCAGCTTGTCGCCGTCGACCAGGGTCTGCACGCTGCGCAGGTCGGTGAACGGCGGGATCACCACCGTCTCGACGTCGGAGAGCTGCTGCTCGTTGAGGCTGAAGGCCAGCTTCTGCACCAGGGCGATGGCCTCGAGGTGGTTGAGGTTCATCTTCCAGTTGCCGGCCATCAGCGGCCGGCGCGACTGCTGCGCCATCAGGACTCCAGTGCGGCGATGCCGGGAAGGCGCTTGCCCTCGAGGTATTCCAGCGAGGCTCCCCCGCCGGTGGAGATGTGCCCGAACGCGGACTCGTCGAGACCGAGCGCGCGTACGGCGGCCGCCGAGTCACCGCCGCCGACGACCGTGAGGCCGTCGACCTTCATGATCGCCTCGGCGACGCCCCGGGTGCCGGCCGCGAACGGCGCGAGCTCGAAGACGCCCATCGGGCCGTTCCAGAAGACGGTGTGCGCACCGGCGAGGGCACCGGCGAACGCGGCGACGCTGGCCGGGCCGATGTCGAGCCCGAGCCGGTCGGCCGGGATCGCGTCGGCGGGCACCACCGCGTGGTCGGCGTCGGCCGAGAACTCGGTCGCGGCCACCACGTCGGTCGGGAGCACGATCTTGTCGCCGCCGCGGGCGAGCAGCTCGCGGCAGGTGTCGAGCATGTCGTCCTCGAGGAGCGACTTCCCGATCTCGTGGCCCTGGGCCTTGAGGAAGGTGAAGCACATGCCGCCGCCGACCAGGAGCTTGTCGACCTTGGGCAGCAGCGCCTCGATGACCGCCAGCTTGTCGGAGACCTTGGCGCCGCCGAGCACGACCGCGTACGGCCGCTCGGGGCTCTCGGTCAGCCTGGCGAGCACCTCGACCTCGCGCAGCACCAGGCCGCCCGCGAAGTGCGGGAGCCGGGCGGGCACGTCGAAGACGCTGGCGTGCTTGCGGTGCACGGCGCCGAACGCGTCGTCGACGTACGCCTCGGCGAACGCGGCGAGCTGGTCGGCGAAGGCGCCCCGCTGGGCGTCGTCCTTGCTGGTCTCACCGGCGTTGAAGCGCAGGTTCTCGAGCAGCAGCAGCTGCCCGCCGCCCAGCTCGGCCACCTTGGCGGTCGCGTCCGGGCCGACGGTGTCGGTCGCGAAGACGACCTCGCTGCCGGCCAGCTCACCGAGCCGCCGCGCGACCGGGGTCAGCGTGTATTTCGGGTCGGGCGCGCCCTTGGGGCGGCCCAGGTGGGACATCACGACCACGGCGGCGCCCGCGTCGCGGAGCGCGGTGAGGGTCGGCAGGACCGCCCGGATGCGGCCGTCGTCGGCGATGACTCCGGGCTTGTCCTTCTCGAAGGGGACGTTCAGGTCGGCGCGCACGAGCACGCGCCGACCCGCGACTCCCTCCGCGAGGAGATCGTCAAGCGTCTTCATGTCGGTCAGAGCGAGGAACCGACGAGCTTGACCAGGTCGACCAGGCGGTTCGAGTAGCCCCACTCGTTGTCGTACCAGCCGACGACCTTGACCTGGTTGCCGATGACCTTGGTCAGGCCCGAGTCGAAGATGCAGGACGCCGGGTCGGTGACGATGTCGCTGGAGACGATCTCGTCCTCGGTGTAGGTCAGGTAGCCGTTGAGCGCACCCGCGGCGGCTTCTTTCATCGCGTTGTTGACCTCTTCGACGGAGGTCTCGCGGCCCACGTTGACGGTGAGGTCGGTGGCCGAGCCGGTCGGGATCGGCACGCGCAGCGCGTACCCGTCGAGCTTGCCCTTGAGCTCCGGCAGCACGAGGCCGATCGCCTTGGCGGCACCAGTCGAGGTCGGCACGATGTTGAGCGCCGCGGCGCGGGCCCGGCGCAGGTCCTTGTGCGGGCCGTCCTGCAGGTTCTGGTCCTGCGTGTACGCGTGGATGGTCGTCATCAGGCCGTGCTGGATCGTGAACGTGTCGTGCAGCACCTTGGCCATCGGGGCGAGGCAGTTGGTGGTGCAGGAGGCGTTCGAGATGATCGTGTGCTTGGCGGGGTCGTACTGGTTGTCGTTGACACCCATGACGACCGTGACGTCCTCGTGCTTCGCCGGCGCGGAGATGATGACCTTCTTCGCACCACCGTCGACGTGCGCCCGCGCCTTGGTGGCGTCGGTGAACAGGCCGGTCGACTCGATGACGACGTCGGCGCCCAGGTCGCCCCAGGGCAGCTTGCCCGGGTCGCGCTCGGCGAACACCTTGAAGGTGTGGCTGCCGACGGTGATCTCGTCGGAGGTCGCCTTCACCTCGTACGGCAGCCGGCCCAGGATCGAGTCGTACTTCAGCAGGTGGGCGAGGGTGGCGTTGTCGGTGAGGTCGTTGGCGCCGACCAGCTGGACGTCCGCCCCGGAGGCGAGAACGGCCCGGAAGAAGTTGCGGCCGATGCGGCCGAACCCGTTGATGCCAACCCGGATGGTCACAGGTTTCATCTCCTCGATGATGGGATGGCCGGCTGCCGCGGTTTTCCTCCGCGTACGCCGGCCGGTGTTAGAACCGGTTGCCGGCCCCGTCGCCGTACCTGACGACCCTATCTGAGCCCACGCTTGACCGGCGCGGCAGGTGGTCGCTCAGACCACCAGCATGTCGGGCGTCACAGCGGCCTCGGTGTCCGGAATGCCCAGATCGCGGGCACGCTTGTCGGCCAGCGCCAGCAACCGGCGGATCCGGCCGGCGATCGCGTCCTTGGTCAGCGGCGGGTCGGCCAACGCGCCCAGCTCCTCGAGGGAGGCCTGGCGGTGGTCGAGGCGCAGCTTGCCGGCCGAGGTCAAATGGTTGGGCGCGTCGTCGGCGAGGATCTCCAGCGCCCGGGTGACCCGGGCCGCGGCGGCCACCGCCGCGCGGGCCGAGCGGCGCAGGTTGGCGTCGTCGAAGTTGGCCAGGCGGTTGGCGGTCGCCCGCACCTCGCGCCGGACCCGGCGCTCCTCCCAGGCCAGCACGCTGCTGTGGGCGCCGATCCGGGTGAGCAGCGCGGAGATCGCGTCGCCGTCCTTGACGACCACGCGGTCGACGCCGCGGACCTCGCGGGCCTTGGCGGTGATGCCGATCCGCCGGGCCGCGCCGACCAGGGCCAGCGCCGACTCGGGGCCCGGGCAGGTGATCTCCAGGGCGCTGGAGCGGCCGGGCTCGGTCAACGAGCCGTGCGCCATGAACGCGCCCCGCCAGGCGGCCACGGAGCAGCACACGTTGCCGGAGACCACGTGCTGCGGCAGGCCCCGCACCGGGCGGCCGCGCACGTCGAGCAGGCCGGTCTGGCGGGCCAGGATCTCACCGTCCTTGACCACCCGGACGATGTAGTGGCTGGCCTTGCGCAGGCCGCCGGAGGCCAGCACGTGGATCTCGCTCGGGTAGCCGTAGACCTCGGCGATCTCGCGGCGCAGCCGGCGCGCCACCGCGCCGGTGTCGAGCTCGGCCTCGACCACCACCCGGCCGGAGACGATATGCAGGCCGCCGGCGAACCGCAGCAGCGCGGCCATCTCGGCGCGCCGGCAACACGGCTTGGGCACGTCGACCCGACTCAGCTCGTCCTTGACCGCGGCGGTCATCGCCATAACTCTTCGTCACCTCGCGTGCCGGTATCCGGCCCGAAGCCGGTGGGTTCTCACGTGCTTAACGACTGGCGCCCAGGACAGGCACCAGGGCCGCCCCGAGTGCTCCCGGATCGTGCTTCGGGCTGCCGTCGGCCACAGCGACCGGGGCGAGCACCAGCCGCGCACCCAGCGATTCTGCCGCACGACGGACGGGTTCGGGGTCACCGACGGCGGCGCCGTCGGCCAGAACCGTGTCAACTTTCAGTTCGGGCAGGTACCAGCGCAGGGCCGCCAGGTGATCAGCAGCCGACAGGCCCCACGTCTCGGGCTCGGCGGCCAGGTTGAGGGTGACCAGCCGGCGCGCCGGGCTGGCCACGATCGCCCGGGCCAGCTCCGGGACCAGCAGGTGCGGGATCACGCTCGTGTACCAGCTGCCCGGCCCGAAGATCAGCCAGTCGGCGGCCTCGACCGCGGCCACCGCCTCCGGACAGGCCGGTGGGTCGGCCGGCGTGAGCCGGACGGCCTCCACGTGCCCGGGCGCGACCGCGACCGCGTGCTGGCCCACGACGGTGAGCAGCGTCTCGGGCCGGCGCGGGTCGGCGCCCCGGACGTCGGCCTCGATGCCGACCGCCTTGACCGCCATCGGCAGCACCCGGCCGCCGGCGTCGACCATCCGCGCCGCGTGATCCAAAGCGGACACCGGGTCGCCGAGCTGCTCCATGAGCCCGACGAGTACCAGATTTCCGACAGTGTGGCCGTCCAGCGGGCTGTGGTCGCGGCCGTCCGGGACGAAGCGGTGCTGGAACAGCGCGGCGGTGCGCTGGGTGTCGTCGCGCTCGGCGGCCAGCGCGGCCAGCGCCTGGCGCAGGTCACCGGGCGGCAGCGCCGACCGCTCGGCGCGCAGCCGGCCGCTGGAGCCGCCGTCGTCGGCGACCGTGACCACCGCGGTGATGTCGAGGTCGACGCCGCTGGTGCGCAGGGCCCGCAGCGAGGCGGACAGGCCGTGGCCGCCACCGAAGGCGACGACCCGCATCATTCGCGCCCCAGGTCACGGTGCTGGGCGGAGGCCGAGACCCGGGCCTCGCGCAGCCGGGTGGCCAGCTCCTCGGCGATCGCGACGCTGCGGTGCTTGCCACCGGTGCAGCCCACGGCCACCGTCAGGTAGCGCTTGCCCTCGCGCTCGAAGCCGGGCGCGGTGCCGACGACCAGCCGGGCGTAGGTGTCGACGAACGGCACCGCGCCGTGCTGGCCCAGCACGTAGCCGCTGACCGCCTCGTCGCGGCCGGTCAGGTCGCGCAGCTCCGGCACCCAGAACGGGTTGGGCAGGAAGCGGGCGTCGAGCACGAAGTCGGCGTCGGGCGGCAGGCCGTACTTGAAGCCGAAGCTGAGCACGGTCACCTTGAGCCGGCGGGCGTCCTCGCCGCCGAACATCTCCTCGACGCGGCGCCGGAGCTGGTTGACGTTGAGGTGGCTGGTGTCGATGATCACGTCGGCCTGCTCGCGGGCCTCCTCGAGCAGCTTGCGCTCGGCCGCGATGCCGTCGGCGAGCCGGCCGTCGCCCTGCAGGGGGTGCGAGCGGCGGACGCTCTCGAAGCGCCGGATCAGCACGTCGTCGTCGGCGTCGAGGAACACCACGTGCGGGTTGAAGCCCCGCTCGCGCAGCGCGTGCACGGCGCCGGTCAGGTCGGCCGAGAACGCCCGGCTGCGCACGTCGAGCACCATCGCCGTGAGCCGGGCCGGGCCGCCGGCCGCGTAGGCCAGCTCCGCCATCTCCAGCATCAGCGTCTGCGGCAGGTTGTCGACCACGTAGAAGCCGACGTTCTCCAGTGCGCGCGCGACCGTGCTCCGGCCACCACCCGAGACGCCCGTGACGATCACGAGCGTGGTGTCGGACCGGTCCAGCTCGTCGTGCTCCCGCTCACCCACGTCGCGAAATCCTAGGCATCGCGGGAAACATCGGACTCATCGCCCTCTTCCGTCCCGTTGGTTGGTCTGTCGTCACCGAGCGCGGCCTTGATCGCCTCGGCGGTGCGTTGGCCGATGCCCTGCACCGACGCGATCTCGTCGACCGAGGCCGCCGTCAGTCGCTTGACCGACCCGAAGTGCCGCAGCAGGGCCTTGCGCCGGAGCTCGCCGAGCCCCGGGATGCCGTCGAGCTGCGACGCCGTCATCCGCTTGGACCGGCGCTGGCGGTGGAACGTGATGGCGAACCGGTGCGCCTCGTCGCGGACGCGTTGCAGCAGGTAGAGGCCCTCCGACGTGCGCGGCATGATGACCGGGAACCGATCGTCGGGGACCCACACCTCTTCGAGCCGCTTGGCCAGGCCGCACAGCGCGATGTCGTCGATGCCGAGGTCGCGCAGCACCGCCGCCGCGGCCTGCACCTGCGGCTCGCCGCCGTCGACCACCACGAGCTGCGGCGGGTACGCGAACCGGCGCGGCCGGCCGGTCGTCGGGTCGATGCCGGGGCGGTCCGGATCGATCTCCATCTCCTCGCCGAGCTCGCCGGTCTCGGCCCGGGCGTCGAGGTAGCGGGCGAACCGGCGGCGCAACACCTCGGAGATCGCGGACAGGTCGTCGGTCGCGCCCTTGATGATGAAACGCCGATATTCACTCTTGCGGGCTAACCCGTCCTCGAAGACGACCATGCTCGCGACCACGTCGGTGCCCTGGATCTGCGAGATGTCGTAGCACTCGACGCGCAGCGGGGCGGTGTCCATGTTGAGCGCCTCGGCGATCTCCTCGAGCGCCTGGCTGCGGGTGGTCAGGTCGGCACTGCGCTTGAGCTTGTGCCGGGTCAGCGCCTCGTGCGCGTTGCGGGCGACGGTCTCGAGCAGGGCCTTCTTGTCGCCGCGCTGCGGCACCCGCATCGTCACCTTGCTGCCGCGGTGCTGGCCGAGCCAGTCGGTCAGCGCGTCGACGTCGCTCGGGACCGCGGGCACCAGCAACTCGCGCGGGACGTCGGACTCGCCCTGCTCGCCGCCGTAGACCTGGGAGCAGAAGTGGTGCACCAGGTCGCCGGTGGTCAGGTCCTCCGTCTTCTCGACGACCCAGCCGCGCTGGCCGCGGACCCGGCCGCCGCGGACGTGGAACACCTGGACGGCCGCCTCCAGCGGGTCCTCGGCGAAGGCCACCACGTCGGCGTCGGTGCCGTCACCGAGCACCACGGTCTGCTTCTCCATGGCGCGGCGCAGAGCCGCCAGGTCGTCGCGCAGGCGGGCGGCCCGCTCGAACTCGAGCTCCTCGCTGGCGGCGAACATGTCGCGCTCCAGCCTTCGTACCAACGTGTCGGTCTTGCCCGCCATGAAGTCGACGAAGTCGTCGACGATCTGCCGGTGCTCGGCGGCGGTCACCGAGCCGACGCACGGCGCCGAGCACTTGCCGATGTAGCCGAGCAGGCACGGGCGGCCGATCTGGCCGGCGCGCTTGAAGACGCCCTTGGAGCAGGTGCGGGCCGGGAAGACCCGGAGCAGCAGGTCGAGGGTCTCGCGGATGGCCCAGGCGTGCGAGTAGGGCCCGAAGTAGCGGACGCCCTTGCGCTTGGCGCCGCGCATCACCTGCAGCCGCGGGAACTCCTCGTCGAGGGTGACCGCGAGGTAGGGATAGGACTTGTCGTCGCGGTAGCGGACGTTGAACCGCGGGTCGTATTCCTTGATCCAGGTGTATTCCTGCTGGAGCGCCTCGACCTCGGTGCCCACCGTGATCCAGTCGACCGACGCGGCGGTCGTGACCATCTGGCGGGTGCGCTGGTGCAGGCCGAACGGGTCGGCGAAGTAGGAGTTGAGCCGGCTGCGCAGGCTCTTGGCCTTGCCGACGTAGATGACGCGGCCGGTCGCGTCCCGGAACCGGTAGACGCCCGGAAGGTCCGGAATCGAACCCGGTGGGGGACGATACGACGACGGGTCAGCCACGGCGGCAAGCGTAACGCTCGCCTCCGACACAATCAGTTGATCTTGCTGGCCGACCCGCCGTCGGATGTCGTTTCGTCAGGCCAGGACGATGTCGTCGCCCTTGACGGTGACCTCGCGGGCCGTGAGCGGCCGGGTGGCCGGCCCGTTCTTCGGCTCGCCGCTGTCGAGCGCGAACTTGCTGCCGTGGCAGCTGCAGTTGATCGTGCCGCTGTCCACGCTGGCGATCGGGCAGCCCTGGTGGGTGCAGACCGCGCGGAAGCCGTGGAACTGCCCCTCGGTCGGCTGCGTCACCACCATCTCGGCCGAGCGGAACAACGCGCCGCCGCCGACCGGCACGTCGGCCACCTTGCCGATGACCTCTCCCCCGCCGCCGGTGGAGTCACCCGGCTCCTCGGCCGGCTCGGTCGGGTCCTGGCTCCCCTGGCCCGACGTCCCGGACCCGGCCGGGTCGTCACTGCCACAGGCCGCGAGCACGGTCACGGCCCCCACCGCTCCGACACCCGCCAGCAGCGCGCGCCGGCTCGTCACCGTCTCTTCCGTATTCATCCGCTATGCCTCTCCTCGGCCGCACGGTCAGTTGAATGTTCAAATTCCCCACCAGGTCACACGGACGTCGGTGGCCCCCGGTTCACGACAGGCGGGTCCGGACATTTCGTTCCGGCACCATACTGACCGGACCGTACGACCTACCGGGAGCCCGACCCGAAGGAGATCCAGGTCGCGTGGAGCACCGCGGCCGCCGTGGGGCTGAGGTCCGTCTGCGGCAGGTCCGCCTCCCGTACGAACCTGGCGTCCTGTCCGTTCGTGGTGGCGATGGTCCGGCCCGCGAAGGCGTGCACCTCGACGCAAGGCGCGGCGCCGGTCAGGTCGGGCCGCAGGGCCGTCCAGGTCGGCCGGAGCCCGTCCGCGACGAGGCCGGTCTCCTCCCGCAGTTCGCGGGCGGCCGCCTCGGCGGGCGTCTCCCCCGGCTCGACGTGCCCGCCGGGCAGGGCCCACTGGCCCGGCTCGGCGGCGGCGTCCGCGGCGCGCAGGTGCAGCAACAGCCGGCCGGCGGAGTCGGTCAACGCGACCACCGCGATCCGCACCGGGTCGCCGCTCACCGGCGGTCGGGCCGGGCCGCGCACCCGGTGCCCGAGCAGTTCGTACTGGCCCCGGCAGCGGCCGGGCGCGCCCGGCGGCCGGTGCCGCACCTCGCCGCCGACCACCGTCTCCTCCGGGCGGAACTGGTCGGCCGTCAGGTCGACCACCGCGCCGTCCGGGAGCCGGTTCCACCAGTGGTGGCCGACCTGCCGGCCGTCGACGTGCCCGCGGCCGAGCACCAGGTCGCCGCCGAGCAGGTCCTGCAGCACCAGCGCGGTCGGCCCGCACTGGCCGCGGGACGGGTTGCCGGGACGCCAGGCGGCCAGGTCGTGCGGGTCGCAGGTGTCGGGTCCCCAGGCGGCTTCGAACAGCGGCCTCAGCCGCTCGACGGTCGACATACCGGTGATCATGGACCGTCGAGCAGGTCGAGGGTCAACCGTTGCCGTCGAAGTGCCAGCCCGCGGCCGCGTCGACCGGCATCGGCTTCGCGAACAGGTGGCCCTGCGCGTACGGGCAGCCGGCGTCGACCAGCAGGTGGCGGCAGGGCAGGTTGTGCACGCCCTCGGCCACCATGGCGAGCCCGAGGCGGTCGGCGAGGTCGGCGACGGCCTCGACGAGCACGCGGGCCCGCGCCGAGCCCGGGTCGGCCAGGAACGTGCCGTCCACCTTGATCATGTCGACGGCGGACTGCCGCAGGTACGACAGCCCCGCGAAGCCGGTGCCGTAGTCGTCGATCGCGACGCGTACACCCTTCGCCCGAAGGTCCTCGAGTTGCGCCCACGCCCGCTCGTCCTCGCGGACGAGGTCGCCCTCGGTGACCTCCAGGACGAGCAGGTCGGGCCGCGCGCCCGCGCGGGCCAGCTCACCGGCGACCCGGTCGGCGTAGTCGGGCAGGCGCAGTTGGCGCGGGGCGACGTTGACCGAGACGTAGCGGTCGTCCGTGGGACCCGCGTTGAGCCGCGGCAGGTCCCGCAACGCCCGTGCGAGCACCCAGTCCCCGATGTCGGCGATCAGACCCGTCGCCTCGGCGACCTGGACGATCTCCGGAGCGGTCATCGGCGGGCCGTCGTCCCGCAGGCGCAGCAGCCCTTCGAAGCCGACCGGCTCGGCGTCGGCGGTCGTCACGATCGGCTGGTAGTGCACCGCGAACGTGTCGGCCTCCAGCGCCCGCGCGAGCCGCTCACGGGCGCTCGCGTGCTGCCGGGTCGGTGCCGGCATGCCGGGCCGGTACTGGCGCCAGCGGCCCTTGCCCGCACCCTTCGCGCGGTAGAGCGCGCTGTCCGCCGCGCGCAGGAGCGTGTCGGGGTTCCGGTCGTCGGGGAGGTAAGCGAGGCCGATGCTGGCCTGCGGGTCGACCCGGACGCCGTCCACCGTGGCCGGCTCGGCGAGGGTGTCGGAGATCCGCTGGGTGATCGCCCGCGCGTCCGCGACGTCCACGCCGTCGAGCAGCACCCCGAACTCGTCACCGCCGAGCCGGGCGACGAGATCCTGCTCGCGTACGCATGACTCGATCCGGCGGGCGGCCACCCGCAGCAGGCCGTCGCCGACCTGGTGGCCGAACGTGTCGTTGACCGCCTTGAAGTCGTCGAGGTCCACGAACAGCGCGGCCCAACCGCCGGTCGGCTCCTCCCGGGCGCGGGCCCGCATCGTCTCGCGGAACCGGTCGGCGTTGGCCAGGGCGGTCAACGCGTCCTGGTTGGCGCGGCGTTCCAGGTCCCGGCGCAGGGCGCGCTCCTGCGATCGCCGCTGCTGCGCTTCGTGCACGCCGAGCACGGGATGCGTGTACCCGGCTTGCCCCTCCTTACGCGGACAAGCTCGCCCAAACCGCCGCGCCCGACCGCCGCCCACCTGCTCCCGGCGCCACAGCTGTCCCCCTCGCCCCGCCTGACCCCCTTCGCACCCCGGACCGGGACATCCGACGCGGCGCCCGCGGCCGCGCGCCGGCTACCCCGGACCGCAGCCGCGGAGAACCGCGCGGTCGCTGCGGCCAGCGGCCACGCAGGGACGTTCGGCGCAAGGGGCGAAGCACAGCCGCGGCTACCAGCGCGGCGGACACGTCCGGGTATCAGCCGCCCCGCGGCACTCCGCGGCCGCGCAGGGCCGCTAGCCGCAGGGCCGCTAGCTGCATGAGCGGCTAGCCGCAGGGCCGGCTAGCCCGGACCACGCCGCCGCGACCCGGGCGGTCGCCGCGGCCAGTGTCAGCCGCGCGCTCGGCTGGTGGCCTTCGAGGCCGTTCGGGCGCGCGGGGCCGCCGCCTTCTTGGCCGGCTTCTCCTCGATCGGCGCCGCCGCCTTCGTCCGGCTGGCCGGCGTGGCCTTCGTCGCCTTGGTGGCCGACTTGGTCGCCGCCGGCTTGGTGGCCGCCGCCTTGGCCGGGGTCGCCTTGGTCGCCGTCGACTTCCGCGCCGCCGACTTCGCCCCTGCCTTCGGCTCCGGAGCCGGGTCGGCGGCAGCGCCGTTGGTCGCGGCCGCCCGACCGTTGCTGGCGGCCTTGCCGTTGCTGGTCGCCTTGCCGTTGCTGCCGCCGTTGGCCTTCGCCGCGCGGGCCACCGCCTTCTCCGAGCCCTGGGCCGGGCCCGTCAGGGAAAGCGTGTGCCGCAGGAACTGGCCCGTCGCGCTCTCCGGGACCTCGGCCACCTCCTCCGGTGTGCCCGCCGCGATCACCATGCCGCCGCGGTGGCCGCCGGACGGGCCCATGTCGATGAGCCAGTCGGCCGTCTTGATGACGTCGAGGTTGTGCTCGATGACGATGACCGTGTTGCCCTTGTCGACCAGGCTTTCCAGGACCTTGAGCAGCTTGCGGATGTCTTCGAAGTGCAGGCCCGTGGTCGGCTCGTCCAGGACGTAGACGGTGCGGCCCATCGAGCGCTTCTGCAGCTCCGACGCCAGCTTGACCCGCTGCGCCTCGCCGCCCGAGAGGGTGGGGGCCGGCTGGCCCAGACGGACGTAGCCCAGGCCCACGTCGACCAGCGTCTTCAGGTGGCGGTGGATCGCCGGGATCGCCTCGAAGAAGGTCGCCGCCTCCTCGATCGGCATCTCCAGCACCTCGGAGATCGTGCGGCCCTTGTAGTGCACCTCGAGCGTCTCGCGGTTGTAGCGGGCGCCCTTGCAGACCTCGCACGGCACGTACACGTCCGGGAGGAAGTTCATCTCGATCTTGATCGTGCCGTCGCCCGCGCAGTTCTCGCAGCGGCCGCCCTTGACGTTGAACGAGAACCGGCCCGGGCCGTAGCCGCGCACCTTGGCCTCGGTGGTCTCCGCGAACAGCTTGCGGATGTTGTCGAACACGCCCGTGTAGGTGGCCGGGTTGGAGCGCGGCGTGCGGCCGATCGGCGACTGGTCGACGCCGACCACCTTGTCGACCTCGTCGAGGCCCGTCACCCGTAGGTGCCGGCCCGGCACCATCCGCGCGCCGTTGATCTGGTTGGCCAGCACCGTGTAGAGGATGTCGTTGACCAGCGTCGACTTGCCCGAGCCGCTCACGCCGGTGACCGCGATGAACTGGCCCAGCGGGAACGGCACCGTCAGGTTCTTGAGGTTGTGCTCGCGGGCGCCGACCACGACCAGCTCGCGCCCGGGCGTCGCCGGCCGGCGCACCATCGGCGTCGGGATCTGCCGGCGGCCGGCCAGGTAGGAGCCGGTGATCGAGGCCTCGTTGGTCAGCAGGTCGTCGAACGAGCCACTGTGGACGATCTCGCCGCCGTGCTCGCCCGCGCCCGGGCCGATGTCGACGACCCAGTCGGCCGTGCGGATGGTGTCCTCGTCGTGCTCGACCACGATCAGCGTGTTGCCGAGCCGGCGCAGCCGGACCAGCGTCTCGATCAGCCGGTGGTTGTCGCGCTGGTGCAGGCCGATCGACGGCTCGTCGAGCACGTAGAGCACGCCGACCAGGCCCGAGCCGATCTGCGTGGCCAGCCGGATGCGCTGCGCCTCGCCGCCCGAGAGCGTGCCCGCCGGCCGGTCGAGCGACAGGTAGTCGAGACCCACGTCGACCAGGAACCGCAGCCGGGCGTTGATCTCCTTGAGCACCCGCTCGGCGATCATCTTCTGCCGGTCGTTGAGCACCATGCCGCCGAGCAGCTCGGCGGTGTCGCCGACGGACATGCCGGTGACCTCGGCGATGTTGCGGCCGTCGATCGTGACCGCGAGCACCTCGGGCTTGAGCCGCGCGCCGCCGCACACCGAGCACGGCACGTCGCGCATGTAGCCCTCGTATTTGTCGCGCGACCACTCGGACTCGGTGTCGCCGTGGCGCCGCTCGATCCACTGCACCGCGCCCTCGAAGCCGGTGTAGTAGGACCGCTCGCGCCCGTACTTGTTGCGGTAGCGCACGTGCACCTGGTCGTGCGACCCGTAGAGGATCGTCTTCTGCGCCCTGTTGGACAGCGCCCGCCAGGGCGTGTCGAGGTCGAAGTGCTCGGCCTCGCCCAGCGCCTGCAGCAGGCGCAGGAAGTATTCGAGCGTCTGGGTGGTGGCCCACGGCTGCACCGCGCCCTCGCGCAGGGTGCGCTCCGGGTCGGGGATCACCAGCTCGGGGTCGACCTCCTTCTTGGTGCCGATGCCCGTGCACTCGGGGCAGGCGCCGTAAGGAGAGTTGAACGAGAACACCCGCGGCTCGAGATCCTCGATCGCCAGGGGGTGGTCGTTGGGGCAGGCCAGGTGCTCGGAGAACACCCGCTCGCGGGTCGGCGAGTCGTCGGGCTCGTCGACGAACTCGATCAGCACGACGCCGGCGGCCAGCCGCAGCGCCGTCTCGATCGAGTCGGTCATCCGCTGCTTGGCGGACGCCTTGACGGCGAGCCGGTCGACGACGACCTCGATGGTGTGCTTCTCCTGCTTCTTGAGCTTGGGTGGCTCGGTCAGCGGGTGCACGACGCCGTCGACCCGGGCGCGCGCGAAGCCCTTGGACTGCAGTTCGGCGAAGAGGTCGACGTATTCGCCCTTGCGGCCGCGGACCACCGGCGCCAGCACCTGGAACCGGGTGCCCTCGGGCATCGCCAGGACGCGGTCGACGATCTGCTGCGGGCTCTGCCGGGCGATCGGCTCGCCACAGACTGGACAGTGCGGCTCACCGACGCGGGCGTAGAGCAGGCGGAGGTAGTCGTAGACCTCGGTGATCGTGCCGACCGTCGAGCGCGGGTTGCGCGAGGTCGACTTCTGGTCGATGGACACCGCGGGGCTGAGCCCCTCGATGAAGTCGACGTCCGGCTTGTCCATCTGACCGAGGAACTGCCGCGCGTACGAGGAAAGTGACTCAACGTAACGGCGCTGACCTTCCGCGAAGATCGTGTCGAACGCCAGGCTCGACTTGCCGGAGCCCGAGAGTCCGGTGAACACGATCATGGCGTCGCGGGGAAGATCCAGATTGACGTCGCGCAGGTTGTGCTCCCGCGCGCCGCGCACGATCAGTCGGTCGGCCACAGCCCAGCCCACTCCTGACATGATGGAAGACCTGCAGAATCTCTGCCTCGGCAACTCTAGCCGCGGGGTACGACAACTTTCCGCGGCCCGGCATTCCCGCGACGGCGCGAATGTCAGCCGAGGCATTCCCCCGACAGCGTTAATGTCATGCACCGCATTCCCCCAAACAGGGGAGATCTAAGAGGCCGGTGATTTCGGTCATTCCGGGTACGCAATCCGCCCCGGCCATCACGTACCGTAGGGCGTCCGGCAATCACAGTGCGCCGGGTCGCCGGCGGGGCGACCCCTCGTGCTCAGGGGGAAATGTGACAACGGACCTGACGACGCGCGTACCCGGGGTACCCGTCGAGCCGGTTACTCTCTGTGAACATGCTGCCACGCTCGTCCGCGACCGTGGCACGGGGTTCGCCGTCGCGCGTTTCGCGGTCTACGACTTTCCCGAGATCCGCAGCTCCCTGGGCGCCGAGGCGGCCACCGACCTGCTCGACCACATCAGCGAACGGATCCAGAGCCGGCTCGGCCCGCGCGACCTGCTCTCCGTGCAGCCCGACGGCGACATGCTGGTCCTGCTGGACAGCGCGGCCGGGCTCGAGGACCGCCTGCACGACCTGGTCCGCGAAGGCAGTGGCTGGACGGCGGCCGCGTACGGGCAGCTCAGCGTCGGTGCCTCCGTCGCGGTCGCGCACGACGACGCCGACGCCCTGGTCTCCCGCGCCGGCCTCGCGCTCGAGGAGGCGGGCCGCCGCGCGCCCGGCGCCGTGACCATCTGCACCGCGCCGATGCTCGCCAGCGCGCGACAGCGCGTCACGCTCGACGTCGACCTGCGCCGGGCCGTCGAGGGCGACCGGCTGACCGTGCACTACCAGCCGGTGGTGGCGCTGCCGGGCGCCCGCATCGTCGGCTACGAGGCCCTCGCCCGCTGGCCCGACCAGCAGCGCGGCTGGGTCTCGCCGGACGCGTTCATCCCCGCCGCCGAGCGCAGCGGCCTGATCGCCGACATCGGCCTGCGGGTGCTCCGCCGGGCCCTGCGCGACAAGCGGCGTTACGGCGCCTGCCGCAACAGCTGGATGTCGGTCAACGTCAGCGCCGTGCAGCTCGACGACGTGCACTTCACCCACGAGGTGCTGCGCGCGCTCGACCAGGAGGGCGTCCCCGCAGACGAGCTGCGGATCGAGGTCACGGAGTCGGCCCTGCTGGCCTCCGCCCGGTCCCGCGCCCAGCTCATCGAGCTGCGCAAGGCCGGCATCAGGGTGCTGGTCGACGACTTCGGCACCGGCTTCTCCTCGCTGGCCAGCGTGCGGCGCCTCCCGATAGACGGCATCAAGATCTCCCGCGAGCTGCTGCACGACGAGGAGCCCGGAATGCCGGACCCGACGGTGGTCCGGGCGGTCCGCCTGCTCGCGGCCGGCGCCGGCGTCACCGACATCATCGCCGAGGGCGTGGAGAGCGCGCTGGAGGTACGGGCGCTCTCGGCGCTCGGCATGCCGTTCGCACAGGGCTTCCACCTCGGCCGCCCCGCACCGGCCTCGCGCGCGCTGCGCTGGCCGGGCGCGGGTGGCCTCGCCGTACCCTCGGTGAACTGAGCCCTCAGCCGGCGATGCGGTCGAGCTCCGCGACCGCGTCCGCCGGCAGCGTCAGGTCGGCCGCCGCCAGGTTCTCGCGCAGGTGCGCCACCGAGGACGTACCCGGGATGACCGCCATCGTCGGCGACCGCTGCAGCAGCCAGGCCAGCGCGACCTGCCGCTCCGTCGCACCGAGCCGGTCGGCCAACGCGCTGAGCTCGTCGGACTGCAGCGGCGAGAAGCCGCCGAGCGGGAAGTACCCGACGAACGCGATGTTCTGCGCCGCGCAGAAGTCGACCATCGGGTCCTCGGCCCGCTTCGCGAGGTTGTACAGGTTCTGCACCGCGACCACCGGCGCGATCGACCGCGCCTCGCGGACCTGGTTGATCGTCACCCCGCTGAGCCCGAGATGCTTGATCAACCCCTGCTCGCGCAGCTCGGCCAGCGCGGTGAACGACTCGGCCAGGGACTCCTCCCGGTTCTCCTCCACACCACCGGTGCGCATGTTCACCAGCTCGAGCGCGTCGACGCCGAGGCTGCGCAGGTTGTCGTGAACCTGGGCCTTGAGGTCCTCGGGATGCAGCGACTGGACCCACCGGCCGTCGATCATGCGACGTGAGCCGACCTTGGTCGCGATGACCAGATCATCCGCGTACGGGTGCAGCGCCTCCCGAATCAGCCGGTTGACCGAAACGGGGCCGTAGTAGTCGCTCGTGTCGATGTGGGTGACGCCGCGGTCGACCGCCCCACGCAACACGGCGACCGCCGCGTCGTGGTCGCGCGGCGGGCCGAACGCGTTGGGGCCGGCCAGCTGCATGGCCCCGTACCCCATCCTGGTGATGGTCAGTTCGTCGGCGAGGTGGAGGACGCTTCCGGAGATCGCTGCTGTCGTCGTCATGCCCTCGACCGTGCCTCGCCGCGGACCTGACAGGCAGAGTCGTGCTGTTCCTGGGTGTGCGGGGACCACCCGCGGCGCGCCGGATGTGCCTATCGTCGGGCTTGTGGACAAGGGCAACGAGCTCGGCGACTTCCTGCGCGCGCATCGTGAGCGGATCACGCCGGAGGAGGTCGGCCTCGGCCCCGGGGTGGGCGTCCGGCGCGTGCCCGGCCTGCGCCGCGAGGAGGTCGCGATGCTCGCGGGCATCAGCTCCGACTACTACCTGCGGCTGGAGCAGGGCCGCGACCGGCACCCGTCGGTGCAGGTGCTCGACGCGCTGGCCCGGGTGCTGCGCCTGGACACCGACGCGGCCGCGTACCTGGTCGGGCTCAGCCGGCCCACCTCCCGCGCCGCCGCCCGCCCGGGGGCCGCGTCGACGGCGATCCCGCAGAGCATCCGTTTCCTGCTCGACGAGCTGACGTCGCCGGCGTTCGTGCAGACCCGCTGGCTCGACGTGCTGCTCGCCAACCGGATGGCGCTCGCCCTGTCGCCGAACCTCTCCCCCGGCGTCAATCGGCTGCGCGCCGTCTTCCTCGACCCGGCCGAGCGCGCGTTCCACCGCGACTGGCCCGAAGCGGTCGCGCACGCGGTCGCCGGCCTACGCGCCGACGCGACCGGCCACGGCGACGACCTGGCGCTGACGTCGCTGGTCGGCGAGCTGTCACTGAAGAGCGCGGAGTTCCGACAGCTCTGGGCGCGCCACGACGTGCGGCGCCCGGAGGCCCGGTTCAGCCTGATGCGCCATCCGGAGGTCGGCGACCTCGACCTCTACGGCGACAAGCTGACGATCGCCGGGACGGACGGTCTGGTCCTGTGCGTGTATCACGCGGAACCCGGCAGCGAATCGGCCCGATCGCTTTCGCTGCTCGGCTCGCTGGCGGCGTCCACTTAGGTCCGTTTTTCCGCACGCCCCGGCCTCGTACCCGAGGTCGGGGCATTTCCATGTCTTGACTTCCCACATAGTCAAGCGTAAACAAAGACGAAACAAAATGATGCGGAGGCAAAGCCACATGTACGCGGAGGAGCGGCAAGAGGAGATCCGGCGGCTCGCGCGTGCTCAGGGGCGGGTCGACGTGACCGCGCTCGCCGATGCCTTCCAGGTCACCGCCGAGACGGTCCGCCGCGACCTGACCGTCCTGGAGCGGGCGGGGGTGCTGCGCCGAGTGCACGGCGGCGCGATTCCCGTCGAGCGGATCGGCTTCGAGCCGGCGCTCGCCGCCCGTGACTCCGTGCTGATCACCGAGAAGGAGCGCATCGCCAAGGCGGCGCTGGCCGAGTTGCCCGACGAGGGCGCGGTGATCCTCGACGCCGGCAGCACCACGGCCCGGCTCGCGCAGGCACTGCCGGCCGACCGCGAGCTGTCGGTGGTCGTCAACTCGCCGGTGCTGGCCACGCTGCTCGGCACCCGGGCCAACCTGACGGTACTGCTGCTGGGCGGCCGGGTCCGCGGCAAGACCCTGGCCACCGTCGACGACTGGGCGCTGCGCCCGCTCGCCGACATGTACGTCGACGTCGCCTTCATGGGCACCAACGGCTGCTCGGTCGAGCGCGGGCTGACCACACCCGACCCGGCCGAGGCGACGGTCAAGCGGGCGATGATCGCGGCGGCCCGGCGGGTGGTGCTGCTCGCCGACCACACGAAGATCGGCAACGACTACCTGGCCCGGTTCGGCGGTCTGTCCGATCTGGACGTGCTGATCACCGACACGGGCCTCGACGCGGAACTGGCGGGCGACGTCGAGGCGGCCGGCGTACGGGTGGTCCGCGCATGATCGTCACCGTCACCCTCAATCCGAGCCTCGACCGGGCGATCGAGATCGACCACCTGGCCCGGGGCGACGTGCTCCGGGCCCGCTCGGCCCGCCTCGACCCGGGCGGCAAGGGCGTCAACGTCTCCCGCGCGCTGCTGGCCAACGGGGTTGCGTCCCGCGCGGTCCTGCCGTGCGGCGGCGACGAGGGCGCCCAACTGGTCCGCCTGCTCGCGGCGGAGGGCGTCGACCTGGTCGCCGTCCCGATCGGCGGCCAGACCCGCTCCAACATCACCCTCGCCGAACCCGACGGCACGGTGACGAAGGTCAACGAACCGGGCCCGACCCTGTCCGCGGTCGAGTTCGACGCGGTGACGGGCCAGGCCCTGGCCGCCGCGGGCACCGCGGGCTGGGTGGTGGTCTGCGGCAGCCTCCCACCGGGCGTGACACCGGCGGCCTTCGGCCGGTTGTGCGACCGCATCGTGGCGGCGGGGGTACGGCTGGCGGTGGACACGAGCGGGCCGGCCTTGCGGGCGGCTGCGGAGGCGGGCGCCCACCTGGTCAAGCCCAACCGGGAGGAACTGTCCGACGTGGTCGGCCGCCCGTTGGGGTCCCGCTCCGACGTGATCGCGGCGGCCGACCAGGTACGCGCCTGGGGCGCGGGCGCGGTCCTGGCCAGCCTCGGCGCCGACGGCGCGATCCTGGTCACGGCCGACACGGTCGTCAGCGGCACGGCGGCGGTCACGGCCCCCCGCTCCACGGTCGGCGCCGGCGACGCGTTGCTGGCGGGGTTCTTGGCGGCGCTGACCAGGTCAGAGGCGGCGGCTGCCGGCGCCACCGGCCCGACCGAAACGGCCAACCGTGTCAGCGGTCCGGCCACTACCGCTGACACCTTCACCGCCGTCGACGAAGCCCGTGCTGGTGGCGGGCGGGACGGGCGGTTGCGGCCCGATCTCGTGGCCGCGCTCGCTGAAGGGCTTGCCTGGGGTGCGGCGGCGGTCAGCCTGCCGGGCTCCCGGATGCCGCGGCCTGACGAAATGCGCCGCGGTGACGTGGTTATCCATCCCGATTCCGATCCTGTCCGGAGCCTGGCCTCGCAAGGCTGACGGACCCCCCTCCCCCACCCCCGAAGGGAGCGTTCGGTGACAACTACCGAGGAACGTGGCTACACACCCACGGTGCAGGGCACCGGGTTCCGCGCCACCGTGCAGCGGTTCGGTGGCAACCTCGCGGCCATGATCATGCCTAATATCGGCGCGTTCATCGCGTGGGGTCTGATCACGGCCCTGTTCATCCCGACCGGCTGGATACCGAACGACGACTTCGGCCAGCTCGTCAACCCGATGATCTTCTTCCTCCTGCCGATCCTCATCGGCTACACCGGTGGCCGGCTGGTGCACGGCCAGCGCGGCGCCGTGGTCGGTGCCGTCGCTACCGTCGGCGTGGCCGTCGGTGCCGGTGCCGTGATGGGCACCGAGCTCGAGAACGCCTCGCCGATGTTCCTCGGCGCGATGATCATCGGGCCTGCGACCGCCTGGCTGCTCAAGCAGTTCGACGCGCTCGTCGAGGACCGCATCCGACCCGGCTTCGAGATGCTGGTCAACAACTTCTCCGCCGGCATCATCGGCGGTGGCATGGCGCTGCTCGGCGCCTGGGCGATCGGCCCCGTCATGCGTACGGTCACCAACGCCGCCGGCGACGCCGTCAGCTGGCTGGTCGACCGCAACCTGCTGCCGCTCGCGTCGATCCTCGTCGAGCCGGCCAAGGTGCTGTTCCTCAACAACGCCATCAACCACGGCGTGTTCGGGCCGCTCGGTGTCGCCGAGGCCGCCGAGACCGGCAAGTCGATCCTGTTCATGATCGAGTCGAATCCGGGCCCCGGCCTCGGCCTGCTGCTCGCGTTCTTCTTCTTCGGACCCCGCAACCTGCGGGCCACCACCCCGGCCGCCATGATCATCCAGTTCCTCGGCGGCATCCACGAGATCTACTTCCCGTACGTGCTGATGAAGCCCCGCCTGATCATCGCGATGATCGCCGGTGGCGCGGCGGGCGTCGGCACCTTCATGCTCACCGACGCGGGCCTCACCGCCACCCCGTCGCCCGGCAGCATCTTCGCCTACTTCGCGGTGACGCCGCGCGGCGGCTACGTACCCATGCTGCTCGGGATCGTGATCTCGGCCGGCGTGACGTTCGCGGTGGCCGCGGCCCTGCTCGGCTTCGGCCGCCTCGAGCCGAAGGAGGACCCGACGACCGCGGGCGGTGACGCGGCGGCCGCCGTACCCCCGGATGCCGATCCGCAACCCGGCACGCAGCCGGCGCCCGACCGCGAGCCGGTCGCGGCCGCCGCGCCGGATCAACGCACGTCCGCCTGACCCCGCGATGAGAAGGGGCCCGTGCAGCGCGGGGCCCCTTCCGTTCCCCACCCCCGAAAGGCAACCGTCATGGCCAACATCAAGGGCAGCGACATCCAGAAGGTCGTCGTGGCCTGCGACGCCGGCATGGGCAGCAGCGTCATGCTCGCCAGCCAGCTCCGGCGCCAGCTCAAGAAGCGCGGCATCACCGTCGAGCACACGCCGGTCAACTCGATCCCGGCCGACGCCGACGTCGTGGTCTGCCACGCGGGGCTCGCCGACCGTGCCCGCGGCAGCGCGCCGGGCAAGGTGATCCTCCCGGTGCAGGTGTTCATCGGCGACCCGGCGGTCACGCGGCTCGTGCAGGTGGTCGAGTCCGGCGGCGAGCTCGATGGCTGAGGGCCTCGGCGCGCTGCTCGACCCGGCCGCGATCCGGCTCGCCGAGACCGCCGCCGACAGGGAGGCCGCCATCCGCCGCTGCGGCGAGGTGCTCGTGTCGGTGGGCGCGGTCCAACCGGCCTATGTGGACGCCATGCTCGAACGCGAGAAATCCGTTTCCACGTACGTCGGTGAAGGTGTCGCGATCCCGCACGGCACCCTGGCCGGCAAGGAGACCGTGCTGCGGGACGCGTTGGCCGTGCTGCGCTTCCCGGCCGGCGTCGACTGGGGCGGCGACCGGCCCGTACGCGTCTGCGTCGCGATCGCCGCCCGCGGCGACGGGCACGTCGAGGTGCTCGGCGAGCTCGCCCAGATCCTGCTCGACCCCGACCGGGCCGCGGCGCTGCGCGCGGCCACCGACCAGGACACGGTCTACGACCTGTTGACCCCCATCGAGGAGACGGCATGAAGGTCGTGCGCTTCCACGCGCCCGGCGACGTACGCATCGAGGACGCCCCCGAGCCCACCCGGACCGGCGGCGACGTGCTGATCCGCGTGCACAACTGCTCCACCTGCGGCACCGACGTCAAGATCTTCAAGTTCGGGCACCACCACATCCGCCCGCCGCGCGTGATGGGCCACGAGATCGCCGGCGAGGTGGTCGACGGCGGCGACACGGGCTGGCAGGCCGGCGACCGCGTCCAGGTCATCGCTGCGATCCCTTGTGGACAGTGCGGCGAGTGCCGGCGCGGCCGGATGACCGTCTGCCCCAACCAGGAGTCGATGGGCTACCACTACGACGGCGGCTTCGCCGAGCTGATGCTGGTGCCCGCCAAGGTGCTCGCCGTCGACGGTCTCAACCGCATTCCGGACGGGATCGGGTACGCCGAGGCGTCGGTCGCCGAGCCGCTCGCCTGTGTCCTCAACGGACAGGAGCTCGCCCGGGTCGGTTCCGGCGACGACGTGGTGGTGATGGGCGCCGGCCCGATCGGCTGCCTGCACGTCCGGCTTGCCCGGGCCCGCGGCGCGCGGCGGGTCTTCCTCGTCGACCTGAACCCGGACCGGCTGGCGCTCTCGTCCGTACGGGTGGCGCCGGACGCGGCGATCTGCGGCGCCGACACCGACGTGGTCGACGAGGTCCGCAAGCTCACCGACGGCCGCGGCGCCGACGTGGTCATCACCGCGGCGGCGTCGAAGGCCGCCCAGGAGCAGGCGTTCGCGCTCTGCGCCCGGCAGGCCCGGATCAGCTTCTTCGGCGGGCTGCCCAAGGACGACCCGGTGATCCGGGTCGACAGCAACCTCGTGCACTACCAGGAGCTGACGATCGTCGGCGCCAACGGCTCGTCGCCCGCGCACAACAAGCGGGCGCTGGAGTTGATCGCGTCCGGCGCGGTGCCGGTCGCCGACCTGATCACCCACCGGTTGCCGGTGACGTCGGCGCTGGAGGCGTTCGACATCGTCGCCCGGGGTGCCGCCATCAAGGTGACCATCGAGTCCTGAGGGGGTTTCACCATGCCGTCCCGCACCGTGACCGTGGGCTCGCGTACCGGCCTGCACGCCCGCCCGGCGGCCTTGTTCGTCGCCGCCGCGGGGTCCGCTCCGCTGCCGGTGAAGATCAATGTGGCGGGCCGCAAGCCCGTGCCGGCCAAC
Organism: Asanoa siamensis; assembly: GCF_016862555.1. Lineage (GTDB taxonomy): Bacteria > Actinomycetota > Actinomycetes > Mycobacteriales > Micromonosporaceae > Asanoa > Asanoa siamensis. The sequence goes on along the minus strand of NZ_BONE01000013.1, from coordinate 80,393 downwards.
AGCATGCTGTCGGTGCTGTCGCTGGGCGCCAAGTGCGGCACCGAGGTGACCATCACCGCCGAGGGCGACGGCGCCGACGTGGTCCTCGACGACCTGGCGGCGCTGCTGGCCCGCGACCTGGACGCCGAGGAAGGTGGCTCCGATGGGTGAGGCGGCTGCCGCGTCGAGCCTCCCGGCCGACGCACCCACCGACATCTCCGCCGGCCAGCCGGTCGCGGCGAGCGCCCCATCACAGACCGGCGTCCCCGCCGGGCGGCTCACGGGAGCGACCCCCGGTCTGATCGGCGGGGTGCCGGGCGGGGTGCGTCCGGGTCCGTCGGCGGAGCCGTTGCGCGGCATCGGGGTGTCGCCCGGTTTCGCCGCCGGCCCGGTGTGTCGGGCGGGTGACGCGCCGCGGATGCCGTCGCCGCGGGTGGTCGACGACGTCGAGGCCGAGTTGGCCGGCGCCGCGGCGGCGCTGCGGGAGGTGGCGGCCGAGCTGGGGCGGCGGGCCGAGGCCACCCGGGACGCCACCGCCGCCGAGATCCTCCGCGCGCAGGTGCTGATGGCCGAGGATCCGGTGCTGGACGAGGCGGTGGCCGACGCGATCCGGGCGGGCTCCGACGCACCGCACGCGATCGACGCGGCGTTCGCCGTACACAGGCAGGCTTTTCTGGATGCCGGCGGCTACCTCGCCGAGCGGGTGGCCGACCTGGACGACCTGCGCGACCGCGCGGTGGCCGTGTCGAGCGGCGCGCCGATGCCCGGCATCCCGTCGCCCGACCATCCGTTCGTGCTGGTCGCGACCGACCTCGCGCCCGCCGACACGGCCGGGCTCGACCCCGCGCGGGTGCTCGCGCTGGTCACTGAGGCCGGCGGCCCGACCAGCCACACCGCGATCCTGGCGCGCTCGCTCGGCATCCCCGCCGTGGTGCGCTGCGGCGGCGCGGCCGGGCTCCGCGACGGGATGGTGGTCGCCGTCGACGGGGCGGCGGGCACGGTACGGGTCGGCGTCGACGAGGCCACCGTCGCGGACACCCGGCGGCGCGAGCAGGAACGCCGCGCGCGGGCGGCGGCGTCGTCCGGGCCGGGCCGTACCGCCGATGGTTGGTCTGTCGAACTGCTGGCCAACGTGGGTTCGGCGGCCGACCCGGTCGCGGGCGCCGAGGGCGTCGGGCTCTTCCGCACGGAGCTGCTGTACCTCGACCGCGCGCAGGCACCCAGCCATGACGAGCAGGTCGAGGCGTACGCGGCCGTCTTCGACGCCCTCGGCGGCCGCAAGGTCGTCGTGCGCACGTTGGACGCGGGCGCCGACAAGCCGCTGCCGTTCCTCGAGCAGTCGGGTGAGCCGAACCCGGCGCTCGGCGTCCGCGGGGTGCGCCTCGCGCGGCGCGATCCCGGGCTGCTCGACGGCCAGCTCGCCGCGATCGCCGCGGCCGCCGCCCGTACCGGTGCGACCGCCTGGGTGATGGCGCCGATGATCGCGACCCCGGCCGAGGCCCGGGACTTCGTTGCCCGCGCCCGTGCGGCCGGACTGGCGTCCGCGGGCGTGATGGTGGAGATCCCGGCGGCGGCGCTTCGGGTACGCGCCCTGCTGCGCGAGGTCGAGTTCCTGTCGATCGGCACGAACGACCTGAGCCAGTACACGTTCGCGGCCGACCGGATGGCCGGCGACCTGGCGGAGCTGCTCGACCCGTGGCAGCCGGCGCTGCTCGACCTGGTGGCCATGTGCGCCCGCGCGGGCCGCGCGGCCGGCAAGCCGGTCGGCATCTGCGGTGAGGCGGCGGCGGATCCGGGTCTGGCACCGGTCTTCGCGGGGCTGGGCATCAGCAGTCTGTCGATGCCGGCCCACGCGATCCCGGCGGTCCGCGACGCACTCGCGGCCCACACCCGTGAGGCCTGCGAACGCCTGGCCACCGCGGTCCTGTCGGCCGAGGACCCGACCGCGGCCCGCGCGGCGGCCGGCTGACCCCGGATGCCGCCCTCCGGGATCATGGCCGCGTGAGGATTCCTCCGTACGCGTTCGGGCCCCTCTATCGCATCCGGAAGGTCTACCGGCGGATCGTCAAGCCGACGACCTTCGGCGTAAAGGCCCTGATCATTCACCCGTCGGACGCTGGGCGGGTGCTCCTCGTCCGACACAGCTACGGCAACCGGTCGTTGTGGAGGCTGCCGGGAGGCGGATACCGGCCGACCCGGGAGACGCCCGAGCAGGCGGCCCGGCGCGAGTGCATGGAGGAACTGGGCCTCGCGCTCAGGTCGTGCGCGCTTCTGCTGGAGGAACACCTGACGACGGCCGAGGGCAGACAGCGCTACCAGAAAGTTGTCGTCGCACATGCCGTCTCGGACGGCCTGGTGCGCAACGGAGAGATCGCCGAAGCTCGGTGGGTGGCCATTGACCTGACGGACCTGCCGGGTGGATCGGCGGTCTCGACGTGGGTGCGGAGGGCACTGAAAGCGCATACGGCGGCCTGAACCGCGGTCTGTTCATCGGTTCGGGTCAACGGTGACCGGGCGCGGAGATGGCAGCGAAGCGGTGTCCGGCGGGAGCGACGGTCGTGCCGACGACGGACCCGGGACCGCTTGATTTCTATGGCAGGTCGCGGGTGAGCACGACGCGATCCTGGCCGGGGCCGCTGTAGTCGGTGACCAGGTCGGCTTTGAAGCCGATCCGTTCGTGGAACTGGATCGATTCCGCGTTGGCCGGGCCCGTGATGGCCTTGAGGCGGGTGGCGCCGCGGGCGCGGGCCGCTGCGGCGAAGGCCGTGTGCAGGTGGCGGCCGACACCCGTGCCGCGGCGGCGTCGGTGGACCGCGACCGCGTGGATGTAGCCGATGTGGGCCGGTGCCACGAAGCCGAACAGGTAGCCGTCGACGTCGCCCGAGACGAACGCGGTGTCGCCGAACTCGCGGACGAACATCGGGTGGTGGAGGTGGCGGACGTCGCGGTCGCCCCAGTACGACGGGAGGTCGGCGAGGATCTCGGCCAGGTCACGTGGGGTGGCGCGGCGCAGGTCAGTCATCGAGGGCTCCGAGGCGGGCGATGTTGGCGGCCTCGTCCGGGTCGGGTGCCGGGGTGTCGAGGAACGCGGCGAGGACCTCGACGGCCACGTCCGGCGCCAGGCGTTTCAGGCTCATCGCGAGGACGTTGGCGTCGTTCCACTTGCGGGCGCCGCCGGCGATCCACGGGTCCCAGGCCAGGGCGGCGCGGACGCCGGCGATCTTGTTGGCCGCGATGGCCGTGCCGGTGCCCGTCCAGCAGAGGACGACGCCCAGGTCGGCGGTGCCGGTGGCGACCGCGCGGCCGACCGCCGCGCCGATGTCGGGCCACTGCTGGTCGCCGGTCACGTCGACGACCTCGATGCCCCGGTCGGCGAGCGCCTGTTGGACCGCCCGCGTGGTCTCGTTCGCGTCGTCGGCTCCGTACGCCACCCGCATACCGCCAACCCTACGTGTCGAGCAGGTGGGCCCTCAGCCCGGCCAGCAGGGCGTCGTCGGTGCCTAGTCGGTCACGGGCATAGTCGCTCACCGATCCGTATTCGGCGGCCAACTCCTTGAGCGTCAGCCGCATCGCCTCCGCCGGGGCGCGGCCGTAGCCGGGCCAGGTGATCGGCGGGTTGGCCGCGTTGGCCTGCCAGTCGGCGACGAACCTGTCGGCGGCGAGGTCGGTGAGCGCGTAGTCGGCGATGATGTCCTCGTCGCCGACGCCGACCAGGGCCAGCACCAGTGCGGTCAGCAGGCCCGTGCGGTCCTTGCCGGCCGCGCAGTGGATCACGACCGGCGCGTCCCGCGCGGCGGCGATGACCGACAGCGCCTGGGCGATCTCGACGACGCCGTCGGCCAGGACCTCCGCGTAGCGGTCGGCCAGGAAGCGCACCGTCTCGACGTCGCGGGCGAGCGTCGCCTGCTTGTGCGGGCGGTGCTCGATGGAGAGGTTGTAGTAGGCGAGGCCGTCGTATTCGGGGACCCGCCCGCGCCGCGCCACCTCCTCCGGGTAGCGCAGGTCGATCACCGTGCCGACGCCCAAGGCCTGGAACCTCGCCACGTCCGGGGGCGCCCGTCAGCTTGCCCAACCCGTCGGACCGGTAGAACCGGCCCCAGCGGGTCGTGGCACCGTCCGATGTGGAATAGCCGCCGACGTCGCGGAAGTTGTGCAGCCGGTCGAACGCGATGTGTCTCATCGCGACACCGTGAAACGCAGCGACGTGCGCATGCCGACCTCGATGACGCGGGTCTTGCGCAGGCCGAGCGCGGCCAGGTCGGCGTCGGGCTCGAACAGCCGCCGGCCGCCGCCGAGCAGCACGGGCATGACGTCGAGGCGTAGCTCGTCGACCAGGCCGCGGGTGAGCAACTGGTGGCCCAGGTCGATGCCGCCGACGACGGTGACGTCGCGGTCGCCGGCCGCGGCTTTGGCCGCCGACAGCGCCGCCTCGACGCCGTCGGTGACGAACGTGAAGGTCAGGTTGCCGCTCTCGCGGGGGTGGGTGGCCGGCGGCGTGTGAGTGACGACGAAGATCGGGACCTGGAACTCGTAGGCGCCGGCGTAGCCGTCGGGGTCGGCCATCGCGAACGTGCGGCGGCCCATCAGCACGGCGCCGGTCTCGTCGACCATCTCGGTCATGTAGTGGGTCGGGCGTAGCTCGGCCAGGTCCGGGTAGAGCGGCGCGGCGCTGCCCTCCGCGTCCTCGACGTAGCCGTCGACCGAGACGGTCATACCGAAGATCACCCTGGTCATGGCACCGAACCTATCAGCGGGGTACGACATTTCCGGGGCGGCGGGCCGCCTCGTGGCGTACGCCTCCCGAGGGTGCGTACCGCCGATGCCGTACCGGTTTCGCCGCCGCGGGCCGGACGACCCGCGGCCGCGTGGCCGGGACGCTGATGCGACAACACCTTCCACGAGGGGACGGACGTCATGACAACGGTCGCCATCGCCGCGCAGCGCCGGCTCACCGACCTGCTCGCCCGGCACAGCATCGCCATCCTGCGGGTCAGCCTGGGGCTGGTCTTCCTCGGTTTCGGGGTGCTCAAGTTCTTTCCCGGCGCCAGCCCGGCCGAGGCCCTGGTCGTCCGGACGATCGACACGCTCAGCCTCGGCCTGGTCAGCGGGACCGGTGCCCTGCTGCTGACCGCGGTGGCCGAGTGCTTCATCGGCCTCACGCTGGTCACGGGGCGGCTGCTGAAGACCGGTCTGGTCGTCCTGGCCGCGTCCCTGGTCGGGATCATGTCGCCACTTCTGCTGTTCTTCACCGACCTTTTCCCCGGCACACCGACGATCGAGGGGCAGTATGTGGCGAAGGACATCGTGCTCGCCGCCGCCGGTCTCGTCGTCGCCGCCCGGGCCCTGGGCGCCCGGCTGGTGCCGCCCGCCGCCGACTAGAGAAGAGGACCAAGCCCGTGCGGATCCTGTTCGTCGCAGCCCCGCTGATCGGTCACCTCTATCCGATGGTTCCGCTGGCGGAGGCGCTGCGCGCCGCCGGACACGACGTTCTCGTCGCGTCCGGCGGCGACGCCGCTGCCCGGCCGCCCGCCGGGTTCCCGGTCGAGGACGTGGTCGACGGGCCGTTCAACTTCGGCCGGATCGCCCTCGGCACCATGCTGAGCCGGCCGCGGTTGCTGGTGCGGGAACTGGCGGGGCGGGCGGGTACGGACGCGGTCGGCCACATCTTCGGCGCGGTCAACGACCGGCTCGTCGAGGCGACCACCGCGCTGGTGGGCCGGTGGCGCCCGGACGTGGTCGTGCACGAACCGCTGTGCGGCGCCGGTGCGGTCGCCGCGGCCCGGCACGACGTGCCGGCGGTGCTGCACGGCAACACGCTGTTCGACGACGCGCTGCTGCTGTCGGTGACGACCGCGAAGATGCGGGCGCGGGTCGACGTGCCGGCCAGCGCCGCGGTGCTGCGGATCAGCCCCGACAGTGTCGTGCCGGGCGCGAGCGGCCAGCCGCTGCGGCCGGTCGGCTACGGCGGCGGGGCGAGCCTGCCCCAGTCACTGCGTGAACCGGGGACGCTCCCCCGGATCCTGGTCAGCCACAGCACGATCGCCGGGCCGGGGTCGACCTCGGTGCTGGACCGGATCATCCGCCTGGCACCGTCGGTCGACGCGGAGTTCGTGCTGCTCCGCGCCGTCGACAAGGTCGGTGGCCGGACCCTGCCGCCGAACGTACGCGCGGTCGGCTGGGCACCCGTGCCGGAGGCCCTGGAGACGGCGAGCGCGATCGTCCACCACGGCGGCGCGGGCACGATCTTCGCGGCGCTGGCGGCCAGTGTGCCGCAGTTGCTCACGCCCGGGCCTGGCGACCGCACCCACAACGGCCAGCGGATCGCCGACCGCGGCGCGGGTCTGGCGGTGCCGGTCAAGCGGATCGACGCGGCGGCCCTGCGTCGCCTAATCGAGGACGCGCGCCTGCGGGCCGCGTCGACGGAGGTGGCCGCCGAGATCGCCGCCATGCCGGCACCGGCCGAGATCGCCTCGACCGTCTTCGCGAAGTTCGGCTGACCGCCGCCGTCAGCCGCGCCGCGATAGGACGTCGCGGTAGTGGGGGTTGAACATGATGCCCAGGATGTTGTCGAACGGGTCCGTGACCGTGGCGGTGATGAAGCCCTCGCCACGGTCGCGGGGCTGGTCCCGGACCGTCGCGCCCATGGCGGTCAGCCGCTCCAGCGCCGCGTCGATGTCGTCGACGTGCCAGTAGGCGACGACGCCGCCGGCGCCCGTCGGAGTGCCCTCCGGCGCGTACGACCGGTCGATCAGCCCTAGCTCCTGCTGATAGTCACCGAGCCGGAACTCGGCGTAACCGCCAGGCACCTCGAAATAGGGCTCGATGCCGAGCAGGTCGGCATACCACCGCTTGGCCGCGGCCAGGTCGTCGGTCCAGTAGCTCATCGTCGCGATCCCCCGGAGCATCTGCGATCCCCTCCTCGTCCATTGGTGACGCTGACGCTATCCACAGCCCCTGACACTTTCCGGCAGCGGCGGCATAGGCTCGGTCGCGAACAACCCCCTTCGCGTTTGGAGCTCACCCTCATGGCATCCTCCGCCGACCGCGTCATCGCGGTGCTGCGCAGCGGCCACGACGACCTCGCCGCCGCCGTCGCCCGGTTCACCGCCGACGACCTCGGCCGTCCTTCCGGTGCCGCCGAGTGGGACGTCTCCCAGGTGCTCAGCCACCTGGGCAGCGGCGCGGAGATCAACCTCGCGACGCTGGAGGCCGGCATCACCGGCAGCACTCCGCCCGACGGCGACTTCAACAAGGGCGTCTGGGCCAAGTGGGACGACGCCTCCCGCCAGGAGCGCGCCGACTGGGTGCTCACCGCCAACGAGGCGCTGGTCAAGCGCTACGAGTCGCTCGACGAGCAGGAGCGCGAGAGCGTACGCGTGACGTACTCGTGGATGCCCGCGCCGGTCGACGTCGCCGCGTCGGGGACCATGCGCCTATCCGAGTTCGCGCTGCACGCCTGGGACGTCGCGGTCGCCTTCGACCCGGCGGCCACCGTCGACGCCGCCGCGGCACCGCTGCTGCTCGGCCAGATGTCGCACATGCTCGGCTGGGTCGCCAAGCCGGAGCACCTCGACGGCAAGGCGGCGACGCTGGCGGTCGAGCTCACCGACGTGCCCGAGTCGTTCGGCCTCGTGCTCGGCCCCGAGATCTCGCTGACCGCCGCGCCCGCCGAGGCCGACGGCACGCTGCGGCTACCCGCCGAGACCTGGCTACGGCTCGTCACCGGTCGGCTGAAGACGGAGCACGCGGCGGCGCCGGTCAAGCTCGACGGCCCGCTGACCCTCGACGACCTACGCCGGGTGTTCCCCGGCTTCTGAGTGGTCACGCCCTACCGCGTCGACACGCCGCGGGCCGACCTGGACGACCTGCGGCGCCGGCTCCGGGCCACCCGCTGGCCGGAGCCGGCGCCGGTCGACGGGTGGGCGCAGGGCGTGCCGCTCGACTACCTGCGGGATCTGGTCTCCTACTGGGCCGACGGCTACGACTGGCGTGCGACCCAGCACCGGGTCAACCAGATCCCGCAGGTCACGGTCACCGTCGACGGGCTCGGGATCCACGCCCTGCACGCGCGCGGCGGCGGGTTGCCGGTGCTGCTGACGCACGGCTGGCCAGGATCGTTCTTCGAGTACGAGGCCGCGGTGGCGCCGCTCGTCGCGGCCGGCTTCGACGTCGTGGTCCCGTCCCTGCCCGGCTACGGTTTCAGCGGCAAGCCGACCGAGCCGGGCTGGGACATCCACCGCATCGCGCGGGCGTGGGCGGCCTTGATGAGCGCGCTCGGCTACGACCGCTTCATCGCGCAGGGCAGTGACTGGGGCACGAGCGTGTCGACGAGCCTGGCCCTGCAGGTGCCGGAGCGGTTGATCGGCCTCCACCTCGTACCCCCGTTGGTGGCGCCGACCGACGACGACCCGACGCCCGCCGAAGCGGCGGCGCTCGCCGACCTGGCCGTGCGCGCCGCGGATTCCGGCTATTCCGTCGTGCACGCGACCCGGCCGCAGACGCTCGGCTACTCCCTTGTGGACTCCCCCGCCGGCCTGTGCGCGTGGATCGTCGACAAGATCTGGTCCTGGGCCGACCACGACGGCGACCTGTCCACGGTGCTCACCCGCGACCAGGTCCTGGACGACGTCACGCTCTACTGGCTGACCCGCAGCGGGGCCTCGTCGACCCGCCTCTACCGGGAGAGCATCGCGGAGGTGTCGCGGTGGTTCACCGCGCAGACGACCGATCGGGTACGGGTGCCGACCGGCTGCACCGTGTTCCCGCGCGAGGTGCCGCGCCCGTCGCGGCGGTGGGCGGAACGGCGGTTCGCGAACATCGTCCACTGGGGCGAGCCCGCGCGGGGCGGTCACTTCGGCGCGTGGGAGCAGCCTGAGGCGTTCGTCGCCGAGCTGACGACGTTCGCCGCGCGGCTCTGAGCGGAGTGGCTACACAAATCCGGACTTTCTCCTCGATATAACCGGCCTTGAGCTTCCCGCCGGAGCGACCGCAACGTCTCGAGGAGAGCACCATGACATCGCCAACCCGACGCTCGCTGGGCGTCGCCGGCCTCGTGGCCGCGGCCCTGCTGGTCTTCGGCGGCATCGCCGCGGCCGGGCCGTCCGAAGGGGCAGGCGTGATCATCGCCTGCGTCAACAGGAAGTCCGGTGAGGTGCGCATCAACACCGGCGCGCGCGACTGCACCCGGTGGGAGGAGCAGGTGTTCTGGAACGTACGCGGCCCGCGGGGTCCGCAGGGTCCGCCCGGTGCGTCGGGCCTGACCGGCAACCGCATCATCACGGAGACGGAGGTGATCCCGGCCCGCGCCGACGAGGAGTCGATCGTCGCGTTCTGCCCCACGGGCACCACGCCTACCGGCGGCGGCCACGAGCTCGACTCGGACAACGTCTCGCTGGTGGCGAGCGCGCCGGTGGTCGGCTCGGGCGGTGCCTTCCTCGGTTGGCGGGCGGCGTTCGACAACGCGACCGACCAGCCGGGCCGGGGCACGGTCTACGTCATCTGCTACGCAGCACGCTGAGCTGCGGTGACGGGCGCCACGTCGCGTTGGCGCCCGTGCCGCTCAGTCGACGACGCGGACGTCCTTCCAGAACGCCACCCGATCACGCACCATCTCGGCCTCAGGCTTCGGATCGGGGTAGTACCAGACAGCGTCGGCGCTGCCCTGCCCGTCATGCTCGAGGGAGTAGTAGGAGGCGGTGCCCTTCCAGGGACACACGGTGTGCGTCCCCGACTCCTTGATCAGGTCATCCCGCAGCGACGCCCGGGGGAAGTAGTGGTTGCCCTCGACGACGACGGTGTCATCGGAGTCGGCGATGACGAGGTCTTTCCAGATCGCTTTCGGCATGCCGCCAACCTATGCCGAATCACGGGGTGCTGCCCACCAGCACCGTCCCGACCGACGCCGCCGACGATCCGATCCCGGTCGGATCGAAGCTGTGCCCGGCCGCGCCGGTTATGGCCAGCAGTCGCCCCTGTACGGCAGAGCCAGCAAGGCCGAACGACGCGCCGAACGCCGACCAGCAGGCGCGGTGATATCGACAGAATCCACGGCCGGCGCTGTAATGGCTGGCCGAGGAGGCATTCATGAACGAGGACGACTTCTGGCTCCGGCTGGAGTATCGAGTGTCCGCCGAGTTCCGCGGCTTCACCGACAAGGACCTTCGACAGTTCTGGTGTGACGGCTTCGTCCCCGAGGAGTACGACCTGCTCGCGGAACGACCCTGCATTCGAGGCATGGCCTGGTGTGGCCCAACCGGTCAGGACACGTGGACGTTCGTTCTCTTCCTGAACCCCACCGTGCGACACCGAGACGAGATCGACTGGGCCACACTGCTGCCGAGCGACGAGTCAACGGGCTGGCTCACGCCCGATCCCACCTCGAGGTCGCTGACGATTGACCAGTCGATCTCAACGGCGCACGATCAGTGACGAACGGCCAGCCGGACGCCCATCAATGCGACGCCTCGATCGGTCGAGCGCGCGACGGGACGACTGGAAGGATCTGCGTATCCGTCGAAAGCGCTTCGATCGCCAGAAGCTCTCTCGCTTGCGTGATCGATGCTGCCGCCGGATACCTCGTCAATCTTGTTCTGATGATGCCGGGGTTGCGATCACGAACCGCCATGACGGCGTACCAGACGGCGCCCAGTGGAGTCATGACCAGGCTGTTGAACGCGGTGTAGAAGGGAAGTAGCAGAAGAGTCCAGCCGCGGTGGCGGTAGTGAAGGTAAAGGCAGCCACCGAAGTAGAGGATGGCGAGGGCAGCGAGCGGCCAAGCAGGATGACTCGCGGATGCCCACCGCAGTGGCAGACCGACAAGGGTGATGAGAGTCCCATAGGCCCAGAACCAGGGGTGTCGGCGGGCCAGGTGGAGGTTCAGCGCGAAGAGCCGGAACTCACCGCCGGCCCATGCGAGGCGTTGCCGAAACCAGGGTTTGATCCGGTCGGGAACGGTCGTCGGCACATCGAACGGGATGTGGCCGACGCGGTAGCCCAAGGCTGACGCGATGATGCCGGCCTCGACGTCGTTTCCTTGGAAGAACAACGAATGCCGGCGCATCACTTCGAGATGGACGGGGGTGCGGGCAACATGACAGGCGCCCGAAACCATCCAGGGTGCGATGCGGCGCATCTGCATGGACAACCGGTACTCGTAGGCCTGTAGTCGGCCAAGAAGCCGGTCGGTATTCGAGGGGATCAAGCGCACGGACGCGAAATCGAACTGATTCCCGACGAAGGTGCCGACAAGCTCTTGCAGAGGTCGGGTCGTGGTCGTGTCCGCGTCGATGCACACCACGGTCGGGGTGTCGACGAACTGAAGGGCATCGCGGATCAGTCGATCGCGGATCGTACCGCTGGTAGCACGCCGTCCCGAGGCCCCGGCGTTGGCCTGCGTCACCGGGACAGTGCCACGGAAGACGCGGAACCCGTGAACGGCGGAGAGTTCGTCGAGCGCCGCATAAAAGGCCGGCGTCTCGCTCGCGGTGGTGCAGAGGACGACGCGGGCGCCGTACTCGGCCAGGTAAGCGACGTTCTCGAGGTAGCGGACATCGCCGTAGATCGGTACGAGGACGGTGAAGTCCTCGACGGGCGGGTGCGGGGTCGCAATGCCGCGGTGGTGCTTGCCGCGAAGGCCGCCGAGCGTGTCGATCAAGACGTACAGCAGCGGCAGACAGAGCAGGCTGACGAGCCATGCGAGCCAGGTGTACGAGATCATCACGCCGCCGCCGTCACGGCTCGAGCGGCCGATCCCACCGGCAGCAAGGACCAGAGATGGGCCCTGATCGCGTGGTCGCGACCGCTGGCCGCGGCGTGGCCCAGCCGCTGCAGCCGCGCCGGGAAGTCCGTCGGGCAGGGCGCGGTGGACGTCATCCGCCAGATCCGTTCGTGCTCGGTCGACCCCCGCGTTTCCGCGCCGTCACTCAACTCTTCGTGCAACTTCTCCCCCGGGCGCAACCCGGTGTACTCGATGCGCGGAGCAGGAACGCCCAGGTGTCGTGCGTACCGGTTGACCAGACCTTGGATTGACACGGGAGTCCCCATGTCGAGTACGTACGTCTCGCCGGTGCTGGCCATTGCCGACGCCTCGATGACCAAGCTGGAGGCCTCCGGGATGGTCATGAAGAACCGGGTCGCCGCACGATCGGTCACCGTGACCGGGACGCCATGCGTCAGCTGCCAGTGCAGCGTCGGAAGCAGAGACCCTCGACTTCCGAGTACGTTGCCGAAGCGAACCGATGCGACCGCCGTTCCGGGCTTGGCCTCCCGAGCCGTAACCACTTCTGCTACGCGCTTCGTCGCGCCCAGTACACATACCGGCGCTGCGGCCTTGTCGGTCGACACATTCACGAAACGGCGCACTCCGGCCGCGGCGGCGGCACGTACCGTGTTCGCGGTACCCAACACATTCGTCCGGACCGCCTCGGCGGGAAAGCGCTCCAGTAAGGGCAGATGCTTGTGGGCCGCCGCGTGGAACACAGTCGTCGGCGCTACCTCGGCGAAGATCCTCCGGAGTGTCCTGCCGTCACGGATGTCGGCGAGCAGAACCGTGTCGTCCTGGAGCAGCCCGTGCCCCCGAAGCTCGAGCTGAAGCGCGTGGAGCGCTCCCTCGTCGTGGTCGAGCATGTAAACGGCGCCAGCGCCAAGTGAGACCAACTGACGCACGATTTCACTGCCTATCGAGCCGCCGGCCCCGGTGACCAAGAACCGTTTACCGTCGACCGACGCCCGGGCCTGGGCGGAGTACGTGATCGTGACGTCGCGACCGATCAGGTCGTTGACCGTCGCAGAGACCAGAGTGGACAACCGTGGAGCCTTCCGGACACGAACTGCGAAGACGATTCGCCGTCGCAGGGGCGATGGCCGGCGCGAAGCGGCCGACCGACGCAAGTGTGTCCGTTTCCTGCCCTGTTGTTCATCCTTCGTCCGGTTGACCCGATTCAGGCTCGCCGCTCCGTCCGGCGCGGATGTAGCGCAGGACTTCCGCCGTTGCCCAGCGGTCGATCACGCAACGGCGCTTTGGCCGATCGCGGCCGTCCATCTGGCAGGCCAAGGCGTCAACTAGAGGCCTCCCGCGTCCAACTGGACGATCTCTAAAGTGGCACGTCGATCACGCGGGCTTGCGTCCAGCCCGGCTCAGTCACCAGCCGCGGGCGCGCCATTCTGGGAGCGACGGGCGTTCCGTGCCCAGGGTCGAGTCTTTGCCGTGGCCCGGGTAGAACCAGGTGTCGTCCGGGAGGGCGTCGAAGAGTTTGCGTTCCACGTCGCCGATCAAGGACGTGAAAGCCACCGGGTCGTCGTGCGTGTTGCCGACGCCGCCCGGGAACAGGCTGTCGCCCGTGAAGAGGTGCGGGACTCCTGACGGGTCGCGGTAGACCAGGGCGATCGAACCCGGTGTGTGGCCGACCAGGTGGATGACCTCTAGCTCGCAGTCGCCGATCGGGATGCGGTCGCCGTCGACCACCGGGGACGTGGCGATCGGTAGGCCGTCCGCGTCGTCCGGGTGGACCAGGGCGCGGGCGCCGGTTGCCGCTACGACCTCCTCCAGCGCCACCCAGTGGTCCATGTGCTGGTGCGTGGTGACCACAGTGGACAGGCGGCGGTCGCCTACGAGCTCCAGCAGGCGCGGTGCCTCGTTGGCCGCGTCGATCAGCAGGAGATCACCCGTGGGGATGCACTCCAGCAGGTAGGCGTTGTTGTCCATCGGGCCCACCGACAGCTTGGTGATGCGCAGGTTGGGCAGCTCGCGGACGTCCGGCGCGCCGCCGGGCTCGACGTTGCCGGTGTACGACGACGACATGGCGGTTCTCCGTTACATCCAGGTGGGTAGGGTGGGCAGAGGGCCGGACGGCGACACCGACAGGTCCGCGCCCGACGAGCGGCCCGTCAACCACGCCGCCAGGGCGCAGGCCGAGCCTGAGATCACCGGGCCGTCGGCGCCGACGACCAGGGGGTGGCCGGCGCCGGCCGGCTGGAGCACCAGCGGCACCGAAGAGTCCAGGTCGCTGACCACCTCGTGCAGCAGGCGGTGGCCGAACCAGTCGGGCCAGTCGGAAGCCCCGTACGCCGCGCCCAGGTCGACGTGGTGCACCTCGACCTCGCGCAGGCGGCGCCACACGCCGAACGCCGCCGACTGCGGGTGGCCGGGGACGTCGAGGGTGGTCGTCCACTGCTCCGGGGTCAGCGACGCCGCCGCCGCGGAGTAGGCGGCCGCGGAGGCGCGTAGGTCGTCCAGGTGCTCGGCCGCGGGGCGCGAAGCGTACGCCTCGATGTCGGCCTCGCGTTGGCCCGGCTCGTACTGGAGCGTGACCACGCCCGTGCGCGCCCAGGTCAGCAGGTTGCGCATGCCGTCGGCGTTGCGGGCCACGTGGGCCAGGACGTGGCCGCGGGTCCAGCCCGGCAGGAGGGACGGGGCCGCGACCGCGGCGTCGTCGAAAGCGGCCGCTGTCGCGATCAACCGGTCCGTCGCGCGGTCGACCTCGGCCATCAGCGCCAGCGGGTCCGTGGTCACGATGACCACCCTAGTCGGTGCCCCCGCCGGAATTCGGTTTCGGCCCCCTCGACGGCGGCCTACCGTCGATGCCAACGAAGGAAAGGCACCCATGATCTTTGATCTCGCGTCCCTCGGGTGGGACGCCGCTTACGCCGGTGACCTGCCGGTGCTCGACGCCGACGTGGTTCCGGGCCGGGTGGCCCGGGTCGACCGCGGCGTCTGCACCGTGCTGGCCGCTGGCGGTCCCGTCCGCGCCAGCCTCGCCGGCGCCGTGCTGGCCGCCGCGTCCCGCGACCCCGCCCGGCTGCCGTGCGCCGGCGACTGGGTGCTGGTGCGCGCCTGGCCCGACGACCGGGTCACGATCGAGGCCGTCCTGGCCCGGCGCACCGCGATCGTGCGGCGTACCGCCGACAAGGACTCGTCCGGGCAGGTGCTGGCCGCCAACCTCGACGTCGCCGCGGTGGTCGAGCCCATGGATCCCGCTCCCGAGGTCGGGCGCGTCGAGCGCCTGCTCGCCCTCGCCTGGCACTCCGGCGCGCGCCCGCTCGTGCTGCTGACCAAGTGCGACACCGCGCCCGACCCCGAGGCGGTCGCGAGAGACCTGGCCCGGTCCGCGCCGGGCGTCGAGATCCTGACCGTCAGCGCCCGCACCGGGCAGGGCCTCGACAAGCTGAAACCGCTGGTCGCTCCCGGCCGCACGCTGGGGCTGCTGGGTCCGTCCGGCGCCGGCAAGTCGACGCTGGTGAACGCACTCGCCGGCGCATCCGTCATGGCGACGCGGGCCGTCCGGGAGAGCGACGGCAAGGGGCGGCACATGACGACCTACCGCGCGCTGATCCCGATCCCGGGCGGCGGTGCGGTGCTCGATACGCCCGGGATGCGGCAGGTCGGCCTGCTTGAGGGGGCCGAGGGTCTCGACCGGGCCTTTGCCGACGTGGCCGAGGTCGTGGCCGCCTGTCGGTTCGCCGACTGTGCTCACGAGGCGGAGCCCGGGTGCGCGGTCCGTGCGGCCTTGGCCGACGGCGATCTCAGCCCGCGCCGCTGGGAGAGTTGGCAGCGCCTTCAGCGGGAAGTGGCGTATGAGACCCGGCGCCGGGCGGCCCGTCAGGCACAGGCCGAGCGTGCCCGGCTCAAACAGCAGCGGCTCCGCGATGCCCGCTGAGTGAACGCGGCGTCCCGGGCCACGCGGCGGCGGTCAGCGCACGCCGCTTCGAGAGCCGACAAAAGCCGGCGAGGCCCAGCCGCTGCCAGGCCTCGCCGCACCCGCCGAGACGCTAGCTCCGCGCCGCCCGGGACTTCGGATCGAACCGGTACAGGTCGTACGACTTCATGATTTTGATCAGGTCGTTGGCGTACGACGGTGACGTCGCGTACCCGGCCTTGTGGATTTCCTTAGCGAACTGGTTCGGGTTGTTGCTGTACTTGAATGCCTTGTCGTAGCGGTCGTGCACGGTGAGGAAATAGCCGTGGTCCGCGAACGACGCCGTCGCGTCCTTGTAGGCGCGGAAGGTCGCCGTCGTGTCGTAGCACTTGCCGTTCTCGCACTCCTGCGTCGCATAACTGCGGCAACCGAGCGCGATCGTCCCCGGCGACCCGAAGCATTTGATGCCGAAGTAGTTGTGGTCGCGCCGCGTCAGATAGGAGCGCGCCCAACCCGACTCGAGAATCGCCTGCGCGATCGTCACCGAGGCCGGCACCTTGTATTTCTGGAAGCCCAACTGCGCCGGTTTCGCGACGCGGGAGACGAACGCCGCCGCGCCCGCCGGAGGCACCGTCGGCGGCGTCTGGCCGCACCACGGCAGATTCGGCAGACCTTTGCTGTACGAGACGAGCGCGTCGCTGACGTACCGCCCGTTGGTCAGCTTGTTCCAGGCGTTCGTAGTGCGGGCGTGGCCGGTCACCTTCTGGCCCCACACCTGGCATTCGATCGCCAGCCCGCTGCCGTTGGCGAGCGTACCGAGGATGGCGGTGCCGGTGCTCGCGCCGGCCCGCACGTTGACCTTCCCGCCGCCACTGCTCACTTTGGACACTGTGGCGCCCTTGCTGGAGCACCAGGGCAGCGTCGGCCGCGCCGGCGACCACTTCAGGTAGCCGTCCGAGACGTAGTGGCCGTTGGAGAGGCGGTCCCAGTAGGGCGTCTTGCGCTGCGTACCCGCGATCTCCTGGCCGAACGCCTGACAGACCGCGGTCACCTTGGCACCGTCGGCCACCGAGCCGGTACGCGAGTCCGCCGTGGACGGTCCACTTCGGAGATTGAGCGGTCCGTTCGCAGCGACCGTAGCCGTCGGCGCCGCGGCGGCCACGCCCGGCAGGAAGGTGACCGCCGCCGCGGCGGCCAGAGCGCCGGCGAGCAGCGCGCGCGTGAGAGCAGATGGCACCGTCGGTCCCCCGTTCCACCAGAAGCCCCCGACGGTCCGCTCCGCCAGCGGTCAATTCAGGCTATTTGCCGGAAATGAGACAGGCGGGAAAAGCGAGGAAACCGCGAACAAAAGTCATGAACATCCGATTTGTCCGGACGAGGGACGCCGCAGGGCCACGGGGAAGAGGAGCTGGGGGCAGGGATCTGAAGATCAATGACGCGGAGATACGCGCGACGGCGCGCGCCAGAAGCAAGCAGCGGCAACCAACACACTGCTGTTACAAGGCCGTCGAAGCGCTCAGACGACCGTGAACCGCACCGCCGACGGCCGAGCCTCGTCGTGATAGACCCAGCGCCGCCCGCCGCGCATCTCGACCGCCGACCCCAGCGGCTCCCCGGTCCCCGGGTTCCGCGCCCACCGTGGATGCGCCCCGCCCGCCACCTGCACCCGCAGCCGGTGGCCGGCCTGGAACCTGTAGGCGGTCGGGTACATCGGCACCTCGACCCGCGTCACCCCGTCGGCATCCCGGCGGAACCGCCGTGGCACCACCCGGACCAGCCCGTCGCACACGTTGAACGACCGTCCGCGCGGGTCCACGTCGCACAGCCGCACGAACACGTCGAAGAACTCGGGCTCCCCGCCCATGTAGATCGTCGCCGCGACCTCGCCCACCATGTCGAACGGCGACTCCAGCGGCGCGCCCGTGAACACCAGCACGTCGTCGCGGCTCTCGACCGAGCCGTTCTCGACCCGCCCCGCCCGGTTCGCGGTCAGCACCGCCCCACCGACCGACGGCGTCGGGTCGCCGGGGTCGTAGTAGAAGCTGGACGGCTCACCCACGCCCGGCGACGCGCCGAGCCCGCCGCCCGGCCGCAGCAGCACCTCGGCCGAGCGCCCCGGCGGCGGCCACGCCCGCTCCGAGCGCCACCCGGCGTTGGCCACGTGCAGCCGCACCTCGCCGTCCCACGGCGCCCCGCCCGACCGCCCGCGCAGCGCCGCCGCCGCGTCACCACCCCGCGGCATCCGGTCACAGAGGAACGCGAGCCCTTCCCGCATCCAGGCGGTGAGCAGCCCGGGGCTGCCATGGGTCCACGGCCCGATCATCAGGTACGGGTCGGCCCCCGCCGCCTTCAGCGCGGCGTAGTCACGGAGCTGGGCGGTCAGGAAGATGTCGTACCAGCCGGTGATCATGGCGATCGGCGCCTTGACCGAGGTCACGCCGGCGTCGAACACCCGGTCGGCCCAGTAGGCCGCGTCCGGCGCGACCTCGCGCAGCCACTCCTGGAAGAACGG
The DNA here is from genome assembly GCF_016862555.1 of Asanoa siamensis. Classification (GTDB taxonomy): domain Bacteria; phylum Actinomycetota; class Actinomycetes; order Mycobacteriales; family Micromonosporaceae; genus Asanoa; species Asanoa siamensis. The sequence goes on along the minus strand of NZ_BONE01000013.1, from coordinate 62,270 downwards.
CACCGCGGCCCCGGTGGCGACCGCGTCCGCGGTCTCCAGCGGCAGCGTCGCCAGCCCGCGGAACAGCTTGGGCTGCCCGCGCCGCAGCTCGGCCTGGCGGCTGAAGAACGGCGCGCCCTCGGCCGCCAGCAGCTCGGCCCAGGTCAGCACGGTGTCGAGCGAGAACGCCTCGCCCGCGTAGGTCGAGTCGCGGGCCGACGAGGCCGTGCAGACCAGCACCATCGCCCGCAGCTCGTCGCCGACGTACGGCGCCACCGCCCACTGGGTGAATCCCTGGTAGCTGGAGCCGAACATGCCCAGGTTGCCGTTGTACCAGGGCTGCCGCCGCAGCCAGTCCACGGTGTCGATGCCGTCCTCGCGCTCGTGCAGCATCGGCTCGAACGTGCCGCCGGACCCGTACGTGCCGCGGCAGGACTGGATCACCGTGTGCAACCCACGCGAAGCGATGAGCCGCCCGAGCAGGGTCACCGGCCCGCCCCGCCCGTACGGCGTGCGGATCAGCACCGTACCCGCGTCGGGCACGTCGGTGGCGTAATAGTCGGTCATCAGCGCGACGCCGTCGCGGGCGCGCATGCGCTGGTTGCGGCGGTAGCTGACCTTGCCCGGCACGGCCGGGGGCAGGCGCAGCGCGCGGGCGGCGGCGTAGGTCGCGACCTGGGCGAGCACGATCTCACCGTACCCAGCCACCGCCCGCGCCGCCGGTCACACGCCGATCCCGCGCCAGTCACCCCAGATGGCGAACGTCATGCCCGCGCTCGCCTGGATGTTGACGAACAGCGTCCGCCCGTCGGGGCTGAACGTCGACCCGGCGAACTCGTCGTTGTACCGGGTCGTGCCGGTCGAGGACGTCAGCCGGTTCAGCGCGATGTCGAACAGGTCCCCGTGCCGGGTGAGCCCGCGCAGGTAGTTGTCGTTGGTGTTGTCCTCGCACACGACCAGCGTGCCGCGCGGGCTGGTGGTCACGTTGTCCGGGAAGTCGAGAGTGTCCGGCCCCGGCGACTGGTAGACGACCCGCAGCACCTCGTGCTTCGGGTAGTAGGCCCAGATCTGGCCTGACCCGTTGCCGTACCCGCCGGTCGGGTGTGGTCCGATCTCCGTCTCCGGCTCGCCGCCACCCTGCGTCGAGGTGAAGTAGATGACCCCGTCGTCGTAGACCGCGCCCTCCAGGCGGGAGAAGTAGGCCGCCCCCTGCTCCCAGCCCTGCCGCGGCACGTACACGGTGGCATCGTCGTTGCTCGTCGGCGCCGTCTCGCCGGGAGTGTAGGGAAAGCGCGGCGCGGGATCGTCGATATCGACCCATTTCACGTCGTACGTGGCGCCGCGCCGCTGCTCGCCCTCGAGGTGGATGTTGGGGCGCTTGCGGACGGCGAGCATCTGCAGCCGCCCCTTGTTGTCGAGGTGACCGAGCCGCATCGGGTCGCGCCGCGGCTTGTAGCGGAAGAAGCCGGACGGGAACTCGAAGCTGTCCTCGGTGAGGTAGAGGTAGCCGGAGTGCGGGTCCCAGGCGACGGCCTCGTGCGTGAACCGCCCGGCCGCGGTGAGCGGCTCGCCGCTGGCCTCACCCTTGACGGGCACCTCGAACACGTACCCGTGCGGTTGGGTCAGCGGGATGTTGGAGACGTTCGTGAAATCCGGCCCGACGTCGGGCCCGTTGACGGTCTCCTCGCAGGTCACCCAGCTGCCCCAGGGCATCCGGCCGCCGGAACAGTTCATCATGGTGCCGTTGACGCTGGTGTACGCGCGCTTGACCTCGCCGTACCGCGTCGTGTGGACGGTCGTGGTGCCGCCCCGGGCCATCGGGTCATAAGGGGTACGCGGCCCGAACGCGGCGCCCGGGCCGTTGATCTCGTGGTTGCGGACGAGGACGACGTCGCCGTCCCTCCCGCGGAAGGCCCCCATGCCGTCGTGCCGGCCGGGCAGCGCGGTGCCGTCGTCGAGCGTGATCGGTGACTCGGTGTCATGGAAGGAGCGGTAGCGGAAACCGGCGGGCACGTGCAGCCGAACCTGCCCGTCACGCAGGTCGGCGACGTCGTCGACGAGGGGCCGGCGGGGTCGGGCGGCGCTGGCCGCGTCACGGTTGACGAACCCGAGGAACGGCCCACCGAGCGCGACACCTCCGGCGGCAGCGGCAACACCCCGCAACAAGGAACGGCGATCAAGGTCAGACATCCAGGACTCCTTTGTCGGGAATCCATCGATCCTCACGAGGTCCCGGTGTACGCGCAACCGCTGGTTGGCCAGGAGTTAACCTTTCGGCCATCTTCGCCGGGGGTAGGTTGGCTCGCATGCCGCGGCTGCTGGACGACGAGGACGTGCCGGCCTTCTGGCAGGCGCTGGGGTTGCCAGGCCTGGCCGACGTGCACACGCATTTCCTGCCGGACCGGATGATGCGCCGGGTGTGGGCGCATTTCGACGACGCGGGGCCGCTGGTCGGGATGCCGTGGCCGATCCGCTACCGCTGGCCGGATGCGGAGCGGGTCGCCCATCTGCGGGGCATGGGGGTACGGGTGTTCAGCGCGCTCGCCTACGCGCACCGCCCCGGGATGGCGGCCGACCTCAACGCGTGGACGCTCGACTTCGCCGCCCGTACCCCCGGCTGTCTGCCGTGCGCGACGTTCTACCCGGAGCCGTCGGCGTCGGCCTACACCCGGGCCGCTCTCTCGTCGGGTGCCCGGCTGTTCAAGCTGCACCTGCAGGTCGCCGACTTCCACCCGGCCGACCCGCTGCTCGACGAGGTGTGGGGCCTGCTGGCCGAGGCGCAGGTGCCGGTCGTGGTGTACGCCGGCTCGGGCCCGGTCGCCCACGGCCACACGGGTCCGGGACCGTTCGGCGCGGTCCTGGCGCGGCATCCGCGGTTGCGCGCGATCATCGCCCACCTGGGCGCGCCGGAGTATGTCGACTTCCTGCGGCTGGCGGAGGACTACGAGGGGGTCGCCCTGGACACGACGATGATGTTCACGGACTTCTTCGACGCGGCGCAACCGTTCCCCCGGTCGGAACTGCCGCGGTTACACGCCCTGGGTGAGGCCGGCAAGGTCCTCCTCGGATCGGATTTCCCGAACATCCCCTATGCGTACGCGCGTCAGTTGGCGGGGTTGGCCGCTCTGGACTTCGGCGACGACTGGCTGCGCGCGGTCTGCTGGGACAACGCGTCACGCCTCTTCAACCTCAACGCCGCGGAAGGCGCCACGATCGACTAATGCCGCCGGCGAGGCCCGTGTTGAAGACTGACCACATGGAACCGCTGCGCGAAGCTCTCGACTCGGCTCCGACCGCCGGCTACGCCATCGACAAGGTGGTCCCTGGTGTGGAGGTCACCTTCGTACGGGCCGGCTCACCGGAGCTGCCCGCGGTCCCGCGCGGTCCCGCGGATCTGCTGCTGGTCACCTGCGTCAAGGAGAAGCGCGGCGTGCCGGCCGCCGCCCGCGACCTGTATGTTTCCGCGCTGTTCAAGAAGGAGCGGGCGTACGCCGAACGCAGCGGAGTTCCCTGGTTCATCCTCTCCGCCGAACACGGCCTGGTGGGACCCGACGAGTGGCTGGCGCCGTACGAGCGGTACCTGCCCGACACGCCCGCCGGCTATCGGTCGGCGTGGGGACGCTGGGTGGCGGAGCGGCTCGAGCTCCTCGCCGGCCCACTGACCGGACGCGTGGTCGAGGTCCACGCCGGGGCGGCGTACGTCGACGCCATCAGCGGACCGCTCGCCACCAAGGGTGCCGGCCTGATGCTCCCGCTGCACGGTCTGACGATGGGCGAGCGCCTCGCCTGGTACGACGCGGCCGGCGCCGGTGCGCGCGAACCGGCGGAGTCGGACCTGGTCATCGACCGCCTGCGGTCACGAGGGGCCGCGGTGACTCCAGAAGAGTTCCTGGACCGGCAGGGCGCCGGCCTCCGCGTGACCGGCCTCTACTGCTGGTGGGTCGATGCGCCCGGCGCCCTCGACCTGTCCCGCGGGCTGGGCTTCCCGATCGCCTCGGGGATCATCTACGCCGGAACCGCTGGCGCCACCAGATGGCCGAGCGGCAGGCGGTCGACGAACACGCTGTGGGCCCGCATCGCGGGCATGCACCTCGGCGGAAACCACGAGTTCTCCACGCTCCGGCGCACACTCGGCGCGATCCTCGCCGCCGCGGCGGGCAGCGACAGCATCGACGAACCGGCGCTGACGTCCTGGATGCACGACCGCCTGAAGGTCGTCACCGTCCCCTACGCGGACGCCGACACACTCGGCCGCCTCGAGGAGACGGTCCTCAAGGACCTCGACCCACCGCTGAACCTGAAGGGCATGCCGGCCACACCTGTCCGCGCGCAACTCACCCGACTACGCGGCCGGCACCGGCTCTAGCCTCCGTGCGCCCCGGCAACCGGACCACCTCGGCGCCCGCGGGCGCCGATCGATCCGGTTGCCACCGCTGCCCACACCGCGGGGCTCAGCCGGCGTGCTTGCGGCGGGCCGCTGCCCGCCCGCGGATCGTCTGGTCCAGGACCACCTTGCGGATCCGCACCGCCGTCGGGGTCACCTCGACGCACTCGTCCTCACGGCAGAACTCCAGAGCCTGCTCCAACGACAGCTTCCGCGGCGGAATCACCTTCTCCGTCTCGTCAGCCGTCGACGAGCGCATGTTCGTCAGCTTCTTTTCTTTCGTGATGTTGACGTCCATGTCGTCCGAGCGCGAGTTCTCACCCACGATCATGCCCTCGTAGACCTCCGTGCCCGGCTCCACGAACAGCGTCCCCCGCTCCTGCAGGTTCAGCATCGCGAAGCCCGTCACGGGGCCCGAGCGGTCCGCGACCAACGAACCGTTGCCACGGGTACGCAGCTCCCCGAACCACGGCTCGTAGCTCTCGAACACGTGGTGCAGGATTCCGGTGCCGCGCGTGTCGGTGAGGAACTCCGTCCGGAAGCCGATGAGACCGCGGGCCGGCACCAGCCATTCCATCCGGATCCAGCCCGTGCCGTGGTTGACCAGCTGCTCCATCCGGCCCTTGCGGGTCGCCAGCAGCTGGGTGATCGCGCCCAGGTACTCCTCCGGCGAGTCGATCGTCAGCCGCTCCACCGGCTCGCACACCTTGCCGTCGATCTCGCGCGTCACGACCTGTGGCTTGCCGACCGTCAGCTCGTACGACTCGCGGCGCATCTGCTCCACCAGGATCGCCAGGGCGAGCTCGCCGCGGCCCTGGACCTCCCACGCGTCCGGGCGTTCCGTCGGGAGGACCTTCAGCGACACGTTGCCGATCAGCTCGCGGTCGAGGCGGTCCTTGACCATCCGGGCGGTGACCTTCGCGCCCTTGACCTTGCCGACCAGCGGCGACGTGTTGGTGCCGATCGTCATCGAGATCGCGGGCTCGTCGACCGTGATCAGCGGCAGCGGGCGCGGGTCCTCCGCGTCGGCCAGCGTCTCGCCGATCATGATCTCGGGGATGCCGGCGACCGCCATGATGTCGCCCGGGCCCGCCGACTCCGCCGGCTTGCGCTCCAGGCCCTCGGTCATCAGCAGCTCGGAGATTCGTACCCGCTCGGTCGTCCCGTCGGTCTTGCACCAGGCCACCGTCTGGCCCTTGCGGATCGTGCCCTCGCGGACCCGGCACAGGGCCAGCCGGCCGAGGAACGGCGAGGCGTCGAGGTTGGTCACGTGGGCCTGCAGAGGCGCGTCCTCGGAGTACGACGGCGCCGGGATGGAGTCCAGCAGCACCCGGAACAGGGGCTCCAGCGAGTCGCTGTCGGTCGGCACCGTGCCGTCGGCCGGCTGCGTCAGGGACGCGATGCCGTCGCGGGCGCAGGCGTACACGATCGGGAAGTCGATCTGCGAGTCGTCCGCGTCGAGATCGAGGAACAGCTCGTACGTGTCGTCGACGACCTCTTTGATCCGCGCGTCCGGGCGGTCCACCTTGTTGATCACCAGGATGATCGGCATGCGGGCCGCCAGGGCCTTGCGCAGCACGAAGCGGGTCTGCGGCAGCGGGCCCTCGCTCGCGTCCACCAGCAGCACCACGCCGTCGACCATGGTGAGGCCGCGCTCGACCTCACCGCCGAAGTCGGCGTGGCCCGGGGTGTCGATGATGTTGATGACCACCGGGTCGCCTTCGGCGGGCGCGTACGTGATGGCGGTGTTCTTCGCGAGAATGGTGATGCCCTTCTCGCGCTCGAGGTCCATCGAGTCCATCACGCGGTCGGTCATCTCGGCACGCGCGTGGAACTGGCCGCCCTGGCGCAGCATCGCGTCGACAAGGGTCGTCTTGCCGTGGTCGACGTGGGCCACGATGGCGACGTTGCGGAGATCGGAACGGGTCGGCATACCTCCATCCTCCTTGGTCGTCGATCGCCGACCCCGTCGGGGTATCCCGGAGGTGGCCCGGATCTCTGGTTATTGCCTGTTTCTGGACCCTTACGCACTGGCATGCTGGTTCGGTGGGCCGGGGGACGCAATGGTCGATCTACTGACACGACTGGCGGATTTACCGCCGGCCGTCATCTACGTGATCGCCTTCACACTGATAGCGGGCGAAACAGCGGTGCTGCTGGGGCTGGTGTTCCCGGCCGAGGCGACGCTGCTGCTCGTCGGATTTCTGTCATACACGGGCACGCTGGACCTGCGGCTGACGCTCGCGCTGATGATCGTCGCCGGGCTGGTCGGTGACTCGCTCGCCTTCCGGGCCGGTCGCCGCACGGGCGCCCGACTACGCGAGGGGCGCTGGGGCGAGCGGGTCGGTGCCGAGCGCTGGGCCAAGGCCGAGGGGCTGCTGCACCGGATGGGCGGCCGCGGCATCATGGTCGCCCGGTTCGTCGCGTTCGCCCGTACGCTCGTGCCCCGCCTCGCCGGTGCCACCGGCATGCCGTACCGCCGCTTCGTGCTCTGGAACCCGCCCGGCGTGATCCTCTTCGTCGGAGCGTCGGTGCTGGTCGGGTACGTGGCCGGCGAGTCGTACGAGACCGTCTCCGAGTATTTCGGCAAGGCGACCAGTGCCGTGCTGACCCTGATCGGCACCCTGATCGTCATCGTGCTCGCCGGTCGCTGGCTCGGCCGCAACCCCGACCCGTGGCGCGCGCTGGTCGCCCGGGCCGGCGCGCTGCCCCCGATGCGCTGGGTCAACCAGCGCTTCGGTGTCCTGTTCTTCATGCTCACCATGCGGATCGGGCGGGGCTGGGCACTGCTCGCCAACCTGGTCGCCGGCATCGCGCTGCTGTTCGGCCTCGCCTTCGGGCTCGCGTTCGTGATGAAGTGGGCGGTCGACCAGAGCGGCCTGAGCATCATCGACGACAACATCGCCGGCTGGTTCGCGCTGCGCCGCACCGGCCCCGCCGTCGAGGCCGCCCGCGACACCCTCGGCGTGCTGCGCGGTTCCCTGCTGATCATCGCCGTCGCCCTGGTCGCGGTCGCGCTCGCGTGGAAGCACCGGCCGTGGCGCGGCGACCTGGTCACCGTGATCGGCACGGCCGGCGCGTTCGTGCCGCTGGTGCTGCTCGCGGTGATCTCCGACCTGACCCGGGCGGGCGCGCTCACCCCCGCCAACTCGTCGGTCTCCGGCCTGTTCCCCAGCCAGAACGCCGTGATCACCGCCGGCTTCTGCACCCTGGCCTGGCTGCTCTCCCGGGGCCGGCACTGGCCGCTGCGGGTGGCGCTGTGGACGGTCGCGGCCGCCTTCATCGCGAGCCTCTCGGGCGCCCGCCTCTACCTGGGCTGGAGCCTGGCCAGCGAGATCGTCGCGTCGGTGCTGCTCGGCGTGATGTGGACGCTCTTCTTCATGGTCGCCTGGGCCAGCCGCGACGACGAGGAGAGCGAGGAGCCCATCGGGTACGCCGCACCGGCGGTCGAGAAGCGGCCCGAGGCCGACGACGCGGGGCTGGCCGCGGCACCCCAGACGGCGCAACCGGGGCGGTGAAAGCGGTTCGCGGCTGATAGCGTCCCCCCGATCACGGGGAGGTGCGATGGGAAGCTCACGCCGTTACGCGATCGCGGTCTGCGCGGTGGTGCTGGCCCTGGCGGCCGGCGGATGCGCCGATAAGGGCACGCCGGCCAACGCCGGCAGCGGTCTCGACAGCGCGGCCGCCGCCGGGTCCACGACGAGCGACGAGGCCAACGCCTGGGACGCCACCGAGGAGCCGGACGCCGACGCCGACGCCGACACCGGTCTGGGCGCCGCGCCGACGAAGTCTCCGACGCCCTCGCCGAAGCAGACCCGCAAGACCACCCCGACCAGGAAGAGCCCGCCGCGCAAGGCCACCAACGAGGTGAAGGCTCCGCCGCCGCCGAAGCCCGCGGAGGGCTGCACCAAGCCGAAGTACGAGGGCACGCAGGCCAGCCGGGCCGCCGCCAAGGCCGCGCTGACCGACGCGGCCGGCCGCACCTACTGGCCGACCAGCGCACCGAGCCTCAAGGTGCCCCTCGACCTGGTCAAGGCCACCGCCTACCAGGAGAGCGGCTGGCAGTCCAACATCATCGCCTGCGACGGCGGCATCGGGCTCATGCAGGTCATGCCCGACACCGCGGCGTTCGTCAACCAGCGGTTCGACAAGAGCTACGACATCAAGGACTACGAGGACAACGCGGCGCTCGGCGCCAACTACCTGGCCTGGCTGATCAAATACTTCGGCGACGTCTACTTCAAGGGCGACTACTCCGCCGACCCCGCCGACTGCGCCAGCCACGACGACCTGTGCCTGCTCAACGCGGTGATCGCGGCCTACAACTTCGGGCCGGGCGCGGTCGACACCAGCAACGGCCTGGTGATACCCAACCCGCGCTACGTCGACAACGTCCGCTCCCTGATGAAGAACTGTGAGTGCCTCAGCTTCTGAGCGCGCTGAAGGCGAACGTGTCGGCGATGCCGTTCGGGCCTGACTCGGCGACCGTCTCGAGGTGCAGGCCCGCGGCGGCCACCGCGTTGAGCATCGCCGCCATGGGCACGTGCCAGGCTCCCACCCGCGCCCGGACCCCGTGCGGGGCCCAGGCGTCGTAGGTGTGGGCCGTGTCCGCGTACCGCGGGCTGATCGTCACCAGCGCCGCGTCCGAGCGGTCCGCGAACGCACCGACGAAGCACGGGTGCACCCCCACGTGCACGAACCGTCCGCCGGGCGCCAGCACCCGGGCCGCCTCCCGGACCACCGCCGCGTAGTCCGGCACGTCCGTGTGCGCCAGCACGCAGGCCACCGCCGGCAGGCCGGCGGAGCGCAGCGGCAGCCGGGTCGCGTCGCCGTTGGCGACCGGCAGCCGGCCGCGCGCCCAGCGCAACTGCCCGCGGGACAGGTCGACCCCGACCGGCCGCCAGCCCAACTCCCGGATCGTCGCGGCGTGCGCTCCCCCACCGCAGCACAGGTCGAGGCAGGTGCCGCTGCCTGGGCCGAGCAACGCGGCCAGGTGCGCCCGCACCCTGTCCATATAGGACGAGACGGAACGCGTGTAGTCCTCGTACCAGTCGGCGTGGGCGTCGTACGCGGCCATGCCGGCACGCTAGCCCGACGATCCGGCCGGGCGGGGCGATGTTCGCGGACAGCGCACCACTATCGTCGACCCCGTGAAGAGCTGGGACGAGGTCGACGCCGCGCTGGCCGCCGCGCCGGGCACCGCCGCCGCCTGGGTCGGGCCCGTCGGCGGCGCGCCGGTCTACGCGCGGGCGGCCGACGCGACGCACTACGCGGCCAGCACGATGAAGGTCGGCGTGCTGGTCGCCCTCCACCGCGCCGCCGCGGCGGGCCGGCTCGACCTCGACGCCGCCGTCACCGTCCACAACAGACACGAGTCCGCGCTGCCGGGCGCCGAACCCTACGCCAACGACCCCGCCGAGGACAGCGACACCGCGACCTGGGCGCTGCTCGGCAAGGCCAGCACGCTGCGCGACCTCGCGCGCCAGATGATCGTCCGCTCCGGCAACCTGGCCACCAACCTGTGCCTGGGCGCCGTCGGCATCCCGGCGACCCAGGAGGTCTGGCGGCTCGCCGGCGCCACCCACAGCGTCACCGCCCGCGGCATCGAGGACGCCGCCGCCCGCGAAGCCGGCCTCGACAACCTCGTCACGGCCGGCGACCTGGCCCGCCTGTTCGGCGAGCTGGTAGCCGGCGACCTCGTCCCGGACCCGACCGGGGCGCTCGCCTTGCTGGAGGCCAACGAGCACCGCGACGACCTGGTCGCCGGCCTGCCGCCCGGCACCCGGGTGGCACACAAGAACGGCTGGATCACGGGCGTACGCCACGGCGCCGGGGTGGTCTTCCCCACTGACGCGCCGCCGTACACCGTGGTGGTCTGCACCTCGACGAGCCTGGCCGACGACGCGGCGTGCGCCCTGGTCGCGGGGGTCTCGCGCGCGGCCTGGGCCAACCGCCACTAGTCGAGCAGCCGCTCCCGCAGCGTCGCCCGCAACGCGTCGTCGATGCCGAGCACGTCGCGCAGGTAGGCGTCCATGCCGCCGTGCAGCCGGTCGACCTCGGCATAGGCCGCGGCCAGGTACGACTCGCGCGCCTCCAGCACAGGCCGGATCGCCTCGAGGTCCAGCCCCGGCCGGCGGACCAGCATCGCGCCCAGGATCGCGTCGTTGACACCGTCGGCGAGCTCGTTGGTGCGCAGGTAGTCGGCCAGGATCGCCTCCTGGTCGACCCCCAGCGCGGTCAGCAGGATCACCGAGAGCCAACCCGTGCGGTCCTTGCCGGCGCTGCAGTGGAAGAGCAGGGGCAGGTTGCTCGCCTCGGCGACCGTCCGGACGGCCCGGCTGAACGCGACCGCGGCGGCGGGGCCGGCGACGAACCAGCGGTAGATCGCCTCCATCGCCCCGGTGGTGCCCTCCCGCGCCAGCGCCTCGTACGCGGACAGGTCATGACCCAGCATCACCGCCGACACGTACGTGAAGACGGGGTGCTCGGGGTCGTGCACCGGCACGTGCACCACCGTCGGCTCGCCGACCAGGCGGTCCGGCGGTGCGACCTCGATCTCGCTCGCGGCGCGCAGGTCGAGCACGCAGGACAGGCCGAGCTTGCCCAGCGTCGGCAGGTCGTCGTCGACCAGGCGCCCCAGCCCGCTGGCCCGGATCAGCACGCCGGAGCGCACCGGCCGGCCGCCGGCGCCGACGAGTCCGCCGAGGTCACGGGCGTTCGGCGCGCCTGTCAACGACCACTGCCTCGTCATGCTCGTACTCCCGTCGTCCACAGCCCCTCCGGATAGGGTGCCGCATATGACGATCGAGGATGTCAGGACCCACCGGGTACGCGCGCCGCTGCACACGCCGTTCGTCACGGCCCTGCGCCGCGCGACCTCGATGGAGACCCTGGTCGTCGAGATCGTCGACAGCGACGGGCGCTCCGGGTACGGCGAGGCGCCGCAGGTGTGGCAGGTCACCGGGGCGTCGCTGGCCGGCTCCGAGGCGTGCGTCACCACGATGCTGCGCCCGCTGCTGCTCGGCCGCGACCCCGACGACCTCGTCGCGCTCTGCCGGGCGACCGCGCGGGCGGTGGCCGGCAACGAGGCGGCGAAGGCGGCTGTCGACGTCGCGCTGCACGACCTGGCCGCGCGCCGCCTCGGCGTACCCCTGGCCCGGCTGCTGGGCGGCTCCACCGGGCGGGTGCCCACGGACGTGACGCTGACCGCGGCCGACGAGATCGGTGTCGCCGACTCCGCGCGCGCCCGGGTGGCCGAAGGGTTCACCGTGCTCAAGGTCAAGGTCGGCGCCGATCCCGGCAGCGACCTGGCCCGGATCCGCGACGTCCGCGCCGCCGCCGGCGCCGGGACGCGCGTCCGGCTCGACGCCAACCAGGGCTGGACGGCCAAGGAAGCGGTACGGATCATCCGCGCGGCCCAGGACGACGGCGCCGACCTCGAACTCGTCGAGCAGCCCGTCGACGCGCGCGACATCGAGGGCCTGCGCTGGGTCACCGACCGGGTCGACGTGCCGATCCTGGCCGACGAGTCCGTGTACGGGGTGCGCGATCTGGTCACCGTCATCCGCGCGCGGGCGGCCGACATGGTCAACGTGAAGCTCGCGAAGTGCGGCGGCCTGGGGCCGGCCCGTACGCTGCTCGCCCTCGCCGAGGCGCACGACATGGGCTCGATCGTCGGCACGATGATGGAGGGTCCGGTCGGTGTCGGTGCCGCCGCGAGCCTGGTGGCCGCCCAGGGCACGTCGGCCGTGGCCGACCTGGACGCCGCGTGGTGGCTGTCGTCGTCCCCCGTCGTCGGCGGGCTGCGCTACGAACCGGGTGCGGTCGTGCTCCCCGACGCGCCCGGCCTCGGTCTGACGCTGCCGCCCGGCTGACGGACGGGCGCCGCCGGCCCGTCGGTCGATCGGGGTCGGCCGAGCGGCCAGAATGAAGAAGAGTTCCAGCGGACGGTTGAGCACCGGCGAAGAGTTTCGTAGCCTGACGGTCAGGGGGTGGGGACCCCGTCGGCGGTGCGGACGGGGGGCGGGCGAGTGCGAACGGACAGGCAACGAGCGGTGCGGGCAGGCAGCGACGCGATGGTACGGGTGGCCGTCGCGACGCTGTGGTCCACACCCGACGCGGTCCGACCGGTCGACAGCCGCGCGCTCGGGCGCACCGCCGACATCCCCTCCTGGGTCGCGTCGATGTCGGCCGAACAGCAGGTCGGCGACGGTGTGCTGAGCCAGTTGCTGCTGGGTGAGCGGGTCCGGGTCGACGAGGTGCGCGCCGACGGCTGGGTCCGGGTGGTCGCGCTGCAGCAGCCCGGCGTCCGTGACCAGCGCGGCTACCCGGGCTGGATTCCCGCCGAGCAACTCGTGCCGGCCGGTGACGACCCCGCGGTCGACGACACCACCCTTGTCGTCGACGCGACCTCGACCGACCTGCGGGTCACTCCCGGCGGGCCCGTGGCGCTCGCGAACGTGATGCTCGGCACCCGGCTGGTGCCGGTGGGCGCCGCGGTCGACGGCTGGGTGCCGGTGCGGGCCGGCTCAGACACGCTCTGGGTTTCCGCCGCCGACGTGGTGCCCGGCGCCGGCGCCGGTGGGCGGCCGATGGCGGCGCTCGGCGTGGCGACGCGGTTGTGCGGCGTGCCCTACGTCTGGGGCGGGCTCTCCGCGTACGGGATCGACTGTTCCGGTCTGGTCCACCTGTCGTGGCGCCGCTTCGGGGTGACGCTCCCCCGCGACGCGGCCGACCAGGCGGCGGCGACCCGGTCGGTGCCGCTGGGCTCGGAGCGGCCCGGCGACCTCTACTTCTTCGCCCGCCCCGGGCGTCGCATCCACCACGTGGGCATCGTCACCGCGGGCCAGGACGGCGGGCCTCGGCGGATGCTGCACGCCTGCTACACGCAGCGGCGGGTGGTCGAGGAGCCGCTCTCCGCCGCCCGCGAGGAGACCCTGGTGGCGGCGCACCGGGTCGCCGACTGATCTTTTTCCGGTTTTCGCCGGCCCCGGGGAATGACCGGCCGGGGTGGGTCGTTGAGCTGACTGTCGGTGTGTTCAGTGTCCCCGGGCCTCACCTAAATTGCCTTCGCGGAATACCGTTCGGCTGGAGCCGCGTCGCGCCACTCGCCGAGAGGCGACATGCACACCGACACCGCGAGAACGCCGCCCCGGCCTTACGGCCGGAGCGGCGTTTTCGCATGCCCTGGGGTTGCCCGCCTCAGCCGACCGGGGTCAGCTCGCGGTCCCTTTTCTTGTCCCGGGAGCTTTTGACCAGGCTCGCCACCGTCGCCACGGACAGGGTGCCGAGGATCACCGTCAGCGACAGCCAGATCGGGATGTGCGGTGCCCAGCCGATGTGCTCGCCGCCGTTGATGAACGGCAGGTTGTTGCCGGCCAGCGCCTCGAGGACCAGCTTGACGCCGATGAAGCCGAGCACGAAGGCCAGCCCGATGTTGAGGTAGACCAGCCGGTCGAGCAGGCCGCCGAGCAGGAAGTAGAGCTGCCGCAGGCCCATCAGCGCGAACACGTTGGCGGTGAAGACCAGGTAGGGCTCCTTGGTCACACCGAAGATCGCGGGGATCGAGTCGAGCGCGAAGATCAGGTCGGTCGTACCGATCGCGATCATGACGATCAGCATCGGCGTGAACAGCCGCTTCCCGGCGCTGTCGGTCGTCGTGATCTTCGCGCCGTCGAAGTCGCGCGAGACGGGCACGGCGCGCCGTACCCAACGGATGATCACGTTCTCCTTGAAGTCGTCCTCGTCGGGCTCACCCTGGCGCGCGAAGTTGATCGCCGTGTAGACGAGGAACGCGCCGAAGATGTAGAAGACCCAGGAGAACTGGCTGATCAGCGCGGACCCGGCGGCGATGAAGCCACCCCGCATGACCAGCGCCAGGATGATGCCGACGAGCAGCACTTCCTGTTGCAGATGCCGCGGCACCATGAACCGCGTCATGATGATCACGAAGACGAACAGGTTGTCGATCGACAGGCTGTATTCGGTCAGCCAGCCCGCGTAGAACTCGCCGGCGAAGGTCGCGCCCGAGGTCCACCAGAGCCCGAGGCCGAAGAGCACCGCGAGGCCGACGTAGATCGACACCCAGATGGTCGACTCTTTGATGCTCGGCTCATGCGGCCGGCGGCCGATGATCAGCAGGTCCGCCAACAGCACCGCGACCATGACGACCAGGGTGATGCCCCAGACGAGCGGGGTCACGTGCAAGTCGGGCGCGTTCAAATAGACCTCCGGCAGGCAGACCACGTCGCCCGCGCGGGCGGCGTGCTGAGTCGTGACTGTCGGGAGGTCTCTTCCACCACCACGGCCTGGATGAGCCGGGCGGCCGACGCTGCCGGGTGGACGCCCGGCGAACGCCGAACGACTGCCGTGCTGACGACAACGCCGCGGGGAATACTCCCCTCCTCAGGTGCCATTGTCACCCATCGCACCTGGTTTTGGCACATCGACCACCGCGAGTCGCCCGTCACCACGTGCGATGCGACACACGGTGCACGGCGTCCTAGGATATTTCGCTGGTCGCCACCGGATCATGGCAGGCTTCCCGGCATGATCCTCGAGGTTGCGCTGATCGATATCCGGCCGGGCGACGAGGAGGCGTTCGCCGCCGCCTACCGCAAGGCACACCCGATCGTCCGGGGCACGCCCGGCTTCCGCTCGATCCGGATGACCCGCGGCATCGAGTCGCCGTCGCGCTTCGTGCTCCTCGTCGAATGGGACTCCGTCGAGGCCCACCTGGAGAACTTCCGCGAGTCGGACCGGTTCCCGCGGTGGCGCGCGCTGATCGGCCCCTACTTCGCCGGCCCGCCGGTCGTCGAGCACTTCACGGACGTCACCACCGACTAGCGGCTGGTCAGGTCACGCCCGAGGCGAAGGCCGGGGCGGTTGACCAGGATGATCTCCTCGATGGGTGTGAACCCGTTGCGCCGCAGCACGGTGAGGGACCCCGGGTTGTCGAGCGCGGCGGCGGCGACGAGCCGCGTCAGGCCGTAGTCGGTGCCCGCCAGCTCGCAGATCCGCCGCACGGTGTCGGTCGCGAGCCCCTGGCCGGCGGCGCGTTCGGCGACCCGGAAGCCGAGCTCCGCGCTGCCCTGGTCGACGTCGACCAGGTTGAACCGGCCGAGGACCGCGCCGTCGTCGTCGACCACCAGGTGAAAATGGCACAGCCCGGCGGCCTGCTCGGCGAGCAGCAACTCGTGCCGCTCGGCGAACTCGGCGAAGTAGTCGTCGCCCCGATCGGAGATCGACCGCGCGAAGTAGGCCCGATTCTCCAGCTCGAACCGCAGCAACGCCGCGGCATGTCCGGCGGCCAGCCGCTGGAGATCAAACATCGCGACATCGTACGACGGCTGTGGTTAGGTAGCTCGCATGATCGAACGGGTGGCGCTGGTGACGGGCACGAGCCGCCGGATCGGCATCGGCACGGCGGTGATCCGGCGCCTCGCGGCCGACGGCTACCGCGTGGTGGCCAGCGGCCTGCGGGCATACGACGAGGACCAGCCCTTCGGCGCGGACCCGGACGACTTCGCGGGGGTGCTGGCGGAGCTGCCCGGCGGCCCGCACCACTACTCCCCCGCCGACCTGTCCGACCCGGCGGCTCCCGCCGCCCTGGTCAAGTCGGTCGTGGACCGCCTGGGCCGGATCGACGCGCTGGTGGCCGTACACACCTATTCGACGTCAGGCCCTTTCGGCCACCTCGACGCGACGGAGATCGACCGCCACCTGATCGTCAACGTCCGCGCGACGATGCTGCTGGTGGAGGCGTTCGCGGCGGCCCACACCCCGGACGCGGGCGCCGGCCGCGTTGTCCTCTTCTCGAGCGGCCAACGCCTGGGCCCGATGACGGGCGAGCTGCCGTACGCGGTGAGCAAGGCGGCGGTGGAGAACCTGACCCGCCAGCTGGGCACGCTGCTGATGACCCGCGGCATCACGATCAACTGCCTGAACCCAGGTCCGACCGACACCGGCTGGGCGGACCCGGACACCCACGCCGCGGTAGCCCAGATGTTCCCGACAGGCACCTGGGGCACCCCCGACGACGCGGCCCGGCTGGTGGGTTGGCTCTGCTCCCCGGAAGCAGCCTGGATCACGGGCCAGGTCCTCGATTCGGAGGGCGGCTTCAACCGCTACGGCTGAACCGGCAACGGGTCACCCCCCGCTCCGCACGACCCGCCTCGGTCCGCGCACGACAAACCATGGCTCCGGAAATGCGGCGACCGCCCAGTCGATGCACGCGGCCAAGACGCTCGACCGCACGAGGCCCCGCCGCGGCCGTGCGGGCATGTCCCGACCGGCCCCGCAGCCCGGCGCCCGGACCGATACCGCATTCGGGCCGACATGTTCTCCGATGTACACACACGCGAGAACACGTAGGCGCCAGACGCACCCCGGCCCCGCCTTGCCATCACGTGCGGTTCCGGACGTCAGGACGCAGTCGCGCGCTCCGTCGCCGCAGCCACAAGACGAGCAACCGGATTCGGGGTCGATCCTAAACCCACGCCGAGCGGGCCGCAGGACGTCACACGCGGCCAAGACGCTCGGGCCGGAGGACCCGCCGCGAGGTGCAGCCCTGTCCCGACCGGCCCGCAGCCTCCGCCCGGACCGATACGCATTCGCGCCGACATGTTCTCCGATGTACACACACGCGAAAACACGTAAGCGCTGAACACCAGGCCCCGGGTGGCCATCGCGCCCGGATTCGGACGTCGGGACGCAGTCGCGCGCTCCGTCGCCGCAGCCACAAGACGCGCAACCGGGTTCGGGGTCGATCCGGGAAACGCACGCCGACCGGGCCGCAGGCTTAGAAGCCCTGTAAGCGGATCGCCCAGCCACCGACTTGAACGGTGCGACCGCGACCTCGCGCAGGGGGTCACAACGACCATGCGTCCAGCCGCAGATCGCCGAACCCCCAACCCGAACACCGCGATCCGCATGGCGCCGCCTCGTCGGCGCACCGACAGCACGCAATGACCATCCGGCCCGCCCCCCGCCGCGGATCACCGAGCCGCCCGAGCCGAAACTTGCGATCCGCGAACCTGGCGCGCGGGAAGGTAACCGCGATCATGGGGCCGGCCTTGACCTGGAAGATGCCCGACGGCGGGTGTCAGGCCGGGTGCAGGGCGGGCGCTTCTGTGCGTTGCGGTAAGCGCGCGGGGGTTGAGCCCGTGAACGTGTGGAAGTCGCGGATCAGGTGGGCCTGGTCGTAGTAGCCCGTGTCGGCCGCTACCGCGGCCCAGCCGGCGGTTGCCGCGCGGGGCGACTGGGCGTAGGCGTGTTCGAAGCGGATCAGGCGGGCCAGGAGCTTTGGTGGTAGGCCCAGCTCGCGGCGGAAGAGGGTGCTCAGGTGGCGGCGGGTCCAGCCCGTCTCCGCCGCCAGGGTCTCGATCGGGACCGCGCCCGCCGTCTGGCGTAGGCGGTGCCAGGCCGCGGCGAGGCGTGGGTCCGGCGGGCCTGTTGCCGTCAGGCGGGCCGTGAGCGTCTCGTCCAGCAGCGCGAAGCGGGTCGGCCAGTCCGCGGCCGCGGCCAGGCGGGACGGCAGGGCGCGGACCGTGCGCAGCGCGCGGCCGTCGAGGTCGTCGAGCGCCACCACCCGGTTGGCAAGCTCGCCGAAGGGGCGGCCGAGGATGCGGGCCGCGACCAGCGGGTCGAGCATCAGCTGGATGCCGGTGGCCTCGCCCGGGGCCGTGATCGTGTCGACCCACGTGTCGGAGAGGCCTCCGACGAACGACGACACCGCGGTCGCACCGCCGGCCGGGCCGCGGGGGTCGCGGACGTCGAGGGGCGCGCCCCAGCCAAGGATGAGCACGCACCGCGAGATCGCCACCTCGCGGCGGGCGAGTGGTGCCGCGGCCCGTTCGGCGTAGCCGACATACGGGCCTACGGCCCGTCGGAGCAGCCCACCGGGCGCTCCGACGGTGTAGTCGGTCACTTCACTCCGGCCGCGTCCATGCCGCGGAGCTCCTTCTTCAGCTCGTGGACCTCGTCGCGGATGCGGGCCGCCAGCTCGAACTGCAGCTCGCGGGCCGCGGCCAGCATCTGGTCGTTGAGGTCCTGGATGAGCTGGGCCAGGTCGTGGCGGGCCATGTCCTTGCTGGACGTGCGGGCCGCCGCCTTGCCCTTGGACCTGGTCTCCGGGACCGGGCCCTTGCCGCGGGACATCTGCCGCCCGCCACCGCCGACGATCGCGCCGCCGGGGCCGTGGCCGCCGAGGGCACCCTCGGTGTCTTCCGCCTCGCGGTAGATGTCGTCGAGGATGTCGTGGATCTTCTTGCGGAGCGGCTCGGGCGAGATGCCGTTGGCCTCGTTGTGTGCGACCTGCTTGGCCCGCCGGCGGTTGGTCTCGTCGATCGCCTCGGCCATCGACGGGGTGATCTTGTCGGCGTACATGTGGACCTGGCCCGAGACGTTTCGCGCCGCGCGGCCGATGGTCTGCACCAGCGAGCGGCCGCTGCGCAGGAAGCCCTCCTTGTCGGCGTCGAGGATCGACACCAGCGACACCTCGGGCAGGTCGAGGCCTTCCCGCAGCAGGTTGATGCCGACCAGCACGTCGTAGTCGCCCTTGCGCAGCTCGCGCAGCAGCTCGACCCGGCGCAGCGTGTCGACCTCGGAGTGCAGGTAGCGCACCCTGATGCCGTGCTCCAGCAGGTAGTCGGTGAGGTCCTCGGCCATCTTCTTGGTCAGCGTGGTGACCAGCACCCGCTCGTCCTTGTCCGTACGCAGCTTGATCTCGTGCATCAGGTCGTCGATCTGGCCCTTGGTCGGCTTGACCACCACCTCGGGGTCGATCAGGCCCGTCGGCCGGATGACCTGCTCGACGAACTCGCCGCCGGCCTCGCGCATCTCCCACGGGCCCGGCGTCGCCGACAGGAAGACCATCTGGCCGACCCGCTCGAGCACCTCGTCGAACCGCAGCGGCCTGTTGTCGGCCGCGCTGGGTAGCCGGAACCCGTGCTCGACCAGCAGCCGCTTGCGGGACGCGTCACCCTCGTACATGCCGCCGATCTGCGGGATCGTCACGTGCGACTCGTCGATCACCGTGAGGAAATCGTCGGGGAAGTAGTCGAGCAGGCAGAACGGCGGGTCACCGTAGGTGCGCCCGTCGATGTGCATCGAGTAGTTCTCGATGCCGGAGCAGAACCCGACCTGGCGCATCATCTCGATGTCGTAGGTCGTGCGCATCCGCAGCCGCTGCGCCTCGAGGAGCTTGTTCTGCCCCTCGAGCTCGGCCAGCCGCTCGGCCAGCTCGGCCTCGATGCCGGTGATCGCCCGCTCCATCCGCGCGGCGCCGGCCGCGTAGTGGGAGGCCGGGAAAATGAACAGGTCGTCGACCTCGCGGATCACGTCACCGGTCAGCGGGTGCAGGTAGTAGAGCTTCTCGATCTCGTCGCCCCACAGCTCGGCCCGGACGGCCAGCTCCTCGTAGGCGGGGATGATCTCGAGCGTGTCGCCGCGGACCCGGAACGTGCCGCGGGTGAACGACATGTCGTTGCGCGTGTACTGGATGTCGACCAGCCGGCGCAGCACCTGGTCACGGTCGACCTGGGCGCCGACCTTGAGCCGGACCGCCTGGTCGAGGTATTCGGACGGGGTGCCCAGACCGTAGATCGCCGACACCGTCGCGACCACCACCACGTCACGCCGGGTGAGCAGCGACATCGTCGCCGAGTGCCGGAGCCGCTCGAC
The DNA here is from genome assembly GCF_016862555.1 of Asanoa siamensis. Lineage (GTDB taxonomy): Bacteria > Actinomycetota > Actinomycetes > Mycobacteriales > Micromonosporaceae > Asanoa > Asanoa siamensis. The sequence goes on along the minus strand of NZ_BONE01000013.1, from coordinate 42,226 downwards.
CTCCTCGTTGATCGAGGAGTCCTTCTCGATGTAGGTGTCGGTCTGCGGGATGTAGGCCTCGGGCTGGTAGTAGTCGTAGTAGGAGACGAAGTATTCGACGGCGTTGTTGGGCAGCAGCTCGCGGAACTCCTTGGCGAGCTGGGCGCAGAGCGTCTTGTTGGGCGCGAGCACCAGCGCCGGCCGTTGCAGCCGCTCGATCAGCCACGCCGTGGTCGCGCTCTTGCCCGTGCCGGTGGCACCGAGGAGCACCGAGTGCCGGTCACCCTGTCGCACTCGACGCTCAAGACCGTCGATGGCCGCCGGCTGGTCGCCGGCCGGCTTGAAGTCGCTGACGACCTCGAAGCGGCCGTCGGTGCGGGGGATGTCCAGCGTCATGCCCTTAAAACTACGTCGGGGGTACGACATGTTCCCGCCACCGGACAGTCCGTAGGTGATCGGCTTCGATATTGTCATTGTGTGCGATAGGTCACCGCCCTACCATTTGAGCGTAGGCCGCTCGCGGCGGCCGACCGGGCGCCAGACCGGGCCTCCACACCGGCCGGTCAGCCCCGGCGCTGTGGTTGCAGCCCCGGCACATCGTCGGCGTGCGCACCCGACGCGGTCGCGCGATGCGCAGACCGGCCGCCGCGAGCGCCCTGAGCGGCAACCACACGATGGGCTCGCCACCGCGGCACCACACGTCACCTCAACCACGGTCAGCCGTTCAACCACGCGTGACCCTTTCTCGTCGTCCCGCGCAGAAGCGGCGCATCGTCGCGTTGGTCGTGCTCTCCTGCCTCTCCCTCGGCTCGCTGGCCGGCCTGGTCGGTGGCCTGGTCTCGTGCGGGCCGCAGGAGCAGCCGGTGCAGGCCCGTCCCCTGTCCGCGGCCGAGGCCCAGCGCCTCGCCGAGATGCGGGTGACCAACTACCGCGACGAGCGCGCCGGCATCGGCGCCACCTGGGGCGAGGGCGCCACCGAGGTACGCGTCGCCGGCTGGATCGACTGGAAGCACGCGCTGGCGTACCTGCGGGTCGGCGGCCCGGGCGCCGGTGACCAGCGCGGGCTGCTGCAGGCCGTACCCGGGACGGTGGCGACCCGGCCCGCGACGGCGGCGGACGCGGCCGCGGAGGCCGAGGCACCGCGGACCGGCGACGCGACGAAGCCGGCGCCGCCGGTGGCCGCACCGCCCGCCGCTCCCCCGACCGACGGATGGCAGGTCCGGCCGTGGTCGCCCACCGGCAAGACGGCGACCCCGCTGGACACGTTCCTGTCGCTGATGTTCGTGATGGCCAGCACCAAGGCCGACCAGGCCGACCTGCTCGCGAAGACCGAGGCGCGCTGGGTGGGCACGGACCGCATCGCCGGTGCGACGGTCGACGTGCTGCTCGGCCCCGCGGTCCCGCCGCAGCCGCTGCCGACCGCCACGCCGCCGGCGACGAAGTCCGCGAAGCCCTCCCCCAGCCGCCCGACCGAGGCGAAGACACCGACGGCGACGCAGAGCCCGACCGCGACCTCGAGCCGCACCGCCCCACCGACCTCCCTCAACGAGCTCGGCGGCGCCGTCCGCTACTGGCTCGACTCCGGCGCCAAGCTGCGCCGCTTCGAGGCGGTGCTGCCCGGCAACCTGTCCGTCCGCGCCGACGTCGACCACGCCGATCGCCCGGATTTCGACGCGGTGGCCTACTTCGGCGGCAACAAGGTGACGCCGCGGGCACCGAGCAAGGCCGAGACGACGCTGCTGGCCAAGATGCGCCAGCGCAACCTGGACCGCGGCGGCGTGAAGCTGGCCGTCAGCGTCCCGACGGTGCCGGTGGCCAACCTGCGCGGCGGCGGCTGGCTCGACTGGAACTCCTCGATCGCCTACGTCGCGGTGCACGACGTCGCCAAGCCGACCGACGTCGCGTTGCTGCGGGCCAGCGGGTCCGGCGTCTCCTACCAGCCGAAGTCCGGCAAGGCGCTGGACGAGCCGCCGCTGCCGGCGCCGTACGAGGGATGGGTGTTCCAGACCTGGGCGCAGCGCGCCGATCCGCGTGGCGGTCTCGACATCGACCTGCTGCTCGGCGAGGCGCTGGCGATGGCGTCGACGACGAAGGACAGCGCGAAGTACTTCCAGGAGGCCGCGTCGTTCCTGCGCAAGGACGAGGTCGGCGGGGTCGCGGTGACCGTCTTCGAAATCGCCAAACCGGCCGAGCAGGGCGTCATCGGGCGCGGCCAGGCGCGGATGCGCTACTGGGTCGACAAGACCGGCGCGGTCCTGCGGCTGGAGGCGCGTACCCGGACCGGCACGTTCGCCCAGGCCGACCTCGTCGACGCCGAGGTGCCGGAGCTGCCGGCCCAGCAGTTGGTGAACTAGGGCTGCCGGATCGCGCGGTCGTAGAGCTGGTCGAAGAACGGCTCCTTGGCGTCCAGGTAGTCGTCGATGGGCTTGCCCGCGTTGGCGAGCTTGATCGCGGCGTACGCGTCGCGATCGGCGGTGTCGGCCCGCAGGTGGTCGCGGAGCAGCAGCGCCGTCCGCCAGCCCGGTGACCCGGCCACCCGGACGTGCAGGTTGACCCGGCGGCCGGGGTCGGCGTTGGCGTGCATCCGCTTCTCCCAAGGCCCGACGTCCGGCGGCTTCGGCCGGTCCTGGTAGACGCCCGGCTTCCGCGGGAAGCCCGCTGCGGTCAGGGCCCCGGCCAGCGAGTCGGCCTCCGCCAACGAGTCGACCGTGAGCATCATGTCGATGACGTCCTTGGCGACGAGGCCGGGCACCGCGGTCGAACCGATGTGGTCGACCCGGTGCGGTCCCACGCGGTGCAGGATGCGGGCCGCCAACCGCTCGTACTGCGCGGGCCAGGTCGGGTCGTAGTCGACCAGGGTGGCCAAGGGATCTTTGTCGGCCCACTGCCCGGTGCGGACGTTGTGCTCATAGGGCACCAACCGCTCGGTCCAGAGCGCGTCGACCGCCGCCGCGAGCGCCTCCGGCGAGCGGCTGTTGTCGAGCACCACGTCGGCGGCCGCCCGCCGGGCCGCGTCGTCGATCTGCGCCGAGATCCGCGCGGTGGCGTCGGCCGGACTCATCCCGCGGTCGCGGACCAGCCGCTCGACCCGCACCTCGGGCGCCGCGTCGACGACCACGACCAGGTGGTACGAGGGTGCGAGTCCCGTCTCGACGAGCAGCGGCACGTCGTTGACCACGATCGCGTCGGGCGCGGCGGCGGCGGCCAACTCCGCGCTGCGGGCCCGGATCAGCGGGTGCAGGATGCCCTCGAGCCGCTTGCGGGCGCCCGCGTCGGCGAATACGACCTGCCCGAGCGCGGCCCGGTCGAGCGCACCGTCGGCGCCCAGCACCTGTGGCCCGAACGCCGCCACGACCTCCGCGAGGCCCGGCGTACCCGGCTCGACCACCTCCCGCGCCAGCCGATCGGAGTCGATCAGCACGGCCCCGTTGGCCACGAACCGCGCGGCAGCCGCACTCTTCCCGGCCCCGATCCCCCCGGTCAACCCCACACGCAACACGAGCACGAGGCTACGTGATCGCGACGAGAAAGCGGCCCCGCACCGGGATCCGGTGCGGGGCCGCTTTCGACGTTCTCCCTACTACTTGCCTGCCAGCTTCTCGCGGAGAGCAGCCAGCGCCTCGTCGGTCGCCAGGGTGCCCGCGGGCTCCTCGGCGGCACGCGACGGCGTGGAGGACGAGGACGACGCCCCGCCACCCTGGCCGGCGGGGGCCGGCGGGGCCGCAGCGGCCTCGGCGTCGGCGGCGCGGGAGGTCTGCACCTGCTTGGTGTGGGCCTCCCAACGCTGACGCGCCTCGGCGTACTGGGTCTCCCAGGTCTCCCGCTGCTTGTCGTAGCCCTCGAGCCACTCGCCCGTCTCGGGGTCGAAGCCTTCGGGGTAGATGTAGTTGCCCTCGTTGTCGTAGGTCGCCGCCATGCCGTAGAGGGTCGGGTCGAAGTGCTCCTCGCCCTCGACGAAGCCCTCGTTGGCCTGCTTGAGCGACAGCGAGATCCGCCGGCGCTCGAGGTCGATGTCGATGACCTTGACCATGACGTCGGAACCGACCTGGACGACCTGCTCCGGGATCTCCACGTGGCGCTCGGCCAGCTCGGAGATGTGGACCAGGCCCTCGATGCCGTCGTCGACCCGGACGAACGCGCCGAACGGCACCAGCTTGGTGACCTTGCCGGGCACGATCTGCTGGATCGCGTGGGTGCGGGCGAACTGACGCCACGGGTCTTCCTGGGTCGCCTTGAGCGACAGGGACACCCGCTCGCGGTCGAGATCGACGTCGAGGACCTCGACCTCCACCTCCTGGCCGACCTCGACAACCTCGGACGGGTGGTCGATGTGCTTCCAGGACAGCTCGGAGACGTGCACCAGACCGTCGACGCCGCCCAGGTCGACGAACGCGCCGAAGTTGACGATCGACGAGACCACGCCCTTGCGGACCTGGCCCTTCTGGAGCTTGTTGAGGAACTCGGTGCGCACCTCGGACTGGGTCTGCTCGAGCCAGGCGCGGCGCGACAGAACCACGTTGTTGCGGTTCTTGTCGAGCTCTATGATCTTCGCCTCGAGCTCGCGGCCCACGTACGGCTGCAGGTCGCGGACACGCCGCATCTCGACCAGCGACGCGGGCAGGAAGCCGCGCAGGCCGATGTCGAGGATCAGACCACCCTTGACCACCTCGATGACCGAGCCGCGAACGACCCCGTCCTCTTCCTTGATCTTCTCGATGGTGCCCCACGCCCGCTCGTACTGCGCGCGCTTCTTCGAGAGGATCAGGCGACCTTCCTTGTCCTCCTTCTGGAGGACAAGGGCCTCGATGTGGTCACCGACCGACACCACCTCGGCGGGGTCGACGTCGTGCTTGATCGACAACTCACGAGAGGGGATCACACCCTCGGTCTTGTAGCCGATGTCGAGCAGGACCTCGTCCCGATCGACCTTGACGACGGTGCCTTCGACAATGTCGCCGTCGTTGAAGTACTTGATGGTCTCGTCGATCGCGGCGAGGAACGCTTCCTCGGAACCGAGATCGTCGATGGTGACCTTGTTGGCGCTCGAGGTGGCCTCGATGCTGCTCGTCATGTGGGCGGTTGCTCCGGTCGGATGGTGTGTCACAGCTGCGGTGCGGGTAGCTAATGACCTGTGTGCGCCCGCGAATTGGTCGTAAGGCACACCGCAACGATCGCCCATGATCATTGATGGTGTCCGTGGACCGCGGACGCCTGCTCCCTGCCGAGGCACACAATCCGCGTGCGCATCGACTAGCTTACCGTGCGCATTACCACAGCGTGCAAGCCCTCCCCAAGCCGCGCCGGCAACCTACCGCGTGATGGGGTTGTGCGATGTCTGACGACGATCCCGGCGTGGGCCGGCTGGCGGTGACCGACGCGGAGGCCCGCCGCGCCAGTCGGGGCTGGTGGGACCAGGACGCCGACTCCTACCAGGCCGAGCACGGCGCCTTCCTGGGCGACGTTGACCTGCGCTGGTGCCCGGAAGGGCTGCGGGAGGCCGACGCGCACCTGCTCGGCCCGGTCGCCGGACGGCGGATCATCGAGGTCGGCGCGGGCGCCGCGGCGGGCTCGCGCTGGCTCGCCGCCCAGGGCGCGGAGGTCGTCGCGACCGATTTGTCCGCCGGCATGCTGCGGCACGCTGTGACGGGGAACACATCGTCGGGCGTACGCGTGCCGCTCGTCCAGGCCGACGCACTCGCCCTGCCATTCTCGGACGAATCGTTCGATATCGCCTTCACCGCCTTCGGCGCCGTGCCGTTCGTGGCCGACTCAGCCGCGCTGATGCGGGAGGTGTTCCGCGTGGTGCGCCCGGGAGGCCGGTGGGTGTTCGCGGTGACCCACCCGATGCGCTGGATCTTCCTGGACGACCCGGGCGAGCGCGGGCTCCTCGCGGTGCACTCGTACTTCGACCGCCGGCCGTACGTGGAGACCACGGCGGAGGGCGTGCCGACCTACGTCGAGCAGCACCGCACCCTGGGCGACCGGATCCGGGAGCTCGTCGGCGCCGGGTTCGTGATCGAGGACGTGGTCGAGCCGGAGTGGCCGGAGGGCCACACCCAGGTGTGGGGGCAGTGGAGCCCGCTGCGCGGCCGGCTCTTCCCCGGCACGGCGATCTTCGTGACCGCTCGGCCCTAGGTCCCAGCCCCGCTCACGCTGCGGTTTCCGGCGCGCGGGTCGAGAATCGCATTCATGGCTCTCTCAGTCCTGCGCACCAAGAGCATCGAACAGTCCATCCTGGACACCGACGAGCCCGGCCACAAGCTGCGGCGGGAGCTGAGCGCGCTCGACCTCACGGTGTTCGGGGTCGGCGTGATCGTGGGTACGGGCATCTTCGTGCTCACCGGCCAGCAGGCGGCCCGCAACGCCGGCCCGGCGATCGTCATCTCGTTCCTGCTCGCCGCGGTGGTGTGTGCGCTGGCCGCCCTCTGTTACGCCGAGTTCGCGTCGACGGTGCCGGTCGCGGGCAGCGCGTACACGTTCGGGTATGCCACGCTCGGCGAGCTCGTCGCCTGGATCATCGGCTGGGACCTGGTGCTGGAGCTGGGCCTCGGTGCGGCGGTGGTGGCCCGCGGCTGGAGCGCGTACCTGCAGACGCTCTTCGATCTGCCGACCTGGCTCGCCGGTGACATGGCGACGCCGGACTGGGGCGCGATGTTCATCGTCGCGGCGCTGACCGTGGTCGGCGTGGTGGGGACGAAGCTGTCGGGGCGGGTCACCGGCGTGCTGGTCGCGATCAAGGTCGCGGTGGTGCTGTTCGTGATCGGGCTGGGGCTGTTCTACATCAAGGGCGCGAACCTCAACCCGTTCGTGCCGCCGGCGCAGCCCGCCGAGGGCGCCTCGGGTGGCGAGGAACCGTTGCTGCAGGCGCTGCTCGGGATCGTGCCGCAGCAGTTCGGCTTCTTCGGTGTCGTGGCGGCGGCGTCGATCGTGTTCTTCGCGTACATCGGCTTCGACGTGGTCGCGACGACCGCCGAGGAGACCCGCAACCCGCAACGCGACATGCCCCGCGGCATCCTGGCGTCGCTGGCGATCTGCGCGGTGCTCTACATGGCCGTCGCGTTCGTGGTGACGGGTATGGCGCGGTACTCGTCGCTGGACACGGGCGCGCCGCTGGCCAAGGCGTTCTCCGACGTCGGTGTCGAGTGGGCGTCCAAAGTGATCTCCCTGGGCGCGATCTGCGGCATCACGACCGTGATCCTGGTGCTGCTGCTCGGCCAGTCGCGGGTGCTGTTCGCGATGTCGCGCGACAACCTGCTGCCGCCGAAGCTGGCCAAGGTGCACCCTCGGTTCGGCACGCCGTGGCTGCTCACCATCGGCACGGGCGTGGCGGTCGCGCTGATGGCCGGGTTCGTGCCGCTCGCGAAGCTGTCGGAGCTGACCTCGATCGGCACGCTGTTCGCGTTCGTCGTGGTCGCGATCGGCGTCATCGTCCTGCGCCGCACCCGACCCGACCTGCCGCGCGCGTTCCGGGTGCCGTGGGTGCCGGTCATCCCGATCCTCGCGGTGCTCGCCTGCCTCTGGCTGATGATCAACCTGCCGGTCGACACGTGGATCCGGTTCGTGATCTGGATGGCGCTCGGTTTCGTCCTCTATTTCGCGTACGGGATGCACGCCGCCGGCCGCCGCCGCGCCTCGGAGGCCGTGGCACCGACCCCGGTCTCCCCCGCCGGCCCCCGCCCGCGCGACCCGGCCTGACTGAGGTTTTGTCCGTTTTGACGCGGGTATGCGGAGCGGTATGGGACTCCGCAAGGGTGACAAGGTGAGCTGGCAGAGCCACGGACAGCGGGTGCACGGCACGGTCGAGGAGCGGATCACGTCACGGCAGTCGGCCGCGGGCCGCACTGTGGACGCGTCGCGCGAGGAGCCGCAGTACCGGGTCCGCAGCGACAAGACGGGCCGCGACGCCGTGCACACGGAGGAGGCGCTGCGCCGTGAGTGACGAGGTCACCGACTTCGGCAAGGCGGTCAACATGACGCCGGCGGAGTTGGAACGCTGGTTGGCGACCGACGACTCGAAGGCGGTGGGCCAGAAGCCGTCGAGCGGCGGCGAGTCCACGGGCCACGAGTCGGGCCGGCGCATCGTGACGCTGCTGCGCACGAAGAAGTCGGACCTGACGGACGAGGACCGGGCCCACATGCGCAAGGTCGTCGGCTACGTCAAACGCCACTCGGCCCAACGCCCGAAGGGCGACGTCACCGACACGACGTGGCGCTACTCCCTGATGAACTGGGGCCACGACCCCTTGAAGTCATAACCCGGACGGGCCGGTGCTGCGGCGGCGCGGTGCGCCCGGGTGCGGAGGCGCGGTGCGCCCGGGTGCGGGGGCCGCCTACGAGGCCCGGGTCGCAGCCGCGACCAGCGCGATCACGTCCCGGGGCCGGTCAGGCTGCGCCACCATCGCTCGTCGACGTCCGGCATCACCCGGACCAGTTCCTCGACGTCGACCGGCCCCGCCGGCCCCGCGAGGGCGACCGTGGCGACGTCGTCCGGCAGCGCGACGTCATGCGCCTCGACGTAATGCGCGAGGCCGCCTGGCCAGACGAAGTGGACGCCGTCGGTCAGCTCGTCGCAGGCGTTCCGCGCGCCGCAGAGCCTGCACTCCGAACAGCCCGCGGCCGCGGCCAACGGCGTGCCCGACCGGAGGTAGTCGACAGTGGCCCGCCGCCGTTCCGGCGTCATCCCGGGATCGACGAAGTCCCGGACGTCGGGCCACCCTGGACCCGCCGCCGGGCCGTCCCAGTAGCCGATCAGCCTCAGCACGTGGCGGGTCAGTGGTCGGCGCTGTTCCAGTCGCGGCCCAGGCCCACCGAGACCTCGAGCGGCACCGCCAGCGGATAGGCACCGCCCATCGCCGCCCGGACCAGCTCGTCCATCTGGTCGCGTTCGCCCTCGGCCACCTCGAAGACCAGCTCGTCGTGGACCTGGAGGAGCATCCGCGAGCGCAGGCCGGCTGACTTGAGCGCCTCGTCGACCCTGAGCATCGCGATTTTGATGATGTCGGCCGCCGAGCCCTGGATCGGGGCGTTGAGCGCCATGCGCTCCGCCATCTCGCGGCGTTGGCGGTTGTCGCTGACCAGGTCCGGTAGGTAGCGGCGGCGGCCGAGGATCGTTTCGGTGTAGCCGTCCTGGCGGGCCCGGTCGACGATCGCCCGGAGGTAGTCGCGGACGCCGCCGAAGCGGTCGAAGTATTCGTCCATCAGGCCGCGGGCCTCGTCGGCCCCGATGCCGAGCTGCTGCGAGAGGCCGTAGACGCTCAGGCCGTAGGCCAGGCCGTAGTTCATCGCCTTGATCTTGCGGCGGTGGTCGGCCGTGACCTCCTCCAGCGGCATCGCGAAGACCGAGGAGGCCGTGGCCGCGTGGAAGTCGGCGCCCGAGTTGAAGGCGTCGATGAGCGCCTCGTCCTTGGACATGTCGGCCATGATCCGCATCTCGATCTGGCTGTAGTCGGCGGTCATCAGCGTCTCGTAGCCCTCGCCGACCACGAACGCCCGCCGGATGCGGCGGCCCTCCTCGGTGCGGATCGGGATGTTCTGCAGGTTGGGGTCGGTCGACGAGAGCCGGCCCGTCGCCGCCACCGTCTGGAAGTAGGTGGTGTGGATGCGGCCGTCGTCGGAGACCGACTTGAGCAGTCCGTCCACGGTGGACTTGAGCTTGGCCACGTCGCGGTGGCGCAGCAGGTGCTCGAGCAGCGGGTCGCCGGTCTGGGCGAACAGGCCCTGCAGCGCGTCGGCGTCGGTGGTGTAGCCCGACTTGATCCGCCGGGTCTTCGGCAGCCCCCGCTCCGTGAAGAGGATCTCCTGGAGCTGCTTGGGCGAGCCGAGGTTGAACTCACGGCCGTGCACCGAGTAGGCGGCCTGCGCCGACGCCTTCACCTCGGCCGCGAAGTGGGCCTCGATGTCGGACAGATAATGGGTGTCGGCCGCGATGCCGACCTGCTCCATGCGGGCCAGCACCTCGGAGAGGGGCAGCTCGACGTCGGCCATCAGGCGCACCGACAGCTCACCGTCGCGGGACAGCTCGGCGTCGATCGCCTCGGCCAGGTCGAGCGTGGCGCGGGCCTGCAGCATCAGGTTCTGCTCGGCGACGCCCTCGTCGCCGCCCAGGCCGTCGATGGTGAGCTGGCCCGTCTCGGGCACGTCGACGCGTAGCTCGCGGTGCAGGTAGCGCAACGCCAGGTCGGCCAGGTCGTAGGTGCGCTGGTCGGGACGGGCCAGGTAGGCCGCGATCGCCGTGTCGCGGGCGACGCCGCGCAGCCCCCAGCCGCGGGCCCCGAACGCCAGCCGGGCCGGCTTGCTGTCGTGCAGCACCTTGGGGTGGTCGGTGGAGTCGAGCCAGGCCGCGACCGCCTGCTCGTCGGCGGGCTCGAGCTGGGTCGGGTCGAACCAGGCGGCCGGCCCGTCGGCGGTGGCCAGCGCGATGCCGGTCAGCTCGCCGGTGCCCCGGCCGAAGTGGCCCGCCACGGCCACACCGGTCGCCACGCCCGGGCGGACGTGCTCGGTGAGCCAGCCCGCGACCGCGCCGGCGGCCAGGACCTCGCCGAACAGGTCGAAGCCGGACTCGGCCTCGGGCTCGACGGCGTCGAGGTATTGGTAGAGCCGCTCGCGCAGCACCCGGAACTCGAGCGCGTCGAAGATCTCGTGGACCTTCTCGCGGTCCCACCCGTGCCAGCGCGCGTCCTCGGGGCCCATCTCGAGGTCGAGGTCGCAGACGAGCGCGTTGAGCTCGTAGTTGCGCATCACGTTGGCCAGGTTGGCGCGGAGGTTATCGCCGGCCTTGCCCTTGATCTTGTCGGCGTTGGCGATCACGCCGTCGATGCCGCCGTATTCCTTGATCCACTTGGCGGCGGTCTTGTCGCCGACGCCCGGCACGCCCGGCAAGTTGTCGCTGGTCTCCCCGACCAGCGCGGCCTTGTCGCGGTAGCGGGCCGGCGGCACGAAGTATTTGGCCTCGACGGCCTCGGGGTTCATCCGCCAGACCTCGGACACGCCGCGCACGGGGTAGAGCACCGTCACGTGCTCGTCGACGAGCTGGAACGCGTCGCGGTCGCCGGTGGAGATGATCACCTCCATGCCCGCCGCGCGCGCCTGGGTGGTCAGCGTGCCGATCACGTCGTCGGCCTCGTAGCCGGGTTTCTCGACGACCGGGATGCGCAGCGCCGCCAGCACCTCCTTGACGAGGCTGACCTGCCCCTGGAACGGCTTGGGGGTCTCGGAGCGGCCGGCCTTGTATTCCGCGTAGCGCTCGGTGCGGAACGACTGCCGCGACACGTCGAACGACACGATGATGTGCGTCGGCTTCTCGTCGCGCAGCATGTTGATCAGCATCGACGTGAACCCGAACACCGCGTTGGTCGACTGCCCGGTCGCGGTGGAGAAGTTCTCCACGGGCAGGGCGTGGAACGCGCGGTAGGCCAGCGAGTGGCCGTCGAGCAGCAGGATCCGGGGTTGGTCGCTCACCCGAGCGATGCTAGTCGGCGGGTATGACATGTTGCTCAGCCGGGCGGCGCTGTTTCGCCCCTGATGTCGGGTTATCCAGATCAAGGCCAAAAGCCCGCGTTCCCGGGCCCGCGGTGGTACGGACCGTCGCTCCCGCCGGACACCGCTCGCTCACGCGTCGCTGCCACCTCCGCCGCGGCGAACGCTTCCTTTCCTGTCAGTCCCCGACGTCGGCGCCGGTGGGCCGCAGGCCGCCGGCGGCGTGGGACAGGGCCACGCGGAACTCGGCGTAGGTGGCCGCGCCCAGGCGCTCGGACAGCTCCTGCTCGATCTGCTGGACCAGTTCGTCGGAGATCCGCATCATCTCGCGCCCCCGGTCCGTCGGGACGATCAGCTTGGCGCGGCGGTCGGCCGGGTCCGGCTCGCGCCGCACGTACCCCAGGCGTTCCAGCTCGTCGATGATCGCGCCCATCGTCTGCTTGTTGCGGCCCGACAACCGGGCCAGCTCACCCGGTCGGGTGCCCTCTTCGTCCAGGTACGCGAGCACCGCGCCGTGTCGGGGCCGCGCGTCCGCGAAGCCCCGTTCCGCCGCCCGTGCGAAGAGCTCCCGCTGGACACGGGCCGAGAGCTGCACGGACAGGATGCCGAGGTCCGGCTCCCGCTCCTTGCGTGTGCTGCGCTTCATAATTGGTCCAATCATTGGACAGTCATGTTCTTGGACTATACAGTTCTCGACGGCACGCGGCCGGACCACGGCGCGGCCGATGGATCGTTCTCGAGGAGCAAAGTCATGACCATTCTGGTGACCGCCGCGAACGGCATGGTGTCCAGGGAGGTGCTGCGGGCGCTCACCGCCGCGGGTACGACGGACGTACGCGCGCTGGTCCGCGACCCCGCCACCGTGGCCCACGTCCCCGGCGTCGAGTACGTCGCCGCCGACCTCGACCAGCCCGACACCCTCATCCCGGCGTTCCGAGGCGTCGACAAGCTGTGGCTGCTGACCCCGATGGGCGCGCAGGCCCCGGCGCAGAGCAGCGACCTGCTGTGGGCCGCCCGCAAGGCCGGCGTGCAGCATGTCGTCCGGATGTCGGCGATCGGCGCCGCGCACGACGCGCCCACCCGCAACGGCCGGCTGCACGCGCTCTCCGACGCCGAGCTGGAGAACTCGGGCATACCGTGGACGATCCTGCGCCCGACCAACTTCATGCAGAACCTGATCGGCTCCGTCGCCGGCGAGGAGATGTTCGGCATCTACGGCGAGGGCAAGGTCGGCGCCGTCGACGTGCGCGACATCGCCGCGGTGGCGGCCGAGATCCTGCGGGCCCCGGAGCGGCACGCGGGGAAGATCTACACCCTCACCGGCCCGACGAGCTTCTCCCTGCACGAGGCCGCCGAGGAGGCCGGCCGCGCCCTCGGCCGCCTGGTGAAGTACGCGCCGGCGGACCCGGAGGGCGTACGCACGTTCCTGCTGCAGCTCGGCCTCCCGGACTGGTACGCGGCGATGCTCCGCGACTACCGGGCCGCGTACGGCGCCGGCTGGGCGGACTTCACCAACGACCACGTCGAGCAGGTCATCGGCCGCTCACCGCGATCCCTGGCCGAGTTCATCCGCGACCACAGCGACCAGCTCAGCAACGACAACTGACCCACCCGGTTCGGCGTCACGGGCCGGCCAGGACGCGCCGCGACGTGCTTGGCTGACGCCGTGCGTACGCCCGACCCGGATCTGGACTGGTTGCTGTTCACCCAGTCTGGCGTGCTCACCTACCGGCAGGCGCTGGTCCACCTGAGCCCCGCCGCCGTGCGCCACCGAGTCAGCTCGGGCCGCTGGCGGCGGGTCTGCCAAGGCGTCTTCGTCGCAGGGCCCGGGACGTCCCGGTTCGACCAGCACGTGTGGGTGGCGGTGCTGGCCGCGGGCGACGGCGCGCTCCTGGCCGGGCTGGCCGCCGCACGCGCCGGCGGACTGCGCGGTCGGTGGCGCCGCGAAGCGATCGACGTCCTCCTGCCCGCCGGACGGAAGGCACCGGACCTGCTCAGGCGGTTGCCCCTGGACCTGGCCGCGGTCAAGGTCCGCCGCACCACCGTCCTGACCCCCGCGGAACGGCAGCGCGGGCGCCCGGACCGCACCACGATGCCGCGGGCCGTGGTCGATGCCGCGCAGTGGGCACCCGACGACAACGAGGCCCGCACGGTGGTCGTTTCGGCCTGCCAGCAGCGCCTCGTCCTGCCGTCGGAGCTTCTCGCCGTCACCAGCCGGATGCCGCGGGCACGGCGCCGCGCGCTCGTGATCACGACAGCCCTCGACGCCGCGGGCGGCGCCGGGTCACTCGCGGAGATCGACCTCGTCCGGCTCTGCGCTCGGCATCGCCTGCCCAGACCGAACCAGCAACATCGCCGAACCGACGCCGCGGGGCGCACCCGGTACGTGGACGCCTACTGGCGGCAGTTCGGCGTGCACGCCGAGGTCGACGGGGCGCACCACACCGACCCGGTGCAATGGGAGGCCGACATGCGCCGGCAGAACGACATCTGGATCGCCGGTGACCGCATCCTGCGCTTCTCGGCGGCGATGGTCCGAAGCCGGCCGGGCGAGGTCGCCGACCAGCTCGGCCGCGCCCTCACGGCGGCGGGCTGGCGGGGCCCCAAGGACGGCAAGCGCCGGATCTAGGCAACCCCTCGTCCCTGGTGCGACAACAACCACCCAAGATCGCGAAAAGAGGCGGCCGAGCCGCCGGGCTAGCGGCGGCTCGCTCGCGGTCTCGAGCACGCGACCGTCACGCGCGGTACGCGCGGTGTCGCGGCGCTTCCGCAATCAAACGCGCTGCGGCGCGTCCATGCCGGCGACGACGGATCTAGGTAGGGCGTCGCGGCTCCAACCGCAACAAACAACCAAGATCCGCGAAGCGGCAGGCAACGCGACCAGCGCGAGCGGGCGCCCGGTCCGGGATCGCGACCGGCACACAACGCGATCTTGGCAAACGGACGCCGCTACAACCGCGACAAACAACCAAGATCCGCGAAGCGACAGACAACGCGCGATCACCGCGAGCGGGCGCCCGGTCCGGGATCGCGACCGGCACACAACGCGATCTTGGCAAACGGACGCCGCTACAACCGCGACAGCTTTCCAAATCCGCGCAACGCGGTCGCCGTGGGCCGCGCGATCTTGGTGAATGGTCGCGGCCGGAGGCACCACGAACGACCAAGGTCCGCGGAGGTGCTCGCCGAACGAGTACCAGACCGGCAGCGCGCCGGTGGAGCCGGGCGCCGGGGCCGCCCCACGCCCCCATGGAGAGCGGTCGTGACCGCCGCGCGAGACCGCCCGGCAGGGCGCTCACCGCCGCCGAGGCGCCGCGGTCCCGCTTGGTGGCTGCGCGCGGTTCGCGCTGTTGCGGTTGGTGTTGTGGTGGCGGTGCGTCGGCGTGGCGGTCGCGGTCCGTCGGCTTGGTGTTTGTGGGTGGTTTGGCGTGGTCATTCGCGCGGTCACGCCACAGGCCACTCCGCGCGGTCACGCCACAGGCCTCTCCGCGCGGCCATGCCACAGCCCACTCCGCGCGGCCACGCCCGCGGGTCGGTGCCGCGGTCTCGTGCCGCGGCCCCGGAGGGAGTCGGGTCGGTGGGAGCGCAAGGCGAAGGCCCGGCCCACCGTGGCGGTGGACCGGGCCTTCGGGTGTGGATCAGGCCACGCCGAGGTAGGCGTCCTTGACCGCCGGGTCGTGCAGGAGCTCCTGCCCGGTGCCCTCCTTGACGATCGAGCCCGTCTCCAGCACGTACGCCCGGTGGGCGCGGGACAGCGCCTGCTGGGCGTTCTGCTCGACGAGCAGGATCGTCGTGCCGTCGCGCTGGTTGATCTCCGTGATGATCTCGAAGATCTGCTGGATCAGCATCGGGGCCAGGCCCATCGACGGCTCGTCCAGGAGCAGGAGCTTCGGCCGGCTCATCAGAGCGCGACCCACCGCCAGCATCTGCTGCTCACCACCGGAGAGCGTGCCGCCCGCCTGCTTGAAACGCTCGCGCAGCCGGGGGAACAGGTCCAGCACGTGGTCCATGTCCTTGGCGATGTTGCCGGTGTCCTTGCGGGTGTAGGCACCCATCTCCAGGTTCTCCCGCACCGTCATGCCCGGGAAGACGCCCCGGCCCTCGGGTGACTGGCAGATGCCCTGGATGACCCGCAGGTCGGCGCGCATCCGGGTGATGTCGACGCCGTTGAAGCGGATCCGGCCGGAGGCGATCGCGCGCACGCCCGAGACCGCCCGCATCGTCGTCGTCTTCCCGGCACCGTTGGCGCCGATCAGGGCCACGATCTCGCCCTCGTTGACGTGAACGGTGATCCCGTGCAACGCCTGGATCCGGCCGTACAGCAGGGTGATGTTGTCGACCTCAAGCAGCATCTGCGGGCACCCCCAGGTACGCGGCGATCACCTTCGGGTCCTGCCGGACCTCGGCCGGCGAGCCCTCGGCGATCTTCTTGCCGAACTCGAGCACCACGAGCCGGTCGGTGACGCCCATGACGAGGCGCATGTCGTGCTCGATGAGCAGCACGGTCACGCCGGTGTCGCGGATGTCGCGGATCAGCTGCAGCAGCGAGTCCTTCTCGGCCGGGTTGAAGCCCGCCGCCGGCTCGTCGAGGCAGAGCATCGTCGGCCGGGTGGCCAACGCCCGGGCGATCTCCAGGCGGCGCTGCTCGCCGTAGGAGAGGTTGCGGGCCGCCTCGTCGTGCCGGCGGATGCCGACGAAGTCGAGCAGCTCGCGGGACCGCTCCCGACCGCTGCGCTCCTCCTGCCAGTAGCGCGGCAGGCGCAGCAGCGCGCTGGGGACGCTCGTCTTGTGGTGCGCGTCGGCGCCCACCATGACGTTCTCCAGTGCGCTCATCTCGGGGAAGAGCCGGATGTTCTGGAACGTCCGGGCGATGCCCATCTTGGTGATCTTGTAGCGGGCGCGACCGCTCAGCTTCTGGCCCTGGAACCGGATCTCGCCCGAGGTCGGGGTGTAGACGCCGGTCATGGCGTTGAAGCAGGTGGTCTTGCCGGCCCCGTTGGGACCGATCAGACCGAGGATCTCGCCCTCGTACAGGTTGAAGTTGACCTTGTCGAGCGCGACGACGCCGCCGAACCGCAGCGTGACGTTGTCGACCTCGAGCAGGGCCTTCTTCCCGGCCGGCACCGGCGCCGCGGCCGGCGTCGACTCGCCGGACGGCGGCTCGGCCGGCACGCCGACCGTGGTGCGGGCGTCGGGCGCCGCGTCGCGCTCGCTGGTGACGTCGCGCTCGCTGGCGTCCTGTGGCTCCGGAGGCGTCTCAGGCACCGACCATCGCCTCCTTCTCGCGGTCCTTGATCTCGGCGGCACGCCGCCGGTTGGGCCACAACCCTTGTGGTCGGAAAATCATGACCACGATCAGAATTATTCCGAAGAACAGGTAACGCAGGTTGGTGGCGCTGATGTCATAAGGTTCGCCGGCGATGCGCACGTTTTCGGGGAGGCCGAACACGTCACCGATCGAGCGCAGCCACTCGGGCACGTAGATGACCAGGAAGCCACCCAGGATCGCGCCGCCGATGTTGCCGGCACCGCCGAGCAGCACCGCCGCCAGCACCAGGATGGACTGTTCCAACCGGAACGTCGAGGCGTTGACGAAGTTGGCCTGCCCGGCCCAGAGCGCGCCGGAGAAGCCGCCGATGCCCGCGCCCATGGCGAACGCCCAGATCTTGAACTTGTAGGTCGGCACGCCCATCAGCTCGGCGGCGTCCTCGTCCTCGCGGATCGCGACCCAGGCCCGGCCGACCCGGCTACGCACGAGGTTCCGGATCAGGAAGACCATGCCGATGATGACCGTCAGGACCAGCCAGTAATAAGGCTTGGCGTCGAACGCGAAGATCGGCGAACCGTCGGCGTTCTTGCCCGGCGGGTGCGCGATCTCGGAGATGCCCCGGTCACCGTTGAAGATCCAGTCGTTCTGCTGCGCGACGATCCGGATCATCTCGGCGAAGCCGAGCGTGACGATCGCCAGATAGTCGCCTCTGAGCCGGAGGACCGGCCAGCCGAGTATCACGCCCGCCAACAACGACAACGCGATCGCTATCGGCAGGGCGACGAGCCACGGCCAGGGGCTCTCGAGCCAGTTGTACTCGGTGAAGATCTTGCTGCGCGGCGACGTCAGCGTGGCGACGGTGTAGGCGCCGACCGCGAAGAAGCCGAAGAAGCCGAGGTCCAGCAGGCCCGCGTAGCCGACCACGATGTTCAGGCCGAGCGCCAGCAGGATGTAGTACCCGCACTGGAACAGCACCGTCGCCATGTCGTTGCGCGTGGTGTAGAGCGGGATGTATTCACCCAGCGGCAGGCCCAGGTATTCGTAGAAGCCCTTGTTGGGCAGCGCGTAGAGGAACACGATGAAGACCACGATCAGGCCGATCTTGCTGGCCTTCGGCAGCCGGTCGAACCGTGCGCTCACACCGTGGCGGAAGTCGCGCCACCGGGTACGGACGTCGGTCATGCGCGGGCCCTCCCGAGCGACTCGCCCAACAGACCGGTCGGGCGGAACATCAGAAGCAGGATCAGCACGAGGAACCCGATGAAGTCACGGAAGTTCGTGCCGAACACGGCCGAGCCGTAGTTTTCCGCCAGGCCGAGCAGGATCCCGCCGAGGGCGGCGCCGCGCAGGTTGCCGATGCCGCCGAGCACCGCGGCGGCGAACGCCTTCAGACCGATCAGGAAGCCCACGTTGAACCGCGTGCTCGCGGCCTTCATGTCGGACAGCACCGCGGCCACACCGGCCATCAGGCCACCGATCAGGAAGACCAGCAGGATGACCCGGTTCTTGTTGACGCCCATCAACGCGGCGGTGTTGGCGTCCTGCGCCACCGCCCGGATGCCCCGGCCGAACTTGGTGCGCTGCACGAACCAGTCCAGCGCGACCATCATGAGGATCGCGACGGCGATGGTGGTGAGCTGCAGCGGGGTGACCTGCCACGAGCCGATCGAGAAGAGCGGGTCGGTCGGCAGCATCGCCGGCACGCCGAACTGGCGGCGGTTGGTGAACGCGGCCATGCCCTCGGAGAGCACGAACGAGGCGCCGATCGCGGTGATCAGGAACGCGAGGGGTGGCGCGTTGCGCGCCCGTAGAGGTCGATAGGCGGTCACTTCCACGAGCATCGCGAAGATGCCGCAGAGGATCGCCGCGACAACGATGGCAAGGGCGATGAGCCCCAGCGCACCGCCGACCGAGGGGCGGGGTGAGTTGGCGTCGAAGCCGAACGCCGACCAGGTCCAGATGGCACCGAAGGTGCCGATCATGAAGACGTCGGAGTGCGCGAAGTTGATCAGGCGCAGGACGCCGTACACGAGCGTGTATCCCAGTGCGACCAGTGCGTAGATCGCGCCCTGGGTCAACCCGGTGACCGTCAGCACCGGGAAACCGTTGATTAGTTCATTCATTTGCTACAGGTTCTCCCGGGAGATCCTTCAGTCAAGGCCGGTGCGGCCGGGCTTTGTCTGCCCGGCCGCACCGGCATGGGTTGACGACCGTCGTGCCCGTCACGGAAGAGCCGGCCCGCTGCGGTGCGGCGAGCCGGCGCGACCGTGGATCAGGCCTTCGGGATCTCCTTGTCCGGCGCCCAGGCGCCGTTCTTGGCGATGTACGACCAGACGCGAACCTGGGCCGGGTCGAGCTCGCCCTTGTCGTCCCACTTGTAGGTGACGCCCGTGGCGGAGCCGGCCTTGTTGTAGGACTTCAGGAACGCCTGGATGTCGGCGCGGCTGGACTTACCCTCGCCGATGGCCTCGAGGTAGATCTTGGTGAGGTCGTAGGCGACGTCCGCGTACACGCCCGGCTCGGCGTTGAACTCGGCCTTGAAGTCCTGCACGAAGGTGCCCTTGGCGGTGGTGGCCGGGGCGCAGGGGCAGGTCGCGACCGCACCCTCGACGTCGGCGTTACCGGTCACGGACAGCATGTTGGCGTCGTAGATGCCGTCGCCGCCGACGAACGTGCCCTTGTAGCCACCGGCCCGCAGCTGCTTGAGGAACGGGCTGGCCTCCTCGGTGTAACCACCGTAGAAGAGGGCGGTCGCGCCGCTCGAGGTCACCTTGGTGACGATGGCGCTGAAGTCCTGCTGGTTGTCGGTCGCCTTGTCCGAGGCGACGACCGTCGCGCCGAGCGCCTTCTTGACCTCGTCGGCCAGACCGGCGCCGTACGCCGACTGGTCGTCGACGACGAAGACCTTGGCGGCGTTGATGCTCTTGATGTAGGCAGCGGCGGCCGGGCCCTGCGAGAAGTCGTTGCCGACGCCGCGGTGGAAGATGGCCCAGCCGTTGTCGGCCAGGCTCGGCCGGGTCGCCGACTGCGTGATGACCGGGAGGCCGGCCTGCTGGAAGATCGGGTTCGCGGTCTCCGACTCGCCGGAGAACGCCGGGCCGACGATGCCGACGACCTTGGCGTCGCCCACCGCGCTGGTGGCCAGACCACCGGCAAGCTCCGGCTTGCCCTGCGAGTCGTAGGCCTGGATCGAGACCTTGCAGTCGGCGTGCTCGGCGTTGTACTGCTTGACCGCCAGGTCCGCGGCCTGCTTGCCCGGGGTCACCAGGCCAGCGTCGCCGCCGGAGAGCGCCCCGAAGAAGCCGATCTTGAGGTCGCACACCTTGCTGGCGCTGCCGCCCTCGGTGCCGCCCTCGTCCTGCTTACATGCAGCCGCGCCGCCCAGGACGAGCGCCGCAAGCGCGACCCCGCCGATGGCGCGTACGAAAATCTGCCTCAAGGCTGAAGCCCCTTCTCCATCCATCAGCCCGCCGTCGCGGGCCGGGAGGTGCAACGACGAACCGGACCGTTCACCCGGTCTGGGCCGGGACGTTATCCCACTACAGCGACCAACGTAAGGCCTCACTAGGCGCGTTGACGCAACCGTTACTTAGGGTGTCGGAATTGGCTCGCCCGGTGTCACAGTCGACGGTCGTACGCCGAGGTCACGCCCTGGGAAACTGGCTTGCCCACACGGTGCTGGCACTGCCGTCGTCGGTCAGCAACAGGAGGGTGTCTCCGGCTCCGCCCACGGAAACGGCCGTCCCACCGCCCGGTCCGACCTGGACAGGGGTGGCCACGCCGCGCCAGTCGTTACCGGTGAGATCCGCGGTCCACAACCGATGCCCGTCGGCGCCGACGGTCGCGGCGACCACGGCGGAGTCCAGCACCGCGACCGCGTCGACGCCCGCGATCGAGCCGACTCCCGTGTTTCCGAACCGTTTCGGGCCGGACCAGCCGCCGGTGCCGGTCGCGTCGCCGCTCCACGCCGCGAAGGCGGTGCCGGCGACGCCGAACGCCACGGTCCCGTCGGGCGTACGGGCGAGCCGCTGCGCCTGTTCATCATCGACGGTCCCAGGGAGTGGGATACGGGTCCATACCTCACTATCGACGGAGGTCCATACATAAGGATCCCGGTCGATCCGTCCGGCTGGCCGCCCGGCGCCCGCGACCACCCAGCCGCCCGGCACCGCGACCGTGTCGACCGCCGACGTGGCCAGCTCCGCCGAGTTGGCCAACGGCGCCAGGTCCTCGTGGATGGTGAAGGCGGTGGCGTCGGGCGAGGTCCAGACCGTCGCGCCGCCGGCCCGGTTGCCGGCGATCAGCCAGCCGCCGGGGCCGCCGCCGGCGATCCGGTTGACGCTGACCTGACGCGGGCCGCCGTAGAGCTCGAAGTCCAGGGACGGCACCCCGACGAGCGTGCCGTCGGCGCGGGAGTAGAAGGTGCGGACCCGCGGGTTGCCGTGCGCGCCACCGCTCTTCGCGCCGATCGCGGCGACCAGGCCGCCCTGGCAGCCGAGGGCCGAGAGCACGCTGCGGATGACGTAGTAGTCGTCGCCGGTCTCGACCGGGACCACCGCCCAGCCGCTCGCGGCCGCCGGGTCCGCGGTGCGCCAGAGCGCCGGCCGGGTCTCCCCCGCGGGCGTGCTGACGCCGCCGGCCACGTACCACGCCTGCCCGCACCGGGTCGCGTCCCGCACCATGATCCGGCCGGCGGCCCCCGCCGGCATCGGCAGCGTCAGCTGCTTCCACTGTGGAGAGACCGGTGGCGGGGTAGGCGGGTCGCCCGGGGTGCAGGCGGCCACGGCGAGCAGCAGCGCCGCGAGCGCGGTGAACCGGGCCGGCGGGCGCATCGCCGGGCTTAGGGGGTGTCGGTGGTGTCGGGGGCCGCGCCGCCGACGCCCTCGGCGACGATCCGGTCGGCGACCTCGCGCATCGTCATCCGGTGGTCCATCGCGGTGCGCTGGATCCACTTGAAGGCCTGCGGCTCGGTCATCCCGTAGCTCGTCATCAGCGCGCCCTTGGCCCGCTCGACGCTCTTGCGGGTCTCGAGCCGGTCGGCCAGCCCCGCCACCTCGGACTCGAGGGAGGCGATCTCCGCGTAGCGCGACAGGGCGATCTCGATCGCCGGCACCAGGTCGCTCTTCTGGAACGGCTTCACCAGGTAGGCCATCGCGCCCGCGGCGCGCGCCCGCTCGACGAGGTCGCGCTGGCTGAACGCCGTCAGGATGACGACCGGGGCGATCCGCCCGCCGACGATCCGCTCGGCGGCGGCGAGCCCGTCCATGATCGGCATCTTGATGTCGAGGATGACCAGATCCGGCTTGAGCTCCTCGGCCAGCCGCACGGCGGTCTCGCCGTCGGCGGCCTCGCCGACCACGTCGTAACCCTCTTCGGTGAGCATCTCCGAGAGGTCGAGGCGGATCAGGGCCTCATCCTCGGCGATCAGCACGCGCCGACGCTCGGCAGTCTGCGACTCGCCCACGAAGCCTCTCCCCAGGTGTGCAATCCACGACCGGCCTGTCCGGTGTCGCGCTCCTTAGCGTAGTAGGTAGGCTGAGTGCGCTTCATCCTCGTGGCGTCTAGACGACCATGGTCCCCGTAGCCCAACGGCAGAGGCACGGAGCTCAAACCTCCGACAGTGTCGGTTCGAATCCGACCGGGGGCACCACTGGCCCCAGTGGTGCCAGGCCGTCAATGCCAGCCTGCGTAGACTCGGTGGGACAAATCCCCACCAAGGAGTCATCGATGCTCACCATGCAGGAAGCCCTGTCGCGGCTCACCGCCTACTGGGTCGATCAGGGTTGCCTGACGGTGCAGCCGATGAACACCGAGGTCGGCGCCGGCACGCTCAACCCGGCCACCTTCCTGCGGGTGCTCGGGCCGGAACCCTGGCGCGTGGTCTACGTCGAGCCCTCGGTGCGGCCCGACGACTCGCGGTACGGCGAGAACCCGAACCGGATCCAGACCCACACCCAGGTTCAGGTCATCCTCAAGCCGGAGCCGGGCAACGCCCAGGAGGTCTACCTCGGCAGCCTGGCCGCGCTGGGCATCGACGTCGCCGCGCACGACGTCCGGTTCGTCGAGGACAACTGGGCCTCCCCCGCGCTGGGCATGTGGGGCCTCGGCTGGGAGGTCTGGCTCGACGGCCTGGAGATCACCCAGTTCACCTATTTCCAGCAGGCGGGTGGCGTCACCCTCGAGCCGCCGTCCGTGGAGATCACCTACGGCATCGAGCGGATCCTGATGGCCCTGCAGGGTGTGCGGCACTTCAAGGACATCGCGTACGCCCCGGGGGTCAGCTACGGCGAGGTCTTCGGACAGCCGGAGTACGAGATGTCGCGGTACTACCTCGACGACGCCGACGTGGCGACCAACCGGCAGCTGCTCGACCTCTACGCCGGCGAGGCGCAGCGGATGGTCGAGGCGGGGCTGCCGGTGCCCGCCCACAGCTACGTGCTGAAGACCTCGCACGCGTTCAACGTCCTCGACGCCCGCGGCGCCGTCTCCACCTCGGACCGGGCCGCCGAGTTCGGGCGGATGCGCCGGCTCGCCGGTGACGTCGCCAAGCAGTGGATCGCCCGCCGGGAGGAGCTCGGCCACCCGCTGGGCACGGTCGCGGCGACGCCGGCCGCGCAGCCGCCGGCCGAGGCCGTCGACGGGTCGCCGGGCGTGCGGCAGCTCGTCTTCGAGATCGGCACCGAGGAGCTGCCGCCCGCCGAGGCCAGGGCCGCGCGGGAGCAGGTGCGCCGCGAGCTGACCGAGCGCCTGGCCGCCACCCGACTGGCGCACGGCGAGATCACCGTGCTGGCCACCCCGCGCCGGATCGTCGCGGTCGTCGACGCGGTGGCCGACCGCGAGCAGGACCACGTGCGCACGGTCCGCGGTCCCAAGGTCGCGGCCGCGTACGACGCCGCGGGCGAGCCGACCCCGGCCGTCCGCGGGTTCGCCCGGTCGCAGGGTGTCGAGCTGGCCGACCTCGAACAGCAGGACGTCAACGGTGTGGCCCACGTGGCGGTGGTGAAGCACGAGGCGGGCCGTCCGGCCGGCGAGGTGCTGGCCGACGTGCTGGCCAAGGTGGTCACGGCGCTGCGCTCCGCGAAGAACATGCGCTGGAACGACCCCGCGCTGTCGTTCACGCGCCCGATCCGCTGGCTGCTCGCGCTGCGCGGCGACGAGGTCGTGCCGTTCGCGGTCTCGACGCTGGCCGCCGGCCGGGAGACCCGGGTGCACCGCACCGCCGAGTCGCCGACCGTCGTCGTCAACAGCGCGGAGACCCACCTCGACACGCTGCGCGCGCACGGCATCGTGGCGGATCCCGACGAGCGCCGGTCGGAGATCGTCGCTGACGCGCAGCGGCTCGCCGCGGCCGCCGGCGGACAGGTCGACGTCGAGGACGAGCGCGCGCTGATCGACCAGGTCACCTACCTGGTCGAGCGGCCGACGGCGCTGCTCGGCCGGTTCGACGAGAGCTACCTGCGGCTGCCCGAGGCGGTGCTGGCCACGGTCATGCGCAAGCACCAGCGCTACCTGCCGGTGCGCGCCGCCGACGGCTCGCTGCTGCCCTGCTTCGTGGCGGTGGCCAACGGCGACATCGACGAGGACCTGGTCCGCGCCGGCAACGAGGCGGTGCTGCGGGCCCGGTACGAGGACGCGGCCTTCTTCTACCGCGCCGACCGGGACACCCCGCTGGACGCGATGCGCGACCGGCTCGAGCGGCTCACCTTCACCGACAAGCTCGGCTCGATGGCCGACCGGGCGGCCCGGATCAGCACGCTGGCCCGTACCCTGGCGAACTCCTCCGGTCTCGGCGGCGCCGACCGCGACACCCTGGGCCGGGCCGCCGAGCTGGTCAAGTTCGACCTCGGCGCGCAGCTCGTCACGGAGATGACCAGTCTCGCGGGCGTGATGGCGCGCGACTACGCCGCGCACGCCGGCGAGCCCGCCGCGGTCGCCGAGGCCGTCTTCGAGAGCGAGCTGCCGCGCAACACCGGCGACGCCGTGCCGTCGCACGTGCCCGGTGCCGTGCTCTCGCTGGCCGACCGGCTCGACCTCGTCACGGGCATGGCGGCCACGGTCGGGCTGCCGACCGGCAGCAGCGACCCGTTCGCGGTGCGCCGCGCGGTGCTGGGCCTGCTCGCCGTGCACCGCACCGGGCTGGTGCCGGTGAGCCTGACGGCGGCCATGGCCGACGCGGCCGCGTTGCAGCCGGTCGAGGTGTCCGGCCAGGTGCTGGCCGACGCGGCCGAGTTCCTCACCCGCCGGCTGGAGCAGGTGCTGGTCGAGGAGGGGCACCCGGTCGACCGGGTCCGCGCGGTGCTGCCGCACGCCGACCGCCCGGCGCTGGCCGACCAGTTGCTGCACCAGCTCGACGAGCTGGTCAAGGACGAGCGGTTCCGGGCGCTGGTCGAGGCGATCCAGCGGGCGCGGCGGATCGTGCCGGCCGGGACGCCCGCCGGCTACGACGTGGCCGACCTGGTCGAGCCGGCCGAGCGCCGCCTCGACGAGGTGGTCCGCTCGGTCGCGGTGTCGGGCCCCGACCTGGTCGCGTTCCTGTCGGCCGCGGGCAAGGTCACCGAGCCGGTCAACACCTTCTTCGACGAGGTGTACGTGATGGCCGAGGAGCCGGCCCTGCGCCGCGCCCGCCTGGGCCTGCTCGCGACGGTCCGGGACCTTGGCGCCGGCATCCTGGACTGGGACCATCTCCGGATGTGACGACGCCACAGGAGATCTTCCAGCGGTACATCCACGCCGGGGCGATGACGCGCGATCCCGACGCGCTCGCCGCACTGTTCACCGCGGACGGCGTCTACGAGGCACCGTTCGCGCGGGACGGGGACGCCGTCCCGCGCCGGTTGGCGGGCCGGGAGGCCATCCGGGCCGGCATGGCGGCGGCCTACCTTCGGCTGCCGGCCCCGGCGGACGACCCGGTGGACCCGACCCGGACGTCCTTCACGCTGCACGCCACCGCCGAGCCGGACGTCTTCATCGCCGAGATCGACACCGCGTTCGTCTCGGGCGCGACGATGTCGCTGGTGCAGATCTTCCGGGTCCGGGACGGCCTGATCAGCCACCTGCGGGACTACTTCGCGCCGTTGGGCTGACGCGTCAGGCCGCGCGGCGGGCGTCGTGGGCGGTCAGCCACGCCGGCAGCTCCTCGGGTGCCATCGCGCGCGCCGTGTGCCAGCCCTGGGCCAGGTCGCAGCGGGCCTTGGCGAGCAGCTTGTGGGTGAGGTCGTCCTCGACGCCCTCCGCGACCGTGCGGATGTGCAGCGAGCGGGCCAACTCGATGGTGGAGCGGACGATCGCGGCGTCGTCGCGGTTGTGGGCCATGCCCGCGATGAACGACTTGTCGATCTTTATCTCGCTGATCGGCAGGCGGCGCAGGTGCTGCAGCGACGAGTAGCCCGTACCGAAGTCGTCGAGGCAGATGGTGACGCCGAGGTCCGCGATGCGGCGCAGTGGACCCTGCGCCCGGCGGACGTCGGCGAGGATCGCGCTCTCGGTCAGCTCGATCTGGACCTGGCCCGGCGGGATGTGGTGGTACGCGATCCGCTGCGCCAGATGGTCGATCAGGTCCTCGCTGTAGAGGTCGCGCGTGCTGACGTTGAGGGACGCGCGCAGCCCGAGGCCGGCCGCGTTCCAGTCCGCGACCTGCGCGGTGACCCGGTCGATCATGCGGCGGGTCAGCATGACCATCACCGGGGTGTGCTCGGCCAGGGCGACGATGTCCTCGGCGTTGACCGGCCCGAGCCGCGGGTGGTCCCAGCGCAGCAACGCCTCGACGGCCTCGACGTGGCCCGTGCTCAGGGACACCTGTGGCTGGTAGTGGGCCCGCAGCCGGACGGTGTCGTCGACCTCCAGCGCGCGCCGGAAGTCGGCCAGCAGCCGGAGCTGGGCCGGGCTCGACCGGTCGGACCGCATGTCGTAGGTGGCGATCGCGTCGCCGCGCTGCTTCGCCTCGTACATGGCGACGTCGGCGTGCCGCAGCAGCGTGTGGAAGCCCTCGCCGTCGTCGGTCGCGACACCCACCGAGGCAGTGACGTCGACCCGCAGGCCCTCCAGGTAGACGGGCCGGCGCAGGCCGCGGACCACCTCCTCGGCCAGGCCGTGCGGGTCGTCGGTGCGGGCGAGGATCGCGAACTCGTCGCCACCGAGCCGCGCCGCCACGCCGAGGCGTGGGTCGACCGGCGGCAGTCGGCCGGCCACCGCCACCAGGAGCTGGTCGCCGATGTCGTGCCCGAGCGCGTCGTTGACCTGCTTGAACCGGTCGAGGTCGAGGACGAGCAGGCTCGGCCGGACCGGCGCGGTGACACCTGGGCGCGCCGGGAAACCGACGACGAGCCGGTCGTACGCCGCCCGCAGCCCCGTCCGGTTGGCCAGCCCGGTCAGCGGGTCCTGGCGGGCGATCGTCTCGCGCTGGGTGGACAGGCGGGCCAGCCGCTGCACGGCGACCAGGGGGATGATCGCCAAGGGCAGGTAGGCGACGTTGATCCGGGCGGCCAGCGCCAGCACCGGGCTGAGCACCAGCAGCGCCGAGTTGAACAGCACCTGGTCGCGCACCACGACGAGGGCGCGCCGCCAGGGCAGGCCCTCGCCGATCCGGGTGCCGAGGAACAGCAGCCCGTAGACGGCCAGCCAGGCCACGCCCGCGGCGACGACCGAGAGCGCGTCGGTGGCGAGGCTGGTGCCGCCGTTGTCCCGAAACGGATCGGGGTTGCCCAGCCAGAGGATGACCGCCGCGGCCCCGAGCGCGAGCGTGTAACGGGCCGCCGCCACCGCCGCGGCCGACGGCGTCCGTCTCAGCCGCCACGCGATCACCGCGCAGGCCACGGCCTGGGTCGCCGCGGCCGGCCAGAGCCCCCAGGTCAACAGGATCGCGAACGTGAAGCAGACGGTCGGCGCGACGGTCACGTGCACCCGCTCGGGCCCGATCTCCGCCGCGAACGCCTGGGTCCCCGCCAGCACGGCGAGCACCACCATCACCCAGAACGCGGCGCTCCCGGCGTTGGCGGCCGCGTCGCCGAGATGGGTGAGCAGGACCGCGAGCGCGCCCGCCAACGTGAGCACGTTGAAGGCGACGAAAGCGGGGCGGTGCCGGGCCCACATCTCTCTCACCGTAGCCGCGTGCCCAGCGCGCAATGTCTCTTCTAGGAGCTATGTCCGGTCTGGGCTGTCAATCCTGGAATGAGGGCGGCCCCGCGTACAGTGAAAAAATGATCTCCGTCGGTCTGGTGCTCCACCCGACGAAGGCCGTCGACCGGTCGCTGACCATGATCGTCGACTCCGCGCGCGCCGACGACGTCCGGGTGCTCGCGCGGGAGCACGACCGCCCGCGGATGCCGGCCGGCGTCGACGTCGTCTCCGACGCGGAGTTCCGCCGGCAGGTCGACGGGGTCGTCGCACTGGGCGGCGACGGCACGATGCTCGGCGCGATGCGGCTGATGGTCAAGCGGCCGGTGCCGATCCTCGGCGTCAACTACGGCAACCTCGGGTTCCTGGTCGAGGTCACCCCGGCGGGCCTGCCCGCGGCCCTGCACCGGCTCGCGGCGGGCGACTACACGGTCGAGCAGCACGCCGGCATGGAAGTGATCATCGGCGACACGCGGAAGTGCGCCTTCAACGACGTCGTGCTCGGCCGCAGCGGGCCGGGGCGCACGACCAACGTCGACCTGACGGTCAACGACGTGCACTACGGCTACTACCGCGCCGACGCGGTGATCGTCGCGACACCCACCGGTTCGACGGCCTACAACTACTCCGCCGGCGGCCCGGTGCTCTCGCCCTCCTCGCACGCGATGGTGGTGACGCCGGTCGCGCCCATGTCGGGCATCAGCCGCCCGGTGGTGCTCGGCGGCGACGACCGGGTCTCGATCCGGGCCGAGGACGAGTTGGCCGTCGACGCCGATGGCACGGGACCGACCCACCTCCCGGCGGGCGGCCGGCTCGACGTGCACCTGCTGGCCGCCGCGGCGCAGGTGGTCCGCCTGTCGGTCACCGACTACGCCAACCGCAGCCGGGTCCGGCTCAGCCTGCTCGACCTGCCGCTGCGCCCGGACCAGCTCTTGGAGCTGATCCCACTGGAGCTCCGCCGCAACGTGGCGGCGGCGATCGAGGAACGACCGGGCGAGGCCCCACAGGACGGCACTGGTCGATAGGCGATGATGTCAGGCCACATATCCGATGTGTCCGGACAGGAGTCGCATGACCGCCGGTGCCCGCCTCGCCCTCGTCGTCGCGACCAACAGCTACGAAGACCCGCGATTCGCCGCGCTGCGCGCCCCGGCCACCGACGCCGGCGACATGGCGGAGGTGCTGGGCGACCCCGCGATCGGCGGATTCGAGGTCACCTCTCTGATGGACGAACCCGAGAGCCGGGTACGCCGCGCGATCAGCGGCTTTCTCGCCTCGCCCGGCCCGGCCGACCTCGTGCTCGTCTACATGTCCTGCCACGGCGTTCTCGACGCCCGGGGCAGGCTCTCCTTCGCCACCCGCGACACCGACCGCGCCGACCTGAGCGCCACCGCCGTCGAGGCCGGCTGGCTCCTGGATCGGCTGGAGGACTGTCGCGCGCGTGCCCAGGTGGTCATCCTCGACTGTTGCTTCAGCGGCGCCTTCGCCAACACGAAGAGCGATGGGGATCTCGGCCTCGACCGCCGGCTGGTCGGCAACGGCCGCGGGCGCACGGTGCTGACCGCCTCGCGGGCGACCGAGTACTCCTACGAGGGTGAGGCCACGACGCAGCCGGCCCGGTCGGCCTTCACCGCCGCCTTGGTCGACGGTCTGCGCGGGCGGGCGGACCGCGATCGCAAGGGCTACGTGTCCGTCGAGGACGCCTACACCCACGCCGCGGAACGGTTGCGGGAACTGGGTGCGGCGCAGAGCCCACAACGCTGGACCTACGGTGGCGAGGGAGACCTCGTGCTCGCCCGTACCGGTGGCACGCCGGCGCCACGGCGGCCGGTGGCGCGACCGGCGCGACCGTTGCCCGACCGTTGCGTGGCCGTCATCGACGACCGCCTCGGCCGATTCGACGTCGGCTCCTACGACATGGTGGCGTTCAGCTCCGACGGAGCGGCGGTGACCTGCGCCGGGCCGACGGGTGAGGTGCGGTTCTGGAACCCTCGCGAGTCGTGCTCCGGTCGGCGAGCCGTTCCGTGGTGCGGGAACGCGGCTGCACGCCATGGCCCACCGGCCGGGCGAAGACCTGCTGGCCACCGCCGGCGCCGACGAACGTGTCCGGTTGTGGCGACCCGGATCCGCGACACCCGTGCACGCCCTGGCCACCGCCGTGGCCGGCAACTGGTGGAAGCGGGTGTCCAACCCCCGTCTCACCTTCGCCCTCGCCTTCCGGCCGGACGGAGCGGTGTTGGCGACAGGTGGGAACGGATGCCTCGTCGAGTTGTGGGATCCGGACACCGGCGGACGGATCCGCGCCCTGCCGGCCGGATGGGTCCACGCGGTCGCGTTCAGCGCGGACGGTGCCCTGCTGGCGGCCGCGGACCATGAAGCGGTTCGCGTCTGGGACAGCTCACGACGCGGCGACGAGCCGAGTCTCCGGTGGAGCCCGGGGCGGAACGTGCGGTCCCTCGCCTTCGGCGCGGACGGCCGGGTGTTCGGCGCGGGGAAGGGAGTCCGATCCTGGCCGGCGGGAGCGACGACGCCCGACTGGGCGGCGCTGGAAACGCTCGAGATCCGGGCGCTGGCGATCAGTCCGGATCGGTCCACGCTGGCCGTTGCCGCGCGGGACAGGGCCATCCACCTCTGGCGCCTTGGTCCCTCCGGCCTGCCGGCGAGCGAGCAGCCCGATCAGCGGCTGGTCGGCCACGACGGCCCGATCGGCGGACTCGCGTTCGCGCCGGACGGCCGGACGCTGGCGAGCTCCGGCGCCGTGAAACAGATCCGGATCTGGGGGCCGACGCTCGACACGCCGGTCGAGCGCGGCAAGCTGGACTGGTCGGTGGCGTAGTGGCCGCCGGCCCTTTACGGGCCGGCGGCCTCCCCTACCCAAGGGGTCCTACGGCGAGGTGACCGTGTAGGTCGCTCCCGCCACCGTCGCGAACGTGATGACGTCGCCGCTCACCGTCGGGGTGACCGTGCCGCCGCCCACCCGCGTCACCGTGACCGGCTGGCCCGGCCACGGGTTGCGCAGCCGCAGCTGCCGGCCCGCCTCGCTCGTCACGTCGACATAGGACACCCGGCCGCCCGACAGCGCGCTGGACACCAGGAACGCGTCCTTCTCCCGGAGCTTCACGAAGCTGGCGTTCTTCCCGGCCGGCCAGACCGGGAAGACCCGCAGCACCCCGTCGTCGCTCTGCAGCAGCATGTTGTTGATCGCCTCGGTCGCACCGGACTTCTCCAGCCCGTGCCACTGGTCGCGGATCCGCAGGTTCGGGTCGATCTTCGCCGTGATCTGGCCCTTGAGCCGGTCGATCAGGCTCTGCGCCGGATACCCGACCCGGGCCGCCTGCGTGAACACCTTCGGGAAACTGTTGTCCTGCCCCCACGAGTTCATCGCGTCCAACGTGTCGATCGCCCGCTGCCGGTCGGCCGCCGGCGAGTTGAGGCCCAGGCCCTCGCCGGGATGGATGAACTCGAGGTTGACCGTGTTGTCGCCCGGGCGGATCGCCCGGCCGTCGGAGACCGTGCCCGGGTCACCCAGGGCGTAGACCGACTTCCCGTTGTACGTCGTCGTCGCGATCGGCGGCAGCCCATTGAGCATCTGCTGCCAGAGCGGCCGCGACCCCGCGTCGAGGCCCAACTCGTTGCTCGCGGCGAGCAGCGACGTCAGCAGGTAGCGCAGCATGCCGACGTCAAGGCTCGGGTTGCGCGCCCAGGTGCCCTCGTGCGGCCCGCCCCACGTCGTGTAGCGGCCGGTCGCCGCGTCGTGCTCCATCCAGCGGCTGAAGAACGTCGCGACCTCCTTCATGAACGGGTACGCCTTGCTCTGCAGGTAGGTCCGGTCGCGCGTGTAGTCCCAGTAGGCGATGAACTCCACGACGTTGAACAGCGAGTTGCTCACCTGCTGCCAGTAGTTGCCGTCCGGCGTGCCACCGAACGGGCTGATGCCGACCGGGAACAGCACCCCGCCCGGGATCCCGCCGGTGCCGAACCGCGGCGTGACGTAGTCGGACTTGACCTGCTGCAACTCCTGCGTGGAGCGGCGCCGGGCCTCGGGCAGGTACGAGATGACCGCGTCGATCATCGGCAGGGCGAGGTCGGCCCGGTTCGACGAGTACGCCCCGTAGAAGTTGGCGACGAAGTTGTAGTTCAGGTGGAAGTCGCCGCTGAAATACGGGTCGTCCCGGGTGATCCAGAGTCCGTAGAGCCCGGGCGCCGTCTTCCCGTTCCGAGACGCCGACCCGAGGAAATACTGGGCCGCGTAGTAGAACCGCTCCAGCACGTCGTCATCGAGGTCCACGTAGGACCGCAGCCAGAACTGCTTCCACCAGTCGAGGTGACCGTTGTAGAGACCGTCCAGCGCGCCGCCGGTCTGCGCCTCGGCCAGCGAGCGCGCGCCCGGCGCCGGGTCGCCGTTGTTGGCCCCGCCGCCCGCGACCGCGGTCACCAGCCGTAGCGTCTGCCCCGGCGCCAGGTCGAACTGGAACCGTGCCGTGTTGCCGGACGCGCTCGGCGCCGCGACCGGGTCGGCCCCGACGAGCCGGCTGGCCAGCGCGGCCCGGGACACCCAGCGCGACCCGCTCGGCGTGGTGCGGGCCGCCCAGGTCGTGTTGCCGGAGACGCCGGCGGTCTGGGTGAAGCCGCCCATCGGGTTGGTCGCGCCGGACCAGGTGCGCGCCTCCAGACGGACGGTCGCGCTGCCGGTCGAGCGGAACTGGGTGACCAGCAGGTTGTCGTTGGCCGCCACCCAGGTCTTCAGCACCACCGGCTGGCCGCCGAGGCTCATCGTGGTGTCGACCTCGCCCTTGAGGACGTTCTGCTCCTCCAGGAACGACCCGCCGCCCGGGCCGCCGGGGCCGCCGCCCGCGCCGTACAACTCGAACTGCCCGATCCTGGCCCTGGGGTTCTGCTGCGAGTCGGCCGTCGTGCCCTGGGTCGGTTCGGTGGCGACGAGCCGGACCCAGCGGGCGGTACGCGCGCCCAGCGTCCGGTCGGTGACGGCGGCCGTGTTGTTGGTGACCGTGTCCCACGACGACCAGGTCTGGTTGTCGGTCGACGTCAGCACCTGGAAGTTCTTCGTGTTGTTGGCCGTCTCCGACGGCCGGGCCGCGCTGTCGTGCCGGGCGATGTAGCGGGTGAACGTCTTCGCGGTGCCGAGGTCGAGCGTCAGCGTCTGCGGTTTGCCCACGGTGGAGACCCAGCCCTCGTAGCCGGGACCCCACTGGCCGCTGACCGCCCGCGACGGCGGGAACGACGGGTGCGCGCTGCTGGCCGTGGCCGTCGCACCCAGGGCGAGGTTGGTGGAGCCGGAGCCACCGCTCGCCGCGGCCAGCGTCACGCCGCCGACCGGCGCGATCGCCGGGCCCGGGTTGCCCCGCCAGAAGTTGCCCTTCGCCACGAGGAACGTCTTGACGCCGGTGCTGCCGGACGAGGTGACGCCGATGTCGCCGTTGCCGAGCAGGGCCGTGCTGGGCATGCCGTTGACGATGGAGTTCACATAGGACTGGTCGGTCCAGCGGCCCTTGATGTTCGCGAGCAGCGACTGGATCGCCGCCCACTGCTGGTCGGGGGTCGGTGTCGCGGCCCGGGCCGGCGTGGGCGTGAAGAAGCCCACGCCGGCGACGAGAGAGGCGACGACGGTTCCGGCGAGTACGCGACGGGACGGTCGTGTTCGCACGGGTGTCCTTTCCGGTGCGGCGTGGTCGAGCCGCCCGGCGCTCAGCAGGCTCCCACCGGCGCAGGCGCGTCCGCTGCCAGCAGGTCCGGGCGCGGAGCCGGGCGCAGGTTGAGGTTCTCCAGCGTGCCGAGGTCGGGGGCGGTGACCGGGTCGGGATGGGGGGTGGTGGAACGCAGTGCGTCGAAACCGGGCTCCACGCCGAAGAGGCCGGCGATGACCGCCTCGGCCGTGGCCGCCCCCGCGATGGAGTCCCGGTTGGCGACGCCGCGCCCGGCGACCCGGACCCGGCGATCACCAACGATCTCCATCGCCTGCCCCCAGAGACCGCCTGAGGCAGCCTGCGGGGTCCTGCTGAGCACGTCGACCGCGAGGTCGGCCCGGCCGAGCCTGGCCAGGCCGTACGCGGTGACGCCGGGCCAGGCGCCGAACGCCCCGCCCGCCCCGTGGTCGGGCCGGTCCGAGAACGGCGCGATCGGGTCGTCGGCCGCCAACGCCCGCATCCACGGGTCGGCCAGCAGCTTGTCGACCACGAAGGCGACCATCTCGGCGCGCTGGTCGGCGGTCAGGTCACCGGACAGCGCCGCCGCGACCAGACCGAAGTCGAGGACGTGCCCGATCGTCTCGCGGCCGTCCGGGTGCGCGATCTGCCAACGGCCGTCGCCCGCGTAGAGGTCGAGCACCGCGGCGGCGAGCGTGCCGGCGTCGGCCTCGGCGCGGTCGGCGTCGGCGTCCCGGTCGAGGAAACGGAGCAGGTCCGCGTACGACCGGAGCATGTGGACGTAGGCCGCGTTGAACGAGGCCAGCCCGTCGACGTAGTTCGGCACGCACTCCAGCACCCGCCAGGCGTCCGGCCCGAAGTCGGCGAGCACGCCCGTGCCCCGCCGGCCGACGATCCCGTAGGCGAGGCGCTCGAGGTGCTCCAGCACGGTCCACGCGCCGGCCGGCTCGGCCAGGAACGCCACGTCGCCGGTCACGCCGACGTAGTGCTCGACGAGCCGGAAGAGCGCGTACTCGTTGGAGACGTAGTAGTTGCCGAGTGGGCCGCCGCCGCGCACGTCGTAGCCGAACGACTCGTGGTAAGGCCCCGCCAGCCCGGCCAGCAGCCAGGCGCGCAGGCCGGCCGGGTCCAGCATCGCGTACATCCGGCTCCACTCGGTGTGGTCCCAGAAGAACGTGGTGGTCGCGCCGAGCCGGGGGCCGCCGGTGAGGAACACCGGGCCGGTCCGGCCGACGTGGGTGTTGCGCAGGTAGAGCACCAGCAGCGCGCCCATGTAGTAAGCGCGGGCCAGGTCGGCGTGCGGGGTGGTCAGGGTCGGCAGGTGCCCGCTGAAGTCCGGGTTGCCGGGCGTGAACGCGTGGGCCCAGAGCCGGCGCCAGGCGTCGGCGGTCTCCGCGAACGCCGCGTCCAGGGTGGCGGCGGCCGTGCGCGCGGCTTCGGCCACCTCGGTCGCGTCCGTGCCGAACGCGAGCGTGAAGCCGACGACGGCGCTCTGGCCGGGTGCGAGGTCGAGCCGCCAGGTCGCCCGGGCGCCGGCGCCGTGGGGCACGAGCGCGTCCGGTTCCCCGGCGAACGCGTACGTGGCCCGGGCCGCGCCGCGGGTGTCGGTCACGTGCACGCGGCCGTTGTCCACGGTGGACCGCCAGCGGACCGGGCGGGTCCAGTGGCCGGTGCGGGCCACCTCGGTACCGTCGAGCTCCAGCCGGGCGTCGTGCGCGTCGACGACGGCCCGGATCCGGTGCCAGCGGCCGGCTTCGAGGGGGTGGTCGGCGGTCTCGCGCTCGCCGCAGATGCCCAGCCAGAGGCGGCCGCCGGCGAGGCCGAGCTGGAGCGAGTCCGGGTGGTTGCCGTGTGTCAGCAGCACGCCGTCGTGGCCGGGCTGGTCGGTGCGGAACTCCAGCTCCAGCGCGGTGCCCGGGGTCAGCGCGAACGCGTCCAGCGGCAGCTCGGTGCCGTCGCCGAGGACGAACGGGCCGGCCAGCGCGCGGCCGTCGCCCACGCGCAACGCGCGCACCGCGCCACGGACCGAGCTGGTGTGCGGGTAGACCCAGTCGGCGCTGACGTGCCGGGGCAGCTCGTACTCCAGCAGCATCGGCGCGGTGTCCTCGTCGCGCTGGATGCCCGGCGGGCGCGGCCGGCCGAGGCGCAGCCGGCGGGGGCCGGGGCCGATCAGGTACGGCGCACCCTGCGCGCCCGGCCGCGTCGTCTCCCGGACGCGCTCCAACGCGTGGTAGTCGTGCTCGCCGGACGCGTTCCACGGCACCGTGTGCAGCCAGCCCCAGCCGGTCTCGGAATGGCCGACCGGCGCGAACAGGTCCTGCGTCAGCTCGACGGTGGCGCGTTCCGGGCGGGTGTTGGTGACCTCGACCCGCCAGAGCAGCCGGTCCGCGTCGTACGCCAGCGCGGTGTCGGTGCAGACGGCGACGTGCGCGTCGCGGTAGGACCGCCGGGTGCCCCACGGCTTCCAGAGGTAGTGCTGCACACCCGGCGCGACGCCGTCGACCCGCAGCACGCCGGTGTGGTAGCCGCCCGCGAACGGCGGGGCGGCCAGCCACGAGACGCTGGTCAGGTCGTGGTTGACGTGCGCCTGGCCGCGCTGGTTGCGCAGCGACGGCAGGTGGCCCAGGTCGCCGGCGGCGACCCACTCCCCCGCCACGTCGTCGAGCGCGGGCACCCCCGTCACTTGCTGGCGCCCGAGGTCAGGCCGGCGACGAACTGCTTCTGCACCGTGAGGTAGCCGATGACCGGCAGGGCACCGGCCAGGAACATGATGCCGAAGAGCTGGCCATAGTCCACTGAGTACTGTCCGATCGTCAGGTAGAGGCCGGTGGTGATCGTCTGGCCCTGCAGCGGGCCGAGGATGAACAGCGGGTTGAGGAAGTCGTTCCAGATCCACAGCGTCAGGAAGATGGCCACGGTCGCGGTGGCCGGCCGCACCAGCGGCATCACGATCTGCCACCAGATCCGCAGGCCGCTCGCGCCGTCGAGGCGGGCCGCCTGGATGATCTCGTCGGGCACCGAGCGCATGAAGCCGACGTAGACGAAGACAGCGAAGCTCAGGTAGCCGCCGCCGAGGTTCGCCAGGATCAGGCCCGGGTAGGTGTGGTCGAGGCCGATCCAGGTGAGGATGCGGATCGTCGGCAGCAGGGTGACCTGGGGCGGGATCATCAGGCCCGCGGAGAGCGCGATCAGGACGGCGGCCTTGACCTTCCCGCTCCTGCGCGAGAGATAGAAGCTGAAGGCCGAGCCGAGCGGCACGATCAGCGCGACGGAGACCACCGCGACGATCAGCGAGTTGCGCAGGCCGAGCGGGATCAGGTTGTCCGGTCGTCCGAGGGCCTCGGTCAGGTTCTCGAGCGTCGGCGGCCACGGCAGGGCAACCGGGTTGTCGAGGATCTTCTCCTGCGGCTTGAACGCGTTGACCAGCATCAGGTAGATCGGCGCGGCGAAGAGCAGCGTGACGGCGGCCGCGACCAGGACCCGCAGCCGCCCGCTCAGGCGACGTCTCGGCTTCGGTGTGGGCTTCTGGAGCGACGGTGCCAGGGCGGTCCTCCCACCGGCGGCCGGGCGGTCGCGCGTATCCCTGGGAATGGTCGTCATAGGGAGATCTCCCGGCGGCGCAGGGCGCTCGTGATCGTGAGGGCGACCACCGCGGACAAGGCGAGCAGGAGCATCGCGACGGCGCTCGCGTAACCGACGCGGTCGCTGGTGAACGCCAGCTTGACGATGTAGAGGGCGGTCGACTGGGTGGAGTTGGCCGGGCCGCCGCCGGTGAGCACGGTGATGATGTCGTAGAGCTTCAGCACGGTGATCAGGCTGATCGTGACGGAGATCGTCGTGCCGGGCGCGAGCAACGGCCAGGTGATCTTGCGGAACCGTTGCGTGCCGCGGACGCCGTCGAGCGAGGCCATGTCGTGCAG
The DNA here is from genome assembly GCF_016862555.1 of Asanoa siamensis. GTDB lineage: Bacteria > Actinomycetota > Actinomycetes > Mycobacteriales > Micromonosporaceae > Asanoa > Asanoa siamensis. Next base: position 4,808 of record NZ_BONE01000013.1, on the reverse strand, counting down.
TTCCAGCGGGATGCTCTGCAGCGCGGCCAGGTAGACGACCGTCGTGAAGCCGGTCATCACCCAGGTGACGACGACGCCGATGGAGAAGAGCGCGGCGTTGGGGCTGCCGAGCCAGGGGTACGGCTCGTCGAGGATGCCGATCTTCATGAGTGCGGTGTTCAGCAGGCCGTTCTGGGTGAGGATCGTCTGCCAGACGAACGCCACGATCACGCCGGAGAGCACCTGGGGCAGGAACGCGACGGTACGCATCACGCGGTAGCTCAGGCTGGTGCGGTTGAGCAGGATGGCGAAGGCGACGCCGAGGACGTTGGCCGCGACGGTCACGCCGAACGCCAGGATCAGGGTGAACGTGAGGCTGGCCCGCAGCTGGTCGTCTCCGGCCATCTCCGTGTAGTTCGCGAAGCCGATGTACTCGTTCGTCGCCTTGAGCGGGTTCTCGTTGGTGAAGCTGCTGCGCAGGCTGAGCAGCAGCGGCAGCACGAGGAACACCAGGTAGAGCACGAGGGCGAGGGCGGCGAGCAGGGCCAGGCCCCGCTCGCCGGAGTGCTTCTTCCTCACTGAACGGCGGTCTTCCACGCGTCGTCGAGCTTGCGCATCTCACCGGCCACGTCGTCCTTGGTGAACAGGGCCTGCGCGGCCGCGTAGAACGCGTCGTTGAGGCCAGGGGGCAGCGCGTCGTCGTTGGTCGCCCAACCGATCGCGTTGACCTTGTTGTTGTCCTGGCCGACATAGGCGTACGAGTCCTTGAAGACCTGCGTGACCGTCACGCCGTAGTCCTCGAGGGTCTTGCCCTTGATCATCGGGAAGGCGCCGTCGGTCTCGATCAGGGCCTTGAGGTTCTTTGTGTTCAGCGACCAGGCCTGGCCGAACTTCTCCGCCTTGGCCGTGTCCTTGGCCTTCGCGGAGATGGCCATCGAGCCGCCGCCGACGAACGGGACGACGACGTCGCCGCTGTCGGTCGGCCAGGGGAACGAGCCGAAGTTGTCGGCCGTGTCCTTGGGTACGGAGCCGAGGAACCAGCTGCCCATGGGGTACATGGCGGACTTGCCGGTGGTGAACCGGGTGATCGAGTCGGCGTACTTGACGCCCAGGGCGCCCTTGTCGAAGTAACCGCTGGTGACGAGGGTCCGGTACTTGCTGACGGCGGCGACCACGTCCTGGTCGGCGAACTTGACCTTGTCGGCGTAGCGGTTCTGCAGCCAGTTCTTGTTCTTGCCGAGGATGTCGGCGCTGATGATGCCGACCAGCGGCATGCTCGCGGCGAACGGGTCGGCGCCGCCGAGCTCGATGGGGTTGATGCCCTTGGCCTTGAGCTTGGCGCAGGCGTCGAGGAACTCGGCCCAGGTCTTCGGCGCCGCGCTGATGCCGGCGTCGGTGAACAGCTTCTTGTTGTAGTAGACCTGCGGGACGATCTGCGAGTTGGTCGGCGGGATGTAGACCTCGCCCTTGAGCGAGTTGGCCGACGGGAGCAGGAAGTTCGCGTCGATCCAGGTCTTGTCGTACGGCTTGAGCAGGCCCGCACCGACGAAGTTGGACGGTGTGATCGACTGCAGCAGGTCGGGGAACTGACCGGACTGCTGGAGCTGCTTGGCGTATCCGTCGCGGTCGGTGCTCGGCGCGACGATCTTGTTGATTTTGACGCCGGGGGTCTGCGCGGTGGCGGCGGCGATCGAGTCGTCCCAGAACTTCGCGTCGAGGCTCGGGGTCTCGAAGACCAGGTACGTCAGCGCGGTCTCGCCACTTTCGTTCCCTCCGCCTTCGCCGCTTCCACATGCGGCGGTGAAGGCGAGGAGACCGGCGACGCATGCCGCGAGCAGCGGCTTCCGTATCAAGGGGTCCTCCTGGGGAAGGGGTACGGGCTAGTCAAGTTGATCAGCGTGGGATAACGTTATCTCGGAAGCATAGGAAGTTTCGTTCTCGTGTCAAGGGTGTTGTCCGGATGCTCGGGCGAGCACGACGAGCGTCCGAAGAGGAGGATCAGGCGATGACCGATCGGGTGGGCGGGGTGGCGCGGCGGAAGCGCCCGACCATGCGGGACGTGGCCCGCGAGGCCGGGGTCGCGCTGCGCACCGTGTCCCGGGTCGTCAACGACGACCCGACGGTCGGCGCGCACCTGGTCAGCCGGGTCCAGGCGGCGATATCGGCGCTGGACTACGCGCCCGACGAGCGGGCGCGGCAGTTGCGCCGGGGCACGAGCGGCACGGTGGGGGCGGCGGTCCGCAACCTGGCCGACGCGCACCCGGTGCTGTCCGCGGTCGACGACGCGTCCCGGGCCCGCGGCCTGGCTGTCCTGGCCATGTCGACCGAGGACGACGAGGCCCGGGAGCGCGAGGCGGTGCTGTCGATGTGCCGGCGGCGGGTCGACGGGATCGTGATCGAGCCGATCGGGCTGACGCACGACTACCTGGCGCCGGAGATCGCCGCCGGCCTGCCGGTGGTGGCGGTCGACCGGCCGTGCGCCGGGGTGTCGGCGGACGCGGTGCTCTCGGACAACGCGGCCGGCATCGGGATGGCCTACCGGCAGCTCTCGGTGCACGGCCACCGGCGGATCGCCTACATCGGCGACGACGAGCGGATATTCACGGGCCGCGAGCGGGCGGCGGCGTTCCGGGCGTGCGTGGCGGCGAGCGGGGGGCCGCTGTCGGGGATGGTCTTCCCGGGGGTGGTGACGGCGTCCCGGGTCTCCACGGCGTTGGCCGCCGTCTTGTCGGGGCCGGCGCCGGCGACCGCGCTGATCACGGGGAACGTGGCGACGACGATCGAGGCGCTGCGCTATCTGGGTGCCGACGCGGGCCGGTTGGCGGTGGTCGGGTTCGACGACTTCCCCCTGGCCGACATCCTGCGGCCGGCGCTGACGGTGGTGGCGCAGAACAGCGCGGTGATCGGCCGGACGGCGATCGACCTGCTGGTGGCCCGCGCGGCGGACCCGTCCCGCCCGGTCCAGACGGTGACGGTCCCGGTGGAACTGATCGCCCGCGGCTCGGGCGAGTTGCCGGCGCCGCCTGCTTGATAACGTTATCCGCCGCCGCTCGCGCGCGCCGAATGCCGGAATGCGCATAGGGTGCGGGTCATGGACGGTGCCACGGAGATGTTCGCCCGCGACCGGGCGTCCTCCTCGCTCGGAATGTCGGTGGTCCTCCTCGAGCCGGGCCACGCGATCCTGGAGATGACGATCCGCCCGGAGATGGTCAACGGCCACGGCATGGCCCACGGTGGTTACGTCTTCCTGCTGGCGGACTCCGCGTTCGCGGGCGCCTGCAACTACCCGGGCACGGTCACGGTGGCGGCGTCGGCCGAGATCGTCTTCGTCTCGGCGGCCCGGGAGGGCGAACGGCTGACGGCGACGGCACAGGAACGCCACCGCGCGGGCAAGTCAGGCATCTACGACGTCACGGTCCGCTGCGACGACCGCCTGGTGGCGGAGTTCCGCGGCCTGAGCCGGGCGCTCTCGTCCTAGCGGTGGGCACGACGGCCCGCACGGTCGCGCCCACGACATGCGAACGTGCCCATGCTCCCTCGGGGACCACAGCCGATAAAGGTCGAGGACCGAAGATGGCGGTGCCGTGTCCGCCCTAGGCGGCGTCGGCAAACCAGCTTTCGGCCCGGGCCAGTTCCAACAACGGGCGATCTTGGTGACTTCTGGCCACGAAATTCTCCGCTGCGAGGAGCCACGCCAGCGGATACGCGGCAGGAGCTTCGAGAATCTTCACGAGCAGCTCGCGCGGTGCGGGAGTAGCCATCTCGGGAAGCGTCACCACTGCATGAGGGCCGTGCGCCCGCAGGCCGGCTAGCAGGCCATCCGTTGGTTCGGTGCGCATCCGGGCACTGAGTCCGTGCAGTGCTGGCCACCCAGCGAGACCAAACGCTCCCATGTCGGCGAGCTGCTGATCGGATAGTGCGGTCATCGGATCGAGATAGATCGCACCTTCTTTGCTCGTCTGAGTCTGGCTGCAGTGGTGCGCGATGAGCAGAGCGGTGAGCGTCGAACGCGGGCCGATCCGCTTCAGGAGGTCGGGCTCGAGACGACGCCCGATCGTCGACGCACCGAGCCGGCTCGAAGTCAGGACCAACGCCTGCCGTTCTTCGCTCGGCAGTTGCGTTGCCAACGCATCCAGTCGCTCGATATTGGCGAGGATCGCGTCCTCGGACGCGACAGCGATCAATGCCAGACACCAACTCGCCCTCGACAGGTCGTCGTAGATCATGTCGTATTGCCGCTGCCACCACGTCGAGTCGTTCCGCCCAAGGCGCGCCTGTGCCAGACACGCGTAATCCGGGTTCGGGCCGAACGGGACACCTTCTCGAGGTGGCCATCCCCGAGTGATCTCTTCCAACTCGGAGACAACCGCGCCGATTGTCGCGATCTCGGTCGCTAGCCAGCAAGGACCGTACACCGAGGCTACCGCGCGAGCCGTGTCGCTCCATATCGATGTCCCAGGGCCTTGCCGCAACGAACCCAACACGCTCTCAAAACGCGCATCACGTCCGCACAGGCGTTGCTCCGCGACCAGCCGAGCGCTTTCGAGGATGGCACCTGGGCCATGCCGGTGACCGACCTGCACTCGATAGAAGTTTGTCTGTCCTCCGGCGGCCATGGTAAGAAAACGCGCGGGTGCGAGAACCTTGATCAGGTCGCCGGCGATGCCGCTCGCGGTGTACGGTTCGACCTCCGAACATTGCCCTCCGAGGACCGCCGCAATCAGTCGATGCTCGAGCTCAGAGCCTGCCGGGGCGGTTACTCCGGCGCCCAACGCCAGGGCGGGGCTGTCGGTCGAACCAAGGTGGAGCTTGGCGACGTCCCGGGGCGC
>NZ_BONE01000012.1 GCF_016862555.1 Asanoa siamensis | reverse complement strand
GGGGTAGTGCAGCGCGATCGCCTCGCGCTGCCCCGCCGGCAGCGCGCGCAGCGCCGCCATCAGGGCGACGTGGTCCGGCCCGGCGCCGGGCACGTCGTCGGCCCCGGCCCGGGCCCGCCCGAGCAGCCGTCGCATGACCCGCCCGCGGCGGTGCCGGGTGCGGGCGAGGTTGACCGCCACCGTGCGCAGCCACGCCTCGGGGTTGTCCAGCGCGGCCACCTGGGCCGGGGCCGCGAGCAGCTTGACGAACGCCTCCTGCACGACCTCCTGGGCCTCGCCGAGATCGCCGGTCACGGGGTGGAGCTGCACCACCAGCCGCTGGTAGCTGGCCCTGTACAGGTCGTGGATGAGCTCTCGATGGCTCAAGGACGCCGTCCAATCCGTTCGTTCGTGGCCTTCATGATGGCGACGAACCCGGCCGGCGAAAGGTTCCCTCGGCGGTCAGAGCCAGCCGCGGCGCTCGGCGAGGATGCCCGCCTGGAAGCGGCTCGAGGCGCCCAACTCCGTCATCAGGCGTTGGAGCCGGCGGTACGTGGTGCGGGTGCTCCAGCCGTTCACGCGCGCGATGGCCGTGTCGGTCAGGCCCGCCATCATCATCGTGAGCAGTGAGCGGGTCTCCTCGTCCGGCGCGCGGGCCCCGCCGAACGGCGCGTCGAGCGGGGCGGCCTGCGCCCATTCGCCTTCGAACAACGCTTCGAGGGCCGTCAGCAGCGGGGAGCGCCGGACGAGGTAGGCGACCTGCAGGCCCGTGCGGCTGAGGTCGAACGGGATCAGGGCGTCCTGGTCGTCGCGGATGATCAGCTTGATCGGCAGGGTCCGCCGCGTGCGGGCCTCCTCGCCGCCGCGTACCGCCGGCAGGATGTCCCGTTCGAGCTTCTGCGGCCAGGTCACCGCGTCCAGGCTGTAGATCACCCGGTGCGCCACGCCGTCGTTCTGGTGGCGGGCGATCTGCGCCTGCGTGTTGCGCGCCGCACCGGCACCGCCGGGCACCTCGTAGTAGGGCGGCGTGTCGAACACCCGGACCTGGTGGTGCGCCTCGGACTCCAGGTGCGCGACGGCGGCGGCGATCGTCTCCCGGTCGGTGAGCTGCTCGATCACGAGTTCGGGGCTCGTCCGGTGCGCGCTGCGGTGGATCTCCGCCAGCGCGTGCACCTTCGCCCGCGCCGCGCTCAGCTCGCGTTCCCGTAGCTGCACGAGTAGGTTGATCGCGATGTCCGGGGGAGCGGCCAGGTAGCGCGCCGGGTCGCCGCTCCCGGCCACCAGGTGCTTCGCCTCGAGGGCGAGCAGTGTCCGCCGCAACGGCCCCGCCGGTGTCGACAGGTGGTCGGCGAGCGCGGCGACCGTCGACCCCGGCAGGGCGACCAGCGCCTCGTAGGCCCGCTCCTCGTCGGCGGACAACCCCAGGACTGCGAGCTCCATTGTCGAGATTGTGCCATCTGGCAGTGAGCAGCCACGAGCGGATCTTGTGGCGGGCATCGACGGCTGGGAGTGTTCGGCCATTCCGGTGTGCCGATGGCGCGGCCGGTTGCTCCCGCACAGGAAGGAATCCCGCCGTTGAGTACATCACGCACACGTCGGGCCATCGCGGCGGCCGCGTGCCTCGCGACGTCGCTCACCTCGCTGGTGGCCGCCGGTTCGGCGTCGGCCGCGCCGGGCGGATCTTCGGGGCGCCCGGCCCCGGCGACCCACACCATCACCTTGATCACCGGCGATGTCGTCACGGTGAACGCGACCGGTGACGCCGGTGACAGCGGAGGGACGATCTCGGTCGAGGGACCGGACGGCGGGCCCGCCGACGCGCGGATCGTCCAGTCCGCGGGAGACGTGTACGTCTACCCGGACGCGGCGGCGCCCTACCTCGGGAAGGGCGTGCTCGACCGGCGGCTCTTCAACGTCACCGACCTGGTCGCCGCCGGCTACGACGACGCGCACCGCGACGACCTGCCCCTGATCGTCTCGTACGCCGCCGGGTCGCAGGGCTTCCGCGCGAACGCCGCCCCGGCGGGATCGACGCTCGTCCGGCCGCTCGCGAGCGTCGACGGTGCCGCGATCACGGCGCGGCCGGACGACTTCTGGACCGCGGTGACGCGGACACCGTCGTCCTTCGCGAAGGGCGGCGCGGCGTTCGCCGGCGGCATCGCGCGGATCTGGCTCGACGGCAAGGTCTACCCGGACCTGGCCGAGTCGGTCGCGCGGATCGGCGCGCCGGAGGTCTGGGCCGGCGGCGACACCGGGCAGGGCGTCGACGTCGCGGTCCTCGACACCGGCGTGGACGAGGGCCACCCCGACCTCGCGGGCCGCATCGTCGAGACCCGCAGCTTCATCCCCGGCGAGGACGTCAAGGACGTCCGCGGCCACGGCACCCACGTCGCCTCCACCATCGCGGGCACGGGCGCCGCGTCGGGCGGTGCCGAGAAGGGCGTCGCGCCCGGCGCGCGGTTGCACATCGGCAAGGTGCTGGCCGACTCCGGCTCCGGCACGGACTCCCAGGTCCTCGCCGGCATGGAGTGGGCGGCGGTCGAGCAGCACGCCCGGATCGTCAACATGAGCCTGGGTACGCAGGAGCCGTCCGACGGCACGGATCCCCTGTCGCAGGCGGTGAACCGGCTCAGCGCCCAGACCGGCGTGCTGTTCGTGATCGCGGCGGGCAACACCGCCGGCCCCGGCACCGTCAGCTCGCCCGGCGCCGCCGACGCGGCCCTGACCGTGGGCGCCGTGGACCGCGACGACCGGCTGGCCGAGTTCTCCAGCCAGGGTCCGCGGGTCGGCGACGGCGCGCTCAAGCCGGAGATCACCGCTCCGGGCGTCGACATCCTGGCCGCGCGGTCGCAGTACACGTCCGAAGGGGAGGGTCCCTACCTGACGATGAGCGGCACGTCGATGGCCACGCCGCACGTGGTCGGCGCCGCCGCGCTGCTCGCCGCGAAGCACCCGGACCTCACCGGCGCCCAGCTCAAGGACCTGCTGACCAGCACGGCCCGGCAGACCCCGGACTACAGCGCGTTCCAGGCCGGCAGCGGCCGGTTGGACGCGGCGGCCGCCGCCCGTACCGGGGTCTTCGCCTCGGCCACCGCGTACGCCGGCCAGAACGAGGGCGGCCCGGTGCGCCGTCCGGTGACGTACACCAATCTGGGTGTCTCGCCCGTGACCCTGACCCTGTCGATCGCGGCGCCCGGCGTGCCCGCGGACACGTTCCGGCTCTCGGCCGACCGGGTCACCGTGCCCCCGCGCGGCACGGCGACGGTGACCGTGACGATCGACCCGAAGGCCGCCGGTTCCAGCGGCTTCACCGCCCAGATCCTCGCCACCGCGCCGGACGGCACCCTCGCCGCGCACACCGCCGTCTCGCTCGGCGCGCTCGCGCACCGGCTGACCGTCGACGTCAAGGACGCCGCGGGCCGGCCCGCGTGGGCGTTCGTCATCGCGCTGCGGGCCGGCGACCCGAACCCGATCCTGCTCGCGGTCGACGGCACGACGAGCTTCTGGACGCCGGAGGACCACTACTCGGCGCTCGCCTTCGTGGCCGTGCCCGGCGCCCACGGCCCGCGCTCGCAGGGGCTGGCGCTGCTCGGCGATCCCGACTTCACGCTCACCGGGGACCGCACGGTCACGCTGGACGCCGGCGACGTCCGGCTGGTCGACGAGACCACCCCGCAGCCCGGCGCCGCCAGTTACCTGCGGCTCGAGTACTCGCGGATGCTGCACGCGGACGGCCGCCTGCACGACTTCGTGCTCGCGGGCACGGGCGTCGACAGCCTCTGGGTCCAGCCGCGGGGCAGGGTGACCCACGGCGACTTCACCCTCGGCGCGCGCTGGCGCAAGGAACAGCCGGCGCTGGCGCTGTCCGTGCGGGGGACCGGCTACACCGACGTCCTGCGCCAGCGGGGCGTGACCGCGCTGCCCGACGGGACGCGGACCATGCCGCTCGTCTTCGCGGGTGCCGGTGCGCCGGCGGACTACGCCCGGCTGGGGGCGCGGGGCAAGGCCGTGGTCGTCCGGCGCACCGAGGCCGCGGACCCGGTCGCGCTCGCCGAGGCGGCGGCCGCCGCCGGCGCCACGCTGCTGCTCGTGGCCAACGACCGGCCCGGCCGGGAGAGCCTGTGGTTCGGGGAGACTCCGCTCGACGTCGGGCTCCTCAGCGCCGACGAGGGCGAGAAGCTGATCGCCCAGGCGCGGCGGCGCGACGCGGTGCTGCGCGCGGAGTCGCACCCGGCGCCGGCCTATCTCTACGACCTCGTGCACACGTGGCACGACGACCTGCCCAAGACCATGGTCGTCCACGCCACGGGCCGGAACCTGGCGCGCATCGACCAGACGTTCGCCGGGTTCGTCCCCAGTGGACAGGGCCAGGAATGGCGGTACGACTTCCCGGCGTACACCGAATGGGGCATCGGGAACTACGTGCCGATGGCCGCCAGTGGGCGGCGCACCGACTGGGTCAGCACCGACGGCGCGAATCGCTGGGGCCACGAGGTCTACGACGGCCTGCTGGGCCTGTGGGGCGTCCGCCGGACGTACGCACCGGGCAGCGTGTCGCGCGACGTCTGGTTCACGCCCGTCCAACGGCCCTACCTCAACAACAACTTCCTCGGACCGACGCGTACGGGCGACGAGATGCGGATCGAGGTGCCCGGCTACGGCAACGCCGACCACGTCGGGGCGATCTCGGACCAGCAGCGCACGAGCCAGACCGTGACGCTCTGGCAGGGTGGGACCCAGCTCGGCCGTTCCGACAACGGGCTCGTCTTCTACCCCACGGCCCCCGGCGCCGGTCCACTGCCGTACCGCCTGGTCGTGGCGAACCGGCGTGACGCGTCGGTCAGCGCGTACTCGTCCTCGACCACGACGGAATGGACCTTCACCTCCGCGGCCCCGAAGGTTGCGGGCCAACGGGACCTGCTGCCGCTGCTGCAGATCCGCTACGACGTCGACCCGGACGCCGACGGATCCGTGCGCCGCGACGCGAAGGTCGGCGTCACCGTCGAACAGCGCGCCCCGGTCTCGGTGGGCCTGACCCCGGTCTCGGTCGCCGGCGGCGGCACCCCGCGCACACCGCGCGTCGAGGTCTCCTACGACGACGGCGCCACCTGGGTCCGCCTGTCGGACCGCGGCGGCTACCGCCTCGACGCACCGCGGAAGGCGCGCTTCGCGTCCCTCCGGGTGACCGCCGCCGACTCCGCGGGCAACGGGGTCACCCAAACCATCGTCCGCGCCTTCGGCCTCCACTGACCCCCGAAGCTACCGCTCCTGGGTCTCGACGTACGGTGTCAGCCGGACCTTCGTGCCGTCCTCCACGCGGGCGGCGCGGGCGTCGATCTCGTTCTTCATACGGCTGACGAGTGGCAGCGTGGCTTCGACGACGCGGTCCCACTCATGGGACGTGCCGGCGTCGAAGTCCGCGCCGCCGCGGTGCCGGCGGGCGAACACGCCGCTGCCGTAGTGGCTGCCCACCAGCAGCGTCGCCCGCTCGTCGCGCAGCGGGTCGCGCGCGTCGAGGGGGATGCCGCGGACCCGGCCGCCGGGCGTGAACGGCACGCCGTAGCCGAGCAGGAACACCTCGATGCCGCGGCTGGCGACGAAGATGTGCCCGAGCAGGCTGTCGTCCCGCAGGTAGCGCAGGTCGCCGACGTTGACGACCAGGATCGCGGGCGCGGGCGCGGTCGCCGCCTCGTTCTCGACGGCGGCGCACAGCGCGGCGAGCTGGGCCTCGGTCACCCGCTCCACCGGCTCGGTGCGGGCGAGCACGTCGTAGGGGGTCGCCTTCGCGACCGCGCGCGGTGCGACCCGGGCCAGTCGCTGGTCCGACAGGTGGATCGTCGTGGGCAGCGGCCCGGGCCGGCCGAACAGCCAGCCCTGCCCGAGGGTGGCGCCGAGCGAGCGGGCGACCTCGACGTGCTCGTCGGTCTCGACCCCCTCGGCGACGATCTGCGCCCCGCGCTTGCGGGCGTCCTCCAGCACGGCGTTGATGACGTGCGAGTCGGGCGACGCGCTCTGGATGATGGTCCGGTCCAGCTTGATCACGTCGGGGTTGATCAGCGGCATCGCGGCGAGGCTGGCGGGGTCGACACCGATGTCGTCGAGGGCGATCCGCGCCGTCTTGCGGCGCGCCTGGAGCACGGCGTCCAGCAGGCCGGCGGGCCGCCGGGTGACCGCCTTCTCGGTGATCTCCATGACGACGTCGGACTCGCTCATCAGGTCGGCGTACGCGGGTGCGACGCCGTCGTCGGAGCCGGTCGCGCTGATCGTGTCGGGGTTGAGGTTGACGAACAGCGCGAGGCCGGGCATCCGTGCCCGCCGGAACGCGGTCGTCGCCAGCCGCGCGCACAGCTCGTCGAGCTCGACGGACCGGCCGACCTCGGCCGCGGCGGCGAACAGGGCCGCCGGGCTGCGGAACCGCCCCTCGGGCCCGCGGGCGAACGCCTCGTACCCGACCGGCCGGCGGTCCTCCAGCGAGACGACCGGCTGGAAGACCGTCTCGATGCGGCGCTCCCGCAGGATGTCGTCGAACTCGGCATCGAAGGGCAGGTCAACGTCGAAGGCCATACGTAAAGCCTGCTCGGCCAGGCGGACCTGAGCCACCGCTTCGGCCTGTGCCGTTCGCCTCATAGGCCGACAAACCGGTCAGGGCGGTGCGATCGTCCGCCGCGCTAGGAGGCGTACGCCTCGAACTCGTAGACGCGGGCCGCGCGGTCCGTGGTGCTGGTCGCGGTGATCACGTCGAGCCGCAGGTGACGCGCCGTGACCGGGGCGAAGGTGCTGGTGGTGACGTTGGCCGTGTTGCCGCGCACCTGGGCCACCGTCGTCCACGTCGTGCCGTCGACGCTCGCCCGGATGTCGAAGTCGCGGGTGTTGAGGCTCGCGCTCTCGCCGCCCGCCCCCGCGTGCCGGACGACCACCCGGCCGACGCTCTGGCTCGACTGGAGGTCGACCCGCCACCACCGCGTCGTGCCGGCCGAGCACCACTTGTCGGCGTTGCCGCCGTTGGTCGTACCGTTGACCGCCTTCTCCGGTCCCTCGTTCGCCGCGCACTGGCTGTCGGCGGTGGCGTGCCTGCGCAGGGCGAGGTTCGTCGGTGCCGTGCCGCCGGTCAGCGCGAAGCTGTCGACGTCGAACAGCCCGCCGCCCGCGCCGGTGAAGACGAGGAACAGCGCGCCCGAGCCGGCGGTCAGGCTCGTCGTCACGTCGGCGTACGAGCCGTAGCCGCCGGTGTTGGGCACGGCGACCGAGCCGAGCAGCGGGCCGGTGGCCGAGCCGGACCGGATCTGCAGCGTGCCGCCCGTGCCCCCGGACGACACGCGAGCGGTGAAGCCCGTGCGGCCCGCCACGTCGACGCCCGAGAAGCCGATCCAGTCGCCGTTGTCGATGTAGCCGACGCGGTTGCCGCCGTGGGCCGCCGGGTCGGCGACGATCTGCACGCCCGACTGCGACGTGAACGACTCCGCCTCGACGCGGCCGCCGACCGGCGGCGTGCTGGCCCAGGGCACCTGCGGCGAACGGTAGAAGCTGATGCCCTGCGCGGTCCACCGTGGACCCTGCGCGCCCAGCCGCACCCGGAAGTCGTCCCAGGTGCGGGCCGACTGCGGCGACCAGGCGATCTCGGCGAGCGCGGGCAGCCGTGGGAACGCCATGAACTCGATGTCGGACAGGCGCGTCAGGGTCTCGCTCCACATCGGAGCCTCGACGCCGAGGATCGCGCTCGCCGGCACGCCCGGCAGCAGGGTCGCGGGATCCCAGTCGTACGCGGTGCGCACCTCGATGAGGCCGGCCCAGCTCAACCCGAGCGGCGTCTCGGGGGTGTACTTCATGTCGAGGTACGCCTTGTTGGCCGGCGACATCACGACCTTGGCGCCCTTGCTCACCGCGGCGGTCAGGTCGGCGTCGGAGGTGGTCGTGCCCCAGAACTGCGCGACCTTGCCCGGCGTGTGGTCGGCCTGGCCGATCTGGTGCCAGCCCATCACGGTCTTGCCGAGCGCGCCGGCGAACGGCTGCACGCGGTTCATGAACGTGCGGTAGTCGGCCGCCGAGGTGCTGTGCGCCTCGTCGCCGCCGAGGTGCAGGTAGGGCCCGGGGGTGAGGGCCGCGAGCTCGGTGAGGACCTGGCGCACGAAGGTGTACGTGACCTCCTTGCCGACGCAGAGCGAGCTGAAGCCGACCTCGGTGCCCGTGTAGAGCGGCGGCGCGACGTTGTCGCAGTTGAGCTCCGCGTACGAGGCCTGGGCGGCGTTGGTGTGCCCGGGCATGTCGATCTCGGGCACGATCGTGATGTGCCGGGCGGCGGCGTACGCGACGATGTCGGTGTACTGCGCCTTCGTGTAGTAGCCGCCCGGCCCGCCGCCGACCTGCGTGCTGCCGCCGTAGGTCGCGAGCCGGGGCCAGGCGTCGATGACGATCCGCCAGCCCTGGTCGTCCGACAGGTGCAGGTGCAAGGTGTTGATCTTGTATTGGCTGATCTCGTCGAGGTAGCGCTTCACGACGTCCACGCCGAAGAAGTGCCGCGAGACGTCGAGCATCGCGCCGCGGTAGCCGTACCGTGGCCGGTCGACGATCCGACCACCGGCGACCTCCCACGGTCCGGCCTGGACGGTGCGGGCCTCGACGGCGGCCGGGAGGAGCTGGCGCAGCGTCTGCACGCCGTAGAACAGGCCCGCCGGGGTCTGCGCCCGGACGGTGATCGCCGATGCGGTCACGTCGAGCTGGTAGCCCTCGGCGCCGACGCTCGGGTCGGCGCCGGAGAGCAGCAGCGCGATGCCGTCGGTCGGGGTGCCGGTGGTGGTGCTGACGGGCAGCGCGTAGCCGGTCGACGGCCGCAGGATGCCGGCCAGGTAGGTGCCGACCGCCTGGGCCTGCGCCGCCGGCGCGGTGCGGATCGCGGCGCCCGGCGCCAGCGTGTGGGTGACACCGGCCGCGGGCTGCACGGACGCGGGTGCGGGGACCACGGACCGGAGGCTCACGGCCGCTCCGGCCGGTGCGGGCGCGACCGCGACGAGCCCGGCGGCGACGATGACGGAGGCGGCGGCGAGGGTGGCGGCGCGACGGGGCATGACGTCCTCCAGCGAAACAGTAAAGTTTCCTGCGAGTTCGACGGCAGGCTATGTCTCACCGGCTGTGGTGTCAAGAATGCGCTCCGTCCGACGTCCTGTCTGGACAAGATAGCGGCCTCCTGACTCTCTCTACCAAGGGCGCCGATCGGAGGGAGCGCGGATGATCAGGGACCGGCGGGGCACCGCGCCACCGGGCGTCGGGCCGGCGCCGCGGGACTTCACCGAGTTCTACCGCGCCAAGAACTACGTGCGGCGGCACGCGCTGGTCAGCGCGCGGTTCGAGACCGTCGCCGACACGCCGGACAGCGGTGCCGACGACCCGGAGATCGACCGGGTCACCGACACGCTGGGCCTGGAACGTGCCGTGCGCCGGCTCATCGACAGCCAACCGGTGCGCCGCCGCCAGGTGGCCCTGCTCTATTTCCTGCACGACGACAGCCACGCGGACATCGCGCGCTATCTCGACATCGCCGAGTCGACGGTACGCAGCCACGTGGCCGAGGCGCGCCGGCTGCTGCAGCCGTACGTGCGGCACTACCAGCGGATGACGGAGGTGGACGGCGATGAGTGACCCGACCCGCGACCTGGTGCGCCGCGCGTACCGGGCGGACGACGATCCCGACCTCACCGCGGGGCTGCTCGACGTGCTGCGCCGGGCCGACGTCGCCCCCGTCGCGGCGCCCCGCGACCGTCCGCTCGACGGGCGGCGGCGCGCGTTGTCGGTCGCCGCGGTGTTCGTGACCGCGATCCTGGTCATCTTCGGCGCGGTCACGCTCGCCGACCGGGGTGGTGACGGCGGTGCGGTGCCCGGCACCATCGGGTCCGACCCGCCGTTGACGTTCCCGATGCCGATGCCGTCGGAGTGCGCCGCCTCGTGGACGGCGACGCTGCGGGAGGGCGCGTTCGACGTCACGGCCCGGCACGGCGGGTGCCCGCCGCTGGCGGTCGACCGGCTCTACCTGCTCGACGCCGACGGTGGCAACGGCCTGATCACGCCGGGCATGGCGACCGTTTTCCCCATCCAGCCGGTCGGCCTGGCCGGCGGGACGGTGTCGGCGCCGTTCACCTTCACCGCCGAGGGCTGGCCGGGGCCGGCGCCGGGCCACGACTACACGATCTGGTACGTGGGGGAGGGCGGCCGCACGGCGCGCCCCGGCGACGACGCGATGGTGATCTTCGACCACGCGTACACCGTGTCGTTCACGGTGATCGTGGGCTGAAGGGTCGCCCGTTCTGGGATACGGTGCGGAACCATGCGAGCCGTCGTGTGCGAGCGTTTCGGTGGGCCCGAGGTCCTGCGCCTGCGCTCCGTGCCCTCACCCGTCGCCGGTGCCGGGCAGGTGCTCGTCGACGTGCGCGCGGCCGGGGTCAACTTCGCCGACACCAGCCGCGTCGCGGGGACGTACGGGCCGACGCCGTCGTTGCCGTTCGTGCCGGGCACGGAGGTGGTCGGCCTGCTCGCCGACGGCCGCCGGGTGCTGGCGACGACCTTCGGCGGTGGCGGCTTCGCGGAGAAGGCGGTCGTCGCCGCGGACGACGCGGTGCCGGTGCCGGCCGGGGTGGGTGACACGGAGGCGCTCGCGCTGCTCGTCCAGGGCCTGACCGCCTGGCACGTGCTGCGCAGCAGCGCGCGGATCCGCCCCGGCGAGTCGGTGGTCGTCAACGCGGCCGCGGGCGGTGTGGGCTCGCTGGCGGTGCAGTTGGCCCGGCACTTCCGCGCGGGCCGGGTGATCGCGACGGCGTCGACGGAGGAGAAGCGCGCGCTGGCGGTCAGCCTCGGCGCGGACGTCGCGATCGACGGCGAGGCGACGGACTACACGAAACGGGTCGTCGAGGCCAACGGCGGCGTTCCGGTCGACGTCGTCCTGGACTCGATCGGCGGCCGGGTGTTCACGGCGGGCCTGGAGGCGCTGGCGCCGTTCGGGCGGCTGGTCACGTTCGGCAACGCGTCCCGGGAGGGGGTGCCGCCGGTCGACCCGGACCTCCTGTCGGACCGCAACGCGAGCGTGACGGGCTTCTGGTTGCGGCCGGCGTTGACCGTCCCGGGCACGTACGCGGAACCGTTGGGGGAGATGTTCGCGCTGGTCGCGGCGGGCGCCCTGAAGCCGCTGGTCTCGGCGTCGTATCCGCTGGAGGACGCGTCACGCGCGTTCACGGACCTCCTGGCCCGCCGCACCACGGGCAAGATCACCCTCCGCCCGTAACGGACCTCTTGCCGCGCGACCGTAAACACCGCGGACGGGTCGTAGGCGACTCGGTAGCCGTACCCCGGTGATGCCCTTGCACATGGCTCATGGCTCGTGGCGGCGGCTTCCAGCGACCCGACCAACCCATCGATATCCTCAAGTTTTCCTCAACGTCGATGTCTGTATGGTCAATGTGGTCGCTCCACGTCCTTAGATCGAAGGAATCCTGTGGAGCGGCCGCCCTACCGGACCCCGTTGTTCAACGACAGAGCAGAGGGTTTCTGGTGAATCGAAGAAGATCAAGGACCCTGCCCGCCGCCATCGCTCTCGCGTTGCTGGCCGTCCCCGCGTTGGCGTCGGCGTCGGCCTCGGCGACCGGTACGTCGCGGATCCCCAAGCCGGAGTCGACGCTCGGGTTCGTGCCGTGCACCGACTACAAGCTGGCCACGTACGAGCAGATCGCCGAGTACTACCGCAAGCTCGACGCCGCCAGTGACCGCATGAAGCTGATGGAGATCGGCAGGACCTCCGAGGGGCGCCCGCAGCTCATGGCGGTCGTCTCGTCCGAGAAGAACCTCCAGGAGAAGAACCTCAGGCGGTACAAGGACATCTCCGTACGCCTGTCGCAGGGTGACAAGCTCCCCGACTCGGTCGCCCGTAACCTCGCCAAGGAGGGCAAGACCATCGCCTGGGTCGACTTCGGGATCCACTCGACCGAGGTGGCCGGGCACCAGACCGCGCCGCAGTTCGCGTACGACCTCGTCACCAGCGAGACGCCGGAAGCGCGCGAGGTTCGGGACAACGTCGTCACGCTGCTGGTGCCGAACGTCAACCCGGACGGCGGCACGAAGGTCGCCGACTGGTACAGGAAGAATCTCGGGGGGCCGTACCAGGACGCCGGCTTCCCCGAGCTCTACCAGAAGTACGCGGGGCACGACAACAACCGCGACTGGTACATGTTCAACCTGCGGGAGACCCAGAACGTCGGCCGGCAGCTCTTCCACGAGTGGCTGCCGCAGATGATGCACAACGTCCACCAGACGGCGGTCTTCCCGGCCCGCATCAGCATCCCGCCGTACGAGGACCCGCTGAACCCCAACATCAACCCGCAGGTCGTACGCGGTGTGAACCTGATCGGTGACGCGATGGGCCAGCGGCTCGACCGCGAGGGCAAGGTCGGCGCGCTGGCCCGCCAGTCGTACGACATCTGGTGGAACGGTGGCGCGCGGACGGCGCCGTACTACCACAACCAGATCGGCATCCTGACCGAGACGGCGCACGCCTCGGCGACCCCGCGGGTGTACGACCCGAAGGACTTCCCGGCCACGTTCGCCGACGGCACGTCGACGAGCCAGCCGTCGGTGTTCTACCCGAGCCCGTGGAAGGGCGGTGAGTGGCACCTGTCGCAGAGCTGCGCCTACATCGTCTCGGCGTCGTGGGCGATGCTCCGGCAGGCCAGCGACGACCGCGAGGGCTGGCTGTACGGCGCGTACCAGATGGCCCGCGACGGGGCTCGCAACGGTGGCAGCACCACCTACGTGATCCCCGCCGACCAGGCCGACTTCCCGACCGCGACCAAGCTCGTCGACAAGCTGCGGTGGAACAACATCCAGGTGGAGCGGGCGCTGTCCTCGTTCACTGTGGACGGTCGCACGTACCCGGCCGGCAGTTATGTTGTCCGGGAGGCCCAGCCCTACCGGGCGGCCGTGCTCGACCTGCTCAACCCGCAGGTGTACCCGGATCGGCGGCTCTACCCGGGCGGGCCGCTCGAACCGCCGTACGACATCACGGGTTACACGCTGTCGTTCCAGATGGGTGTCACGGTCGACAAGCTCGACCAGGCCGTGCGGGTCAACACCGCGTCGGTCGACTGGCCGAAGGCGCCGGCGGGGACGGTCACGGGTGCGCCGAGGCACTCGTACGCCCTGGACCCGCGCGTCAACGACAGCTCCACCGCCGTCAACTCGCTGCTCGCCGCGGGTGAGCAGGTCTGGCGCAGCGGCGGCGAGGTCACCACCCGGACGGGCAAGCTGCCGGCCGGCACGTTCCTCGTCAAGGCCGACCGCGGCACCGGCGACCGGGTGACCGGGCTCGCCCGGCAACTCGGCCTGTCGATCGCGGCGGTCGACGCCGCGCCGACCGGTCTGTCGGAGCTCAAGGCGCCCCGGATCGGTCTGTACGACGGGTTCAACAACTACGACGAGGGCTGGACCCGCTACGTGCTCGAGCAGTTCAAGTTCGGCTTCCAGAGGCTGGACAACGCGGGCGTACGCGCGGGCGACCTGAAGTCCAGGTTCGACACGATCGTGCTGCCGGACGCGACGTACAACTCGATGCGCAACGGCCGGGCGGCGGGTTCGCTGCCGGCCGAGTACACGGGCGGCATGACCGACGCGGGCGTGGCCAACCTGAAGACGTTCGTGGAGGCCGGCGGCACGGTCGTCACGCTGAACCGGGCGGCGCAGCTGCCGATCCAGGCGTTCGGCGTGCCGGTCAAGGACGTGTCGGCGGGTGTCGAGGAGACGACGTACAACATCCCCGGCTCGGTCCTGAACCTCGGCACCGACGCGAACGACCCGGTCGCCTCGGGCTTCGCCCCGACGACGGCGGCGTTCGTCTCGGACAGTCCGGTGTTCCAGGTCAACGAGGGCGCGCAGGGCGTCAGCGTGGCCGCGACCTGGCCGACGACGAACATCCTGAAGAGCGGGTTCCTGCTGGGCGAGGACCTCATCGGCGGGAAGCCGGCGGTGGTGACCTCCAAGCTGGGCCAGGGCGAGGTGGTGATGATCGGCTTCAAGCCGCAGCACCGCGCCCAGTCACACGGGACGTACAGGTTCCTGTTCAACGCGATGTACCTGGGCGGTCAGGGCTGACGCCCCCGTGGGGTCCGGGGCACCGGCCTCGGACCCCACGGTCGCCCGGACCTCGCGACAGGACGTCCGGGGGGTGGCGAGCGGCGGCTAGCATTTCCGTCGTGGCTCGGCGTTCTCGTTCCATCGCGGTGTGCGGTGCCGCGGCGGTTGCCGGTTCGATCGCTGCACAGATCGCCGCTGACGGCGAGACCGGAATGGCTGTGCAGACGATCCTGGTCGTTGCCGCGTGCGGGCTTGGCGGCCTCGCGTACTGGATCGCCGATCCTCCCGACCCTTTCAAAAAGCGTCGAACTGCTGATGTGTCCCGAGATCAACGGCTCCGCGTACGTGCCCGGGACGGTCAACGCCGGCCGCAACCAGAGGCCCGTCACGCTCGCGTTGCGGTCCGACAGGATGGCGCCGTGAACACCCGGCCGCCGATCGAGTCTAGGACGATGTCGACCGGCACGCCGTCGTTGGCCTCGACGACCCGTTTCGTGTAGTCCGTCGCCTCGCCGTCGAGCCCATGGGTAGGCGGTAGGTCCGCCTCCGCGATCGCGGTGCGCACGCGGGTCAAGAGCCTTCGGGCCAGCGCGTCGGCCGAGCCGTCGCGGAGCCGGCCGGCCGGCTCGGTCAGGACCGCCGGAACCGCGGTGCCGGCCTCGGCCAGGCGGGGGTAGCGCGATCTGAAGTCCCTCGGCCCGGACATGGCGTCAAGGACAGCGCGGCCGCCTCGAAGGCGTCGCGCAGGTCACCGTGGTGATGGATAGGAGGGCGCTTGACGGGTTCGGTCGCGCGAGTAAGGTTAATGACACTTACCTGGTAAGAGCTATTAACCTCAGGGAATCGGACAATCATGAAGAACTGGTTCATCACCGGAGCCGGATCGGGATTCGGGTACGAGTTGACCACCCTGCTGCTGGACCGTGGTGACCGCGTGGCCGCCACCGCGCGGCGCCCGGAGGCGCTGGCCGGGCTGGCCGACCGGCATGGCGACCGGCTCTGGGCCGCCACGCTCGACGTGGCCGACACCCCGGCGCTGCGCCGCGTCGTCGTCGACGCCTTCACCGCCCTCGGCCGCGTCGACGTGGTGGTCTCCAACGCAGGCTTCGGCCTGCTCGGCGCCGCCGAGGAAGTCTCCGACGAGCTGCTCGCCCGCCAACTCGACGTCAATCTGGTCAGCGCGATCCAACTCGCCCGGGCCGTCGTACCGCCGCTCCGCGCCCAGGGCGGCGGCCGGATCATCCAGATGTCCAGCTCGGGCGGGCAGGTGCCGGACCCCGGGATGAGCCTGTACAACGCCACCAAGTTCGGCGTCGAGGGCTTCTACGAGTCCCTCGCCCTGGAGGTGGCGCCGTTCGGCATCGAGGTCACCCTCGTGGAGCCCGGCGGCAGTCGTACGAACTTCAACCGGAACCTGGCGCTGGCCGAGCCCCTCGACGCCTACCGCGACACGATCGTCGGTCAGGTAAGGGGCATGCTCGGCGCCGACGTCGAACCCGAGGTCCTGCGGCGGCTCATCACGGGCGACCCCGCGAAGGCGGCCCGGGCGGTCGCCGAGTCCGTCGACGTGTCCCCGGCGCCGAAGCGGATCGTCCTCGGCGCCAACACGTACGAGCAGATCGCCGCGACGCTGGAGGAACGCCTCGCCGCGCTGCGGGCGCAGCGCGACCTCGCCTACAGCACCGATGCCGACGACATCGTCGCGGCCCGCTGACCCGCCCGGCCCTGACGACCGAAGTGGCGACGAGCCGCGTTTCGCCGCGCCGACCGCGGGTAGGCGGCCGTAGACGCGAGGAGCGCCGGCAACCGCCGGGGCGACCCCTCATCGGCGTCTTCGCGCGCGCCGCCGGCACGTGACCGCCTCACCGAACGGGCGGCGTCGATGCGGGGTTCCGGAGGGGACGACGTGAGCCAGGGTACGAGCGGTAACGGAAACGGTTCAACGGGCGGCAAGTTGTTCGCGGGCCTGCGGGAGTTCGTGGGCGCGCTCGCCGACCAAGCTGCGTCCATCGTGAATGCGCGGATGGATGAACTCACGGACAGACTCACCGAGTACGGCGACGGCGGTTCCCGCGATGGCAGGAAGTCCGTCAATGAGGGCGGCGCCGAAGGCCACGGTTCGGAAGACGGCAGCCAGGCCAATGGTGAGAAGGCCAAGAACGAGCTGGCTCGGGACGACCGGACCGACGAGGACGAGTCGCCCGACGAGGAATCAGCCAAGGTGGCTACCAGGACCGCGACCGAGGTGGCGAAGGAGACGGCGGCTCGGGAGTCAGCCAGGACCGCGACCGAGGTGGCGAAGGAGACGGCGGCCCGGGAGTTGACCAGGACCGCGACCGAGGTGGCAAGGGATACGGCGGCGCGAGAGTCGGCGAGGACCGCGACCGAGGTGGCAAGGGAGACCGCGGCGCGAGAGTCGGCGAGGACCGCGACCGAGGTGGCGAAGGAGACGGCGGCGCGAGAGTCGGCGAAGACCGCGACCCAGGTGGCGAGGGAGACGGCGGCTCGAGAGGCAGCCAGGACCGCGACCGAGGTGGCGAAGGAGACGGCGGCCCGAGAGTCAGCCAGGACCGCGACCGAGGTGGCAAGGGAGACCGCGGCCCGGGAGTCAGAGAAGACCGCGACCCAGGTGGCGAAGAAGACCGCGGCCCGGGAGTCGACGAGGACCGCGACCCAGGTGGCGAAGGAGACCGCGACGGAGGTGGCGAAGGAGACCGCGGCCCGACAGTCGGCGAAGACCGCGACCCAGGTGGCGAAGAGGACCGCGACCGAGGTGGCGAAGGAGACCGCGGCCCGGGAGTCGACCAGGACCGCGACCCAGGTGGCGAAGAGGACCGCGGCCCGGGAGTCGACCAGGACAGCGACCCAGGTGGCGAAGAAAACCGCGGCCCGGGAGTCGACCAGGACCGCGACCCAGGTGGCTAAGAAGACCGCGGCCCGAGAGTCGACGAAGACCGCGACCAAGGCGGCGAAGAAGACCGCGCCTCGAAAGGCAGCGAAGACCGCGCCTCGAAAGTCGACCGGGACCGCGACCAAGGCGGCGAAGAAGACGGCGCCTCGAAAGTCGACGAAGACCGCGCCTCGAAAGTCGACCGGGACCGCGACCAAGGCGGCCAAGAAGACCGCGCCTCGAAAGGCGGCCAAGAAGACCGCGCCTCGAAAGGCGGCGAGAAGCGGTTAGCCGCTAAGTACTCCGGGTCGGGCGCACGCCGCCTCGAGGATCGAGACGTCTGATGTCGTCGCGACGGCACGCTCGAGCCGGAAACCGCAGGTCCGCAACAGCGACTCGTGTTCGCCGTAGGTGCGTTGCCTGCCCCCGGTGTGGATGAGCATCATGATGTCCATCGCTTTGGACCAGTCGGGCCCGGGGTCGTCGGGGATGACGCTCTCCACCAGCAACAGCCGCGCGTGCGGCGGCGCCGCCTTCCGTACGGCGGTCAGGATCGCCGTCGCCCGCTCGACGTCCCAGTCGTGGATCACGTCCATGAGCAGGTAGGTGTCGCAGACCGGCAGCGGGTCCCTGAAGAAGTCGCCGGCTCGCAGGGTGAGCCGGTCCGAGGCGATCGCCGCGGCCCGCTCGATCACCGGGGGCAGGTCGAAAAGGATGCCGCGCGTTCGCTCGGCCGTGTCCAGCACCGCCCGCAGGAGGTGTCCCTGGCCGCCGCCGATGTCGGCGATCGTTCCGCGGTCCGAGAAGTCGTACGCGGCCAGGACACCGGCAACCTGGATGCGCGCCTTCGAGACCATCGCGGCGTCGAAGACCCGGCCCGCCTCGGGATCACTCTGAAGGATGGCGAAGAACCCGTCCGGATTCAGCTTGTTCGTGGCCGGCAGTCCAGTCTGGAGTGAGTAGTCGAAGTAACCCAGTTGCCTCGCGGTGCGTTCGGTTCCGAATGTCGCCACGAAGTCACGCCAGGACCGGGGATGGTCGGAACGGAGCATGCGCGACGCGCCGGTGTGGGCGAAGCCGTCGTCGCCGGCCGCGAAGACGCCATGGGCGGCGAGGAGGCGAAGCACACGACCGAGGGCCTCGGGATCCACCCCGGTAATGTCGGCCAACTCATGGGCCGTCCGCGGCGTGTCGTCGAGCGCGTCGGGGACGCCGAACCTGGCCACGGACGCCAGACAGTGCGCGACGAACAGGCCCCCGAGCGCCGCGGTCAGTGTGTCGAACGGCCCACTGGCTGCCATCAAACGCCTCCGATCCGTTCCCGGCACGTCCCTTCACAAAGGATGACGTCCCCGTTACATTGTCGTCTATCCATGGGAGCGCTCCCGAGGCCCACCACCCCGACAGGAGTAGCCGTCATGCACCACGTCAGACGCTTCCGGCCGGCGCGGTCCGAGCCGTGGCCACGCCGTGTCCTCGCCGCCGCTGCGGCCCTGGTCACCGGGCTCACCCTCGGCGCCGTCGCCGCTCCCGCCTCCGCGGCCGTCGCCGCCGCGCCCGCCTTCAACTATGCCGAGGCGTTGCAGAAGTCCCTCCTCTTCTACGAGGCCCAGCAGTCCGGCCCCAAGCCTTCCTGGAACCGCGTCTCCTGGCGCGGGGACTCCGCGTTGACCGACGGCGCCGACGTCGGGCTCGACCTGACCGGCGGCTGGTTCGACGCCGGCGACCACGTCAAGTTCGGCTTCCCGATGGCGTTCAGCGCCACCATGCTCGCCTGGGGCGCGGTCGAGTACCGGGACGGCTACGTGGCCTCCGGGCAGCTCCCGCACCTGCTCAACAACTTGCGCTTCGTCAACGACTACTTCGTCAGGGCGCACCCGTCACCGAACGTCCTCTACGGACAGACCGGCAACGGCGACGCCGACCACAAGTGGTGGGGTCCGGCCGAGGTGCTGCCGATGGCGCGGCCCGCGTACAAAATCGATGCGAGCTGTGGGGGCGCGGACCTGGCCGGGGAGACCGCGGCGGCGATGGCCGCGTCGTCCATGGTCTTCCGACCTACCGACGCCGCGTACGCGGACAAGCTGCTCGGCCACGCGAGGCAGCTCTACACGTTCGCCGACACGGTGCGGAAGAGCTACCACGAGTGCATCACCGACGCGACCAACTTCTACCGGTCGTGGAGCGGCTACCAGGATGAGCTGGTCTGGGGTGCGATCTGGCTGTACCGGGCCACCGGCGACGCAAGCTACCTCGCCAAGGCCGAGAGCGGGTACGACCTGCTCGGCAACGAGAACCAGACCACCACCAAGTCCTACAAGTGGACGATCGCCTGGGACAACAAGCAGTACGGCGCGTACGTGCTGCTGGCCCGCCTGACCGGCAAGCAGAGGTACCTGGACGACGCCAACCGGTGGCTCGACTACTGGACCGTCGGCGTGAACGGGCAACGGGTGCCGTACTCGCCGGGCGGCATGGCGGTGCTCGACTCGTGGGGCGCGCTGCGCTACGCGGCGAACACCAGCTTCGTCGCCCTGCTGCACGGCGACCAGCTCACCGACGCCACTCGCAAGGCCCGGTACCAGGACTTCGCGCTGCGGCAGATCAACTACGCGCTCGGGGACAACCCGCGCAACTCCAGCTACGTCATCGGGTTCGGCGCCAACTCGCCGAAGAACCCGCACCACCGCACCGCGCACGGCTCCTGGTGGGACAGCCAGACCGTGCCCGAGGAGACCCGGCACGTGCTCTACGGCGCGCTGGTGGGTGGGCCCTCGTCGGCCAACGACGCGTACAGCGACACCCGGTCGGACTACGTGATGAACGAGGTCGCCACCGACTACAACGCCGGCTTCAGCTCCGCGCTCGCCGCGCTGGTGACCAAGCACGGCGGCACCCCGCTCGCGAACTTCCCGGTCGCCGAGACCCCGGACCGCGACGAGTTGACCGTGGAGACCACGGTGATGCAGGCCGAGCCGCGGGGCACCGGGCTCAAGGCCATCGTCTACAACCGCTCCGCGTACCCGGCCCGCGCCCTGACCGACGCGAAGCTCCGCTACTACTTCCGCGCCGAGGGCGCGACGAGCGTCGTGGTCACCCCCGGCTACACCCAGGGCTGCCCGTCGCCGTCCACGGCCCGCCAGGTCGCAGGCGATGTCTGGTACGTCGAGGTCGACTGCACCGGGCACACCATCGCCCCGGCCGGGCAGTCGCAGCACCGGATGGAGGTGCAGTTCAAGGTCGGCGTGCCGGAGGGTGGCACCTGGGACCCGACCAACGACCCGTCGTACAGCACCGTCGCCGGACCCAACCGCAACGTGCCGCTCTACGCCGGTGGTCGGCGGGTCTGGGGCGTCGAGCCCAGCGCGCCCACCCCGGACACCACCGCGCCGACGGCACCGGGCCGGCCGACCGCGTCGGCGGTCACCGCGACCGGCGCGACCCTGAGCTGGGCGGCGTCGACCGACAACGTCGGCGTCACCGGCTACCGGGTCTACCGGGAGAACAGCCTGCTCGTCGGCTCGCCGACCGGCACCACGCTCGCGGTGACCGGGCTGACCGCGGCCACCGCGTACACCTTCCATGTCGTGGCCGTCGACGCGGCCGGCAACACCTCCCCGGCGTCCGCGTCGGTCACGGTGACCACGTCGGCGCCGCCCGCCGCCGGTGCCTGCAGGGTGGCGTACGCGACGAACGACTGGGGCAGCGGGTTCACCGCGAACATCACGATCACCAACACCGGGACGACCGCGATCAACGGCTGGAGCCTCGGCTTCACGTTCCCGCACACCGGGCAGAGGGTCGGCCAGGGCTGGTCGGCGACGTTCACCCAGACCGGCGCGGCGGTCACCGCGACGAGCCTGTCCTACAACGGCGCGCTGGCACCGGGGGCGTCGACCGGCATCGGCTTCAACGGCACGCACACGGGCAGCAACCCGAGGCCGACGAGCTTCACCCTCAACGGCGTCGCCTGCACCGCCTGATTCGTGGTCGAAGCCTTGGACAGTTACCGTTCCGCGGCACGAGCGGTAACTGTCCAAGGGCTCACGGTCGGGGGCGGAAGTGGTGCCGCACCGCGTATCGGAAGACGTCCTCACCCAGCTTCGCTCCGTCGACGTCCGCGGTGCGGAAGTGGACGCCGCCCCAGACGCGGGCGCCGATGAGCTCGGTGAGTGCCTGCGAGAAGCTGGTGAACCGCCGGGTCGTACCCGAGTCGGCGCTGTGGCCGCTGAACGTGACGTCGTCGCGGCCGAAGAAGTAGCGGTACAGCGACATCCGCGCGCCGGTGCCGCAGGCGTGGCCGGAGGGGTACTCGGGGAAGGGCGGCGTGACGAGAAGCGACGTCCAGCCCGGGTCCGCCGTGGTGCGGGGGTTGCCATCCGTGTCGGCCAGCGGGATCGCCGTGACCGGGCGCCAGTAGCTCCAGACGTCCTTCTGGCTGAAACAGGCCACACCCGAGTCGGCCACGACGAGGTCGGTCATCGCGAAGAACCGGGCGGTCTGCAGGACGTCCAGCCGCTGGCTCGTTGCGAGCTGGCGCTTGATCTCCCAGTTCACGGATCGGCGGTCGTGCCACCAGAGCGCGGCCTCGGTCTGGTCCTGGGTGCGTACGGTGCTCGTAGCCGAGCCGACCTGCTTGACCTCGTTCAGGTCGCGGGCGTACGCGGCGCTGGTGAGCGCCGGCGGCCCGGGTGTGCGGAACGCCGAGGCGCGGTGGAGGAGGAACGGCCGCATGTGCCCGGTCCACGCGCCCTGGGACAGGAACAGCGGCGGTGTCGGCCGCCACTGACCGGCCTGCGTGCCGGTGGCCCACTGCTGGTCCCCGAACGCGCCGTCGTCCTGCCGGGCGGCGAGCATCGCGGCCGCGGCCCGGCTGCCGACCCGGATGCCGCCCTGCTTCGACCGCCCGTCGGGTATGGCGGCGAGCGCGGCGTCGTACTGTGCCGCCAGGCGCGACTGTTGGGCGGGGAAGAGGCTGGCGAGCACCCCGTGCGCGGCGGTGGCCACGGCCGCGTCCACCGACTCGGTCCCGCCGGCCGCCGGCGCGACGAGGTACGGCTCGTACGGAGTCCCGGCGATCGCGTTCACCGCGTCGTAGACGGCGCCGTTCACCATCGCGAAGCTGCGCACCTGCTCGTTCGGCTGCTGGGCGGCGATGTCCCAGATCGCCGTCTGCGCGTTCAGGTCCCAGGTGACAACGGGATTGGCGGGGTCGGCGCCGGAGGCCGCGGCCGGCGCTGGACCGACCATCGTGGACGCGAGCGGTGACCCGAGCGCGACGGCTACGGGAAGAGTGCGGGACCAGATCGTACGGCGTGGCGACGGCCGAGCTGTCATCGTCTCCCTTTCGGTCTGTCGCCGGTGGTGGCCTCGGCGGGCTCCCTTCGACGCTGCCCGAGTGAGGCATCGACGACTATCGACGATAACATCGACGCGCTCCCGCGCTGGTGCTCGGAGAGAGCGGCCGCGGCACCCGATGGGTGCCGCGGCCACCAGGACTAACCGATGGGCAGGACGGCCTGGCCCTTGTTGAAGTTCTTGCCTCTGCCGTCCGGAACGTAGCTCTTCTCCACGTTGCCGGCGGCGTCCACCGAGAACCAGTTGATCCTGGTCCCGACGGGCAGGTTCAGGATCTCGCCGCCCTCGCGGACACCCGCGGAACCGTACAACGTGGATGCGTAGGTCGGCGCTCCATTGTCCAATGTGTAGAAGACCGCGGCCGGCTCGGTCACGTCGAACCGGACGTTGACCATGCCCTCGGTCGCGCTCGGGGTCACCGACAGGGAGCTCTCCGGACGCTGGTGATCGGTGGAGTAGTCACGGGCGACCCGCAGCAGCTCGACCAGGCCGTTGGAGAACTCCATCGTCTCCTCGTGCGCCGACGCCCACGTGGGCTGGAACGACGTGCCCACCTCGAAGTTCCAGGCGTAGATGCCGTACTTGTACCAGAGCATGTCGCCCGAGTTGCCCGCCGCCGAGTAGAGCACGTCGGAGATCGGGCCGGTGCGGGCCGGCGTCACCGCCATGTTGCGGTGGCGCTTGATCGCCGTGAGGATCCGGGACGAGGCACCCCAGAAGAACGACTCCTCGGCCAGCGTCGGCCGCGGCGCCGAGATCCGGCCCGGGGTGGCGTACGCGCCCGGCGACCACATGAAGTAGTTGCCGGACGAGTGCAGGTTCATCGAGAACTTGATGTTCGGGCGGGACGCCAGCCAGTCGATGTTCTTGTTCTCCGGTTCAGAAAGCTCGCTAGGCCCGGCGAACGTGTCGCTCGTGCAGCTCGCGGACGCGCCCGAGTAGCCGTCGAAGAGGCTGTACTCGGTGTAGTTGCGGTTGTTGTCCACGCCCCAGGAGTTGCGGGCGAGGGCATCCGCGGACCCGGTCAGCGGGCAGTGGTTGGTCATGTTCCGCCGCTGCGAGTTGAAGTCGTAGAACGAGTAGTGACCGCCGTCCGGGTTGACCGACGGGGCGATCCAGATGTCCAGGTTGTTCAGCAGTTGCTTGGTCCTGCCGTCGTGCGCGTAGTTGCGCAGCAGCCGCTCCGCGGTCTCGATGGTGACCAGCGGCGGCACCCACTCCCGGGCGTGCTCCTGGGCGTAGGCCAGCACACCGGTCTTCGAGCCGTCCCGGGTCTTGCCGATCCGGATCGCGTAGACCGGCTGCGGATCACGGGAGACGCTGGCCGGCGCCCGCAGCCCGTCTGTCAGCGGCGTCCGGGCGGCGGTCGCCACCACACCGGCACCGGTGTTGCCCCGATAGGTGTACGCCACGATCAGGGAGCCGGCGCCGGCGTTCAGGGCCGCGACGACCTGCGCGGCGGTGCTGGTCACGGCGCCGCCGGCGTCGGTCGCCAGGCTCACCCTGATGTCGTTGCCGGTCACGCTGACGGACAGCGGCTGGTCGGCGGCGCCCGGGTCGGCCAGCTCGACGGAGATGTCGTTGCCGCCCTCGTGACCCCAGGCACGCGAGTCGACGGCGACCCGGCCGGCGTTCGCGGTGCCGAGCACGGCCTGCGCCTTGCGGCGGTAGCCGTTGGTCTTGTTCGGCAGCTCGACGATCTCGGCAAGCTGCGGGAACTCGGCGGCGAGCGCCTTGATCCGGTTGTAGAGCTCGGTCGGGGTCAGGTAGCTGGTGACGAAGTCCTTCTGGTATCCCGGACCCTCCGGCGACTCCGCCGGGACCGGCAACCACTCCTTGACCTGGACGTTGGCCACGTCCCCGGTCGGGCTGGTGATCTGGATCCGGTCCGGGCGGGTGGCGATCGTCGAGGCGCCCCGGTGGTAGAGGTAGACCCCGGCGTCCACGAACCGCGAGATGCTCTGCGAGCCGCCGGAGCCCATCGCCGTGCCAGGCCCGCTGTCCCGCTGCACGGTCAGCGCGCTGGTCGACGTCTGGCCCTGGGCCCACTTCGCCTCGACCGACAGGACCTGGTTGGTCCCCGACGTGTAGTAGTCGGCCCGAATGATCTTGATGTCCTTGGTGGTCGGGTCGTCGACCAGGTCTGCCGTGAATGCCTTGTTGTCGGCGACGTGTGCGGCGATCGTCGCCTCGCGCTCGCCCACCCGGTCCGCGGAGTCCGCCGGGTCGAACAGGACGTTTCCGACCGCGTAGCCGCCGGCCTCGAGGCCCGAGACCTCGTTGGGTGTGACGACGGCATGCAGCACGATGCCGTTCTCGGTCTGTTCGACGTGGTGGTCGAGGTCGACGCCGGTGGCGACGAGGCGGTCCATCTCCGCGGTGCCGGAGACCCGCACCTCGACGACGCTCGCCTCCTCGCCGGGAAGACGCTCGAGGACGACGGGAGCTGGGGGTTCGTCGGCCGGTGAACCCGCGCCGGGCGCGGCGGTCGCCGGACCCACGACGAGAAGCACGGCGGAGACGGCGGCGAGGGTGGCAACGGGTAGCCGCCGTCTCCACCGCCGATCGAGGGTGTGTGGCATCGGGGTGTGCCCTTTCTGTCCGAGTGAAGGCTTACGTTCGGGACACACGGCAATGCATCGACGCCGATTCGCTGCTGCCGGTCGGCCCATCCTGAACGAATGACCCGATCAGACGCGCCAACCGGCAATCGATTGGCAACATGCGAACCTATCCGCGTTTCGATGTGACGTTTCTGGCCCGCACGACGCTGTCAATCGATGGCACCCGCAGCCCTCACTTCTTCTTCGGCTCGACCGCCTTCGCCTCGCCGTTCTCGACGACGTTGCCCAGGCGGGCCAGCAGGCTGGGGAGGTCGACACCCGTCAGGTCCGTGCCGAGTTGGAGGCCCTGCGCCACGTTGCCGGCCACCGAGCGGGCGAGCGACGACGCCCCGTCCGTCGAGATGACCGTCATCTTGTCTATCGCGCTCATCGGGCGGCTGGCCGCCTCCACCACGTCGGGCAGCACCCGGACCAGCAGGTCCAGGACCGCCGCCTCGCCGTAGGTGGCGAAGGCGTCCGCCTTGCGGGACATCGCCTCCGCCTCCGCGTTGCCCTTGGCCAGGATGGCCGCCGCCTCCGCCGTGCCCTCGCGCTCGACCGCGTCCGCGATCGCCGTGCGGCGGCGCTGTTCCGCCTCGCCCTGCTTCGCGCCCTCGATCGCGTTGGCCTCCGCCAGCGCCGCGCGGCGCGCCCGCTCGCCCTCACCCGTCAGCTTGGCCTGCTCGGCCGACGCCTGCGCGGCCGCGATGGTCGCCTGCCGGTCGGCGTCGGCCTTCAGGACGACCGCGTTGCGGGACGCCTCGGCCTCCTGCTCGACCTTGTAGCGCGCCGCGTCGGCCGGCTTGCGTACCTCGGTGTCGAGTTGCCGTTGCTTGAGCTCCGCGTTGCGCTCGGCGACCTTCTGCTGCTCGGCCAGGATCGCCTGGTCGCGCTCGGCCTGGGCGAGCGGGCCGGCCGCCGCCGAGCGGGCCTTGGCGGCGTCGATCTCGGACTGCATCTCGGCCTTCTTGACCGCCAGGTTCCGCTCGGCGACCGCGATCGCCTCCTCGGCCAGCAGCCGCTCCTGCTCGGCGGCCTGCCGCGCCCGGGCCTCCGCGATGGACGCCTCCTTGAGCACCCGCGCGGCCTCGGGCCGGCCGAGGTCCTGCAGGTAGGAGCCCTCGGTGACGATGTCCTGGAGCTGGAACGTGTCGAGCACGAGACCCTGGTTGGTCATCGAGTGCTCGGCCTCCTCGGCGACCGCCGACGCGAACGCGGCCCGGTCCCGGATGATCTCCTCCACGGTGAGCCGGCCGACGATCGCCCGCAGCGAGCCGGCCAGCACCTCGCGGGTGAACTCGTCGATCTCGGCCTGCTGGCGCAGGAACCGCTGTGCCGCGGCGCGTACGGAGTCCTCGGTGCCGCCGACCTTGACGATCGCGACGCCGTGCAGCTTGGCCCGGATGCCCTGCTTCGTCACCGCCCCGGTGATCTCGACGTGGATCCGCCGGCTCGACAGGTCGACCGACTGGATCTTCTGGACGACGGGCACGACGAACACCGAGGCGCCCATCACGACCTTCTGGCCCGACAGGTCGGTGCGCCGGGTGCCGTCGGACGCCTCGATGGCCCGCCCCTTGCGGCCGGTGACCACGAAGGCCTCGTTCGGGCCCGCCACCTTGATCCGCGAGAGCACGAACATGACCAGCAGCAGGACGAGCAGCGCGGCGCCGCCGAGAGCGATGAGAAGCAGCATGGTGGACCGTCCTTCACATGACGGGGTGGACCGGCTCGACGACGACGCTCGTCTCGCTGGAAGCCTCGATGACGAAGATCTCCGCGCCCGCCGGCAGCGGCCGGTCGGACTTCGCGTACAACTTGACCGGCTGGCCGTGCAGCCGGACCCGGACCTCGCCGTAGCCCGCGGTGCCGATCGGCGTGACGACCACGCCGATGGTGCCGACCAGGTCGGCCCGCGTGGGGGTGACGTCGGTGTGCATGTCGCGCGCCGCCCGGGACAGCCGGACCGCGAGATAGGCGGTCGGCAGCGCGGCGAGCACGCCCACGCCCGCGGCGGCGACGACGGCGCCCGCGCCCGACGCGCCGACGGCCTCGCTGGTGATGGCGCCGGCGAACCCGAACGCGCCGACGAACCCCGCTACCGCCTCGACGGAGAAGAACTCGGGCAGATCGACGTGTACGAAGTGGAGGAACCCGTCGCTGATCAGCGAGACGGCGAGCAGCAGTGCACCGGCACCGCCGATCATCAGGAACACCTCGGTGGCCGTGCGCACCGGGCACCACCTCCCCGCTCACCGCAGCGTAGTCCGTCGATGCCACAGCGTCGCCGGACCGTTCGGCGCAGCCGGCACCGCGTTCGGCGCCGCGTACCCGCCCGTCCGGCGTTCGATAGGTGATCCTCGATGTGCGGCCGCTCACCGTCCCGGGCGGCACCGAGGAGAGGAACGTGCCATGTGGAGGAGACTGGGTCTCGCGCTGACCGTCGCGGTCGCGCTCGTCGCGGTGCCGGCCGCGCCCGCGTCCGCGGAGTCCAACGGCGGCGTGCGGGTGATGCCGCTCGGTGACTCGATCACCGACGGGTTCAACGTGCCCGGCGGCTACCGGATCAACCTGTGGCAGCGGCTGGTCGGCGGTGGCTACACCGTCGACTTCGTCGGCTCCGGCTTCAACGGACCGGCGAGCCTCGGCGACCACGACCACGAGGGCCACTCCGGCTGGCGGATCGACCAGATCGACGCCAACGTGGTCGGCTGGTTGCGTGCCTACAACCCGCGCACGGTCCTGCTGCACATCGGCACCAATGACATGAACCAGAACTACGACGTCGCCAACGCGCCCGCGCGGCTCTCGGCGCTGATCGACAGGATCAGAGCGACGGCGCCCGAGGTCGAGTTGTTCGTCGCGCAGATCACGCCCGAGACCGATCCGACGCTGGAGCAGCGGGTACGCGCGTACAACGCCGCCATTCCCGGGATCGTCGCCGGCAAGGGCGCGAAGACGCACCTCGTCGACATGCACACGCCGCTGACGACGGCCGACCTGGCCGACGGCGTCCACCCGAACCAGGCGGGCTACGACAAGATGGCCGCGACCTGGTACGCCGCGCTGCGGTCGGTGCCGGCGAGCCTGCAGGCGCCGGCGGCCACGCCGGTCTCACTGGTCAATCCACAGTCGACCCGGTGCATGGACGTCTCCGGCGCGAGCACCGCCGCGGGTGCCCAGGTGCACATCTGGGACTGCCACAACGGCGCCAACCAGAAGTGGACCCGCACGGCGGCGGGGGAGGTCCGCGTCTACGGCAACCGTTGCCTGGACGTCAACGGCAGTGGCACGGCCAACGGCACGAAGATCCAGATCTGGGACTGCAACGGTACGGGCGCCCAGCGGTTCACGTTCCGGGCCGACGGCTCGATCCTCGTGCCCGCCTCGGGCAAGTGCCTGGACGTGACCGCGAGCGGCACCGCCAACGGCACGAAGGTCCAGCTCTACACCTGCAACGGTACGGGCGCCCAACGCTGGACGGCCGTCTGACTCCGCACGGCTGGTCGGGCGGCGCCGGCCTCGAGCGGGCCGGCGCCGCCGAGCACCCTGCCCGGACCCTACGAGGGATCGGGGGAGAGATCGAGGGCGGCGTGGGCGTCCGCCAGGCCGCGCTCGTTGTCCGCGGCGGCGGCGATCCCGGTGAGGTCGCCGGTGACGATGCGGCGGGCGAAGTAGTCGGCCTGCACGGCGTGCCGGAACCGCAGCAGCACACCCAGCGCCCGCAACGCCTCGGCGGGTGGCAGCACACCCTCGGCCAGGTACGCGTCGACGAGGTCGCCGGCGCGGTCCGGCCCGCCGACGTACATGACGGCCGACGCGAGGTCGTACAGCAGCGGCCCGCTCATGGCCGTGCTCCAGTCGATCAACCCGCAGGCACCGCGTACGCGATCGAGGCGGAACGCCTCCGGCGCGGGATCGGTGTGCAGCAGGCCCCACGTCAACGTCCGGGGGTCGAGGCGGTCGTACGCTTCGACCGCCGCCGCGACGGCCGGGCGCACCCACGGCCGGATGCCCAGATGCGCACCGCGCGGGTCGACCCAGTGGAACCGCTCCATGCCGGGCACCGAGACGTCGAGCAGTGCCCGGTGCGTCCGGGCGAGCGTCGCGCCGAGCAGCCGCTGGTCGCCCGCGCCCGACAGCTCCTCGCCCGGCACGAACGTCAGCAACGCCAGCGGGACGCCGCCGACGTCGACGACGACGCCGCCCTCCCGGGCCGGCACCGGCGCCCCCGCCGGGATCCCCGCACGCTCGACCGCCGTGGCGACCGCGAGACCGGCCGCGAACGCCCGCCGCGCACCGGGCACGACCGCCTTCGCGACCCACCGCTCACCGCCCTGGTCGACGAACCAGGTCGCGGAGTTCATGCCGCCGTCGTGCACCTCGACGTGCGGGGCCGCCAGCCCCCACGACCGGGCCAGCCGCGCGCGGAGGTCCACCTCGTCGATCACGCACGCAGTCAACCAACCCGTCGGCGCCCCCGGCCACCGAGTTTCAGGGCACGACCCGCAGTTGCGCCATCATGCCGCTGGACGCGTGGTCGATCATGTGGCAGTGCAGGACGTACCGTCCGGTGTAGGGGCCGACGGTCGCCTGCAGGCGGACGGTCTCGCCGCGGCCGACGGAGACCGTGTCCTTCACGCCGGCCTCTCCCGGTGCCGGCGGCCGGCCGTTGCGGTCGAGGATCCGGAACTGGATCAGGTGCGGGTGGAAGTTGTGCGGGATCGCGGAACTGGAACCGTCGTTCGTGACCGTCCAGATCTCCGTGGTGCCGCGCTTGATCTCGGTGTCGACCCGGCCGTCGTCGAACTGCCGCCCGTTGATCAGGAACCGGCGCCGGGCCCGGTCGTACCCGAGCACGAACGTCCGCCTGCCCGTCGCCTTCGGCAACGCGGGGAGCGTGGCGAGGCGGTCCGGTACGCGGCTCGTGTCCTTGCCGCCGCGGGTGACGTCGAAGCGCAGCACCTGCCCGCCGCTCGCGTCCTCGAGGAACACCTGGCTGCCCACCGGGAACCGGGCGAAGTCGACGACGACCTCGACCCGCTCGCCCGGCGTCATCCGCCACGACCGGACGGCCGCGGGCGCCGCGAGCAGGCCACCGTCGCTCGCGATCTGCGCGACCTCGGTGGTCTTGCCACCGTGCCGCAGGCGCAGCGTGAACGTCCGCAGGTTCGCGGCGTTGACGAAGCGCAGCCGGTACCGCCGCGCGGCGACCGGGAAGTACGGCCGCGCCTTGCCGTTGGCGAGGATCGTCCTGCGGTTGGCGAAGTCGTCCAGCGCGAAGACCAGCCGGGCCTTGGCGTCGAACCGGGCGTCCCGCAGCATGATCGGGATGTCGTGGTCGCCGTCGGGCAGCCGCAGGCCGGCCTCCGCCGGATCCTCGACCAGGTAGAAGCCGGCGAGCCCGCGGTAGACGTGCTCGGCCTCCATGTGGTGGGCGTGGTCGTGGTACCAGAGCGTGGCGGCGCGCTGCTCGTTCGGGTAGGTGTAGTCGCGGGTCCGCCCGGGCGCGAGCGTGTCGGTCGGGAAGCCGTCGCTGTCGGCCGGCGTGCAGCCGCCGTGCACGTGCACCACGGTGCCCATGTCGAGGTCGTTGGTGTGCCGCACGACCGCCGTCCGCCCGGCCCGGACCCGCAGCGTCGGTCCCGGGAACATCCCCGCGTATGTCAGCACCTCGGTGCGCGTACCGGGCAGGATCTCGACCCGTGCCTTTTTGGCGGTCACCACGTAGAGGTCGGTGTCGCCCCTGGTCGACTCGGGCCGCAGCACGCGTGGCACGGGCATGCGGACCGTGAACGGCGCCGGGTCCGGGGCGCGGGGCGCGGCGAGCGCCGCGTCGGCGCCGGCCGTGACGAGCGCGGCCACCCCCGCGGTCGCGCTCGCGATGACGGTGCGTCTGCTGACGATCGACGGCTCCACCCGCTGAGTCTCCGCCGACAACGCGCTGTGTGCCGGCAGCGACACACAGAGTCACTCCTTCTCGAGCGCCGCCCGGATTCGCGCCTGGGCGTCGTCGAGCTCCGCCGCGGGCACGTCGTGGCGGACGTTGGCGAAGTCGAAGTCGGCCATCCCGCGCGCCGGGAAGACGTGCACGTGCGCGTGCGGCACCTCGAAGCCGGCGATCACCAGGCCCGCGCGCGGCGCGTCGAACGCCCGCCGCACCGCCGCGCCGATCCGGGCGGCCACCGCCGTGACGTGGCTCCACAGTGCCGGGTCGAGCGTGGTCCAGTCGTCGACCTCGGCGCGCGGCACGACCAGCGTGTGGCCGGGCGTGAGCGGCGCGATGCTGAGGAAGGCGACCACGTCGTCGTCGCGGTGCACGAACCGCCCGGGCAGGTCGCCGGCGATGATCTGGGAGAAGACGGAGGCCATGGGAGGCATCATTCCAAAAGCGACTTGAGCGTACGCAGGTCGGCCTGCACCGCGGCGGCGTCGGCGGCGAACGCCTCCTCGCTGGTGCCCGCGCGGCGGTAGACGGTGAAGACGATCTCGCTGCCGTCGGCGTTGGGGAACACCCGCAGGGGGTTGTAGAAGGTCTCGCCGGACGGGAACGTCACGTCGTGGTCGAGCACCCCGAACGGGTTCGGCGGGGCGAAGACGATCTCCACCTGACCGCCCGGCGTCTCACCGAGCCAGCGGCCGTCGACCTCGGCGATCGCCCCGGTCAGCCCGGCCGCCCAGCGCGGCAGGTTCGCGGGGTTGCCGGCGAACGCGTAGACCTCGGCGGCCGACCGTGCGATGGCGACACTCACGTGCAGCGACTCGTAGATCATTCGTCAGTCGTACCACGCCTGCCGTTTCCCGGCCCGGGCTAGCCTGCGGCGCGTGCGGGTCGCGCGTGGTGTCGAGTTCGTCGTGCTGTTCTTCGGCGCCGTCGGGGGATATGCGTTGCTGGGCAGTCCCGGGAGTCCGATCCCGGTGCTGCTGGTGTGCGCCGGTCTGGCGTACTGGTGGCGTCGCTCGAGCACAGCCTCTACGGGGTGCTCGCCTTCACCATCGGCCTCGGCGACCTCTTCTATCACGGCGCGACCTGAGCCTCCGGCCGCGGCCCGTAGCGCTCGGCGGCGCGGGCCCGGGCCTTGGCGGCCTCGGTCTCCCGGTCGCGCGGCGGCGCCTTGATCACGAGCTCGGCCAGCAGCACGCGGGTCGCGTCGGCGACGGCCTCGACGGCCGCGTCGAACGCCTCCTGGTTGGCCGTGGAGGGCTTGGTGGTCCCGCTGACCTTGCGCACGTACTGCAGCGCGGCGGCCTGGACCTCGTCCTCGGTGGCGGGCGGCTCGAAGTTGCTCAGAACCCGGATGTTCCTACACATCCACCCAGCATGTCAGGCGATCACCGCGGGTCGCCACCACCGGGCGGCGGCGCAGGCGGGTCCTGGGGGTACGGCGGCGGCGGGTAACCCTGCTGCGGGTAACCCTGCTGCGGGTAGCCCTGCTGCGGATAGCCCTGCTGCGGGGGCGGTGGCGGTGGGTAGCCCTGGTGCGGATACGGCGGCTGCATCGGGTGCGGCGGCGCCGCCTTCTTCCGCGAGCGGGCCACGAAGAACCAGATCGCGCCGCCGGCCAGGAGCGCG
This sequence comes from Asanoa siamensis, assembly GCF_016862555.1. Lineage (GTDB taxonomy): Bacteria > Actinomycetota > Actinomycetes > Mycobacteriales > Micromonosporaceae > Asanoa > Asanoa siamensis. The sequence continues at coordinate 103,638 of NZ_BONE01000012.1, read as the reverse complement.
ACGACCAACAGGCAGCACAGTGTCATGAAGATCTGGGCCGACGCGTAGCCGCCCTCGTAGGCGGATCCCACGACAAACGCCATGTGTTCGTACTCCCTCGGGCCGTCGACTCGGCGGATACTAGCGGTCCGGTCGCGGCTTCGTGGTCCCGTCCGGGCGCGACCGACCCACGGTCGCCCGCGCCCGCGTCGGTCCGGCTAGCGCTGCCTACCGCCCGGGTAGGCGATGCCGAGCTGGTCGAGATAGGTCGCGTACCTCGCCGGGTTGTAGTAGACCTTCTCCAGGCGCGGGCGCCACAGCTCCATCCGCTCCTTGTTGAGGTGGATCGAGGGCTTGTCGTTCGGGCCGATCAACGGCTTGTAGCGGCCGGCCTGCTCCGCCTCGAAGTACGCCTTCGCGTCCCGCACGAGCTCCGGGCGCAGCAGCAGGTCGAGCACCGTCGTCGCGTACACCTTGGCGCAGGTGGTCGTGCCCTTGTGCGCGATCGGCGTCGCCATCGAGAGCGCCTGCCACCACGTGTGGCTCGGCCCGCCGCCGGGGATGTTGGCGGGGAAGCGGATCGTGATCGTCGGGACCTTCCAGGAGATGTCGCCGATGTCGTCGGAGCCGCCGCCCTGCCGGTACTGGTTGGGAATGGGGCCCGACAGCCCGCCGACCTCCGTCGACAACCCGCGCGGCGTGCTGCCGGCGGCCTCCTGCACCGCCCGGGCGTACGTGTGGTCGTCCTCGCTCCAGTTGGGCATCCCGACGAGCGTCATGTTCGCCGCGGCGGCCTCGGCGACGGGCCTGTTGAAGTGCTGCGGCGACGCCGCGCCCAGCACCCGCATGTCGACGAGCTGCGTGTCGGTCATCTCGGCGGCGGCCTTGGCGATCTTCTCGGCCAGGGCGCGCAGCGCGAGGATCTCGTCGGCGGTGTCCTCGCGCAGGTAGTACCAGACCTTGGCGATCTCCGGGATGACGTTCGGCTGGTCGCCGCCGTACGGGATGATGAAGTGGGTGCGCTGCTGGATGGGCAGGTGCTCGCGGCGGTACTCCATCCCCGCGGTCATCAGTTGCACGGCGTCGAGCGCGCTGCGGCCCAGGTGCGGTGAGGCGCCGTGGCCGGGCGAGCCCTTGAACGTGTACTCGATGGAGAGCAGGCCGTTGCCGGAGGCCGCGCCCCAGTCCGTCGTGAGCCCCGACGAGACGTGCGAGAAGAGCGTGACGTCCACGTCGTCGAAGTAGCCGTCGCGCACGTAGTAGGCCTTCGAGCCCAGCAGTTCCTCGGCCACGCCCGGCCACACCTTCAGGCGGCCCTTGATGTTGTTGCGCTGCATCAGTTCCTTGAGCACGATCGCGCCGGCCACCACGGCCGCCATGCCGGAGTTGTGCCCCTCGCCGTGGCCGGGTGCGTGGTCGAGGCCCATCGGCTCGACGAGCGGGTCGCGACCGATGACGCCCGGCTTCTGGCTCGACCGCGGAATGCCGTCGATATCGGAGCCCATCGCGATCACCGGACCGCCGGAACCCCAGGTCGCCAGCCAGGCGGTCGGAATGCCGGAGATGCCCTCCTGAATGGCGAAGCCGTTCTTGCGCAGAATGGAAATCAGGTAGCGCTTGGTCTGGAACTCCTGGAAACCGAGTTCGGAGAAGCTGAACAGCGAGTCGACGATCTCCTGGACGAGCTTGGCGCGCTTCTCGACGGCCCGGATCGCCTCCTGCTTGAGGGCCTCCAACTTCGGGTCCTTCGCCGCGACCGGGGCCTGGGCCAGGGGCGCCGCCGCGGCCGGCGTGCCTCCGGCCAGGGCAGGGGCGACCGCGAGGCCGGCACCGGCCGCCCCCATCATGCCGACCATCTGTCGACGCGTTAATCCACTTTTCGCCTTTTCGGACATCGACGCCTCCTTGCTCCAATATCCATTTCCGGCCGTGGCCTCAAAGGCGTCCGTGGGCGCGCTTCGACCAGGCCGGATATCTACCGAACGACGCCGTAGGTGGCAGCGATGAATAATGCGATCAGAGTGATGATCTCCGATATGGATGCTGTCAGTCCGCTCGGCTCGGCGTCAACGCGCCGGTGTTCGGGATTGTTCGGCCGCCGCTGGACTGCGGGCCGGACGGGCGCGGCTCGTCGTGCGCCTGGACCGGGTGTCCTCCGTGGACGACCTCCGGCGCAACGCCGGCGGCGCCGCCCTTGCCGCGCCGGCCTCGCGCCGCTGGTGGGCGCGCACCGATTCGATCACTGATCAGCTACCGTGGGGAACGACCGAGAACGCTCGTTCGTCCAGGTAGGGACCCGCCTCGTGGCCAAAGAGACCATCGTCAGGCTCGTCGACGACATCGACGGCAGCACCGCGAACGAAACGGTGACGTTCGCTCTCGACGGCGTCGCGTTCGAGATCGACCTGTCCGACGAGAACGCCGACAAGCTGCGGCGGGCGATCCAGCCCTACGTCGAGGCCGGCACGAGGCTGACCTCCGGCGGCGCCCGGCCCACCCGCAGCGTGATCTCCGCCCAGGGCGCCAGCCTGCGCGAGGAGACCCGCGCGATCCGCGCCTGGGCCCACAAGTACGGGCCGCAACTCGGCCTCGACCCGGTCGGCGACCGTGGCGCGATCCCGCAGCGCGTCCGCGAGGCCTACGAGAAGCACGACGGCCGCGCCCCGCGCACGGCCCTCGCGTCCCCGTTCCTGACGCCGGGCTCGTAGCCCGGCCGCGGGGATGGTGCCGCTCGTCCTCGACGGCGACGCGGTCCGCGCCGCCGTAGGCCCCCGCGCGGCCGTCGAGGCGATCACCGAGGCGCTCCGTTCCGGCCTGGACCCTGCCACCGACCTGCCCCGCCACGCTGTCCCCGTCCGCGCCGGCCACCTGCTGCTGATGCCGTCGGAGCGGTCGGAACGGCACGTGGGCATCAAGGTGGCGACGGTGGCACCGGACAACCCGGCCCACGACCGGCCCCGCGTACAGGCGTCCTACCTGCTCTTCGACGCCGAGACCCTGAGCCTGGTCGCCGTGCTGGACGGCACGGCGCTGACGACCCTGCGCACGCCGGCGGTGTCCGTGGCCGCGGTGCGCCCGCACCTGCTGGCCAGGTCAGGCCCGGTGCGGCTCGCGGTCTTCGGCGCGGGCCCGCAGGCCCACGGGCACGTCGCGACGCTCGCGGCGGCGCTGGGGCCGGATCGTCCGCTCTCGACCGTGACCCACCTGCTCCGCGCGGTCCGGCCGGTCCCGGGAGCCGACGTGGTCGCGGCCGACAGCCCGCAGGCGGCCGACGTGCTGCGGGCGGCGGACGTCGTCGTCTGCGCGACGACGGCCCGGACGCCGTTGTTCGACGGGAACCTCGTCCGGGAGACCTCCGTCGTGATCGCGGTGGGCTCGCACGAACCGGACGCCCGAGAGGTCCCCGGCGTGCTGTGCGCCGCCGCGACGGTGGTGGTGGAGGACGTCGCCACCGCGCTGCGGGAGGCCGGCGACGTCCGCCTGGCGATCCAGGACAGGATGCTGCGGGCCGCGGACCTGGTGCCGATGCGCGAGATCGTCACGGGCCGCGTCCGCCCACCGCACGACCGCCCACTCCTGTTCAAGAGCGTCGGCATGTCCTGGCAGGACCTGGTCACGGCGGAAGCGATCCTGACCGCGATCACGGATCGGCGGACCAACGGTCAGGTGAGCACCTCGTAGGTCAGGTGCGTCACGTGCGGTGAGACCACCACGTCGGTCTGGCGCAGCCGGGGCTGCCGGCTCGCGCCCGGCGGGAACAACGCCGTCCCGCCGCCCACCAGGCAGGGCGACAGGTGGATCCGCAGCTCGTCGGCGAGCCCCAGCAGCACGCTCTGGCGCACGACGTCGGCGCCGCCCATGACCACCGCGGTGCGGTCGCACGCGGCGGAGCGGGCCCGGGCCACGGCCTCGCAGATGTCGCCCGCGAAGCTGAACCGGTCGCCGAGCCGCCACGCCGGCGGTGGGGAGTGGGTCACCACGATCACCGGCGGCCCGCCCGTCGCCTGGTCGGTGCCGGCGCCGTAGCCGAGCTCGTCGGTCCAGCCGTGCGGGCCGTCGACGAAGTCGAACAGGCGGCGGCCCATCACGACCGCGCCGGTCTCGTCGAGGCCGCGGCACAACACCTCGGAGTCGATCGGGTGGCCGGCGAAGACCCAGCCGTGGATCACCTCGCCGCCGCGGCCGAGGCCGTGTTCCAGGTCGGCGCCGGGGGCGGCCACGAACCCGTCGAGCGAAATGGAGATGTCTGCGACAACCTTCCCCATAACGGACTAGCCTACGCTCGCCCGCTCCGGTTGTGGAGTCCGCGGCGCGGGGATCGTCGGGCGCGGGCCGCGGCGGCGCAGAAGGCGCATCGCGGGCACTTCGACATAGCGGTGCAGAGGCAGGGCGACCGCGTACGAGACGACCAGGAACCCGAGGCCCAGCGGCACCGCCTGCCACGCGGGATAGTCGTGCGACCGCCCCAGGATCGTCATGGTCGTCGTGATGATCGTGAGATGGACCAGGAAGAAGGCGTACGACGCGTCGCCCAGCCGGACCAGCCACGGATGCCGCCAGACCGACCGGGCGCCCGCCAGGTCCGTGGTCGCCGCCGCCGGGATCAGCAGCGCCGTCGTCGCCAGCACGGCCGCCGTGTCCCGCACCTCGTGCGGCAGCAGGTTGACGACCAGGTAGTTGGCCGCGAACAGCGCCGACGCGAGTGGCAGCCCCGGGCCGCGCCAGGCGCCGGACCGGACCAGCAACGCCAACGCGATGCCGAGCGCGAACTCGACCGCCCGGGTCGCCGGCAGGATGTAGACGAACCAGCGCTGGTAGGCGGGATCCACCCAGAGGTGCGCGATCAGCGGCACGAGCAGCCCGAGCGCGACCAGCCCGACCGCGGCGCCGGCCAGCGCCCGGCCCGCCAGCCGCCGCAGCAGCGGATAGAGCAGCGGGAACGCGGCGTAGAAGGCGATCTCGCAGGACAGCGACCAGGCGACCGGGTTGATGCCGAGATAGGTCACGTCGTCCGGGTACCACGCCTGCACCAGGAACAGGCTGGTGCTCAGGTTGTGGCCGTTGACCTGGTTCATCCGGTTGCCTACGGGGTCGGCCAGGTCGCCGACCCACTTGGACGCCACCGCCAGGGCCAGCGCCACGACGTAGGCGGGATAGATCCGCAGGAACCGGCCCGCGAAGAACCGGCCGAGGCCGCGCCCGGGCGCCGGACCGCCGCTGCCCCAGGCGGCCCAGGTCAGCACGAAGCCCGACAGCACGAAGAAGAACGAGACGCCGAGGTCGCCGGGGTCGAGCAACAGGTGCCCGAGGTCGTGCGCCAAACCGCCGACCGGGATGAACGAGTAGGCGTGGACGCCGAACACAAGGAGCGCGGCGGCGAAGCGCAACCCGGTCAGCGACGGCAGGCGGGGGGCGGCAGCCCTGGGGGAGGCGGGCATAGGTAGGCGACCCTATCGGGGCCTTCGACCCCGCGCATCCCGGCGTACCCGGTTTGTGGAGAAGCCCTCACCGACTCGCGCGGGCGCGCCGCCACCACCAGAAGAACCCGAACAGCAGGCCCAGGAGGACGACCAGCACGATCGCGGCCGGCACGAGGTTGACGTTGTCCTCGATCGGGAGCGGCACGACGACCGCCAGGGGAGTGGGACTGGCCGTCACGGCGGCCGACGGCGCCGGCGTCGCGGGCGGAGTCGTCGCGACCGGCGGCGGCACCGCCGAGTTGGCGAAAAGGTATTCACCCTTGATCGTGTGGCCGTCGGACGACACCGTCTCCCAGCGCACCTTGATCTTGCCGACCGGCAGCGCCGTCACCGGCGCCGTGATCGTCTTGTCGAGCGCCTTGGCATCGCCCTCGCGGTAGTCCACGCCGTCGGGGCCGAGCACCTCGACCTTCGTGCCCTTTTGCCTGATCAGCCCGCTGAAGGTGAGCGCGACCAGCGCGACCGGCTCGGTCACGGTCGACTTCGCGGCCGGCACGGCCTTGGCCAGCTTGGTGTGGGCCGCGGCGGGCGTGGCGGGCGCGACGACCACGACCAGCCCGACGAGCAGGGCGGCCAGGGCGGCGGCGGGACGGCGCATCGATCCTCCAGGGTGTTCCCGACACGCTAGCGGGTGCGCGGACCGGGGCGGGTGTCGGAAGACAGCGGGAACTTTCCGGGTCGCGCCGACGACAGGTGTGACATCGGGACGCCGCGCGGCGCTGGTGGTCGTGTGGAGGAGGAGTCCCTGACCGAACGCCTCGACGACCTGGAATGGTGGCTGCGCGTGCTGCGGCGCCCGGTCGTCGACCTGTTGGTGCCCGGCCTGCCGGCCGACGCGATCGGCCGCTACGGCCCGCTGCCGCCCGTGGTCGGCGAGTGGTTCGCCTGGCACGACGGTGTGACCCGCGATCCCGGCCAGGACCGGGAGGACGTCGAGGTCATCCCGGGGTACGCGCCGCTGGCCCTCGCCGAGGCGGTCGGGCTGCGCCACGCGTACGAGGACGATCCGGTGCTGACCCTCGGCGACGGCTGGCTCCCGCTGCTCGCCTCGGAGGACGGCGACCTGTACGCGGCGCTCTGGTCGGGCCCGAACGAGCCGCGGGTGGTCGCGATCCGCGCCGGCGAGCCCACCCGGATCGAGTTCCCCGACCTGCCGGCCATGGTGGAGCTGTTCGTGGAGTGCTACCGCAGCGGTGGGTTCACGGTGAGCGGCGACGGCCGTCTCTCCGCCGACCAGGCCCGGTACGACGAGCTGTATGACGCCTTCACCCGCGGTCGCTGAGCCGGTGCGGCTCGAGTGCGACCGCTGGCACGACGGTTGCGCCGACCACCTCCTCGCCGAGTCGCCGACGGTGCGTGACCTCGTGGCCGCGGTGCGCGCCCTCGACCAGCGCCGGCACACGGAGATCGTGGTGACCGGCCACGACGGTCAGTACCTCGCGGTGGAGGGCGGCGCCGGCCGCTATCTGGTGCACCTCGGGTCCGACGAGCACGACGACGTCATCGTCGTGCGGGCCACGGACGCGGAGCCCGGCGAGGTCGCGATCGTCGCCGCCGGACGGATCCGCCGGGTGCCCCGGCGCGACGTCGTCGATCTCGCGACGGCGCTGCGGGCCGTGCGGACCTTCGCCGTCGACGGCAGCGCCGACCCGGGACTCCACTGGGAGTCACGCTGAGACGAGCTCCTGCGCGGGCCGGCGCTCGTCGAGGCGGACCAGCGCGACGCCCGCGATGATCAGCACGCCGCCGAGGAGCTGGACGGTGGTCGGCAGCTCGTCGAGCACCAGCCAGGCGATCAGCACCGCGAAGAGCACCTCGGTGAGGCCGACGAACGACGAGAGCCGGGCACCGAGGGCGCGGGCCGCGGCGATGCCGGCGACGTACGCGACGACCGCGGCGACCAACGACAGCCCGGCCACCGGCAGCAGCCAGCTCATCCGCTGGCCGCCGAGGCTGACCTGGCCGAACGTCGCGTGCATCGGCAGCAGCCCGGTGGCACCGAGCAGCAGCAGGACGACCGCCCCGATGCCCATGCCGGCTGTGGCCAGCGCGAGGGCCGGCACCTCGTCGTCGCCGGTGTCGCGGGCGCCGAGCACGAAGTAGGACGCGAGGCCGACGCCGGCGAACAGGCCCCAGGCCACGCCGACCAGCGACAGGTCGGCGCCGCCGCTCAGGTCGAGCACGAGCACGAGGCCGACGATCGCGGTGGCCGCGCCGGCGGCGGTCAGGGCCCGCGGCCGCTGGCCGTGCACCGCCCACATCCAGAACACGACCAGCACGACGCCGAGGTATTCCAGCAGCAGCGCCACGCCGACCGGCAGGTAGCGGATCGCGTTGAAGTAGCCGACCTGGGCCGCGCCGACGCCGAGGATGCCGAACAGCGTGATGCCGGTCAGGTTGCGGCGCACCGAGCCCCACCGCCCGCGCAGCAGCAGCGCCGCGGGCACGGCGAGCACCAGCGCCGCGACGCCGACCCGGGTCGCGACGGCAGCCGGCGCCGTCCAGCCGGCGTCCATCAGCGCGTGCGCGAACGGCCCGGACGTGCTGAACGTCAGCGCGGACAGCAGCGCGAGCAGCAGGCCGAGCGAGCGGGCCGGTGGCATGGGCGTTCCCCTGTCATGACCAAAGACGGATTACACTGATGACGTTAGGTGGCGGTGATGACAGGGGTCAAGATGCTTTTCGCCCATGACACCGAGGCGGCGCTGGTCCAGGCCGCCGCGCTCGTCAACACGCCGCTCGACGACGTCGCCGCGCTCGACGCGTTCATGCGCGCGCACCCGGACTCCGGCGTCCGCACCGGCACGCGGGCCGAGCTCGACGAGGTGCGCGCGCTGCGCCCGCGGTTCCGGCGGTTCTGGGAGCTGGGCGAGGACGAGCTGGTCGAGACGGTCAACGCGCTGCTGCGGGAGAGCCGCCCGCTGCCGCAGCTCGTCCGCCACGACGGCTGGAGCTACCACCTGCACGCGGTCGCCCGCGACGCCCCGCTCGCCGTCCGGATGACCGTCGAGACCGCGATGGCGCTGGTCGACGTGGTCCGGGCGGAGGCGCTGGACCGGCTGCGCGGCTGCGCGTACCCGGGATGCGACAACGTCCTGGTCGACCTGTCCAGGAACCGCTCGAAGCGGTTCTGCGACGGCGGTTGCGGCAACCGCGCGGCGGTCAGCGCCTACCGGGCGCGCCGGGCGGCCTTGATCCGCTCGCCGGAGCCGTAATACCGTTCATCGATGTCGCGCAAGACGGGTCGGCCGTCCTACGTCCACAAGGCAGCACAGGAGCGGGCGAAGCGCGTGCCGCTCGCCGCTCTCGTCGTCGGCGTCGTCGTCGCGGCGCTGCTCGCCGGTCTCGCCGGCTTCCTGATCGGCCGTCCCGACGCGACCACCCGCGCGGTCGACGAGATCAAGGCGCAGGAGGCGAAGCGCGACGTCGAGCAGATCCGCGCGCTGACCACGCTCGCGCGCGCGTCCCAGGAGAAGCTGACGACCGTGCTCACCGCGTTCGACGCCGCCGTCGACAGTGGCCGGCCCGCCGACACCGCGACGATCGCGGGCTGGCAGCAGACCGTCAAGGACCTCGTCGCCGCGCACGCCGACAGCCCGTCCGGCACGACCGCGACCAACGTCGCCCGCGGCGGTGTCCGCAACGCGATCGGCGACTTCCAGGTGGCGATCGACCTGTACGCGGCCGCGGTCGCCGGGCCGGAGGCCCAGCGGGCCGCGCTGATCGCGATCGCCGACCGCTCGCGCACCTCCGCCGCGACCGCCTGGTCGGTCGCCGCCGCCCAGCTCGACCAGATCAATGTGGACGCGGGTCTCGGCCACCAGCACGTCTACCTGGAGACCGAGCACGGCTCCGGCGCCTTCACCGCCGACGGCGAGGAAGAAGGCCACACCGGCCCTTGACGGTGATGGATCGGCATCCCTAGTGTCTTGGGCACGGCAATCTATGAAACGTTTCATGGCGGGGAGGTGCGATGCTGGCACTGCGCGGGGTGAGCAAGTCCTTCGGCGCCGTGGCGGCGCTGCGCGACGTCGACCTCGAGCTCGTGGCCGGCGAGACGCACGCGCTGGTCGGCGAGAACGGCGCGGGCAAGTCGACGCTCGTGCGGATCCTCGCGGGCGTGCACCCGCCCGACACCGGCACGATGCTGCTCGACGGTGAGCCGGTGACCTTCGGAGGGCCCGCCGACGCGCGGGCCGCCGGCATCGCGGTGATCTACCAGGAGCCGACGCTCTTCCCCGACCTCTCCGTCGCCGAGAACATCTTCATGGGCCGGCAGCCGCTGCGCGCCGGCCGCCGGATCGACACCGCGGCGATGCGCGCGCGGGCCTGCGAGCTGTTCGGCCGGCTCGGCGTGCACATCGACCCCGACCGCCCGGCCCGCGGCCTCTCGATCGCCGACCAGCAGCTCGTCGAGATCGCCAAGGCGCTGTCCACCAACGCCCGGCTGCTCGTGATGGACGAGCCGACGGCCGCACTGTCCGGTGTGGAGGTGGAGCGGCTCTTCGCGGTCGCCCGCTCGCTGCGCGACGACGGCGCGGCCGTGCTGTTCATCTCGCACCGCTTCGACGAGGTCTTCGACCTGTGCGAGCGGATCACCGTGATGCGCGACGGCCGCTGGGTCGACACCGCGCCGACCTCCGCGCTGACCGTGGACGCCGTCGTGCGCAAGATGGTCGGCCGCGACGTCGCCACGCTGTTCCCGAAGCTCGACACCACGCCCGGCGACGTCCGGCTCGACGTGCGCGGCCTGACCCGGCACGGCTTCTTCCGCGACGTCAGCTTCACCGTCCGCGGCGGCGAGATCGTCGCGCTGGCCGGGCTGGTCGGCGCCGGCCGCAGCGAGGTGGTCCGCGCCGTGTTCGGGGTCGACCGGACCGACGCCGGCGAGGTGTTCGTCGAGGGCCGGCGGCTGCCGCCCGGCGACACGCCCGCCGCCATCGCCGCCGGGCTCGCCCTGGTGCCGGAGGACCGCCGCCAGCAGGGGCTGGTGATGGAGCTGTCGGTCGAGCGCAACGCGACACTGCCCCGCCGCTGGGCCCTCGCCCGGGCCGGGTTGCTGTTCGGCGGTGCCGAGCGGCGGTCGGCCGCCACCTGGACCCAGCGCCTCCAGGTCAAGGCCGCGCGCCCCACCGACCCGGTCGGCACGCTCTCGGGCGGCAACCAGCAGAAGGTGGTGCTGGCCAAGTGGCTCTCCACCGGGCCGCGGGTGCTGATCGTCGACGAGCCGACCCGCGGCATCGACGTGGGCACGAAGGCCGAGGTGCACCGCCTGCTCTCCGAGTTGGCGGCCGACGGAGTGGCGGTGTTGATGGTCTCCAGTGAGCTGCCCGAGGTGCTCGGCATGGCCGACCGCGTGCTGGTGATGCACGAGGGCCGGCTGGTCGCCGACATCCCGCGGGCGACCGCCGACGAGGAGTCGGTGATGGTGGCGGCCACGGGGGCCGCGCCGGGAGCCGCGAGGGGAGCGCAGCCGTGACGGCACCGGCCACGACGCCGGCCCCCGCCCCCGAGCGGGCCGCGCCGGCCTCCGCCGTACACCGGCTGTTCGTGGTCCGTGAGCTCGGCATCGCGCTCGCCCTCGTGCTGCTGGTCGCGGTCACCTTCGCGGTCAACACCCGGTTCCTGTCGGCCCAGAACATCAAGGACCTGCTGCTCGGCGCCACGATCCTGGCGATCCTCGCGGTCGGCCAGGCGATCGTCATCATCACCCGCAACGTCGACCTGTCGGTCGGCTCGATCCTCGGCCTGGCCGCGTTCGCCACGGGCACGCTGTTCGTCGACAACCCGGGCCTGCCGATCCCCGTCGCGCTGCTGGCCGGCATCGCGCTCGGCGCCGTCTGCGGCGCGATCAACGGCGGGCTGATCGCCGCGGCCCGCGTGCCGGCGCTGGTCGTCACGCTCGGCACCCTGTACGTGTTCCGCGGCCTCGACTACACCTGGGCCACCGGCCAGCAGATCAACGCGGCCGACATGCCGCCCGGCTTCCTGCGCCTGGGCACGGCCAGCATCCTCGGCGTACCCGTGCTGGCGCTGTTCGCCGTCGTGGTCGTCGTCGGTGCCGGCCTGTTCCTGCGCTCCTACCGCAGCGGCCGGGAGCTGTACGCGATCGGCTCCGAACCGGACGCCGCCCGCCTCTACGGCATCCCCGTCGGACGCCGGGTGTTCTGGGCGTTCGTCACCAGCGGCGCGCTGGCCGGCCTCGCCGGTGTCCTGCACGCCGCCCGGTTCGGCACGATCGACGCCAACGCCGGCCTCGGCCAGGAGCTCAACGTGGTCGCCGCGGTGGTCGTCGGCGGCGTGGCCATCTTCGGCGGCAGCGGCTCGGTCTACGGCGCGGCGCTGGGCGCGGTGCTGCTCACCACGATCGGCAGCGCCCTGCCGGTGCTCGGCATCAACCCGTTCTGGCAACGCGCCGCCGTCGGCGTGCTGATCCTCGCCGCCATCGGCCTGGACCGCTCGCTCGCGGTGCGGCTGGCCCGCCGACTCGCAGGAGGCACCGACCGTGGCCGTTGACACGCCCGTCCGCGAGCCGGTGACGCCGCCGCGCCCACGCGGGGTCCGCGGCGTGCTCGGCTCGTGGGACGTGCTCGTGCTGGTCGCCCTCGTCCTCGTGATCGTCGTCGGCTCGATGACCGTTGACGGGGTCGGCAACCCCCGCTTCTACCGGTTCGTGATCCTCGAGGCGATCCCGATCGCGCTGATCGCCCTGCCGATGACGCTGGTCGTGATCACCGGCGAGATCGACCTGAGCGTCGCCAGCACCGTGGGCCTGACCTGCAGCGTGCTGGGCGCGCTGTGGCAGGCCGGCGTCACCTCGCTGCCGCTGCTGATCGCTCTCTCGCTGGCGCTGGGCGCGGTGCTCGGCGCCGTCAACGGCGTCTTCGTCACCGTGTTCGGCCTGCCCTCGCTCGCGGTCACGATCGGCACGCTCGCGCTCTACCGCGGCCTCGCCTACGTCGTGCTCGGCGACCGGGCCGTGGCCGACTACCCGGTCGACTGGGCCCGCGACATGATCGCCCCGCTGCCCGGCACGGTGATCCCGTGGTTCGTCCTCGTGGTCGCCGTGCTGGCGCTGCTGTTCGGGGTGCTGCTGCACGCGACCCCGGTCGGTCGCGGGCTCTACGCGATCGGCAACAACGCGGAAGCGTCCGCGTACTCCGGGATCGCGGTCCTGAAGACGAAGTTCTGGTTGTTCGTGGCGACGGGTGTGGTCGCCGCTCTGGCGGGCGTCTTCTGGACGTTCCGGTTCGCGTCTGCCCGTGCCGACAACGCCAACGGCCTCGAGCTGTCGGTGGTGGCGGCGGTGCTGCTGGGCGGCGTGTCCATCTTCGGCGGTCGCGGCGGCCTGCTCGGTGTGGTCGCCGCGGTCGCGCTCCTCGGCACTCTGCGCAACGCGTTGCAACTGGCCGACGTCCCGGCCAACGCGTTGACGATCGTCACCGGAACGCTGCTCATCGCTTCCGTCGTCGGGCCCAACGTGGTGCGGATGGCACGTGGACGGCTGCGACGGCGACGACCCCCTGAGGAAAGGACCCAACCATGAGGATCACAGGTGTACGCGTCGTCGCGGCGACCGTCCTCGCGGCGTTGACGCTCGGTCTCGGCGCGTGTGCCGAGGACGGCGGCGACGCCGGCAGCGGCACGGGCAGCGGCGACACCGGCAACTCTTCGGGCACGATCAAGGAGGGCCTCAAGATCGCCTTCCTGCCCAAGCAGGTCAACAACCCCTACTTCGAGACCTCGGACAACAAGGGCGGCAAGTCGGCCGTCGAGGAGTTCAAGGGCACCTACTCGCAGACCGGCCCGTCGGAGGCGAGCCCGTCGGCGCAGGTGTCCTACATCAACACGCTCTCGCAGCAGCAGACCGACGTGATCGTGGTGTCGGCCAACGACAAGGACGCGATCTGCGGCGCCCTGACCGAGGCCAAGACCGCGGGCGCGAAGGTCGTCACGTACGACTCGGACACCAAGCCGGAATGCCGGGACGTGTTCGTCAACCAGGCGACCGCCGACGGCATCGCGAAGTCGCAGATCAAGCTGATCTCCGACGCGATCGGTGCGGACGGCGGTGAGATCGCGATCCTGTCGGCGACGGCGAACGCGACCAACCAGAACGCCTGGATCGAGATGATGAAGGCCGAGCTGGCCAAGCCGGAGTACGCGAAGCTGAAGCTGGTCGACACGGTCTACGGCGACGACCAGGACGAGAAGTCGTTCCAGGAGGCGCAGGGCCTGCTGGCCAAGCACCCGAACCTCAAGGGCATCATCTCGCCGACGACGGTGGGCGTGGCCGCGGCCGCGCGGTACCTGTCGGGCTCCTCGTACAAGGGCAAGGTGCAGTTGACCGGCCTCGGCACCCCGAACCAGATGCGCGCGTTCGTGAAGGACGGCACGTGCAAGGCGTTCGCGCTGTGGAACCCGGCGGACCTGGGCTATCTGGCGGCGTACGCGGGCGGCGCGCTGGCCTCGGGCATCATCACGGGCAAGCAGGGCGACAAGTTCACGGCGGGCAAGCTGGGCGAGTACACGGTAGGCGCGAACGGCGAGATCGTCCTCGGCGACCCGTTCACCTTCGAGGCGTCCAACATCGACCAGTTCGACTTCTGATCCTGGGTGAAAGGTGCCGGTCCGCGGTCGCGGGCCGGCACCTTTGTGTTCCGCTGGCCGTCGCGTTGCCGTTCGCGTCACGTTTCCCTGGCACCGCGGGCCGCTAGCTGCCAAGATCCCTCGGTGGGGGATTGAGGATCACCCAGGGCGGGGCGGCAATGATCATAACGTTGGTCACCGACACGTTCGATGTCGGCAACAACGGAATCACCGTGTCGGCGATGCGGTTCGCCGCGAACCTGATCGCGCGCGGCCACACCGTACGCGTCGTCGCGTGCGGCGAGCCCGGCGCGGTGTCGCCGCTGCCCGGCGGCCCGGAGATGTTCTGGGTGCCGGAGCTGGTGGTGCCGGTCGCCACCCGGCTCGCGCATCGCCAGCACACCGCGTTCGGCCGGCCCGACCGGGAGACGCTGGTCGCCGCGATCAAGGACGCCGACGTCGTCCACATCTACCAACCGTGGCCGCTGGGCCGCGCGGCGGAGCGGATCGCCCGCGAGATCGGCGTGCCCGCGGTCGCCGGGTTCCACATCCAGCCGGAGAACATCACCTACAACCTCGGTCTGGGCCGGTTCCCGCCCGCCGCCCGGCTCGTCTACTTCCTGCTGCGCGTGCTCTTCTACGGGCGGTTCGCCGACATCCACTGCCCGTCGACGTTCATCGCGGCGCAGCTGCGTCGCCACGGCTACCGGGCGCGGCTCCACGTGATCTCCAACGGCGTGAGCGGCAGCTTCCGGCCCGGACCCCCACGTGTACGGGCCGCCGGTGAGCCGTACCGCATCCTGATGGTCGGTCGGTTCTCGCCGGAGAAGCGGCAGGAGGTGCTGATCCGCGCGGTGCGGAGGTCACGCCACGCCGCCGACATCGAACTGCACTTCGCGGGCGCCGGTCACCGCGAGAAACGGTTGCGCCGGCTGGCGTCGAAGCTGCCCCGGCCGGCGCGGTTCGGCTACTACTCGCAGACCGACCTGATCGCGCTCATCCGGAGTTGCGACCTGTACGTGCACGCGTCCGACGTCGAGATCGAAGGGGTGTCCTGCCTGGAGGCGCTCGCCTGCGGTCTCGTGCCGGTCATCTCCGACAGCCGGCGCAGCGCGACGCGCCAGTTCGCGCTCGGGCCCGCCAACCTGTTCCGGGCGGGCAACGCCGCGTCGCTGGCCGCGCGGATCGACGGCTGGATCGACGACCCGGCGGCGCTGGCGACGGCGTCGCAGGCGTACGCCCGGCTCGCGGACCTCTACGCGGTCGACCGCAGCGCGAAGGCGATCGAGCGGGTGTACGCGCGCGCCGACGACCCGCCCCAGCCGCCGATCGGTGCCACCGGCGGCCTGTACCGGCTGTTCTCGAACGCCTTCTACTACGGCGTCTTCGTCCCGGCGATGTACCTCTGGACCCGCCTCGTCGTCGGCGCCCGCACGTCGGGTGCCCGCCTCCCGCGCACGGGCGGGTTCGTGACGGTGTGCAACCACGTCCACCCGCTCGACAGCGTCCTGGTGGCGTTGGCGGCCTTCCCGCGGCGGCTCGTCTTCACGTCGGCGCCGATGAACCTGCAGAACCAGGGGTACGGCTGGATCGTCCGGCTCCTGGGCGCCGTGGCGGTCCCGCCGACGGCCGCGCAGCTGCCCCGCTTCTTCTCCGAGCTGGAGCTGGTCCTGGCCCGGGGGAGGGGCGTGCACTTCTTCCCGGAGGGCGAGCTGGAGCCGTACGACACGACCCTGCGCGAGTTCAAGCGCGGCGCGTTCCACCTGGCCGCCCAGGCGCGCGTGCCGGTCGTACCCCTGTCGATCCGGTTCGTCGCGCCGCGGGGTGTCTCGCGGCTCTTCCGGCGCAGGCCGCGGATGGAGCTCGTCATCGGCGACCCGATCGACCCGACGACCACCGACCCCCGCGACGACCGCCGGGCGCGCCTGGACCTCACCCGCCGCCGGATGCGCGAGCAGCTCGCGTACGAGCCGGGCCCTAGTCGCCGGTGACCCAGTCCATGTGGTCGATCCACCGGTCGAGCAGCGCCCGGTCACCGTCGATCTCCAGGCTCGACGCGGCCGCCAGCGGTTGGCGCCGGCTGAGCACGAGCAGGAGGTCGGTGGCCGGCCCACGGACGGTGACGTCGGCCGTGGCGTGCGTGCGCTCCAGGGCGACCATGTCGGGTTCCCGGCGGGCGAGCCATTCCCCGGTCGCGTCGGTGGCGTGGAAGTGCAGGGTCTGGCCGTTGCCACGCATCGCGGCGGCGAACTCGGGCTTGTTCTCCCAGTAGCCGCGCGAGGTCATCGTGTCGAGCCAGTCCTCGACGGCCTCGACGGCGTGCTCGGGCGCGAGGTCGTAGCGCTCGTCGAGCGCGGCGGCCGCGTCGGCGCGGTGCACGGACGCCTCGCCGAACAGCCGACGGGACCAGAACGCGACGCCGTCGGCGGCCCCGGACGGATCCCAGACGGGCGTGTCGGCGTCGACCGAGTCGAAGGCCCGCTGGGCTTCGGCGGCGCCTTCGGTCAGCCAGGCCCGCCACTGTTCGGAGTCGGTGGGGCCGGGCACGTAGCGGGCGAACGCGGCGCTCGGCTCGGTCATCTTCTCGCCGACGAGCATGGCGATCATGCGCTGCGTGGAGCCGACATGGTCGACGAGGTCGGCCAGCGTCCACTCGGGACAGGTGGGCACGCGGGTGGACGGATCCTTGCCGTGCACCCAGTCGGCGAACGTGCTCGTCTGTGCGACGACAGCCGTCGCGTACGCGGACGGGTCCATTTTTCGTACCTCCTGATGCTCCGCGGGCCGGGGTCCTGGTCCAGGTTAGACCGGTCCCGACGGGCTGGCGGTACCGTCCAGCAGCGCGCGCAGGGCCGCGCAGTGCGCCTCGTAGGCCTGGCGGCCGGCGCTGGTCATCCGGTAGGTGGTGCTCGCGCCGCGGCCGCGCCCGTCCTTGGTCGCGGTCACGTACCCGGCGGATTCCAGCGTGGACATCTGCTTGGACAGGTCGGACTCGCCGAGCCGCAGGTGGTCGCGCAAGAACCGGAACGACACCGTCGGCGCGTTGGCCAGGATGCCCATGGCGGCGAGGCGCTTGGGGACGTGGATGATCGGATCCAGGCCGTCGATCACGCGAGTCGCGCCCGCACGGCGGCCGCGGCCTTCGCGTACCGGCGCTCGTAGACGGCCAGCCCGGCGGTGACGAGCACGAACGCCAGCGCGGCGGCCACGGGCACGCCACCCAGCAGCCAGCCGCCGGCCACGACCAGAACGACGACGACCAGCGACCCGAAGTACCGCCGCCACAACACGGCGATCTCCGGCGGCGGCGTCCCCTTGCCCGGCATGGGCAACGCCCCGTGCCGGCGCCGCATCCAGGTCAGGAAGAGCACTTCCAGCAGGATCAGGACGGCCAGCGAACCGAGGAACAGGGCGACGCTCTCGCGCCACCAGGTGAACGCCCCGACCATGCCGGCGGCCCACAGCCCCACGACGGGCGCATACCACCACGGCGTGGGCGGATATTCGACGTAGGGCGCGGCGGCCCCCCGCTCCGCGGCAGCCAGTTGCTCCCGAACCTCACCACTTTCCACGCCGGAAAGTATCGCGATAACTTTCCACTTCCGCAAGTGGAAAGTTCTCGTCGCGTGTAGCGGCGGTGGCGTCCGGGCTGGTGCAATGACGTGACCGCAGTCCCTGGTGGAAGGTGTCGCGGATGAGACGGCCGTGGCCGGTCCCGCGGATGGCGGCGGCGATCCCCCGGGCTCCGGAACCGGCGCCGGAGCGGCGCGGGTCGTGACCGGCACCCCGCGACGACGGCGGCGGTTGCTGACCGCCGGCTCGGCCGCCCTCGCCCTCGCCGTCCTCGCGGTGTTGACCAACCTCGTGACCGGCGACGGCGTGCTGCCCGCCTCCTGGGACTGGACCACGGACCCGGTCGTACTCCTGCCCGCCTTCGGCCTGGCCCTCCTGCTCGTGGCCGGCCTCGCCATGCTCGACCAGGTCCTCGCGGGCGACGACCCGCCCGCCGCGGCGGACGCCGACAGCGTCGCGGCCCTGATGCGCGCCCAGGCCGCCGCGTCGGAGAGCTTCCCGTACCGGCTGCTCGGCTCCCACGGGCGTGTCCTCGCCGAGGTCTACGTGCGGCAGCAGATGGCCGACGCCGCGGCCGTCGGGCCGACGATGTCGGTCGAGTCCGCGATGGAGCAGCACCGCCACCTGCTCGTGAGCGGCGGTGCCGGCTGCGGCAAGTCGACGCTGGCCTTCCAGCTCACCGCGGACCTCGCCCGCGCGGTGCTCGACCCGACCGGACCCGCCGCCAACCTGGTGCCGGTCCGCGTCTCAGCCATGGCGCTGGCCGGCGGCCAGGCCGACACGTTCTGGCAGGCACTCCGGGACGCCGTCGTCAGCGAGGTCGGGCCGCTGCTCGACCGCCCGCTCGAGCCGGAGCTGTTCCAGCGGCCCTGGCAGGGCGTGCCGTGGCTGCTGATCGTCGACGGCATCGACGAGGTGGTCGACGGTGCCCGCCGCGAAGGGCTGCTCTCGGTGTTGCGCGAGCGGGCGACCGGCGACGGACTGCGGCTGCTCGTCACCACCCGTCCGCTGCCCTCCGACGAGCTGGCCCGGCTCGACGAGCCGGCGGGCTTCGGCCGGTACGAGATCGCCCTGTTCAACCGCGACCAGCGGCAGACGTTCGCGCACGCCTGGTTCGGTGAGCCGGCCGAGGCCACCGAGTTCCTGCGCCAGTCCGACCAGAGCGGGCTCAGCGAGCTGATGGCGGTGCCGTTGCTGGCCACCGTCGCGGCCGTGGTGTTCGAGGACCACCCGGCCCGTGGCCTGCCGCACAGCCGGTACGAGCTCTACGAGCGGTACTTCGGGCTCATGTACGAGTCCCGGGCCGCCAGCGCGCTGGACGGTCTCACCGAGCGGCTGCGCGGCTGGCCGGACGGCGCGGCGCTGGCGCGGTGGCTGGCCGACCACCGGCTCGCCCTCGTCGACCACCTGGCCGAGGCGGCGCTGCGCGGCGCCGGGCTGTCGGCCGCGGCGGCGGAGTGGATCCGCCAGGCGGGCCGCCGTCCGGACCCGGCCCCACCGGACTGGCAGCTGATCATCGCGAGCGTGGCGACCAGCACCGGGCTGCTCGCCCACGTCGGCACGGACCTCAAGTTCGTGCACCACACGTTCGCGGAGCACCGGGTCGCGAGCAGCCGGGCGCGGAGCCTGCCCGCCGAGTTCGACGCCGACCACGAGCTGTGGGCCTACTACGTCACGGCGGCCCGCCGCTTCCCGACCGGCGAGGCCCTGGCCGTGCTGGCCCACCACGCCTTCCAGCACGGCTCCACGGCCGCGCTGCTCGACTGGCTCGCCGGCGGCGACGAGGACAGCCAGATGCTCGCGGCCCGGCTGCTCGCGGAAGGGGTTCCCGCCGAACCGCGGCAGTTCGCGCGCTTCGCCGAGGCGCTGCGGTTCTGGACCAGCCGCACCCGCCGGGCGTCGCACACCGCCGACCGGGCCCTCGCCGCCGTGCGGCTCGCGGCGAGCCTGCCCGTGCAGCCCGACGTGGTCGACGTGCTCCAGGAGGTGGCGAGCGACAGCACGGCGGACGCCGAGCTGCGGCTGGGTGCGGCCGAGGCGTTGGTCTCGTACCGCACGTCCTCCGCGGTCGGTGCCCAGGCGCTGCACGCCATCGCGGGCGACCCGGGAGTCAGGGCGCGGCAGCGGCTGCAGGCCGCGGAGGCGCTGCTCGACCTCGGCCTGGTCGGGCAGCGCAGCGCGATCGAGGTGCTCGGCCCGCTGAGCGACGACAAGCGCCTGAGCGGGTACGAGACGGCGACGGTACGGGCGCTCCATGCCCGGGCCGGCCGTGTGCTGCCCGACCCGCCGCGGCCGACGACCCCGGAGCCGCCCGCCGCGGGACCGGCGGCGACCCGGCCGCCCGTCGACGACGCGCCGCGGCCACGGCTCCGGCGCGTGCCGAGCTGGGACGCCGTGGTCCACCGGCTGTTGCGCGTCGTCGTCCACCTCGACCTGTGGCGCTTCGACGACGCGTGGCTCGCCGCACGCGGCCTGACCCGTGTGCCCCGCGGCCGGCCGGCGGCCGAAACCCGACCCCGGTCGCCACGGCGGCGTCCGCCCGAACCCGCGCCCCGCCCCGACACCCCGGCCGAGGTGCTCGCCCGGTGCGAGGCGATGGCGGCCGTTCGCCCGCTCCCGCCCGGCGGCGTGGAGCTGCTCCGCCCCCTGCTCGACGCACCGGACATCACCGGGGACCTGCTGGTGCGCGCCGTGCGTACGCTGGCCACCTCCCGGGAGACCCGCTACGTCCAGGTCCGGGTCAACCGGCTGATCGCCAACCGTCGGCTGAGCACGGCCGACGCGCTCGAGGCGCTGAAGGACCAGGCCCCCCGCTTCGACGACATCACCCTGAAGCTCTTCGACGAGTACGTGAACCGGTCCGCCAACTTCGCCACCGGCGCCGCACCGTCGACCATCGCGCTGTTCGCCGCGCAGGGCCCGGCCTTCCGGGGCCGGGCCGGCGACCGCCTTCGCCTCGTCCTCCGCTGGGGCGTCGCGCCGAACCTCCAGGTGCACGCCTTCCGACTGCTGGAGAGCTTCACACCGGAACAGGTCCCATCGGCGCGTACGGCGCTCGCCCGGCTGATCGGATCGGGCGCGGTGTCGCCCGTCGCCCTGACCCAGGAGTTCCTGCGGGCGGACACGGCGGACGAGGCGGTCACCGTCCTGACCGAAGCCGCGGGACCCGACTTCGGCGTCTGCCCCCGCGAGTGGATCGCGGCCGCGCAGCTCGTCGCCACGAGCCTCGGGGGTGACCGCGACCGGGCCGCCGGCCTGCTGCACGGGATGGCGACCGGGGCCGCGCCGGCCGACGACCGGACGAGTGCCGCCCAGGCCCTCCTCGAACTCGGGGAAGCCGGCTACGCGCAGGGCGTGGCCGACCTGCGCCGGATCGTCGCGGAACCCGCCGTCCCCGCCGCCGAGCGCGTGGTCGCCGCCCGGGCCCTGGCGCAGCTCGGACCCGACCACGGGCCGGTGCTCGCCGCCGCTCTGCGCGCCGCGCTGCGGGAGGCGAGCGGCACCGCCCAGCGGCTGGCCCTGGCGCGCGACCTCGCCGCCGCCGACCCACACTCCCGGCCGGCCGCTCTCGACGTCGTCTCCGCCGTCGTCGACGACGACAGCCTGCCGCTGCCGAGCCGCCGCGAGGCGATCCGGGCACTGGCGCAGCTCGGCCCGGCCGCCCGCCGGACAGCCCTGGGCCGTACCGCCGATCTGATCTCCACCGACACCCTCCGCCTGCGTGACCGCCTCGATCTGGCCCGGGAGGTCTCGCTCTGGGCACTCGACTTCCAGGGCGTGGCGCAGGACGCGGTCGAGGCGCTGTGCTACCGCCTGACCGGCTTCGACGCCCTGCAGGCGGCCCGCGAGCTCGTCCAACTCGGTGAGAGCGACGAGGAGCGGCGCACGAAGGTCCTGGTCCAGGTCGCGCAGGCGCAGACGGAGATCGGGACGAGCGCGCTCGCGGCCCGCGAGCTGGCCCGCTTCTCGTCCATGCGCGCCGCCGGCGTCCGGACCCTCGCCACGATCGCCGAGAAGGCCGCCGAGCGGCAGCTCTCCGTCACGCTGTTCTACGAGATCGCCTCCCTGGGAGAGACGGACGTCGCGGTGGCCGGCCTCGCCCGGGTGGCCCTGGACCGCACGACCCGCCCCGCCACGCGCGACGAGGCGGCCCGCCTGCTGCTGATGCTCGACCCGTGCCGGTCCGCGGCGGCCCGCACGGCGCTGCACGCCCTGGTCGCCGACCCCACCCTCACCGCCGGCGGGTCGGAGTGGCTGACCGAAGCGGCGGACTACTTCGCCGACCGCCGCGCGCGGTGATGGCTGGGCTGACCCTTACAGCAGATGGGGTACGAGCGCCCGGCGGTCGGCCGGGTAGTCGGGGAACCGCTCGCGGTACCAGGCGTGGTGGTCGATCGCCCGCGGCACCAGGTTGGCGGCGGTGTAGACGGCGAACGCGAGGCCGGCCGGCGACCAGGTCGCCAGCGCCCAGCCACACCACTGCGCGATCTCGCCGCTGTAGTTGGGGCTGCTCACCCAGCGGAAGGCACCGCCGTACGGGATGCGGTAGCCGGTCTCGCCCGGCGCGCGGAGCCGGCGCAGCGTGCGGTCGGACCGGGCGTGCACGGCCAGCCCGGCGAAGAAGAGCACCGCGCCCGCGAGGAAGCGCGGATCGGTGAGCCAGCTGTCGGCGTACCCGCCGATCTCGGCCACCCACCAGGCGTTGACGGTGGCGTTGAGCACGTTGAACGCCATCGCGAGGGCCACGACCAGCACCGGCATCCGGCTGCCGGGCCGCATCAGCAGCGGGTAGACGAAGGCCCGGTACACGTAGTGGCACAGCCACATGGCCAGCAGCACCAGCGCGACGAGGTCGGTGCGGTGGGCCCCGGCGAGGAACACCGCGACGAAGACCAGGACCGCCGGCGACTCCATCACGACCCAGCCGACGCGGGCGGACACCGTCGGGCCCCAGCCGACCCGCTGGTAGCGACCGTACGGCGCCTTTATCCACAAGAGAGCGACAACGGTCACGACGGCGAGCCCGAACTCCACCGCGACCAGCCCGCCGTACCACCCGATGCCGCCCATGGCATCGAAGTCTACGAACGACACCGGCCCTGGCGGCAGAGGTCACGGCGAGATAACTGTGGGATACATATGAGCCAATGATCATTAGCATCAATGTCCGACCGGGCGAACTCGTCCGGAGTTAGGTGGAGGTTGGATGACCGTTCGGAGGAGGATGGCTTTGCCCGCCGCGGCGGCGGGCGCGCTGGCCATCATCGCGAGCCTCACCACGGGCCTACCCTCGGCGGCGCAGGCCGCCCCGACGACCGCGACCGGCGTCACCCACGAGGAGAACCCGCGGGTTCCCGAAGGGGCGGCGTGGACGGAGGCGTACTTCCCGTCGTCGGACGGCAGCGGCGTCGAGTTGCACGCCGACGTCCTGCGCCCGGCGCACCTGTCCGCGCGTACGCGAACGCCCGTGATCCTGTCCGTCGGCCCCTACTTCTCGCACGCGGGGGAGACCTCGCCCGGGGGGTTCGACCAGGTCGGGCCGTCGGGACGCTTCAACGACCTGATCGAGGGCGCCGGTCTCATGGAGCGTGGCTACACGTTCGTGATGGTCGACCTGCGCGGCTTCGGCGGCAGCACGGGCTGCCTGGACTTCCTCGGGCCCGGCGAGCAGGCCGACATCAAGGCGGCCGTCGAATGGGCCGCGCGCCAGCCGTGGTCGACGGGCAAGGTCGGCATGTACGGCAAGTCGTACGACGCCAACACCGGGCTGGCGGCCAACGTGCTGCGGCTGAAGCCGTTGAAGGCGATCGTCGCCCAGGAGCCGACGTGGAACAGGTACAACTACCTGTTCAGCAACGGTGTGCCGCGGTCCAACGCGACGAGCAGCCCGCGCAGCTACTACTCGATCGCGACGATGCCGCAGCTCACGGGCGACAGCGCGCGCTACCTGGCGAACGCGGACTACGAGAAGAGCCACCCCGAGTGCCAGATCAACAACAGCACGGACACCCAGGACCCTGACCCGAACTCGGCGTTCTGGCGCGCCCGCGACTTCGCGTCCCGCGCCGCCGGCTCGCGTACACCCCTGTTCGTCACGTCGGGCTTCATCGAGGACAACACGAAGCCCGAGGACATGCAGCAGTACCTGGCCAACCACCGCGGCGAGGAGCGCGGGTGGCTGGGCCAGTGGGAGCACGTCCGCGGCAACGAGACCGACAGCGAGGGCCGGCTCAAGATGGGCCGGGCGGGCTGGTTCGACGAGGTGATGCGCTTCTACGACGAGCACCTGCGCGGCATCCGGCCGTCGGTCGAGGACCCGGCGTTCTCGATCGAGGACAGCCTCGGCAACTGGCGCGCACAGCCGACATGGCCGGTGACGCACGACACGTACACGGCGCGGTTGTCGCGCGGCTCCTATGTGGACGACGGTGGCCAGGCCGCCCCGGCGGCTCTGGAGCGGACGACGGCGGCGGGCTGGGACATCGAGAATGCGCCGGTCGCCGGACCCACGGCGGTGCTGAACGCGGACGCGCCCGGCAACAGCTACTGGACGTTCTCGACGCCGGCGTCCGCGCAGGTGCGGCTCACGGGCACGCCGGACGTGTCGCTCAGGACGAGGGGCGACGGCAACGTCTGGGTACGGCTGTGGGACGTCGCCCCGGACGGCACGTCGACGATGTTCAACGAGATGGTGGCGGCCCTGGACGACGACGGCTCGACGTCGTTCCCGCTGAAGGCGAACGACTGGACCTTCGAGCAGGGCCACCGGTTGGGTGTCCAGATAGGAACGATCATCTCCCGCGGCTGGCGGCCGGTGCCGTCGGGCCAGACAGTCACCGTTCACGACGCGCGGTTGGGCATGGAGGTGCAGGACCCGCGCTTCGACCGGCCGACGCAGGGTGACCGCTCGCCGTACCTGGACAGGTATATCGCGGCGAACACGCTGACGCTCGAGACGATCGGCGCACCGACGTTCCCGCTGCGCGTGTCGAAGAAGCACTGACGAAACGCCCGGAGGCCGCACCGCCCATCGCCGGTGCGGCCTCCACGGGGCTTGCTCAGGTCGATACGGTGGGCTCAGTGGGAGAGGAGACGCGTCCTTGGCTGCTCGCCGGCGTGCCGTGGGTGCCGGACTCGCCGTCCTCGGCGCGGTCGTGCTCATCGCCGTGCTCCCGGGATGGCTTCTCTCGGTCGATGTCGGCGCGGCCAAGGTCGCGGCCATGTCCCCGGTCGAGCGGGCGTCGAGCATCAACGCGATCCGCGGGCAGTTCCTCCAGGCGCTGGCGGCCGCGGCCGTGCTGTCCGGCGCGGTCCTGGCGTGGCGGCAGTTGCAGCAGTCGGCGGCGGCCACCCGTGAGCAGTTGACGGTGCAGCGTGAGGGTCAGCTGACAGACCGGTACACGAAAGCCGTCGAACAGCTGGCCAATGACGACCCACGGTGCGGATCGGCGGCATCTACGCACTCGATCGCATCGCCCGCGAGTCGGCTGAGGACCGCCTGAGCATCGTCAACGTTCTTGCCGCCTACGTGCGGTCGACCTCGCCGTGGCCGCCTCCCGACGAGCACCCGTCGTCCGTCGATACGCCGCTGCGGGTACGCAGACCCGACGCCCAGGCGGCGCTGACTGTGCTGTGCCGCTGGAACATCGCCGGCCTCAACCCTTCGGAGTGGTTGACCGCCGACCTCAGTGGAACCGATCTGCGGCAGGGAAACATGTCGGGTGGGGTGCTGTGGCACATCCGGTTCACAGGCGCCAACCTGGCCGGCGCGAACCTGCGCGACGCGGACCTGCGGGGCACCGACTTCACGGACGCGGTGCTCGATGACGCGGACCTCACAGGGTCGACCGCGGACGAGACCACGTGGTGGCCACAACCCGGTCCATAGCCTAGCCGTCACCGCGTGCGGGCCTCGTTCATTGCACCTGATTGGAGCAACAGGCCGAATCGATGTCAAGGATGTGAACGC
Organism: Asanoa siamensis; assembly: GCF_016862555.1. Classification (GTDB taxonomy): domain Bacteria; phylum Actinomycetota; class Actinomycetes; order Mycobacteriales; family Micromonosporaceae; genus Asanoa; species Asanoa siamensis. Next base: position 78,048 of record NZ_BONE01000012.1, on the reverse strand, counting down.
GACCCTCCCCTCGATTGCGGGTCCACGGCCCTCACGGTAGCGTGCGTTCACGTTGGTGAACTCAGGTCCATAGTCTGGATGTACGGGAGAGGGGCGCCATGCCTAACATCACCGTTGAGCTGCTCGCGGGTCGGTCCCTGGAGCAGCGGCGGGCCTTCGCCCAGGCCGTGACCGCGCACGCGGTCGAGATCCTCGGTGCCCGCCCCCAGGACGTCCGGATGGTGTTCAACGAGATCACCCCGGACATCGTGGCCAACGGCGGCGTGCTCGCCAGCGAGGACCCGAGCCGCGCCGGCGTGGTGGCGGCGTTCGAGAAGAGCTAACGCATCGCCGACAGGCGGGCCTTCACGCTCAGCAGGGTCTCGATGATGAAGTCCTCGCGACCCTGGTCGAGGCGGCTGACCGGGACCGCGACGCTCACCGCGTCCTGCGAGCGGTGCGAGAAGGGCAGCGCGACGCCGAAGCAGCGGACGCCCAGGCAGGACTCCTCGCTCTCCTCCGCGTAGCCGAGCTGGCCGGCCTTGTCGATGATCGCCAGCAACGCGTCCCGGTCGGTGATCGTCTGCGTGGTGACCGGCTTGATCTGGTGGGGGATGAGCGGGTCGCGGACGTCCTCGGGCAGCTCGGCGAGCATCGCCCGGCCGAGCGCCGTCATGTACGCGGGCAGGCGGCGCCCGACGGCCGAGTACATCCGCAACGGGTGCTTGGATTCGCGCTTGGCGGTGTAGATGATCTCGGCACCCTCGAGGCGGCCCAGGTGCACGGTCTCCTCGGTGGCCGCCGCGATCTCGTCCATCACGGACCGGGCGCGCGACAGCACCGGGTCACCGTCCAGATAGGCGGAGCTGACCGTCAGCGTGTGCACGCCGAGCCGGTAGACGCTGCCGGTCTGGTCGGTGTCCAGCCAGCCGCGGGCGCACATGGTGCGCAGGAGCGCGTGCAGGCTGCTCTTGGGGATGCCGAGGCGGGTGGCCAGTTGCAGCTGGGTGCCGGGGCCGTTCGCGGCGATGTCGTCCAGGAGGTCGAGGACGCGCGCGGCCGACTTGACCTGCGAGGTGGCGGAGCCGCCGTTGGCCGTCTTGTCCGTGTCCACCCAGACCTCCTCATCGACGATGACGCGCCTCAAGCATGCCACCAGACTCAACCACAGTTCACATAGAGGGACCAACTTCAAGCTCTTGACCTGTGATCGGAGCCATAGGTATCGTTCGGCTCGGTTCACGTAGCTGAACGCGGTTCACAAACGAGGAGCGAGTGTTGATCGAAGTTAGGTACTCCGCATCGCCGTCAGAGGTCGAGACGGCGACGAATGCCGACCTGCGAAAGAACTTCCTCGTGGAGCAGTTGTTCCGCACCGGCGAGGTCCGGGGTGTCTACACCCACGACGACCGGCTGATCGTCGGCGCGGCGGTTCCCGGCACCGATCAGCTCGAGCTGCCGGCCTGGGACGTGCTCGGCGCGCCGTCCCACCTGACCCGCCGCGAGCTCGGCGTCGTCAACGTGGGCCAGCCGGGCCACGTGCTGGTCAACAACGAGAAGTTCGAGCTGCGCCACCTCGACGGACTCTTCGTCGGCCGTGGCAACGAGGTCACCTTCGCCGGCCCCGACGCCGCGTTCTACTTCGTCAGCGCTCCGGCGCACGCGACCTACCCGACGACCCTGCTCAGCCACGCGTCGATCGAGCCGGTCCGGCTCGGCACCCCGCAGGGTGCCAACGAACGTAGCCTCTACCGGTACGCGTGGGGCCAGGAGCTCCAGACCGCGGTGCTGCAGTTCGGCGTCACCGTCATCGCCGACGGCTCGGTGTGGAACACGCTCCCGCCGCACCTGCACGACCGGCGCACCGAGGTCTACCTCTACGTCGACCTCGACGAGAAGGAGCGCGTCTTCCACCTCATGGGCCGGCCCGGCGCCGCCCGCCACCTGGTCGTGCGTAACCGCGAGGCGGTCATCTCGCCGCCGTGGTCGATCCATTCGGGTGTCGGCACCGGCTCGTACGCCTTCATCTGGGCGATGGGCGGCGAGAACAACGACTACACCGACCTGACCCCGGTGGCGCTGGAGGAGCTGTGACCCGCTCGCCGTTCGACCTGCACGGCCGCTGCGCCGTCGTCACCGGCGCCGGCCGTGGCCTCGGACAGGGCATCGCGCTCGGGCTCGCCCGGGCCGGCGCCGATCTGGTCCTGGTCGGCCGGTCGGGCAGCCAGACGGAGACCCGCGACCAGGTGGCCGACCTCGGCCGCGACGTCGAGATCGTCGACCTCGACGTCAGCGACCACGAGGCCGTCGGACGGGTCGCGGCCGAGGTGACCGGCAGCCGTCAGGTGGACATCCTGGTCAACAACGCCGGCATCATCGACCGCGCGGACGCCCTAGACGTGACCCGGCAGGCCTGGCACCGGGTGGTGGACGTCAACCTGAACGGCCTGTTCTTCCTCTGCCAGGAGTTCGGCCGCCCGATGGCCGCGCGCGGCCACGGCAAGATCGTCAGCGTCGCCAGCCTGCTCTCCTTCCAGGGCGGCATCCGTGTCGCGGCCTACACCGCCAGCAAGCACGGCGTCGCCGGCATCACCAAGGCCCTGGCCAACGAGTGGGGTCCGCTCGGCGTGCAGGTCAACGCCATCGCGCCCGGCTACATGGCCACCGACAACACCACCGCGCTGCGGGCCGACCCCGACCGGTCCCGGGCGATCCTCGCGCGCATCCCGGCCGGTCGCTGGGGGGACGCCGCCGATGTCGCCGGCGCGGCCGTCTTCCTGAGCTCCGCCGCCGCCGACTACGTCAACGGCCACGTCCTGGTCGTCGACGGAGGGTGGATGGCCCGCTGACCCCGGCCTCCACCGCAGCAAGCCAGCACCAAGACCGCACCGTCCCCGGCAACGAGAAATCGAGGATTGATCATGAATATCGTCCTTCGTCCCGCCGCCGTCATCATGAGCCTGTCCTTAGCCGCTGCCGTCCTCTCCGGCTGCAGCGAGCAGGCCGCCGGAGGCAACGACACCGCCGCCGGCGGCGAGGCCGCCTGCGAGCCGTCCGCCGTCCGGCTGGTGGGGCAGGTCCGCAACGAGTCGAACCCGTACGAGGCCTCGTGGCTCGCCGGTGGCGACGCCTTCGCCAAGTCCGTCGGTCTCACCCAGGAGCGCCTCACCTACGACGGTGACTCCACCAAGCAGCAGGAGCAGATCAGCCAGATCCTCGCCGGCGACACCAAGTGCCTGGTCATGAACGTGCTCCCCAACGGCGACTCGGACACCGCGCCGATCGTCAAGGGTGCCGACCAGGCCGGGGCGTACCTGGTCACGCAGTGGAACAAGCCGGCCGACCTGAAGCCGGCCGACTACAAGACCTGGCTCAGCCACATCACCTACAACGGCGTCGAGTCGGGCCAGCAGATCGGTGACGCGCTCGCCACCGCGATCGGCGGCTCGGGCGGCATCATCGCGCTGCAGGGTGTGCTCGACACCGCGGCGGCCAAGGACCGGTTCGCCGGCCTGCAGAAGTCGCTCGAGAAGAACACCGGCGTCAAGCTCCTCGACCAGCAGGCGGCCAACTTCTCGCGGGCCGAGGCGCTCACCGTCACCAAGACGCTGCTGACCAAGCACGGCGACAAGGTCAAGGGCATCTGGGCGGCCAACGACGACATGGCGCTGGGCGCTCTCGAGGCGCTGCAGCAGGCGGGTCTCGCCGGCAAGGTGGCGGTCGTGGGCATCGACGCCGTCCCGGACGCCGTCACCGCCGTGAAGAACGGCACGATGACCGCCACCGTCTCCAGCGACGGCTCGTGGCAGGGCGGCGTCGGCCTGGCGATCGGCTTCTGCGCCGCCACCGGCAAGCTCAAGGTGGAGGAGATCGCCAAGGACAACCGGGCGTTCTTCGCCGAGCAGTTCCTCATCACCAAGGACAACGCCGGCGAGTTCGCCGCGCCGAAGACGAACCCGGCCGACTTCGAGTGCGGCAACGTCTTCAACCGTGTGGCCGGGCCCCTGACGTGACCATGACGTCCGAGGTCGTCAACGCGCCTCGCCGCCAGTCCCGGCGAGGCGCGTCGTTTCGAGATGCTGGCCCACCGGTCGCGCTGATCGTCGTCTTCCTGGTCTTCGCGGCCCTGAGCCCGCAGTTCCGCAGCCTCGACAACGTCGCGAACATCGTGGACGCCGCCGCCGTGCTCGCCGTCGTCACCTGCGGAATCACGTTCGTGCTGATGATGGGGTCGATCGACCTGTCGGCCGCCGGCGTGATGGGCGCTTCCGCGCTGACCGTCTCGCTGCTGGTGGCCAACAATCGCAACGACAACGACTTCGGGCTGCTCGGCATCGCGGTCGCCGTCCTGCTGGGCTGCGCGTTCGGCTGCCTGAGCGGGCTCGCCCTGGTGCTGCTGAAGGTGCCCTCGTTCATGGCGACGCTGGGGATGTCGGCCGTCGGGCTCGGCGTCGCGACCCTGATGTTCGCCGGCGTGCAGCCCAACATCTCCGACACCATGGTCAAGGGGCTGGCGATCGAGCGGTTCCTCGGGCTCTCGTACCTCACCTGGATCGCCGCCGGGTGTGTCCTGGTCGGCTGGCTCGTCCAGCGCTACACCCGGCTGGGTCGCTACGCCTTCGCCATCGGCGGCGCCGAGGAGGTGCTCGCGCTCTCGGGCGTCAAGGTGAAGCCGTACAAGGTCGCGGTCTTCACCCTCGCCGGCGCCTTCTACGGGCTGGCCGGCGTGATGGTGACCAGCCAACTCGGCGCCGGCCTCGTCCAGGCCGGCGACGGGTACGACTTCTCGGCCATCACCGCCGCCGTCGTCGGCGGCACCCTGCTGACCGGGGGTCGCGGCGGCATCGGGCACTCCGCCGTCGGCGTCCTGCTCGTCATGGTCCTCACCAACGGTCTCGTCCAGGTCGGGGTCAGTCCGTACTGGCAGGGCGGCGTCGAGGGTCTCATCGTGGTGGCCGCGGTCGCCGCCGCCGTCATCCCGCAACGTCGACGGAACCAGGTGGTCAAATGAGCGTCCCGGCATTGGAGGTACGCGGCCTCGTCAAGCACTACCCCGGGGTGAAGGCCCTCGACGGGGTCGACCTGGTCGTACGGCGCAACGAGGTGCTCGGTCTGGCGGGGGAGAACGGCGCCGGCAAGTCCACATTGCTCAAAGCGCTGGTCGGCCTGGTCGCCCCGGACGCCGGCTCGATACACGTCCGCGGCGAGCCTGTCCGGCTGCGCAGCGTCGTGGACGCCGCCGACCACGGCATCGGGATGGTGTTCCAGGAACAGTCGCTGGTGCCCAACCTGACCGCCGCGGAGAACATCGTGCTCGGCAGCGAGGGGCCCGCCGTCCGCCGGGGCGTCTACCGCTGGGAGGTCATGCGCCGCCTGGCCCAGGAGCAGCTCGACAAGATCGGCTCGCGGATCGACCCGCTCGCCCGTACCGACTCGCTCTCCTTCGCCGACCGGCAGATGGTCGAGATCGCGAAGGTGCTGCGCATCGAGGAGCGTACCCAGCATCCGCCGGTCGTCATCCTGGACGAGCCGACCTCGGTCCTGGAGCCGAAGGAGATCGACACGCTGTTCGCGCAGATCCGCCGGCTGCGCGAGTTCGCCACGGTCATCTTCGTCTCGCACCGGCTCGACGAGGTGCTCGACGTCTGCGACCGGGTGACCGTGCTGCGCGGCGGCCGGTCGGTCGGCGAGGTCGCCACGGCCGGCGCGGTCCCACGCGAGCTGCACCGGATGATGATCGGTTCCACCGGATCCGACGACCACTACCACGAGAACGCCGCCACCACGGTCGTCTCCGAAGAGCCCCGGCTGTCCGTACGCGGGCTGTCGGGCGCGACGTTCCGGGACATCAGCTTCGACGTCGCGCGCGGCGAGATCGTGGCGATCGTCGGCGTGCACGGCTCCGGTCGCGAGGACGTCTGCCGCGCGCTGTTCGGCGCCGAACCGACGACCGCCGGCGAGATCCGGATGGACGGCCGGACGATCGAGCTGCCCAGCACCCGGGCCGCCTGCGCCGCCGGCATCGGCTACGTGCCGGCCGAACGCAAGATCGAGGGCATGGTCGGGCCGATGTCGGTGGCCGAGAACATGACCCTGGCCAAGCAGCGGGCCCGCCTCGCGGGACCGTTCGTGGCACCCAGGAAGCAGGCCACGCTGGTCGACTCGTGGATCCGCCGGCTCTCCATCCGGACCCCGGGCCGGGACACCCCGATCCAGCGGCTGTCCGGCGGCAACCAGCAGAAGGTGATCCTGGCCCGCTGGCTGGTGGCCGGCGACGTCCGGCTGCTCCTGCTGGACCATCCGACGCGCGGCCTGGACATCGGCGCCCGCTCGGAGGTGTACCGGCTGATGCGCGAGCTCGCCGCGACCGGCGTCGCCACCGTGCTCCTGGGCGACAGCCTCGAGGAGGCCATCGGCATGGCCGACCGCATCCTGGTCATGACCGACGGCCGGGTCGCCACCGAGGTCGCCTGCCCCAACGGCGGCAAGCCGAGCCCTCTGGACCTCGTGAAAGAGATGGTATGAGCACCGCAGTCGCCATGAAGCCGGTCCACCGGCTCACCGGGTTCATGCCGCTCATCGCCCTGGTGGCGCTGGTCGCCGCCCTGACCGTCGCGGACCCGGACTTCCTGACGCAGCGCAGCCTGATCGCGGTGGCACGGACCGCCGCCCCGCTCATCGTGCTGGCCGCGGGGGCGACGCTGGTCGTGCTCTGCGGCGGCATCGACCTGTCCATCGCGGCGCTGGCCTCGCTGTCGACCGTCTTCCTGGCCCTGTGGCTGCCGGAACTCGGCGGCCTCGCCACACCGGCCGTGATCCTGGTCGCGGCGGCGATCGGCGCGGCGCAGGGCGCCGCGCACGTGCTGCTGCGGATTCCGTCGTTCATCGTCACCCTGGGCGGCATGGCCATCCTGTCCGCGGTCGCCCTCGTGATCTCGGGCGCCGGCACGGTACGGGTCGTCGACGACTCGACGATCCACTGGCTCGACCTCTATCTCGCCGGCTACGTGCCGATGTCCGCCGCCATGGCGGTCCTCGTCGTCGCCCTGATCGCCGTGGTCCTGACGGTGACCCCGCTGCGGAGCTGGATCGCGGCCACCGGCTACTCCGAGTCGGCCGCGCGGCTCGCCGGCACACCGGTCGACCTGGTCAAGATCGGTGCGTTCTGCGTCTCCGGTGGCTGCGCCGGGCTCGCCGCGGTCATGCTGGTGTCGCGGCAGTTCAGCGGCGGCCCCACGATGGCCGACAATCTGCTCCTGCCGGCGGTCGCGGCGATCGTGGTCGGCGGCACCGCCATCACCGGCGGCCACGGCAGCGTGTGGCGCAGCTTCGCCGGCGCGCTCGTCGTGACGCTCCTGCGGGTGGGCCTGCCGATCGTCGGCGTGCCCTCCGCGTACGAGCAGATCCTGTACGGCGCGATCATCGTCGTCGCGGTCGCGCTCACCCTCGACCGTGCGAAAGTCTCGACCGTCAAATAAAGGAAGGCCACCATGAATCTCCTGCCCGCCGTCCGCTCGTTCCTGTCGTCGCCCAAGCAGCTGCTCATCGACGGTGAGTGGGTGGACGCGAAGGACGGGCGGACCTTCGCCACCGTCAACCCGTCGACCGAGGAGGACCTGGTCCAGGTCGCGTACGCGTCGAGCGTCGACGTGGACCGGGCGGTCGTGGCGGCGCGCGCGGCGTTCGAGTCCGGCTCGCCCTGGTCGAGGATGACCCCGCGCGACCGCTCGCACCTGCTCTGGCGCATCGGCGACCTGATCGAGGCCCACGCCGACGAGCTCGCCCAGCTCGAGGCCCTCGACAACGGCAAGCGCGTCGAGGCGGCCCGGGACGGCGACATCGCCACCGCCGCGGAGCTCTTCCGCTACTTCGCCGGCTGGGCGACCAAGATGGAGGGCACCACCATCCCGATGTCGGTGCCGGGTCGCGAGTTCCACGCCTACACGCGCCGCGAGCCGATCGGCGTCGTCGCCGGCATCGTGCCGTGGAACTTCCCGCTGCTGATGGCCTGCTTCAAGATCATCCCGGCGATCACCGCGGGCAACACCGTGATCCTCAAGCCGGCCGAGCAGACGCCGCTGACCGCGCTGCGCCTCGGCGAGCTGCTGCTCGAGGCCGGCGTGCCGGCCGGCGTCGTGAACGTGCTGCCCGGCTTCGGCGACACCGGGGCCGCGCTGGTCGCGCACCACGGTGTCGACAAGGTGGCCTTCACCGGCAGCACCGAGGTCGGCAAGAAGATCGCCGCGGCGGCCGCCGGCAACCTGAAGAAGGTCTCCCTCGAGCTCGGCGGCAAGGCTCCCAACATCATCTTCGCCGACGCGGACATCGATGCGGCCATCGCCGGCGCGGTGCTGGGCGGCTACTTCAACGAGGGGCAGTGCTGCGTCAACGGCTCGCGCCTGTACGTGCAGCGCGGCGTCTTCGACCGGGTCGTCGAGGGGGTCGCCGCCGCGGCGGCCGCGATCACGGTGGGCGACGGCTTCGACCCCGCCGCGCAGATGGGTCCGCTGGTGTCACAGGAGCAGCACGAGAAGGTGCTGGGCTACATCCGCGGTGCCGTCCGCGACGGCGCCGTGCTGACGGCGGGCAGCGCCGACCGGGTCGGTGACCGTGGCTACTTCGTGCAGCCGACGCTGATCACCGGCGTCGACGAGCGGATGGCGGTGCAGACCGACGAGATCTTCGGCCCCGTCGTGACCGCGATCCCGTTCGACACCGAGGACGAGGTCGTCGCGGCCGCGAACAACACGGTGTACGGCCTCGCCGCGGGTGTCTGGTCGACCGACATCGGCACGGCCCACCGCGTCGGCGCCCGCCTGCGGGCCGGAACGGTGTGGCTCAACACGTGGCACGCCGACGACGTCACGCTGCCGCGTGGTGGCTTCAAGCAGTCGGGCTGGGGCCGCGAACTCGGCTCGTTCGGCCTGGACGACTACACCGAGCTCAAGACGGTCATCGCCGAGCTGCGCTGAGTTCACATATGAGAACCTACGGCATGGAAGTTCAGGTATATAGACAGAGTTCTTGACGATGAGTTCGTGGTTGTCATACCTTCGGGCCGGTGGCAGTGACCGTCCTCACTGTCACGTCAGCCGAACCTCGAGGGGACCCATGATGAAAGTGCCCCGCAGGTCTGCCCACGCCCTCCTCGCCCTGATCCTCGTCGTCGTCGCGTCGGCGGTCCCGGCCGTGGCCAACGCCGCCGCCCGGGCCGCCGCGGTCGACGACGGCCGGCTCAACGTCCTGCTGTTCTACAAGCCCAACTTCCACGCCTCGAACGTGCAGGCGCGGCAGGCGGTGCGCGACCTGGCCACCCAGCTCGGCACCCAGTACAACCAGCCGGTGGAGATCCAGGAGACCGACGACCCCGCGGTCTTCAACACCGCGAACCTCGCCGCCCGGGACACCGTGGTCTTCGCGCAGACCGGTGGCGTGCTGTTCAACGCGGCACAGCGCAGCGCGCTGGAGTCCTACATCCGCGGTGGCGGCGGCTTCATGGGCCTGCACTACACCGGCTGGTCGGTCGGCGAGAGCGAGCACGACGTCAACCCGTTCTACGCCCGCCTCGTCGGCGCCGCCTCCGAGGGACACCCGGAGGACCCCGGCGTCCGGCCGGGCCGGGTCTTCGTCCGGGACACCGCCCACCCGCTCACCCAGGGCGTGACGGCGTCGCTCACCCGCAGCGACGAGTGGTACGACTGGGTGGTCAACCCGGCGCCGTACGTGCGGACCCTGATCGAGGCCGACGAGGCGTCGTACGGCGGCGGCCGGCAGGGCACGTCGCACCCGGTCACCTGGTGCCAGAAGATCGACTCCGGGCGGTCCTGGTACACCTCGATGGGCCACGAGGGCACCGCCTACGCCGAGTCCTACATGCGGGCCCAGATGAAGAACGGTCTCGCGTACGCCGCCGGTCTGCTGCCCGCCGACTGCTCACCGCCCGTGAAGGACCGCGCCGGCGCCTGGAGCGGTGTCACGCCGTGGCCGCTGGTGCCGATCAACATGTCGCTCACCTCCGACGGCAAGGTGCAGTCGTTCGGCAGCGTCGGGGGCTGGAGCAACGACACCACGCCGTACGACTGGACCGGCAACAGCTCGGTCACCCAGGGCGGCCAGATGGAGGTCGACGTCTGGGACCCGGCCCAGCCGCGCAACCTGACCAACCTCCGCGCGGGCATCCTGCCGAACACCACGTACACCGACCTGTTCTGTGCCATGCAGGTCCAGAACCCGCACGACCACTCGACGATGACGGTCGGCGGTGACGACGGACTCGGCGGCAACAGCCCCAACGACGCCGCCATCGGCGTCACCAGCTACACCACCAACAACGGGCTGCAGACCAAGGCGCCCATGAACTACCCCCGGTGGTACCCGACCGGCACCACCATGCCCAACGGCGACATCGTCGTGCAGGGCGGCAGCCTCCGCGGCGGCCCGGGCGGCCCCGGTGTGCTCACCCCGGAGATCTACACGCCCCAGTCCGGCTCGGGCTGGAAGACGCTCACCGGCGCCCGCAGCCCGGCCGCGTACGGCGACGGCGGTGCCGACCACGCCGGTCAGGACGAGAACCGCTGGTGGTACCCCCGGGCGTTCGTGGCCCCGGGCAGCGGGACCCTGTTCAACATCACCGGCACCCAGATGTACGAGCTGAACCCCGCGGGCAACAGCGGCACCGGACAGGTCACGTTGCGGGGCACGCTGCCCGCCGCGATCGCCAACCAGGGCGCGAACGGCAACCCGGTCGGCGCCACCTCCACGGCCACCATGTACCGCCCCGGCAAGATCCTGCAGGTCGGCGGCGGCTGGTGGGCCAACGGCGGCGGCCCCGACGGCGCGCGCGCCGGCTTCACCGTGGACATCACCGGCGGCACGGCCAGCCCGGTCGTCACGGCGACCCGGCCGATGAAGTACCAGCGCCACTGGGCGACCTCGACGGTGCTGCCCGACGGCGACGTGCTCGTCACCGGTGGCGGCCGCGAGAACAACGGCAACGGCGGGTACGTCACGAACGCCGAGATCTGGGATCCCGACTCCGGGAACTGGACCGAGGTCGCCGTGCCGTACGAGCATGCCCGGCTCTATCACTCCGCGGCGCTGCTCCTGCCCGACGGTCGCGTCATGATGGGCGGCGGCGGCACGCCCGGCCCGCGCAACTACACGGACGTCGAGTACTACTCCCCGGCGTACCTGTTCAACGGCGACCAGCCCGCCCCGCGCCCGGTGATCAACACCGCGCCGGCCACCATCGGCTACAACGGCAGCTTCGGCATCACCGCCTCCGGCACCGTCTCGCGGGTCACGCTGGTCCGCAACGGCTCGGTGACCCACGGCTTCAACAACGACCAGAACTTCCAGGACCTGGCGTTCAGCCAGTCCGGCGGCACGGTCACCGTCAACGCGCCGGTCAACGGCACGTACGCGCCTCCCGGGTCGTACATGCTGTTCGTCTGGGACGCGGCCGGCACGCCGTCGGTCGCGAAGATCGTGAAGGTCGACCCGGCGGTCAAGCTGAGCCAGCTCAACCCGCGGGTCGTCGACCAGTTCGAGTACCCGCGCCTGCCCGCGGAGTGGCGCACCGCCAACCCGCCGGCCACCGTCGACGTCCCCGCCGGCAACACCCGGATGTCGCCGTGGACGGTCGACAGCCAGGTCCAGCTCGTCCGCGGCACCGTTTCCGGTCAGGGTGGCCTCGGGCTCACCGGATACCAGCTCAGCCTGGGCAACGCGGGCAACATCAGACGCACGCTCAGCTCGCTGACGCCCGGGACCACCTATCGGGTGTCCTTGCGCTACGCACGTGACAGCCGGGTCTCCGGAACCGGTTCGGCGAGCGCCAGCCTGACGGTCGGCAACCTGAACGCCACCATCACCGCGCCGACGAGCCTGCCCTCGACGGCCAACTACGGCACGTACGTCGGCACGTTCACGGCGGCGACGGCCACGCAGACGCTCACCCTGCGGGGTCCGGGCACGGGCGCCGGTCTGATGATCGACGACCTGGTGGTCGTGGGCGACGATCCGCCGCCGACACCCGTCGGTGTCCCGGTCCGCTACGAGTTCGAGGAGGGCCAGGGCACCTCGGCCGCCAACACCGGTGGCTCTGGTGGGCCGGGCGCCGCGATCCTGACCGGCACCACGGGCTGGTCCACCAACGGTGTCATCGGCAAGGCGGTCAACCTGCCGGGCGGCAGCACCGCCAACGCGGTGGACCTGCCGGACAACCTGCTGCAGAACGCGGCGAACTTCACGACCGGGTTCTGGGTGCGTCCCGACACCAAGAGCAACTGGACCGGCCTGTTCCACATCGGCGACGGGCTCGGCTCGGCCGGAAGCTACTTCCAGATCCAGATGCAGACCCAGGCGTCCGGGAGCACCGGCCTGGCCGCGACCTTCAAGGCCAAGACCGGCCCCGAGGAAAGGGTGTACGCCAGCCCGGCCCAGGACGTCGTCGCCAACCAGTGGAACCACGTGGCGTTCACGCGCCAAGGCTCGATCGGCACGCTTTATCTCAACGGCGTGGCGATCGCGAGCCGGGCCGACCTGACGGTCGACATGACCGCCGTCGGCCCGACGGCCAACAACTGGCTGGGCCGCAACGGATACCCCGACGCCGCGTTCGACGGTCTGATCGACGACGTACGGGTGTACACGTCCACATTGACCGCGCCGGAGGTGGCGGCGATGTTCAACGAGGGTAACGCCGTGCGTTACACCTTCGACGAGAACACCGGCACCTCGGCCGGGAACTCGGGCACCAGGACGTCTCTCGGTGCGGCGACGCTGCCGGCCACCGTGTCCTGGGCCGCCGGCCGGATCGGCAGCGCGGTGAACCTGCCGGGCGGCGCCGCGACCTCGGGCAACGAGGTCCGGCTGCCCAACAACATCCAATCCGGACTGACCAACCAGTTCACCGTGTCCTTCTGGGCTCGTCCGGACACGCTGCCGAACTGGGTGCCGCTGCTGCAGATCGGCAGCAGCACCGACACGTTCTTCCTGCTCCAGTCGGCCACGAACAGCGGGACCACCGGGTTCGGGGCCACCTTCAAGGCCGCGGGAGTGCCGGCGCAGGAGCGGCTCACCCTCGGGGCAGGCCGGGACCTGCCGCTCGGCCAGTGGACCCACGTGGTGTTCACGATGAGCGGCTCGACGGCGAAGATCTACTTCAACGGGGTCCTGCAGGCCACCCGCTCCGATTTCCCGATCGGCATCGGCAACGTGGGCGTGGGCGGAGCCACCACGGCCAACTTCCTCGGTGGGACGAGTTGGGGAGACCCGCGGTTCGACGGGCTGCTCGACGACTTCCGCCTGTACGGCTACGAGCTCAGCGCCGAGCACGTGACGCAGCTGTACGCGGGTCGCCGCTAGCCGACGATCGACGTGGGCCCCGGACATCCGGGGCCCACCTCGGTGGGTGCCACCGGGTCGACACCCATCCGTCCACGCTATTCTGCCTGGTCTCGGCATCCAGTTCCGGAGGCGCCCGTGAAGCTCCTGCTCACCTCGGGTGGCATCACGAATGCCAGCATCCGCGCGGCGCTCGTGCGGTTGCTCGGCAAGCCGATCGGCGACGCGAACGCGCTGTGCGTTCCGACGGCGGAGTACGGACATCCCATGTGCACGCCCGCCTCGGCCTGGCGTTTCGTCGCCGGCCGGAGCCCGTCGCCCATGTGCGACCTGGGATGGAAGTCGGTGGGCCTGCTGGAGCTCACCGCACTGCCGACCATCGGCGCGGACCGGTGGATCCCGTGGGTCCGGGAGGCCGACGTGCTCCTGGTCGACGGCGGCGACGCGACGTACCTCTGCCATTGGATGCGCGAGTCAGGTCTGGCCGCCTGGATTCGCTGCCCGACATGGTCTGGGTCGGTGTGAGCGCGGGAAGCATGGTGATGACACCCCGGATCGGCGCGGACTTCGTCCAGTGGCCGGGCGCGCCGGGCGACGGCACCCTGGGGGTGGTCGACTTCTCGATCTTCCCGCACCTGGACGCCTTCCCGGACAACACCCTCGCGGACGCGCAGCGGTGGGCGGCCGACCTCGGTGTGCCGGCCTACGCGATCGACGAGCAGACGGCCATCACGGTCGTCGACGGCTCCGTCGAGGTGGTCTCGGAAGGTCGCTGGACGAAACTCGGGTGAGGCTCGGACCTCGGGCCAGGACGTAGACGAAGAGGATCGCCATGACGGCGACCCCGGCCCACATGGCCTGTTGCCAGCCGTCCACGAACGACTCCTGGGCGGCCCGGACGAGGGCGGTCGCCTGGCCGCCGGCGCTGCCCGCGGCGTCGATGGCGTTGGCGATGCCCTCGCGGGCGGTGTCGGCGGTGTCGCCGGGGACCGTGTCGAGGCGCGGGTCGATGGCGTGGCGGTAGCCGGCGGTCAGGACCGCGCCGAGCAGGGCCACGCCGAGGGCGGTGCCGAACTCGCGGGTGACGTTGTTGAGCGCGGACGCGACGCCTTGACGTTCGCGGGGCAGGGCGGAGGTGATGGCTTCGGTGGCGGGGGTCTGCGTCAGGCCCATGCCGAGTCCCATGGCGAGCATGCCGGGCAGGATCGCCGGGTAGCCGCCGTCGACGGAGACGAGGACCGCCATCAGGGCCAGGCCGGCGCCGCCGAGCAGGATCCCGGCCGCCATCGTGGCGCGGGCCCCGGCGAGGGCGGCCACGCGGGGGGCGAGTCCGGAGGCCAGCAGCAGCATCATCGTCGCCGCCATGGGCATGAGCGCGAGGGTGGAGCGCAGTCCGGACCAGCCGAGGACGGCCTGGAAGTACGGGAACAGGACGACGAAGATCCCGGCCTGGACACCGAACAGGGTCAGCAGCGCCAGCGAGCCGACGGCGAGGCGCCGGTCGCGGAACAGCCGCACGTCGAGCAGGGGTGCCGCCCGGCGCAGTTCCCAGGCCACGAACCCGGCGGCGGCGACGACGCCGACGAGCAGGCCGGCCTGGACGACAGGTGAGGTCCAGCCGTGGATCGGACCTTTGTGCAGCACGGAGATGAGCGCGACCACGGCGACCACCGACGTCGCGGAGCCGACGAGGTCGAAGCGGTGAAGCGCCGTCACGCCGCGCGAAGGCCATCGCCGTCATGCTCGACGGCCTCGTCACCCCGGAAGGCGGCGATCGGTGACGGCGGCCGGGCCTGCGCCGCGGCCGTGGCATAGGCCAGAATGCCCTGTGTCATACGATCTTGCGGTCTGGGAGGGTGACCGGCCGGCGAACGACGGTGCCGCGGCGGCGGAGTTCCGGCGGCTGTGCGACCGCTACCTGGGGTCTGTCACGCCTGTCGAGCCCACCGCGCGGATCTGCGCGTACCTGGCCGCATTGCTCGATCGCTTCCCGGACATCGACACCGAGGCCGGCGAGGACAGCCCCTGGTCGACCGGCCCGCTGCTGGGCGAGGCCCGCGGGCCACTGCTGTATGTCCCCATGGTGCTGGGTTGGGCCGACGAGGTCTCGGCGTGGGCCGCTCAACTCGCCGGCCTCCACGGTCTGAACTGCTACGACCCGCAGATCAACCGACTGCGTCTGCCGGTCGGGTCGCCGGAGCCCGTGCCCGACAGGCGCGCGGTGCGGGATGCCGCCGTGCGGCGGCTGACCAGCTCGATGCTGAGTCGTGGATGGAAGACGACGCGACCGTCCCGCACCGATCCGGCCTTCGCTCAGCCTCAGCCGGGCGGCCTGGTGTTCTCCGTCAGCCTGAACCCGTCGATCGGTTCCCGGGGCACCACCTTCAACCCCGTCGTCGGGGCCGGTCACCTGGAGTTGGGCCGGCTCTTCGAGGGGTTCCTGGGCCTTCGGCCGCGGGACGGGCTGGCGGCTGCTGTCGGGACGGCCGCCGGGCTGCAGGATCTGCTGTACGCCGACGGCATCTCTCTCGCGTCGTTGACCCGATGTGTGATCCACTCGGAGGACGAGGTGGACGCGGGCAGCGACCTCCTGCTCCAGGACCTCGACAGCTACGGGATGCCGTTCCTTGAACAGTTCACCGGGCTCGGTGATGTGATCACCTGGACGTACGCCAACCGGGGTTACCAGGCCCGGGACGGCGTCCTGGCCGTCGCCTGCGCTCTGGACGGCCGGGAGGCGGAAGCCGTCGCGGTGATCGAGGACTACGCCGCGTACGGCGCGGACCAGGTGGGCGGGATGCTCGAGCAGACAACCCGATTCGTGCGACGCTTCGTCGACCACTTCACCATCGGCGCCGACGCCCGGCGGCGACTGCCAGGTGCCTGACCGATCCACCAGGGTCAGTGCCGGTCGGCGTCGATGTCCCGCCGGTGGTTGCGGACGAGGGTCTCGATCAGCGTGTCCGGCAGCGGATTGTCCAATGTGAACTTGATCGAGTGCTCGGTGGTCTCGTAGCCCGCGAGCTTGTCCGTGTGTTCCTCGATCGCCCAAGAGGACGGCATGAAGCTCATGTGCTTCTTGGACGCCGTGAAATAGACCAGAGCCCGCTTCTTGTATTTCAGGGCCGGCATGCCGTAGTAAATAGCTTCTTCGGCCTCGGGCACGAGTT
This sequence comes from Asanoa siamensis, assembly GCF_016862555.1. Taxonomy (GTDB): domain Bacteria; phylum Actinomycetota; class Actinomycetes; order Mycobacteriales; family Micromonosporaceae; genus Asanoa; species Asanoa siamensis. Next base: position 61,552 of record NZ_BONE01000012.1, on the reverse strand, counting down.
TCTTGACCAGCGCGCGGATCCGCTCGAGTTCCGCTCGCCGCGCTGGATCGACGTCACTGAGATACTCGTCAATGGTCTTCGGCTTGCTACCCATGGCGCGCACATTACCCGCGAACCGCGCGTCAAGGGGCTGCGGAAACGGCGCGGAGAGCTGCACAATCCCGGGGTGGCCGAGATCGACGATGTTCTGCGCAGGTTGGGTGAGGCCTTCGTGGCGGGTCTGCGGGAGCCCGGCTACAAGCTGATCACCGTTGACCCGCATGGGTGTCAGAGCCAGACCTACACCATGGCGGGTGTGCCGGCCCTGCTCGGGCGGTGGAACAACCTCGACCTCAACAACGCGATGGTGGCGCTACCCGGGGTTGCCGGTCACGGCCTGGTCGTCGAGATGATCGGTGATCCGGGCGGGACCTACACGATCCACTGGTCGCGGGACGTACCCTCGCTGCCCGCCCGGATCGTGCTCGACGAGGGTTACCGCCTGCCCGGCCACGAACGGCCGCCGCCCCGTGAGCCGGGAACCACCGACACCGGCGTCACCGATCCGGCGGTGCTGGCCGAGGTCGAGCGGCTGGTCGGTGAGTTCGTCAGACGGCATCACAGGCAGGGGTACGCGCCCGGCTACTCCGAGGAGGAGATCCGCGCCGCCGAACAGCACCTCGGCGTACGGCTGCCGGAGGATCTGCGGGCCCTCTACCGGTTGGTCCACGACGACCGCGAAGAGTCGGGACTGCTCGACCCGTTCGTCCTCGTACCCCTGAATGTGCTCGTCAAGTGGAACCGCGCCACCTATCCCGGTTATCACGACGGCCCGTTCGACGACGCGATGATCTACGAGTGTGTGCCGGCCGGGCATGTGCGGCGGGTGTCGTCGAGCAACGGCTGGGTGACGTTCGCGCGTGACTACGGCATGAACTTCGCGGCCGTCGACCTCGACCCGGGGCCGCTGGGCCGAATCGGTCAGGTGGTCACGCACGGGCGGGACGTGTGGGCCCCGGTGCACTATGTCGCCGCCTCGGTCACCGACCTGCTCCGCCGCGCTGTGGCGACCCCTGACGCCGAGCAACCGCGGCCGCCTGATCCGCAGGTCTGGGTCGACAGCGTCGCGGACGTGCCGGTGACGGCGCAGGGCGTGGTGCTGCGCACGGAAGCCCCGGTCCGGTTCGCCGACCTCCTGCGCGTCGACAGTCTCCGATCCGTCGTGGTGACGGCCCCGCTGGTCGACCTGACCCGGTCGGCCGAGTTGCCGCTCGAGCGCCTCCACGTGAGCGCGGAACGATGGGTGCCCGCCGCGCTGCCGAAGACCATCGTCGACCTCACCATGGGCGGCAACGCCGAGCCGACCCCGGTCGCCGACCTGGCCGCCCTGCCGCACCTGGCCCGCCTGGACCTGTCCGGCGCGGCGGTGTCGGACATCGAGGCGGTCGCGACCTTCGCGGCGCTGAAGGTGCTCACCCTCGACGGCCGCCAGTGGACGGATCTGCTCGCCTCCGGTTGGCGACCGACCCACCTGGCCGCCGCCGGCCTGGGCGGCACCGCCGGAGTGGGCGACGCCGCCCGCTGGTCACAGGCCTTCGGGCGCGACGGAACCGTCCACACCCTGACGGGCGGTCACTGATCGTCACGGAAACCCACGCCGCGCCGTAATGGGATCATGACACCATGTGATGGTGTTCGGTCGACGCGGTCTGCTGGCCGCCGCCGTGGGCGGGGCCGCGGGCGTGCTGTTCGTACCCGCCCGGCGGCCGGCCCGGGTGTCGCGACCCGTGGCGGCCCCACCGGTCAACCCCGCCGACTGGACCAGCGTCCGCGCCCAGTTCGCCCTGCCCGACGACGTCGCCAACCTCTCCGCCTTCTACTTCGCCAGCCACCCCGCCGGCGTACGGGCCGCGATCGAGCGCCATCGCGCGGGCATGGACGCCGATCCGCTGGGCTACGTCGAGGCGAACCAGTCCACCCAGGACGACCGCGTCGCCCGGGCCGCCGCCGGCTACCTGCGCACGGACGCCGGACAGATCGCCTTCACGGACTCGACCACGATGGGTCTCGGCCTGCTCTACTCCGGGCTGCGCCTGGCACCCGGCGACGAGGTGCTGACCACCGAGCACGACCATTACGCCACCCACGAGTCGTTGCGCCTGCGCGGGCTGCGCGACGGCGTGCGGGTGCGCCGGGTGCGGCTCTACGACGCCTCGGAGCGCGCGACACCGCAGGAGATGGTCGCCCGCCTGGCCGCCGCGCTGCGCCCGGCCACGCGGTTGGTGGCGATCACCTGGGTGCATTCGAGCACGGGGGTACGGGTGCCCGTGCGCCAGATCGCCGACGCTGTCGCCGCCGCGAACGCGAGCCGACCGGAAGCGGAGCGGATACTCCTCTCGCTGGACGGCGTACACGGATTCGGCGCGGAGGACGCCACACCGGACGCACTCGGCGTCGACTTCCTGGTGACGGGCACGCACAAATGGCTCTTCGGCCCGCGCGGCACCGGCCTGGTCTGGGGCCGCCCGCAGGCGTGGTCGCGATTCACCCCGGTCATCCCGAGCTTCATCGACACGACGGGCGCGGCTCCGGGCCCATGGTCGACCCCGGGCGGCTTCCACAGCTTCGAGCACCGCTGGGCGCTGGCGGAGGCGTTCGACCTGCACCGCACGATCGGCCCGCGCCGGGTCGCGGACCGCACCCACACACTGGCGACGGCACTCAAGGACGGCCTGGCGACGATCGGCTCGGTCCGCCTCCGCACACCCCGCGCGGCGGTCGCCTCGGCGGGCCTGGTCTGCTGCGAGGTGGAAGGGTACGGGCCGCACGAAGCGGCCGCGAAGCTACGAGGCGCGAAGGTGATCAGCAGCGCGACGCCGTACGATCCCTCATACCTACGCTTCGGCCCGACCATCATCAACTCAGAGTCCGATGTGGACCGCGCGCTGGCCGCCGTCCGGGCGCTCTGACGCCGGGGCCAGCGAAGTGGCCGGGCAGGACTTCCCCGGCGCCCCCGAGATCAGGCAGTCGGGATGCCGTTGTGGTGGACCGTGCGCCTGTCGCAGGAACTCGCGGTGCTGTTCGTTCCGCCGTCGAAGCTGAGCCGGACCGGGAGTGGTCGCCGGGTGGCCGAGGCTGTCGCCCCACGTCCCGTTCGACGGTGTGCTGGTCATTGGAGGCAGCCACATCGCCCTTCTTCCCGGCGACCGCCTGCTCGTCGCGGCGGGTCGCGCGCGAAAGGACGCGGACGGGTCGTGGGAGCGAACACTGTCGTCTATTCGGCGGCGGGCAAGGTGGACGGCTGCTTCTGCATCGGCGACGACATCGACGTCCTCGTGACGGATCGCGCCGTCTCGATGTGGACGGCGTACGGAGACGAGGGCATCTACGGCAGCCATCCGCAGTCCGCGGGCGGCCTCGCCGGCTGGGATCGTCGAGGTGACCACACGTGGGCGCCGAAGGGACGCCTGGCCCGACCATCAGGTAGGGCTTGTGGTCATATCGGAGCTGCCCCCTTGACCTTGGACACTTGAACGTGGAACCGCGGCCAGACCGATACCCACGACTGTTGGACGGCCCGACGGTTCCAGGCTCAGGGGGCATGGCGCCGTCGGCGTCTGGAACAGATTCCCTAATTCGAGACAAGCGAGCCAGGGTCTCTGTTGGCTGCAATGTCCCAGCGGCAGCCGACCAATCACAAAGAAACTGGTCGGTATAGCAAAGGCATAGCGCTGGCCCTTCGCAGCCTTCGGCTTTGTGGAGGCAGTAGCCGCTGTTCACCTCCAGCCTCGTTCCGCCGAGGTCTACAAGATTTCCAGCACTGCAGAGGCGATCGCGGTGTCCGCGACACTCGTTTGTCCTCGGACACAATCACCGCCCACGGCGTTGTTCCGTTTCAACAAGAAGCGGACCGTCCCGCCGTCATCCGACGGGAGCGGTCCGCTCGCCGCGTGCTATTTGATCCCGGCGACCACCAGGTTGTGCCCCGTGTCCGCCACCACCGCCGCGTTGCGGAAGCCCGCTTCCGCCAGCAACCGCACCCGGCGGGTCGGGCCGCCGGCCGTGCCCAGGCCGTACGCGCCGGTCTGTGCCAACGAGTTCGGCGTGCAGAGCAGCGTCGACGCCGCGTAGTTCAGCCGGACGATCGGGTGGCCGATGCCGTCCTCCAGGTTGTCGACCGACCACGGCTCGACCGCGACCACGACGCCGCCCGGAGCGAGCACGTCGTGTGCCCGGCGCAGCGCCGCCGGTGGGTCGCCCAGGTCGTGCAGCGCGTCGAAGAACACCACGGCGTCGTACGGTCCGCCCGTCACGCCGTCGGCCGTGCCGACGTGGAACGTGGCGTTGGACGGGCTGCCGGACTCGACGGCGCGCGCCCGTGCGGTCACGATCGACGGCTCGTGGCTGTCGAAACCGTCGAACGTGGACGCCGGATAGCGCTCCGCCATCAGCAGCGTCGCCACCCCGTGGCCGCAACCGACGTCCGCCACCCGGGCGCCCTCGTCGAGCCGCGCGACCAGACCCGGCACCGCGGGGAGCCAGACCTGGGCGAGCTGGTGCACGTATGCCGTCCGGAAGAACCGTTCGATGCCCGTGTGCACCGTGGACGGATAGTCGTGGTAGGCGACGCCCCCGTCGGAGCGCAGCGCGGCCTCCAGCCGCGACAGCATCTGGTACTCGCCGGCGATGATCTCGGCCGCGCCGGCGACGAAGGCGGGCGAGTCCTCGACCGCGAGCACCATCGCGTGCTCGATGGGCAGCTCGTACGTGCCGGCCGCCGCGTCGTAGGTCACGTAGCCGGAGACGACCTGGACGGCGAGCCATTCGCGTACGAGCCGCGGATTCAGGCCGGTGGCCGCCGCGAGTTCGTCGGCGGTGGTCCGGCCCTCGGTGGCCAGCGCCCGGTAGAGCCCGGCCCGGTCGCCGAGCACGGTCGAGGCGGTGGTGGCCGCCCCGGCGAAGTCGGTGAGCACCTGGCCGACGAACGCCTCGACCCGGGCGGCGTCGACGGCGGGTGCGATCTGCGAAGTAGTCATGCCGGCAACGGTGCCGGGCCGCCCTTGCTGGGCGCTCACCCCGCGCTCGCCAGCGCCTTGATCGCCTGGTCGACCGCCCCTGGCCGGTCGATGCCGGCCGCCTCGGCCCGGGCGGCCGTCACCCCGTCCGGGCCCAGCCGGGCCTCGATCACCCGCCACAGCTCGTCGTGCCGGCGCTGGTCGGGTGGCAGCACCGCAGGGGCCAGCGGGTCGCGTTCGCCGGCCGCGAGCAGCACCGCCGCCACCCGCGCCTCGCCCAGGGTCACGAGCAACTCCGCTGCCAGGCGCAACATCGTCCACACCTGCGGCCACATCCCGCTGGACCGCAGGCTCGACAGCGAGCGCCGGCTACTCTCGGCGGCCTCCCGGCCACGGCCGAGCCGGATCAGCACGGCGGTGTGACCGATGAGGGCGACCTCGCGCATGTACCGGTGCCCCTGACCGTCCGACAGGTCGTACGCCCGGGTGAACTCGGCCAGCGCCCGCTCCGGATCGGCCGCGGCCGCCAGCTCGCCCCGCGTGTAGGCCACGATCCCGTCCCGGTCCTCGATCCGGGCGACCAGGTCGGCGTGGGCGGCCAGCAGCGACGCGGCCGCGGCCTGTTGACCCGTGAAGACGTGGGTGAGGACGGAGCAGCACAGGGCGCCGGCCGCGGACCCGCGCGGGGTGGCGGGATCGGCGACGAGGGCGCGCGCGTCGGCGTGTACGGCCTCCGGCGCCCCGGCGAACATGTGGGTGACGACCAGGAAGTAGCGCGCGACCCAACGCTGCGGGTCGTCGGCCGGCACCAGCCCGCCGGCCGCCGTGAGGATCCGCTCGGCCGTCGCGACGTCGCCCTGGAGCCAGTGCGCCGCGCCGGCGGCGAGCAGGCAGCGACCGCGGACGGCCGGCTCCACGTCGCCCGGCACCTCGGCCAGCCGGCTCAGCTGGCCGATCAGCCCGAGATCCGGGTAGTCGATCAGTCCGAACGCGACGGTCGCACCCAATCGGCCGGCGTCGGCCCACCGTCCATCGTCGACCGTCCAGGAGAGAACGTCGCGCAGGTTCGCGAGCTCCGCCCGGAGCACACCGACCGCCTCGGGTGCGCGCGAGTGCTGCAGGGCGTGGAAACGGTCGGCGTGGACGGTCATCCAGGCCAACCGCATCTCCTGCGCCACGCGTACGCCATCCGGGTCCAGATGGCTGTTTCCGACCCGCCGCATGGTCTCCAGGAGCCGGTACCGGTCGCCGTCGCGGACGACGAGCGACGCCTCCACCAGCTCCGCCAGCGCGGCCGGGGTCGCCTCGAAATGGCCGACCGCCTCCAGCGGGAAGCCCTGGCAGACCGCCGGTCGAACAGCTCCGCGGCGGCCGGATCGAGCAGCCGGTACGACCATTCGACCGTGGCCGTCACGGCGCTGGCCCGGTCGGCGTCCCGCACCGGCTCCAGCACCTCGAGCCCGGCCGCCAACCGGTCGCGCAGTTGGGCGACGCCGAACACGGCCTCGCGGCTCGCGGCCAGCTCGACCGCCAGCGGCAGCCCGTCGAGCGTCGCGCAGATCTGCCCGGCGACCGCCCGCACCTCGGTCGTCGCCGCGAAGTCGTCCCGCAGCAGCGCGGCCCGGTCGCAGAACAGCTCGACCTGGTCGGCCGCCGGCAGCGGACCGAGCCGGATGACCTTCTCGCCGGGCAGCTCCAGCCGTTGGCGGGACGTCGCGAGGACGCGCAGCGCGGGACAGCGGGCGAGCAGCTCCGCCGCGAGGGCCCGGGCCGCCGGCCGGACGTGCTCGCAGTTGTCCAGCACGAGGAGGGTCGGGGACAACCCGATGAGGTCCGCCACCGCCTCGACGGGCGGCTGGGCCGCGCTCGCCGACCCCTGCAGCCCGACCGCGGTGGCCACGAAGACCGGGACGTCCTCGGGGCGGGACACCTGGTGCAGCTCCACCACCGTGACCGGGCCGGGCGTGGCGAGGCGGTCGACCAGCTCGAGGCTGAGCCGGGTCTTGCCGACGCCGCCCGGGCCGACCAGCGTCACCGTCCGGTGGGCGGGCAGCGCCGCCTCGGCCGCGGCCAGCTCGTCGGCCCGGCCGACGAAGCGGTCGCCCGGAGCGTACGCGCGCCGCGATGCCGTCGCCGGGGCCGTGGCCGGGCGCAGGGTCGGGTCGTCGCGCAGCAGCCGGCCCGCCAGCTCGGTCAGGGCCGGACTCGGGTCCAGACCGTGCTCGTCGGCCAGCCGGCGGCGGTAGGCGGCCACCGTCGACACAGCGTCGGCGCCCCGCCCGACCTGGTGCAACGCGGTCGCGAGCAGCACCTGGACGTCCTCCCGCAACGGATCGGCCGCCGCCGCGCGCTCCAGGTCGGGCAGCGCCTCGGCGGCCCCGCCCGCGGCGAGCCGGGCGGCGAACCACTCGGACTCGAGGTGCCGCCGCCACGCGGCCAGCCGCGCCAGGTCGGGCGCGAAGGCCGCCGGGTCGGGCAGGTCGGAGAGCGGCTCACCCCGCCACAGCGCGAGCGCCGCCCCGAGCCGCCCGGCCGGGTCGGGCTCGTCGGGCCGCCGGGCCGCCGCGACCAGCGCCTCGGCCCGGTCGACGTCCAGCCCGACGTCGCCGGCCAGCCGGTAGCCGCCCGGGTCCCGGACGATCCGGTCGGGCCCCAGCGCCTGGCGCAGGCGCGACACGTACGTGTGCAGGTTGCCGGTCGCGTTGCGCGGTGGCTCGACCGGCCAGAGCGCCTCGAACAGCGCGGCCGGCGACGCGAGCCGCCCGGCCGAGAGCGCGAGCCGCGCCAGCACCACCCGCTGCGGGACGCTCGCCAACGGCACCTCGGCCCCGTCCCGGCGCAGGGTCACCGGCCCGAGGACGCTGATCTCCAGGCGCGCTGTCACCGCATCATTGTGACCCGACCGTGGGGTGACAGCGCCGGGCAAGAGGTTTCCGGTGAACTGTCCACATGGACGTTGACGACCTCGGCACGATCGTGTCGATCTGGGCACATCCGGACGACGAGAGCTACCTCGCCGGTGGTGTGATGGCGGCCGCCGTCGCCGCCGGGAGCCGCGTGGTGTGCGTGTCCGCGACCGCCGGCGAGCGGGGCACGGACGACCCGGTCCGCTGGCCGCCGGAACGGCTCGGCCCGGTCCGGCGCTGGGAGGCGGCCGCGGCGCTGGCGGTGCTCGGCGTGCGGGAGCACCACTTCCTCGGCTACTCCGACGGCAGCCTGGCCGGGCTCGACCCGGCCGCGCCGGTCGGGACGCTGACAGCGCTGCTGGACGACGTCCGGCCCGACACGATCCTGACGTTCGGCCCGGAGGGCATGACGTTCCACCCGGACCACCAGGCCGTCTCGCGCTGGGTCTCCGCCGCGTGGGCGGCGGCGGGGCGGCCGGGCCGGCTGCTGCACGCGGTCATGTCCAGCGACCACCTCGAGGAGTGGGGCCCGACGTACGAGTCGTGGCAGGTCTTCATGACCGAGGAGCGGCCCACCGGCGTACCCGTCGAGGACCTGGCGCTGCACCTCGTGCTGGACGGCACGGCGCTCGACCAGAAGATTGCGGCGTTGGCCGCGATGCACACGCAGACCGCGGCGGCGATCGCCCTGCTGGGTGACGCGTACCGCACGCTGAACGCGGCGGAGTGCTTCGTCGCCGCCTGACAGGGCGCCTGCCGCGGATCGGGCTGTCGTGCACGAGCGGCGGAAGCGGAACGCCTACAGCTCGCGCATCGCCCCGGCGACCTCGTCGACCGCCTCGGCCGGGAGCGCCGTCGCCGCCTCGTCGAGCACCAGCAACCGCGCCCCCGGGATCTCCCGGGCCAGCGCCTCGCCGTTGCCGACAGGGAAGAACGGGTCCTTGCGGCCGTGCACCACGAGCGTCGGAACGGCGATCTCGGGCAGGCGATCCCGCCAGCGCGGTGTGCAGTCGAGCCGCGCGAACACCATGCCCATCTGGTTGGCCGTCTGGACCGCCGGCTCCACGCCCGGTGTGCGGTCCCAGACGCGTTCCGCGTTCGCGCGGGCGGCGACCGGGTCGTCGCCCAGGACCTCCGCGCCGGCCGCGGCGAACTCCGCCACGGCGGCGCGGTCGGACCAGTCGGGCATCGGCTGCGCGAACAGCCGTTCCATCGTCGCCGCGTCGTGGTCCGGCAGGTCGTCGTCGACCGGCCCCGGCGCCACGGCGCGGGTTCCGACGAGCGTCAGCCGCGCGAACGCGGACGGGTGGTCGAGCGCCGCGACCTGGGCGACCATCCCGCCGACGCCGATGCCCGCCAGGTGCGCCGGGCGGTCGTCGAGCGCGCGGGCGAGCGCCGCCGCGTCGGCGGCGAGGTCCCGCAGTGTGTACGCCGGCGCGGACGGATCCACAGTGGTCGAAGCGCCCGAGTCGCGCAGGTCGTAGCGCACGACGTGGCGCCCGCCGCGAGCCAGCGCCGCGCACAGCGCGTCGGGCCAGGAGAGCATGGTCGTGCCGCCGGCGAGCAGGACCAGCGGCGCCGCCGGGTCGCCGAAGTGCTCGACCCCGAGCGTGACCCCGTTCGCGTGGACGGTCGGCCCCATCGACAACCTCCAGCACCGTGTCCTCAAACCTTCGGCCCCAGAGGCTACGCGCCGCGCGCCGCCTCCAGGCCCGGCACGCCGGCCACCGCGGCCTCCGCGTTGTCGATCAGCGGGCTCACCGACCGCTGTGACCGACGTCAGATCGCGGCGAGCACCGCGTCGAGCAGCCCTGGGAAGCGCGCGTCGAGATCGGCCCGCCGCAGGTTGGCGCGGAACTCGCGGCCGTTGCGGGCCACGCCGACCACGCCGCTGTCGCGGAGCATCCGCCAGTGGTGGGTCGCCGTCGACTTGGGCAGGTCCGGCAGGAGCTCGCCGCAGGTGAGGGTGAAGTCGGTCGACTCCGAGAGCTGCCGGACGACCCGCTGCCGGATCGGGTTCGACAGCGCCTCGAGGACGCGCGAGAGGTCCAACTGCTCCCGGGTGGGCTGCGGCAACAGCGTCATGATACGAGCCTACCCGTACGATCGTGCCCACGACTCCCGCAGCGCCGCGACCGTCGCCCGCAGGGCCGGCCGGGCGGCCGACGCGGCCCGCCACGCCACCGTCACCCGCCGGGTCGGCCGGGGCGCGACCGCCACGGTGGCCACCCCGGCCGGCAGCGTCGGGCGGGCCAGCCGCGGCAGCATCGCCACCCCCAGACCCGCCGCGACGAGCGTCAACTGGGTCTCGAACTCGCCGACCAGGAAGTCGGGCTCGACACCCGGCAGCACCCGCATCAGCCATTCGTAACAGATCGCGCCGGGCGGCGCGGCGATCCACCGCTCGCCGCGCAACTGGTCGCGCCGCACGGGACCGGCCGCCGACGCGAGGCGGTGACCGCTGGGCACGACCAGGTCGGCGACGTCCAGGCCGAGTTCGGTGGTGGCGATGCCCGGCGGCCAGGTCAGCGCGGCCTCGGGCCAGTCGTCGAGCACCGCCAGGTCGACGTGGCCGCGCTGGAGCAGGTCGAGGGCGTGGTGCGGGTCGCCCTCCATCAGGCCCGTCCGCAGGTCCGGGTGGTCGGCGGCCAGCCGGTGCAGCGCGTACGGCAGCAGCCCGCGGCAGGCGGTCGCGAAGGCGGCGACGGTGACCCGCCCGGTGACCGTGTCCCGCTGGGCGGCCAGCGCCGCCTCGGCCGCGTCGAGCGCGGCCAGCACCGTGGCGGCGTGCGCGGCGAGCACCCGGCCGGCCTCGGTCAGCCGGATGCGGCGGCCGTCCTTCTCGACCAGCGTGGCGCCGGTCTCCCGCTCCAGCTTGCCGATCTGCTGAGAGACCGCCGACGGCGTGCAGTGCAACGCCGCGCTGGCCGCGAGCACGGTCCCGTAGCTGGCCACGGCGTCGAGCGCGCGCAACCGACCCACCTCGATCATGTAGCGAGGCTATCCGGTCGATGAAGGAAAGCTCGCTGGTGCTTAACCGTCGCGGGCCCGCACGATGACGATCGTGAAACCACGCGACATCGCCCTCGCCGTCGGGGTGGCGGCCCTCTGGGGCGTCAACTTCGTCGTCATCCGGATCGGCCTCGACCACTTCCCGCCGCTGCTGTTCAACGCGCTGCGCTTCGGCGTCGCCGCGGTGCCGGCGGTCTTCTTCGTGGGCCGCCCGCGCGTACCGTGGCGCTGGATCCTGGCCGTCGCCCTGGCCCTCGGCGTCGCCAAGTTCTCGTTGCTGTTCGCGGGGATGGCGGCGGGCATGCCGGCCGGGCTGTCGTCGCTGGTGCTGCAGAGCCAGGCCGTCTTCACGGTCCTGCTGGCGGTCCTGCTGCTGCGGGAACGCCCGGGCCGCCGCCGCCTCGCCGGCCTGGCCGTCGCGGCCGTCGGGGTGGTCGTCGTCGGCGCCGGCATGGGAGCCGACCTGCCCGGCGGCGCCTTCGCGCTGGTGATCGCCGCGGCCGTCGCCTGGGGAGTGTCCAACGTGGCCACCCGACGGGCGGGCGCCACCGACATGCTCCGGTTCATGGTCTGGGTCAGCGCCCTCGCCACGCCATGGCTCGTCGTGCTGTCGCTGCTGGTCGACGGCCCGGCCGCGGACCTGGCCGCGCTGCGCGACGTCACGCCGGCGGCGGTCTTCGCGGTGCTGTTCGTCGCGGGCGCCGCCACCCTGGGCGGCTTCGCCGCGTGGGGCCACCTCATCAGCCGGTACGGGGCCTCCACGATCGCGCCGTTCGCCATGCTGGTGCCGCTGTTCGGCATCGCGAGCGCCGCGGTCTTCCTCGACGAGCGGGTCCGCCCGACCGACGTACTCGGCGGGTTGCTGGTCGTCGGGGGTGTCCTCGCGGGGCTGTTGTCGATCCCGCGCGTTCCCCGCCTGACCGCGGACCGTTAGCGACAACCGCATCGGGTACGTTCGGGCGATGTCGCAGGTGCTGTTCACCGTCGCGTTCGCGCTGGCGATCCTCGTCTCGGTCTCGCTGCACGAGTTGGGCCACCTGGTCTCGGCCAAGCGCTTCGGCATGCGGGTCACCCGCTTCTTCGTCGGCTACGGGCCGACACTCTTCTCGTGGCGGCGCGGCGAGACGGAGTACGGCCTGAAGGCGATCCCGCTCGGCGGCTTCTGCACGATCGCCGGGATGACACCGGACGACGACGAGATCGACCCGAAGGACGCGCACCGGGCGATGTGGCGGTTCCCGGTCTGGAAGCGCACCGTCGTGATGGTCTCCGGCGTGACGGTGCAGTTCGCGCTGGCGGTCGCCGGCCTCTGGTTCGCCGCGGCCTTCGTCGGAGTGCCGAATTTGGACTACCCGCAGACCGCCTCGCAGATCGGCGCGCAGCCGACGGCGATCGTGCTCGCGGAGTGCGTCACGCCGGACGCGGCGCGGGCCTGCGCGGCCGGCGACCCCGCCTCCCCGGCCCGCGCGGCGGGGTTGCGGGACGGAGACGTGGTCACCGCGATCAACGGGGTGGCCGTCGCGACCTACGCGGACGTGCTGCGGGTCGTCCGGGCCACGCCGCCGGGCCCGACCGAGGTGGCGTACGTCCGCGACGGCCGGCCGGGTTCGGCGCGGGCGGACCTGAGCGCAGTGCGGCGGCCGCCGCTGAGCGACCCGACGGCGGCGCCGACGACGGTGGCGGCGCTCGGCGTGGGCCTGCACGTCACGGCGCCGCGCGAGGTGACATTCGGCCCGGTGGGCGCGTTCGCGGCGACCGGGACCTACACGGGCTGGATGGCGGGCCAGACGTGGGAGGCGGCGCAACGGATCCCGTCGAAGCTGCCCGCGTTGTGGCACTCGATCACCGACGCGGAGCGCGACCCGCAGACCCCGATCAGCGTGGTAGGCGCAAGCCTCCTCGGCGGCGAGGCCGCCTCGCTGGGGATGTGGTCGACCGCACTCATGATGTTCATCGGCCTGAACGTCTTCATGGCCTTCTTCAACCTGCTTCCCCTGCTGCCACTGGACGGCGGCCATGTGGCGATCGCCTGGTTCGAACGCGCCCGCACGTGGCTCGCGGCGCGCCGCGGGCGCCCGGACCCGGGACGGGTCGACTACTTGAAGCTGCTGCCGCTGACGTACACGGTGGTGTTGATCGGCGGCGCGTTCACCCTCCTGACCATCACCGCGGACGTCATCAACCCGATCACCATCCGCTAACCGCCACGCCTCAGCGGCGCGTGCCGGCGGTGGGGGGAACACAACTCGATGCCGGCCCGGACGCTGCGCAAGCCGCTCTATGGCGGCACGAGCGAGGACGAACGAAACGGATCAAGATCCGCGTCCGGTCTGCCATGAATGCGCAGACCGAGACTGAGGGCCGCTTCCTCGGCGGGCGCCCGCCCTACGGCTACCGGCTCGCCGACGCCGAACCCACCCGAACCCGGGCAAGGCCGCTGAGGGCAAGCGGCTTCACAAGCTGGAGCCCGATCCCGTCACAGCGCCGGTCGTCGAGCGCATCTTCGCGGAAGTATGTCGCGGGACGCGGGAAGACCTCGATCGCGCGGTCTGACACAAGACGGTATCGCGTGTCCCTCTGCCTACGACCAGGCGCACAACCCGCATCGTCGCGCCGAGGTCTGGGAGACGACCGCCCTAAGCGCGATCCTGCTGAACCCGCGCTACCCCGGCGGGCAAGTCTGGAACCGCCAACGGACCGACGAAGTCCTCCTCGACGTCGAGGACATCGCGCTCGATCGCGAGAACCGTCATCGGTGCAACGCCCCCGAGGACTGGGTTTGGTTGAAAGCCGAAGCGCGCACGCCGCTCGTTAGCACTGATCTCTACGAGCGCCCAGGACACCATCAACACCGCGGCACTTCGGCGAGAGCGGCAAGGCCCCCCAGGACCGAGCGCCCCTACCTCTACCGCAGTCTGATCACATGCGGCCTCAGGTTCGGCGTCGCCGACGGACCGCCACAGCGGCTAAACGAAGATGATATCGCCGCGACCGTCGAAGGGCTCGGCAATCTGCTGGCGCTCCTCAATCGCGCCGACCCGCGCGATAAGGCGGGGATCTACGGCCGCATAGGTCTGCGGATGCGATACGAACCCGGCCCAGAAACGATCACGGCCGAAGTCGTGTCCAACGACTTCGGCCGTGTGCCTTCTGCGTGTCCGAGGCCCGACACCAAGAACACCCGCGCGGTGGTCGGGAATATGGTGGGTGGCGCTGCCGCCCGACCGAGGAGAAACGGATGCGAGAGATCGTCAGCGCTCCCGGCGCGCCCAGCTCACCGCTCTACAGCCAGGCGGTCAAAGCCGGCGGTCTCGTCTACGTCTCCGGTCTGGTCGGAATCGACGTGTCCACCGGCGACCTGGCCGGCGGGACGATCCACGAACAGACCCGACAAGCACTCGCCAACTGCCGCACGGTTCTGCAGGCAGCCGGCGCGACCTGGGACGACATCGTCGAGGTCGGCGTGCTGCTGACCAACCCCGGCGACTTCGCGGGCATGAACGAAGAATACGCGTCGTGGTTCCCTAGCACGCCGCCGACGCGCTACGTCGCCAAGCTCGGCGTCGAACTGCCCGGCGTCCTCGTGTCGATCCGCATGACCGCGTTCACCGGCTGAATCGGCAGGCGGGCATCGCAGAGCTCGCGACTGTTCGACTATGCCTGCGGTCGCACCGCGAAACGTGAGGTTGCCACCGCGGCTCACCTCCACGAGGATGCCGTGATCCGAACGGCGTGGAGGCATCGTGGGTGTGCTGTGTGACTACTTTCGCGCCGCCGATGTGTCCACCGTCGTGACCATCATGGACGTCACCGATGGCGGGCCCGTGCAACGCGAAGGGTATGAGCAGGTCGTCGACTGCGTCGACGCCAAGGGCATCGAGCCGGCCGTCGTGCTCGGACGGCTGGTCGCGTTCGTGCGCGGCGAGTCGTGGTACCGGGGCATCGCCCACAGCGGGTTCGTCTGGACCGACGGCGACGGGGGCGCTGGGTCGCCGCGCTGCACGATCGGGTGCGGGACGCGCTGGCCGGGCTGAGCGACGAACAGCTTCCCGAGCTCGCGGTGCGGTGGGCCGCGATCGAGGAGTTCGGCGGGTTCGTCCCCGCGGACGTCCTCGTGGGGACGATGGGTGAACTGGCCGGGCTGGCCCGCCGCGCGCGAGCGGCGGGGGAGCACCTCTACTGCTGGATCTGCCTCTGAAGGTGAAGCCCGGTCACGGGGGTTCGAGCGCGCCGTCCGGGCGGCGGATGCGGGATGACCAGCGTTCGTGGCCGTAGTGGTGCGGCGGGTATTTCGCCGCCGCTCGCTCGTCCAGGTCGATGCCCCAGCCCGGCGCGTCCGACGGCGTCAGGAAACCGTTCGACGGCCGCAGCGTCCCCGGGAAGACCTCGTGCACCGCGTCGGCGTAGACGTGCCCCTCCTGGATCCCGAACGCATGGCTCGACACGTCCAGCGCCAGGTTCGCCGCCATCCCGACCGGGGACACGTCGGCGGGGGAGTGCCAGGCCGTGCGGACCCCCGTCAGCTCGCACAGCGCCGTCAGCTTGCGGGCCGGGGTCAGGCCGCCGATCGCCGAGATGTGCAGGCGGAGCAGGTCCACCCCGCCCGAGAGGACCAGGCGGGCCGCGTCCGGGACCGAGCCGACCTGTTCGCCCGCCGCGATCGGGACCGGCGCCGCCGCGCGCAGCTCCGGCAGGCGGTCGTAATGCTCCGGCGCGATCGGGTCCTCGACGAAGAACAGGCGGTACGGCTCCAGCGCCCGGCACAGCACCAGCGCCTGTTTCACCGTCAGTCGACTGTGGACATCATGCAACAGCGACACCTCGTCGCCCAGCGCGGTGCGGGCCGCCGCGAACAGCGCCGGGGTCGTCGCCAGGTATTGGGAAACGTCCCAGCCGTCCGGGTACGGCGTCCCCGGATACGCGCCCGCGATCCCGGGCGCGCCGTAGGTGCCCACCCCCGGCCCGCCCGTCTGCAACCGCACGTGCCGCAGGCCCGACGCCATCAACGCCGAGGCGTGCTCGACCGTCTCCGCGATCGTCGCCCCGCTGGCGTGCAGGTAGATGGGCACCGCCGCCCGGACCCGGCCGCCGAGCAGCTCGTAGACCGGCATGCCGGCCCGCTTGCCCGCGATGTCCCACAGCGCCATGTCCAAACCGGACAGTGCGTTGTTCAGCACCGGCCCGTTGCGCCAGTAGGACGAGAGATGCACCAGCCGGGTGATGTCCTCGATGTCCGCCGGGTGGCGGCCGACCACGAGCTCGGCCAGGTGGGAGACGACCGCCGCGACGGCCGACGCCCGTTGGGTGAAGGTCGCGCACCCCAGCCCGTACAACCCGTCCTCGGAGGTGTCGACCCGGACCACCACGAGCGTCGCCTCGGGCGCGGTGACGATCGCCCGCACCCGGGTGATCCGCAGCCCGTCCCGCGCGGCCCACGGCGGCTGCGTCTCGACCATCGTCATACCGGCTCCTCCCTGCGCGGCTGTGAGCCTAACCGCAGCGGGCGCGCGGCCGTGAAGCCCAGCACGCGGCGGGCCGGCTCGAGATCCACCGGCACCGTCCGCCCGGGGAAGCGCGCCCGGAGCGGCACCGTGGGCAGGTACGCCGCCAGGAGGTCCTCGGTCGGGTACGGCGCCAGCGTCTCGGGCGCCGCCACGAACAGGACGTGCGCTCCAGGCGGAGCGGCCAGCCCCGCCAGGCAGGCAGCCGCGGCGTCGTCGACGTGCAGGTAGGACCACAGCTCCAGCGCCCCGGACGCCGGGTCGGCCCGGAACGCGTCGGCGCGCGCCGACAGCCGGGGGAAGCCGCCCAGGAAAGGGAAGCGCAGCGCCGTCACCGCCATCCCGTGCCGCCGCGCGACCATCGCCGCGGTCGCCTCGTCGGTCTGCTTCGACAACGCGTACGGGTCGGACACCTGCAGCGGATGCCGCAGGTCGACCGGCAGGTACCGGGGCTGCAGCGGGACCTGCGCCCAGGCCAGTCCGAGCACCGACATGCTGCTCGCCACCACCGCGTGCCGCACGCCCGCCGCGGCCGCCGCCTGCAGCACGACGAACGTGGCCCGCGTGTTGCCGCCGAACACCGCCAGCGGCGTGCCCAGTGTCGGCGCCGGGATCGCCGCGAGATGGACGACGGCGCCGACACCGTCCATCGCACGCTCGACGACAACGGGATCGCCGGCGTCGCCCACCAGCACCCGGTCCGCCACGAGGTCTCCGGGATCGGACAGGTCCACCGCGGTCACCGGCCGGTCAAGAGCCGACAGCGCCGCGAGCACCGCCCGCCCGAGCAGCCCCGCCGCCCCCGTCACCAGCACCCGGTCAGTTCTTGACGGCACCGGACAACCCGTTGACGAAGTAGCGCTGCAGGGCCAGGAACAGCACGATCACGGGTACGACCAGGATCAGCGACCCCGCCATGATCTCGTTGTACGACGGCACCGTGCCGGACGCCAGCCGCTCGAGCGCGAGCGGCAGCGTGTACCGGGACTCGTCGTTCAGCGAGACCCGCGTCAGCACGTACTCGTTCCAGGTCGGCACCGCCGTCAGCACCCCGATCGTGATCAGTGTCGGCCGGGCCAGCGGCAGGTAGACCCGCCAGAAGATCCGGAGCTCGCCGGCACCGTCGGCGGTCGCCGCGTCGTGCAGGTCGCGCGGCACGGCCCGGAAGGCCGCGGTCAGCATCAGCACCGCGAGGGGCGCCGTCCCGTTGACGAACGGCAGGATCAGCCCGGCGTGCGTGCCCAGCAGGCCCAGCCTGTTCTCCAGGATGGTCAGCGGCAGCAGCACGGTGATGCTCGGCACGAACAGCAGCGCGACGAAGAACCAGAACACGAAACGCCGCCCGGGGAACTCGACCATCGCGAACGCGTACCCGGCCAGGCTGTAGATCACCAGGACTCCGAGCACCGTCAGCCCGGTGACCTGGAGGCTGTTGAGGAAGTAGTCGAAGAAGTGCAGCCGGCTCCAGGTGTCGGCCAGCGTCGCCAGCGTCGGCCGCGCCGGGATCAGGTGGCCGCCCTCGAGCACCTCCAACCGATCCTTGAAGGCGGCGGACACCATCCACGCGAACGGATAGAGGCTGATCACCGCGTAGAGAACCAGGGCGACGTAGGCCACGACGCCCCAGGCGGACGGCCGCCTCACCGCTGCCCCCGCAACGCGCGGGCGTTGGCCACCGCGAGCAGCAGCGCCAGCACGAAGATCAGCCAGCCGAGCGCACTCGCGACGCCGAGCGTCGGTGACAGGCTCTGGAAGAACGCCTGCTGGTACGCCTTGAGCCCGAGCACGTCGGTGTGCCCGGCCGGCCCGCCGTTGGTCATGATGAGGAAGATCTGGAAGCCCTGCATCGTGTCGCGCAGGCCGAGCAGCACGATCGCGACGGTGATCGGCACGAGCAGCGGCCAGGTGATGTGCCGCAACCGGCGCACGGCGCCGGCCCCGTCGAGCGCCGCCGCCTCCATGACCGCCGGGTCGATCGCCTGGAGGCCGGCGAGGTAGAGCAGCATCGCGACGGGGACGCTGCCCCAGATCATGATCACGATCAGCGTGGGCAGCGCGGTGTCGGGGTCGGCCAGGAAGCCCTGCGGCCGGGCCAGGCTGCCGAGGCCCACCGAGCGCAGCGCGAGGTTGACGGCACCGTCGGGTTCGAGCACGTAGCGCCAGGCGTAGTAGACCGCGATGCCGGCGGTCACGTACGGCAGGAAGAACACCGACCGCAGCGTCCCGCGCAGGCGGGTGATGCTGTTGAGCAGCGTGGCCAGGGGCAGCGCGATCAGCACGGTGCCGGCGGAGACGGCCACCATGGCGATGCCGGTGTTCAGGGCGGCGTTGCGCATCTCGGGCGCGAGTCGCGGGTCCGCGTACAGGATGTCCCGGTAGTTCTGGAGCCCGACCCACTCCCAGGTGGGGGAGAAGCCGTTCCACTTCGCGAAGCTCAGGCCGAAGCTGTAGACGATCGTGTAGAGCCCGAGCACGAGGAAGAGCACGACCGCCGGTGCGATGAACGCGTAGCCGACCAGCGCCCGCCGGGCGCGGGCCCGGCGGGCGCCGGCCGAGCGGCGCGGCTGCGTGACCAGCCGCGCCGCCAGCGGGGTCTCGGTGGTCGTCACTTACTTCGCGTCCCACATGGCCTTGATGACGGTGTCGAGCGTGCGGCCGGTGGTGGCGGCGTCGGCCTCGCCGAGCGGGGCGAGCTTCAGCAGCGGGTTGCCCATCTCGACCTCGTCGTAGTCCGGCGGGCGGAAACCGCGGTTCGCCGCGTCGTAGGTGCTCTCCGCCGGCCCGGTGAAGAACTGCTGCAATCCGGCGAGGTCCGGGCCGATCAGCGACTCCGCCTGCGTGCCGAGGTCGGTGGCGGGCAGGTCGAGCGACGCCTTGGCGAAGATGCCGGCGCCCTCCGGCGAGGTGAGGAAGTCGACCCACTGGGCCGCGCCGGCCTTGTTGCCGGTCGTCGAGGTGACCGACAGGCCGGTCAGCGCGAGCGGCGCCAGCCGCAGGTCGCTCACCGCGCCGCCGGTGGCCGGCGGGATCGGGAACGTCAGGACGTCCGAGGTCTTCATCCCGTTCTGCGCGAGGAAGGCCAGCGTGAACGTGCCGCCGACGTTGAAGGCCGACTTGCCCTGCGCGAACGCGATGTCGGCCTCGTCGATGCCGAGCGCGCTGACACCCGGCATCCAGTACGGCTTCAGCGCCGCGTACAGGTCGAGGGTCTTCTGCCCGTCGGGGGAGCCGAAGCCTGCCGTCGTGCCCTTGCCGAACAGGGAAGCGAACTTCTCCTGACCCAGGTACGCGAAGGCGAGCTGCTCGTAGATCCAGTTGAACCCGGTCTGGGTCACCTTGAGCCCGAGCGAGAGCCCGCCCTGGTCCTTGTCGGCCTTGGTGGTCGCCTGGAGGTAGGTGAGGAACTCCTCCCAGGTGGCCGGCGGCTTCGACGGGTCGAGCCCGGCGGCCTGCAGCTTCGCCTTGTTGGCGTAGACGATGCCGAACGTGCCGGCGGTGAACGGTACACTGTAGAGAGAGCCGACGGTCGCGCCGGACAGCTCCTCGATGTTGTCCTTGCGCTGTTGCGTGACCCGGCCGGATTCCCGTGTGCTCGGCAGGAACCGGTCGAGCTTGCCGTCGAAGTCGCCCTTGAGGTCGGCGAGCAGCCCGCCGCCGCCGACCCGTAGGTCCTCGCCGCCGGAGTGCAGCTCGAGCACGTCGGGGAGGTCCTTGGTCTGCGCCGCACTCTGGATCTTCGCGGTGAACACGTCGTCGGGGGTGAACGCCTCGACCTTGACGTCGATGCCGGTCTTGGCCTTGAAGGCCGCGGCGGCCTGCTGGAGCGCGTCGACGTGGGTGCGCTTGAACGTCCACATCGTCAGTGCGCCGCCGGCCTCGTCGCCCCCGTCGTCGCCGCCGCAGGCGGTGGCGGTGAGTGCGAGGACGGCCGCGGCCGCCGCGGCGAGAATGCGTCTGTTTCCGATCATGGTCTGGCCCTCCTGCCGGACGGCTACGCAAATCGTTAAGACTGATCGGCAATTTACCCGTCACACGGGGGAAGTCAAGACGTTCTATATAGAGAACTGTCAGGCCGACTGCCGGCGCACCAGCCGCGTCGGGATCACGATCTCCTTGGGCGGACCCTCGGCGCCGTCGATCCGGTCGAGCAGGAGCCGGGCGCAGGCCATGCCGATCTCCCGCGCCGGGTTGGCGATCGTGGTCAGGCCCGGGGTGACCAGGCTGGCCGCGTCGATGTCGTCGAAGCCCATCACCGCGAGGTCGTCGGGCACCCGCAACCCGCGCTCCCGGGCCGCGTCCAGCGCGCCGATCGCCATCATGTCGTTGGCGCAGAGCACCGCGTCGGGCCGCCGGCGTTGCCGGATCAGCTTCTCCACCCCGTGCGCCCCGCCGTCCCGGCTGAAGTCGGTGTGCACCACCATGCTCCGCAGTGGACCGACGGCCGCCTCCGCGAGGGCGGCGCGGTAGCCGGCGACCCGCTCGGCGGCCGGGCCCTCGGCCGCCGGCCCGCAGATGAACGCGATCCGGCGGTATCCACTGTGGATGAGGTAACGGACCGCCTCGCGGGCGCCGCCCTCGTCGTCGCTGTGCACCAGGTCGACGCCCGGCAGCGACTGCCGGCCGCCGAGCCGGACGACCGGGATCCGGGCGTCGATCACGGGGCGCAGGTCGTCGGCGTGGGTGTGGAAGACCGCGAACGCCACGCCGTCGACGTTCCGCGAGATCATCTTGTCGAGGGCGGCGCGCTCGAGGTCGCGTACGCCGTTGGTGTTGGTGATGATCTCGTCGTAGCCGGCCGGGCCGAGGACGTCCTGCACCCCGCGCGCCAGCACCGGGTAGAACGGGTTGGTGATGTCGGGGATCACCAGCCCCACGGTCAGGCTGCGACCGGCCCGCAGGCCGCGGGCGACCACGTTGGGCCGGTAGCCGAGCTCGGCGATCGCGTCCATGATCCGTTGGCGGGTCTCGGCCGACACCGGCCTGCGCCCGTTGAGCGCGTGCGACACCGTGGTCGCGCTGACTCCGGCGAGCTGCGCGACCTGGCCGATCCGCGGCCGGTCGCCGCGAAACGCCACGCGGACCTCCTCGGTCTGTCCCTCCCGCAGCCGGATCCTACCGCGCTCGCAGTGACGTCCGTCTAACTGCCACGGGACACGCCGAGGGCTCGCGGTCTCCGAACGTAGTTGGCCAGTGACCTAAAGTTACCGGCGTTTGCCACAACAGGGGAGTCACGGGGAATGGGATCGTCGCATGTCGCGCTGCCCGGGGACGGGTGGCTGCACCTGCTGCGGGAGTGGGGGCACGAGCTGCCCGCCGTCCGGCGATGGGCCGCGGATCGGGACATTCCCGTGGCCGACGACGCCGACCCGCAAGCGATCCGCGCCCTGTTGCGCGCCACCTACCCGCGATTGGTCCCGACGCGGGTCCTGGCGCCGCCGCCGCACGACACCACGTTGTGGCTCCCGCCGCCCGTGGCCCTGCTGCACCCGGCGGGCCTGCCACTGACGCACGTCCCGCGCGCGCCCGAGCGACGCCGGCCGAGCTTGCGCATCAGTGGCGGCCGGTCCGATCCGGAGGTGGCCGAGGCCGCGCTGGCGGCGGCGGACGAGGTCGCGGAGTGCGCCGTGGTGGCGCGCCCGCGGGAAGGGGGAGCGGTGCTGACCGGCTATCTCACGCTGCTGCCCGGCTGGCACGCCGAACCCGCGGTGCTCCGCGACTACCTGGCGGCCCGGCTGCCCGCGCCGCGGGTGCCGGAGCGGCTCGTCGTCCTGGACGACCTGCCGCGTACGCCCGACGGTGAGGTGGACCGCGCCGCGCTGGGCTAGCCGCGGTCGCGCTGGGCCCGCAACGCCGCCGTGGACCGCTCCACCGTCAGCGGCGGGGAGAGCAGGTGGCCCTGGCCGTAGCCGCAGCCGAGGTCGAGCAGGCCGTCGAGCTGCGCCTGGGTCTCGATGCCCTCGGCGAACGCCTTCATCGACAGCGAGTCGGCCACCGCCGTGATGGCCCGGACGATGCCGCGGCCGTTGTCGGCGTCGTCGTTCATCGCCGCCACGAACGCCCGGTCGATCTTCAGCCCCTCGACGGGGAACCGCTGGAGATAGGCCAGGCTGGAGTACGACATCCCGAAGTCGTCGAGCGCGAAGTGCACGCCGGCGTCGCGCAGCGCGGAGACCTGCGTGGAGATGTCCTCCGCGGTGTCCATGTGCTCGGTGACCTCCAGCCAGATGTCGGCCGGGTCCACCCCGGCCGACCGGATCACGTCGAGCAGGTCGCCGTGGCCGCGCTCGAGCTGCACCGCGGAGATGTTGACGCTCATCGTCAGGTGCGCCTCGGGGAACTCGCGCTGCCACGTCGCGAGCTGCCGGCAGGCCTGGTCGAGCACCCAGGCACCGATCGCCACGATCGCGCCGGTCTCCTCGGCCAGTGGGATGAACTCGTCCGGCGGCACGTTGCCGCGCTCGGGGTGGCGCCAGCGCGCCAGCGCCTCGAACGAGCGGATCGTGTTGGTCTTCAGCTCGACCATCGGCTGGTAGACCACCGAGAGCTGGCCGTGCTCGAGCGCCTCGGACAGGTCGGAGCGCAGGTCGAGCCGGTCGATCGAGCGGTGCGACGCCTCGTCGTCGAAGACCTCCAGTCGACCGGTGCCGCGCGCCTTGGCCGCGTACATGGCGGCGTCGGCGTCGCGCAGCATGGCGCTGGCGGTCGCGGTGCCCCGCCGGCCGAGCACCGCGCCGATGCTCGCGGTGACCTCGACCCGCTCGCCGCGCAGCGGGAACTCGTCGGCCAGGGCGGCCTGGATCCGCCGGCCCATGTCGTTGAGGTCGGTCAGATCGGACGCGCCGTTGATCAGGAGCACGAACTCGTCGCCGCCGAACCGGGCGAGCATGTCACCCGGCCGGACGACCTTGCGCAGCCGCTGGGCCACCTGCTGGATCAGCTCGTCGCCGGCCTCGTGGCCGAGCCGGTCGTTGACCGCCTTGAACTTGTCGAGGTCGAAGAAGAGCAGGCCGACGACGCCGGTCGGCGTGCTGGCCAGCGTCTCGTCGATGCGCTGCGCGGCGGTCATCCGGTTGGCGAGGCCGGTCAGCGGGTCGCGCGAGGCCCGCCGGTGCAGCTCCTGCTCGCGGGCCTTGAGCCGCCGGTAGAGCTCGCCGTTGCTGATCGCGACGCTCAGGTAGGCGGCGAGCACCTGGGCGACCTCGACCGCGGACTTGCCGAAGGAGCGGGCGCGCCGGCCCTTCGCGGCCAGCACGGCGATCACGCCGCCGTCGCGCATCACGGGTACGAGCAGCATCGGGTCGTCGCCGTTGGCGCCGCCCGGGCCGACGTACGCCTCGCCGGCGGCGAGCCGGGGCCAGCCGGGCAGCTCGCCGGCCGGGATCGGCCACCGCTTGCCGGTGTCCTCGCCGACGTCGGCGGCCGCGGCGACCTCGGCCAGGTCGTCGCGGACACTGAGGATCCAGGTGGAGTCGGTGCCGGTCAGCTCGCGCAGCAGCAGCACCGCGTCCTCGAGCAGCGAGCCCACGTCGAGGTGGCGGGCCAGGCCCGGCCCGGCCTGGGCGAGCCGCTCGATGGCGGCGCCGCGCTCGCGGGCCTCGACCGCCGAGTACATCCGGTAGGCCATCGAGAGCAGCACCTGCAGGTCGGCCGGCGTGAACAGGTCGCCGCCGCGCCGGTAGAGGACCAGCAGGTCGCCGGCGAACTCGGAGCCCACGCCGGACAGGGGTATCCAGGCCGCGGACGTGCCGCGCTCGTCCTGCAGCGGGGGCGGGAGGTCCTCGGCGGGGACGCCGTGCCGCGCCGCCGCGCTGCCGGAGTTGATGACGCGCCGCGCGGTCGGGCCGAGCGCCCAGCCCGTGGTGAACGCCGGGTCGTCCTCGGGCAGCCCGCTGGTCGCGGTGACGAACAACCGGTCGTCGATCGCCTCCGCGATGCACACGACGTCGGCGGCGAACACCTCGGAGAGCACGGTCAGCGTGCGGTCTATCAGCCGGCCCGGCGACGACGGCGTGCCGATCACCGTCAGCAGCCGGATCAGCCGGGCGGTGTCCCGGTACGCGGCCGCGGCCGCGCCCTCCGCCCGCGACAGGGCAGCCCGCAGCGACTCCGCCTCGGACTCGAAGCGGGGTGCCTGTCGGTCCCCGTACGCGACCATCTGCCGGTCAGAGCGCCAGCGCCGCGATGGTGGCGTTGTGGTAACCCGCGACGCCGGTGGTCCGCGCGAACTCCCCGTAGGTGTAGTAGCCGAACGTCGGCGCGCCGTGCGCCGCCCGTTGCAGCCGGCGCGCCTCCTCGTGGCCGCGTTCGCCGAGGATGTCGAGCCGGGCCACGCAGTCGAACACCAGCACGACGGACGGCTCCTGCTCGCCGCCGCGGGCGACCCGCTCGACCACCTCCTCGCCGATCTCCAGCAGGTCGTCGGGCTCGCACGAGACCACCTGGACCGCCGAGTACGGCGGCATGGGCGAGAACGTGCGCAGGTTGCCGTCGCTGTCGATGAAGGCACCGCGGATCAGCAGCGAGCCGTCGGGCTGGATCAGCCCGAACGCGTGCTCGGAGTGGTAGCCGCCCGCCTTCTTGTAGAGCTTGGTGTCGACCCCGCCGCGCGGCCGGAAGTTCTCCCAGAACACCTCGCGCGCGGGCCGGCCGCCGAGCTCCTTGACGATCTGGCCCTCGACGCCGCTGAGCATCAGCGGGAGGCTGGTCGGCTGCCAGCCGTGGCCGCCGGCGACCCGCAACGGGCGGTCGGAGCCGATCCAGACCGCCACCGCGGCGTCGCGCAGCACGCGGTCACCCGCGAACACGAACGTCTCGGCGAGCCGGCGGTCGTCGGCCGCCGCGCCACCGACCACCGGGATCTGGAAGCCCGTCACCTTGTGGATGCCGTTGAGCAGCTCCTGCTGGTCGCCGGCCAGGCCGTCGGAGAAGAGCAGGACCGCCTCGTGCGGTGAGCGGACCGGCCCCGCGGCGCCCAGCGCGGCCCGGGCGAGCGCCCGCCCGGCGCGGGTGGCGTCGGCCTGCAGCCCCGTGGCGTGGCCGAGGCCGAAGCGGTAGCCGCCGCCGGCGAGCGCGAGCACGGCGATGCCGTCGCCCGGCTCGATCAGCCGGCCACCTTCGAGCTGGCCGGAGGTCGTGGCACCCGCCACCACCGCCGACGGGCCGGCGGCCGCGGTCACGGCCTTCAGGACGGTTTCAAGGTCATACCGGACAGAGGCGTACACCAGCACCAGATCGGGCTCGCGGCCCGCCAACGGGCGGAACGCCTCTTCGATGGCGGTCTCGGCCGCCAGTCGGGAGTCGGTGCCGTTGCCGGTGCCGACCCCGCTGATCGCACTGTTGCTGCTCAGTGCTCTCACCCCCACGCGCGCGCGTGCTCGGACAACCACCGATTGTAGTGGTGAGCGGCGTTCGTCTTTCAGGGCTGCGCGCAGTGTCCGTGGTCATAAACGGCGAAGCCCGGTGGTTCCGGCAGGGCCGGAACCACCGGGCGGTAACCGGTCAGTAACTGACTCAGCCCACGACCGACGTGAGCGGGACGCCCGCCGCGCGCAGGTCAGCGACCAGATCGCGGAGGTACGGGTGCTCGTCGGCCTGCAGGCCCGCGGGGTTGGGGATCACGAACCGGGCGTTGCCGCCCGCCTGGCTGACCCGGGCGGTGCCGGTGTAGCGCGCGACGACCGCCTCGGCGCGGGCCTGGTCACCGGCGGCCACGTTGATGGTGATCGGCCGCCACTCGCCGCCCAGGTTCTCCGGTGCCGGCTGGGCCGCCGCGGCCGCCCGGGCAGGGTCGACCGTCGCCGCCTTGCGGGCCACGGCCTGGCCGGCGGGGTAGAGGACAGCGTTGGCCAGCATCTGGATGCCGCTCTCGTTGTAGGCCCGGAACAGCGGGTTGAACGAGAACAGCACGGCCCGCCCGGCGCCGGTCGGCTCGTCGACGACGGCCGCGGTGCCCTCGAGCCGCTCCTCCTCGACCGTGTAACCGTTGTGCCAGAACGTGTCGTCCGTCGGGTAGGTCACCACGTTGGTGCCCGTGGTGCTGGCGGTGATGATCGGGTCGTCGTTGTTGAACTGGAAGTCCTCGGCCGGGCGACCGGCGCCCACCGGGCTGGAGCCGTCGACGTCGACCCGGAAGTGCGAGCCGATCACCGTGTATTCGCTGTCCGGCGGCAGGACGACCTCGGTCGTCGAGGTGAGCCCGGCCGACCGGGCCACCCGGGTGCCCTCGTTGCGCAGCCCGATGTAGGTGTTGCCGGCGGCCACCCAGTTGCGCAGGTTGGTCTGGCCGGCGGCGGTCAGGCCACCGGTGGCGCTGCTGCCGTCCGGCACCAGCAGGACCGTGCGCCCGGTGAACGCGGCCGTGTTGTCGTTGATGTCCGCCGTGGTGACCGGCTTCAGGTCGAGACCCCAGCGGCTGCCCAGCACGTACCGGGCCTCGCCGTAGGACCCGGCCGTGGTGGAGATGCCGGTGCCGCGGAACAGGCCGACGTCGGGCAGCGCGACCGCCGCGCCGACCGGGGCCTTGCGGCTGGCGCTGAGCGTGACGCCGAGCCCGCGGGCGCGGTCGTCGAGCGCCTGGGTCAGGCCCGCCTCGGGGAAGCTCGCGACGCCCGCGTCCCGGCTGACCGCCACGCCCGCGTCGAGCAGCGCGAAGACGAGCTCCGAGGCGCCGGCCGAGTCGAGCCTGAACTGGTACGAGCCGCCCTTGGGCGCGTGGGAGCCCTTGCCGCCGGCCGGGCGGGCGACCCGCTGCACCGTCGGCTTCAGGTCGTCACCCGTGTAGATGGTGTCGATGCCCATCAGCAGCGGGTTGCTCCACGAGGAGACGTCGTAGAAGTACGGGAACGGCGCGTACGGGTCCTCGCCGAGCGTCGCCTGGATCCAGTGCTTCTGCGGCTGGGCCATCGGGATCCAGTAGGCGCCCTTCGGCACGGTCAGGTTGCTGGCGCTGCGGCCGCCGAACACCTTCGCGTTCGGCACGGTGACCGGCTCCTTGACCTCGTACACCTCGACGTCCATCGCCCGCAGCCGCTCGACCAGCCGGCGCACGTCGGCGAGCTGGCGGTCGGGAAGCAGGAAGTACGACTTGATCTTGATGTCCGGCACCGGGAACTGCACCGTGTTGTCGGGCTGCACGACCTCGTTGGGCTCGAGCGTGCCCGCCCGGCCCTCGGCCAGCGCGTCCGACCAGACCTTGAACCAGCCGCCCAGCACCTCGCGCTTGTTGGCCGAGGCCCAGCCGATCGTCGCCCACTGGGTGTTGAACTGCTGCTGCACCCGGTTGGCGGTCGGCGACGCGCTGCCCTTCTCGTAGGTCATGCCGGCGGCACCGAAGCCGGCGGCCGGCACCGTGTCGCCGTAGCCCATGTAGAACAGGTCGTAGCGCTCGTAGTTGAACCAGCACTCGCTGTCCTGCGGCGTCACGCACGGGCCGTTGAAGCCGAAGGCGGCCTTGTTGGCGTCACCGATCCGGTTGATCCAGTCCACGGGCTCGCTGGCGATCTCGTGGTGGATCGGGTCGGCGTTCGGCGGGAAGAAGTAGCGGTTGCCGCCCATCTCGTGCGCGTCGACGAAGACCTGCGGCGGGTACTTGCGCAGGAGCTCGACCTTGCCGTCGGTCTCCGGCTGCGTACGGGCGAACCAGTCGCGGTTCAGGTCGAAGCCGTACTCGTTCTGCCGGCGGTTGGCGGCCCGCCCGTCCGGGTTCTGCGTCGGGATGATGACCGTCAGCAGGTTGTCGTTGCGGTCGCGGACGTCGCACGACAGGCCGGCGGCCAGCTCGTAGAGCGACTTGAGCGCCGCGTCGGCGCCGCTGGTCTCACCACCGTGGACGTTGCCGGCGATGTAGACGATGGCCGGGTCGTCGTGCGCGATCCGGGCCGCCTTGGACGCCGCCATCGTGCGCGGGTCGCGCAGGTCGCGGATGTTCTCGGCGATCGAGGCCAGGCCGTCCTTGGTCACGTGGGACGGGTCGGAGACGATCGCGTAGGG
The DNA here is from genome assembly GCF_016862555.1 of Asanoa siamensis. Classification (GTDB taxonomy): domain Bacteria; phylum Actinomycetota; class Actinomycetes; order Mycobacteriales; family Micromonosporaceae; genus Asanoa; species Asanoa siamensis. The sequence goes on along the minus strand of NZ_BONE01000012.1, from coordinate 33,151 downwards.
CAGCGGCTGGCCGTTGACGCTGGTGGCCACCACGCCGGTGGTGACCCGGTCGGAGGCGGCGTCGACCGCGGCGACGTACCGGCGGATCTCGTCGTTGGTGACGACCCGCTGCTGGCCGTTGCCGAGCGGGAAGCCGAGGAACGACTCCGGGCTGGGCACGTCGGCGAGGTGGGCGGCGGGGTTCGGGTCACAGGCTGGACGTGGGGGGTTGGCGCCCGCGGGGGCGCCGTTGAGCAGCGGCAGCGTGCCGGCGAGGAGCAGCGCCGTGGCCGCACCCGCCAGCCGTTTCGCGCGGTTCGGTAGTCGCATTAAACCCGCTTCCCTTCCCGGAAAGGTGGAGTGAAAGGCGAACGGAGCCTATGACCTGACATTCTCCATGGTCAACGTCCGACAGGTCTGACGTGGACCGTCGCGCGTCGGAAATTTTTCCGGACCGGATGTCGAAACCGGCCCGGCCCGTTCGCTGCGTCGGTGGAAGCAACCCGCGAACAGAGGAGATCGACATGTCGTTCCAGGCCTACCTCGACGCCGTGGAGGACAAGACGGGGAAGACCCCGCGCCAGCTCGTCGACGAGGCGAAGGTCAAGGGCTTCGACGCGCCCACGGTGAAGGCGACCGTGATCGTGGAGTGGCTGCGCGACGAGTACGGCGTCGGTCGCGGCCACGCGATGGCGATGGTGCACGTCATCAAGAAGGGCCCGCGGATCTCGTCGAAGCACGTCGGCCGGTCCGGGTCGCACGGCGACGCGTCGGACCTGCTCTGGCTCGACGGCAAGGCCAGCCGGCCGGCATAGTGTGCGGCATGCCGCTTGAACCGATCGAGCGCGCGTCGGTCGACGAGCTGCGCGCCCTCCAGCTGTCCCGGCTCCAGTGGTCGGTGCGGCACGCGTTCGACAACGTCCCGCACTACCGGTCGGCCTTCGCCGCGGCCGGCGTGCACCCGGACGACCTGAAGTCCCTCGACGACCTGGCGGCGTTCCCCACGACCGCGAAGGACGACCTGCGGGCCAACTACCCGTTCGGGATGTTCGCCGTGCCGCGGTCGCGGGTGGTGCGGGTGCACGCCTCGTCGGGCACGACGGGCCGGCCGACGGTGGTCGGCTACACGAAGGACGACATCGCCACCTGGGCTCGCCTGATGGCGCGGTCGATCCGGGCGTCCGGCGGCAGCCCGGGCGACGTCGTGCACGTGGCGTACGGCTACGGCCTGTTCACCGGCGGCCTCGGCGCGCACTACGGCGCCGAGGAGCTGGGCTGCACGGTCGTGCCGGTGTCGGGCGGCATGACGTCGCGGCAGGTGATGCTCATCCAGGACTTCCAGCCGTCGATCATCATGGTGACGCCCAGCTACCTGCTCGCGATCGTCGACGAGATGGAGCGGCAGGGCGTCGACCCGCGCGCGACCTCGCTGCGGACCGGCATCCTCGGCGCCGAGCCGTGGACCGAGGACATGCGCCGCGAGATCGAGGAGCGGCTAGGGATCGACGCGGTCGACATCTACGGCCTGTCGGAGGTGATGGGCCCGGGCGTCGCCAACGAGTGCGTCGAGACCAAGGACGGCCCGCACATCTGGGAGGACCACTTCTACCCGGAGATCATCGACCCGGTGACCGGCGCGGTGCTGCCCGACGGCTCGTTCGGCGAGCTGGTCTTCACCTCGCTGACCAAGCAGGCGATGCCGGTGATCCGCTACCGGACGCGGGACCTGACCCGGCTGCTGCCCGGCACCGCGCGGCCGATGCGCCGGATGGCCAAGATCACCGGGCGTACGGACGACATGATGATCGTGCGCGGGGTCAACCTGTTCCCGACGCAGATCGAGGAGCTGATCCTGGGTACGCCCGAACTGTCGCCGCATTTCCAGTGCGTGCTGCGGCGCTCGGGGCGGCTCGACGAGCTGACCGTGCGGGTGGAGCGCCGCCCGGAGGCCGCGCCGGCGGTGGCGGCCGCGGCGGCCCGTTCGCTGGCCGGCACCGTCAAGGACCGGATCGGGGTGAGCATCACGGTCGACGTGCTCGAGCCCGACCAGGTCGAGCGCTCGATGGGCAAGATGCGCCGCATCGTCGACGAACGGGGTTAGGTCGGCACCAGGCGCGGGCGGCGACGGGCGGCGAGGTCCTCGACCCAGCCGACGTGCAGCACGATCAGCGCGAGCAGCCAGAGGGCGACGGCGGTGTAGACGAGGTCCGCGCCCCCTCCGAGCACGGGCAGCAGGTCGCCGAGCGGGAACGCCAGGGTGATCGCCGCGTTGTGCCAGAGATAGATGGTGACGGCCCGGCTGTTCAGGAGGCGCACGGCGGCGTCGGCCCGGCGGTGGCGGGTGAGAAAGTCGAGCTTCGGTGTCAGCCGGAGCAGCACGAGCACGAAGCCGATCGAGTAGACCGCGTACGCGACGGGGCGCTCCGGCAGGTCGACGTGGTGGCGCACGACCCAGCCGACGGCGCCGGCGGTGACCACGGCGGACCCGGCCAGCACGAGCGGGAACGGCAGGCGGCGCAGGTCGCCGTCGCGGTGGGCGAACCCGAGCACCCAGCAGGCGGCGAAGGTGAGCAGGTCCTCGACCACGGACGCGGAGCGGTCACCGAACGGCCAGGGCGCGAGCTGGTAGAGCGGCAGCAGGACCAGCGGGGCGAGCACGGTCGCGACGCGGGCGTGGCGGTAGAGCTTGAGCAGCAGCGGCGAGAGCAGCACGAGCCAGAGATAGGTGACCAGGTACCAGAGGATGCCGCTGACCGGTTCCGCCCACTGTGTGGCCGGGGGTTCGGCCAGGGGCAGGAGCCACAGCAGCAGCGCGGGCCAGCCGGGGCGGTCGTCCCACCCGAGCAGGAGCATCGCGGGTACGAGCACCGCGCCGAGCAGCCACAGCGCCGGCAGGAGGCGGCGCAGCCTTCCTCTGACGGCGCGGGTGGGTGAGCGGTCGACGGAGCGGGCCATCAGCGAGCCGCCGAGCGCGAACATGACGCCCATCGCGGGAAAGCCCAGCCCGAGCCAGGCGGCGGGGAACATGTGGTAGAGCACCACCCGCACGATCGCCGCGGCCCGCAACAGGTCGAACCACCGATCACGCCCGTCACCGTCCACGGTGGACGCGGCAGGCGCGGTCGCCGAGCCGGTCGCGATGGGATGCCGGCTCGGACGCTGGTCCGGGACCGCGTGGTGCCCGACACCCGACTCGGCCGGTGCCGGTGTGGTGCCTGGCACGGGTGCCGTGGCGCTCACCGTGCGGTGGCGCGGTGGTCCGACCCAGCCGTCATCCCTCGCGGTCACCGGGCGACCATAACGGCGGTCCGTGGGCGGTGGCGGGCGTTCGTACCCCCGCCGGGCGACGGCCGTCCGGGCGCTCATCGCGGCCGAACGAGCCGTAACCGCCGCGCGGTCCGCGCGTCGATCCCGGTCAGAGCGCCGAGATCGTCTCCGGTGCGCGCTCGCGGCGGCTGAGGGCGCGCAGCACCGCCGTCTGGCCGTAGCGCGCCGCCGACAGGTCGGTCAGCAGGCCCAGCACCGGCGTGAAGACGCGGGCGGGGAAGACCGGGGTCGGCACGCCCACGCTGACCGCGAGGTCGTCGCTGTGCACGGCGATCTCCATCATCCGGGTCAGCAGCAGGTCGTCGAGGCGCAGCGCCCAGCCGGTCCAGGGGAGCAGGGTCGGCCGGTCGGCCGGCGCCGACGGCAGCTTCGCCCGCAGGGTCGCCAGCTCGGCGCGCAGGCTGTCGAGCAGCGCCGCGGGGCCGACGGCGGCGAACTCGTCGCTCTGCGCCCGGATCGCCACATTGGCGGGCGCGTCGGCGTCCTCGCCGAGCCAGGCGGCGTCGCCGTAGTGCGCGAGCAGGTCCCGCGGCGGCAGGTCGGCCGCGGGCGCGTCGACCAGGGTGGCCACGAGGTGGACCTGCCGCCCGAGGTGGCCGGCCAGCCCGCCAACGGAGAACTCGGCCAGGGCGCTCGGCCCGTTCCAGCGCTCGGCGACCGCCCGGTCACCGAGCAGGTCGACGGCGATCGCCGCCGCTTCCAGATAAGCCGTGCGATGCATGCGCCGAGACTACTTATTCGACGGCGACGCTGACCTCCGTGGCCTTGACCAGGGCGATGACCTCGTCGCCCTCGCTGAGGTCGAGGTCGTTGACCGCGTCGTTGGTGACGACCGCGGTGAGGGCGGCCCCGCCGTCGACCGCGACCTTGAGCGTGGTCATCGCGGCGCCGCCGGTGAGCGAGGTGATCCGGCCGGGGAGCTGGTTGCGGATGCTGACGTCGCCGACCGTACCCGTGGCCAGGGCCACGTCCGTCGACTTGACCAGCATGGTCACCGGCTGGCCGGCGACGAGCTGGAGGTCGTCCGCGCTCTCCCGGGTGATCGCCGCGGTCAGCTCCTGGCCGCTGGCGATCCGCGCCTTCACGGCGGCCATCGCCTCGCCGCGGGACACCGACAGGATCGTGGCGTCGAGCTGGTTGCGGATGCTGAGTCGCATGAGTGTGAGTCCATTCGCGATCATTTGGTACGCGTTTGTCCCTCCCATCCTCCCCTCGCGGGCGGCCACCAACCCCGCGACACGCCCCGTCGATGGCTTTGTGGCCGGTGGACCCGTAGATTGCAGTCTGAGTGCAAATTCTTGCTTCATCGATGAGGGGGCGCGATGGCGTCGCTGATCACCGAGGCCGACCTGCGGGACCGGATCTCGGCGTTCCTGGCCGACCACGACCCGGCCGCCGCGGCCGGCGGTGGCGACGCGGAGCGGCTCGCGTTCCTGCGCGCCCGGTTCGACGCGGGGCTCGCCTGGGTGCACTTCCCGGCGGGGCTCGGCGGTCTCGGCGCCGGGCGGGTCCTGCAGGTGGTCGCCGACGAGGCGTTCGCCGCGGCGGGCGCACCCGACAACCGGCCGGGACGGATCGGCATCGGCCTCGGCATGGCCGCGCCGACCGTGCTCGCGCACGGCACGCCCGCGCACCACGAGCGCTGGCTGCGTCCGCTGTGGACCGGCGAGGAGGTGTGGTGCCAGCTCTTCAGCGAGCCGGGCGCCGGCTCCGACCTCGCGGGTCTGGCCACCCGCGCCCGCCGCGACGGCGACGACTGGGTGGTCGACGGGCAGAAGGTGTGGACGTCGATGGCGCACGTCGCGCGCTGGGCCATCCTGCTCACCCGCACCGACCCCGACGTGCCCAAGCACGCGGGGCTCACCTACTTCGTGCTCGACATGACCGCGCCCGGTGTCGAGGTGCGCCCGCTGCGCCAGCTCACCGGCGAGGCGGAGTTCAACGAGGTCTACCTGACCGGGGTGCGGATCCCCGACGACCACCGGCTCGGCGACGTCGGCGCCGGCTGGAAGGTCGCGCAGACCACGCTGATGAACGAGCGGGTCTCGATCGGCGGCGGCGCGCTGCCCCGCGAGGGCGGCATGATCGGCGTGCTGGCCAAGGCGTGGCGCGACGACCCGGCCCGCCGTACCCCCGGCCTGCACGACACGCTGATGCGCCTCTGGGTCAGGGCCGAGGCGGCGCGGCTGACCGGGCTGCGGGTCCGGCAGCAGCTGGCCGCCGGCGCGCCCGGGCCGGACGGCTCCGCGGTCAAGCTCTCGTTCGCGACCCTCAGCCAGCAGATCTCCGCGGCCGAGCTCGACTTCCTCGGCGACGAGGGGCTGCGGCGCGACTCCTGGGCGATGAGCCGGCCCGAGGAGGTCGACTTCACGGGGCGCGACGCCGGCTACCGCTACCTGCGGGCCAAGGGCAACTCGATCGAGGGCGGCACCTCCGAGGTGCTCCGCAACATCATCGCCGAGCGGGTGCTCGGCCTGCCCGCCGAGCCTCGGGTCGACACCCGGGTCGCCTGGAAGGACCTGCCGCGATGAGCGACCTGCTGGAGAGCCCGGACGAGGTCGACCTGCGTGCCGGCGTACGCGAGATGCTGGCCGCGGAGTGCCCGTGGCAGTCCGTGCTCGCGTTCGTGTCGTCCGGTGGCGAGGCCTACGACCAGAAGCTGTGGCGGACCCTGGGCACCGGGATGGGGCTGGCCGGGCTGCTCGTGCCCGAGGCGCAGGGCGGCGCCGGGGCGCAGTGGCGGGCGGCCGGCGTCGTCGTCGAGGAGCTGGGCCGGGCCGTCGCGCCCGTGCCGTTCCTGTCCAGCGCGGTCGTCGCGACGACGGCCCTCGGCGCCGGGGGCTCGCCGGCGTTGCTCGGGCAACTGGCGTCGGGGGAGCTGACCGCGGCCCTGGCCGTTCCCTACGGGCTGTGGAAGGCGCCGCGCCTGCTGTCGGTCGCCGGCGGCGTCGTGACCGGCACGGTGCGCGGTGTCGCCGACGCGCTCGGGGCCGGGCTGCTGCTGGTGCCGGCCGAGGACGGGCTCTACGCGGTCGAGGGATCGGCGGTCCGGCGTACCCGTGTGGTGTCGTTGGACGAGACCCGGCCCCTGTGCGACCTGGAGTTCGCGGCGGCGCCCGCGCGGCTCGTCGCCTCGCTGGAGGCGGTGCCGTGCGCGCTGCGGGCCGCGGCGACGTTGACGGCGGCCGAGCAGGTCGGGCTGGCGTCCTGGTGCCTGGACACCACGGTCGAGCACCTGAAGTCGCGCTACCAGTTCGCCCGGCCGGTCGGGTCGTTCCAGGCGCTCAAGCACCGGCTCGCCGACCTCTGGGTCGAGCTGACCCAGGCGCGGGCCGTGGTCGCGTACGCGGTCGCCGACCTCGCTTCCGGCGGCGAGGACGCCTCGGTGGCCGCGTCGCTGGCGAAGATCGTGGGCTCGGAGGTGGCGGTGCGGGCGGCCGAGGAGTGCGTGCAGATGCACGGCGGGATCGGCTTCACCTGGGAGCACCCGGCCCACCTCTATCTCAAGCGGGCCAAGGCGACATCCGTCGCGTACGGGTCGCCGGACCGGCACCGCGCCCGCCTGGCCGGCCTCGTCGACCTGCCGCTGGAGGCGTCGTGACGGCGTCCCTGTCCGGCAAGGTGGCGCTGGTGACCGGCGCGAGCCGGGGCATCGGGCTCGCGATCGCGACCCGGCTGGCCGCGGCCGGCGCGCGGGTCTGTGTGACGGCGCGCAAGCCCGACCCGCTGGCCGAGGCGGTGTCCTTGTTGGGTGGGCCGTCGGTGGCGCTCGGCGTGGCGGGGCGGGCCGATGATCCCGAGCACCGTTCGTCGGCTGTCGCCGCTGTCGAGGCGGCCTTCGGACCGATCGACATCCTGGTCAACAACACCGGGATCAACCCGGTCTTCGGCCCGCTGCTCTCGCTCGACCTGGGCGCGGCCCGCAAGATCTTCGAGGTCAACCTGCTGTCGGCGCTCGGCTGGGTGCAGACGGCGTTCGCGGGCGACCCCCGGCCCGGCGTGGTCGTGAACCTGTCGTCCGTGGGTGGCCAGGTGCCGCCGCCGGGGATCTCGTTCTACGGGGTGACCAAGGCGGCGCTGGAGCACCTGACCCGCTGCCTGGCGGTGGAGATGGCGCCGCACGTGCGGGTCAACGCGGTCGCGCCGGCGGTGGTGAAGACCAAGTTCGCGACGCTGTTGTACGAGGGCCGCGAGGAGGAGGTCGCCGCGTCGTACCCGTTGGCCCGGCTCGGCATCCCCGACGACGTGGCGGCGGCGGTGGCGTTCCTGGCGTCGGACGAGGCGGCCTGGATCACCGGGCAGACGCTGGTGATCGACGGCGGGATCACGCTGACCGGCCGGGGGGCGTGATGGCCGCCTATCCGGAGGAACGCGTCGACGGGCGGACGGCGCGGGCCGAGCGCACGCGGGCGGCGATCGTGGACGCGCACCTGGCGCTGATCGGCGAGGGCGACCTGAAGCCGACGGGGGAGCGGATCGCGGAGCGGGCCGGGGTGTCGCTGCGGGCACTGTGGACCAACTTCAAGGACATGGAGACGCTGTTCGAGGCGAGCGGCGCGCGGGTGCTGGCGACGTACGACGCGGCGTTCTCGCCGGTGCCGGCGGGCCTGCCGCGGGCCGAGCGGATCGCGCTCTACTGCCGGCAGCGGGCCCGGTTGCTGCAGCTGATCGCGGCGCCGGCCCGGGCGGCGGCGATGCGTGAGCCGTTCTCACCCCAGTTGCGCCGCAACCGGCAGAAGCACGTGGAGCGGCTGCGGGACGAGGTGGACGTGCTGTTCGCGGAGGAGTTCGCCCTCGCGGGCGCGTCGGCCCCGGTGTTGCGCGACGCGGTGATGGCCGCGTCGATGTGGCCGGCGTGGTCGATGCTCCGGGACGGTCTGGCGCTCTCGGCGGCCGAGGCGGAGAAGGTGATGACGCGGACGGTCACCGCGTTGCTGTCATCGCCCTCCGACGGCTAGGGCTGCTGCCTCCCGGGCGCAGCCCCAGGAGAGGCTGACACCGGTGGGGCCGTGGCCGTAGTTGTGCACGATCCTGGTGCCCTGCCGGTGCTCGACCTCCACCCGGACCGCGGGGCGTTCGGGCCGCAGGCCGGCGACGGCCTCGACGACGGTCGCGTCGTGCAGCCGCGGTTCGATCCGGCGGGCGCGCGCGACGATGCGCGCGGTCACGGCGTCGTCGGGGGTGCGGTCGTAGCGGTCGGGGACGCGTACGCCGCCGCAGACGATCCGGGTGGGATGCGCCATGAAGCTGGTCCACTCGGCGTCGCGGCTGAGCTCCATGAAGGAGTGGTCGAGGCCGGGGTTGGTGAGGATGACGTGCTGGCCGAAGCCGGGGCGGACGGTGTCGTCCTCGGCGAGCTCCCGCGCCCCGAGCCCGGTGGCGTTGACGACGGTGGCGGCGCCGGTCCGGGTCAGGTCGGTGATGTCCTGCTGTTCGATCGCGACGCCGGACTCGGCGAGCCTGTGCTGGAGGTAGTCGAGGTAGGTCGGCATGTCGACGACGGGCATGCGCCCCCAACTGCCGGCGGCGTACCCGTCGGGTAGCTCGTCGCTGGTCGCCTGCCGCAGGCCGGGAATCAGCGCGACCTGGGGTGGTAGCTCGCCGGTCGGCAGTGCGTCGCCGACGGAGAGGACGTCGGTGATCCGTACGCCTGTCATTGGGTCATTGGCCAGGTCTTGGAAGTCCTGGAGGGAGCGGGCGGTCCAGGCGAGGGTCTTGTCGAACGGTTGTTGGAAGGAGGGCCCCCAGAGCGCACCGGCGACGGCGGAGGTGGTGTCGCGGGGGGTCTCACGGGCGAGGATTCTGGTGGGTACGCCGCTCTCGGCGAGGAGCAGCGCGGTGGTCAGTCCGTTGACGCCAGCCCCGACCACGACGACCCCGTCAGCCATGCACTACACGGTAGTGGGCTGGTCAGGTTGGGCGCGGCCCCTCTTTAGGGCTGGGGCCCGGGCAGTCCGGCGCGCTCGCGCCAAGGCGCGGTGTCCCGCGGCGCGCTGGCGAGCCACCGGGTCACCTGCCGCACGGCAGCGACAAACCCGTCGGCGAGCGCGTCGGGGGTGCCGACGAGCCATTCATGCCGCTCGACCTGGTGCAGGCCGTGGTTCTTGACGCACCAACAGTCGACTTCGACGGCAGCGGCGACCTCGAGCCGCGTAGGCCCATCGTCGGCGACGACGAGGGTGAGCGCGAGTCCGTCGTCCCTGCTGTCGACGAGGGTGATGGTGGCGGCGAGCTGGCCGGGTTCGGACTCCCATTCGGGGGTGGCGTCGGCTTCCAGCTCAGCGGCAGCGGCCCGGATCCGCGCGTCCGAGGCGGGGTCGATCTCGAACGGCATCCCGAGCAACTTCAACTCGCCGAACCGCCCGGCACCCGAATCCATCCCGCCATGCTGCCCCCGCGCTGCCCGCGGCTCAAGGCGCCTCGCGGCTACTGACCGCTGATTCACGTTCGAACCACCCGCGCCGCCGCGTCGTCGTGCTCCCGCGTCGTCGTGCTTCCCGGGCAGCCGTGCTCCCACGGCGTCGTGTTGCCCGCGCGCCGTGCGCCGGCGCTGCAGTGCCGTCCGTGGCGCGGTGCCGCCCGCACTGCCGTGCTGTTCTCGCCGGGGTGCCGTCCGCGGCCTCGGGGTTGCGCCGCGTCGCTCTGCGTAGCCGGCCGGTGTGGGATGGCGAAGTCTCGGGCGGTCACCGTTGGTATGGCATGCCACCATGCCGGCCTGATTGCCCGGAATCCAGGCGGAGCCGCTAGAGTGCGCCGGTGCGCATGACCAGCCGACTGCTGCAGATCCTGCCCCCGTCGTTGCGGAAGCACGTCTTCCGCCGACGCGAAGCCGTCAAGTTCCTGGCGGTAGGCGGCTTCTGCTGGGTCCTGACGGCGGTCATCAACGTCATACTCAAAGTAACCATCTTCGAAGCCAAGCCGGTCACGGCGCTGACGGTGGCCACGATCATCGCGGCCTTCGTTTCCTACGCCCTCAACCGCGAATGGACCTTCCGCACCCGAGGCGGCCGCCGAGCCCACCACGAACTGGCGCTCTACATCGTCATCAACGGCGTAGGCATCGCCCTCAACTCAGCGCCCCTCTACCTGGCGCGGTACGCCTTCGCCCTGCAGACGCCGCACATCTCCCGCACGGCCCAGGAAATCTCGGACTTCCTGTGGGGCATGATCTTCGGCACCCTCCTGGCGATGGTCTTCCGCCTGTGGGCCTACCGCAAATGGGTCTTCCCCCAGGCAGACGCCCGCCCCTCCACCCGCCGCCGCGGCGCGACGACCCTGGCCCAGGCCCGCGCAGCCGCCGAGGCGCCAGCAGACCTGGACCGCAAGGTCGCCTGACGCCGCACCCAGGCGCTTCGGGCCGTCATCCGCCGCGCTGCCACGGGTGGCTCGCCACCACCGCTGCCGGCGTCGCCCGTCGCGTCTGAACGGCCCTCGTAGGAGCCAGTCGACCATTGCGCTGGGCCAACGGCCGTGCCCAGATTCGCCGCGTTGCTGGCCCAGGACCGACACGCCGGGACAACAAGATGCTGCCCCCGCAGCCGCAGCCGCAGCCCTTTGCCCTCCGCGCCCACCGCACCGCGCCCGCCGCCACGCCCACTGCCGCGGGACCATTAGCCCAAACGCGAGCCGCAATCGAACCGAGTTCCGCGAGCCGGTCGGAACCTCGACCGGCATCCCAATCGCGATCCGCCAGGGAATCCCCACCGGAACCCAAGCTGGACGCGCAGCCGACGACGCAGGTCTCTGGGGCGCAGTCGCCGGACCGACGTACCTGACCGGGACCTTCGCCGATCGCCGCGCCGGCCCGCGCGTTGGTCGGCGACAGCTTGGTCAGGGGAAGAGGACGACGGAGCGCGCGCCTTCTCCGCGGGACATGCGGGTGAAGGCGTCCGGGGCCTCCTCCAGGGGGATGCGGTCGGTGATCAGCGGACTCAGGTCCAGACTGCCGTCGTGGACCGCGGCCGCGAGTGTCGGTAGGTCGCGGTCCGGGTCCGACGAGCCGTAGACCGACGAGCGCAGCGTGCGGGCCGAGTGGAAGATGTCGAGCGCGCTGAGGCTCACCAGGTCGTCGCGGGCGCCCATGCCGACGACCGTGACCTGGCCGCCGCGGCGGGTGGCGCGCCAGGCCGCGTTGATGGTCGTGGCGCGGCCGGCGCATTCGATCGCGTGGTCGGCGCCACGGCCGCCCGTCAGGCCGCGGACCGTCTTCGGCATCGTGTCCTCGGAGAGCACGAAGTGGGTGGCGCCGGCCGCCAGCGCCAGATCGCGTTTCGCCTCGCTCAGGTCCACGCCGATCACGGCGTCGGCGCCGGCCGCGCGGGCGGCGATCAGCGTCGCCAGGCCGACACCGCCGAGGCCGATGACAACCACCGACTGGCCCGAGCGGACCGCGGCCGTCCGGTTGACCGCGCCCGTGGCCGTCAGGACCGCGCAGCCGAGCAGCGCCGCCACGTCGGCCGGTAGCTCCGCCGGGACCGGGACGACCGCGTGGCTCGGGACGACGACCTCCTCCGCCAGCGCGCCGAGGCCGAGCGTCACGTGGGTCGGCTCGCCGGACGCCAAACGGCCGCGCGGTGCCGACGGGCGACCGCCTTCGGCGCAGAGCCACGGCTCGCCGTGTGTGCAGTGCCAGCACTCCCGGCACGGTGGCGCCCAGTTGAGCACCACGTGGTCGCCGACGGCGAGGCGCCGGTCGGCCCGCGCCGGCCCGGCTTCGCTCCCGGTCGGGGCGTCGGGGCCGACCTCGACCACCACACCCGCCGCCTCGTGCCCGAGGACCAGTGGGTACGACGGTGAGAGCGTGCCGTTGACCATGGAGAGGTCGGAGTGGCAGACCCCGGCCGCGCGGACGCGGACCCGCACCTCGCCGGGGCCGACGGGCGGCAGCACGACGTCGGTGACCTGCGGCTTGCCGCCTGACGCCGTGACGATCAAGGCCTTCGTCATCGCTGGATCGCCTTCGTCTCCAGGAACTCCGACAGGCCGTGCTCGCCCAGCTCGCGGCCGACGCCCGACTGCTTGTAGCCGCCGAACGGCGCCAGCGGGTTGAACGAGCCGCCGTTGATGTCGACCGCGCCCGTGCGCATCCGGCGGGCGACGGCGAGCGCCCGGTCCTCGTCGGCGGACCAGACCGCGCCGGCCAGGCCGTACCGGGAGTTGTTGGCGATCTCGACCGCGTGGTCGTCGTCGGAGAACGGGATGATCGACAGGACCGGACCGAAGATCTCCTCCTGCGCGACCGTGTCGTCGGGGTCGACGTCGGCGAAGACGGTGGGCGCGATGAACCAGCCCTTGGCCGGGACGGGCGCGTCCGGGCCGCCGGAGACCAGCCGGGCACCGTCGGCCAGGCCCTTGTCGACGTAGGTGCGGACCCGGTCGCGCTGGCGCTCGGAGACCAGCGGGCCGAGCCGGGTGGCCGGGTCGAACGGGTCACCGGTCACGTAACCGGCGGAGGCCGCGGCGGCCATCTCGACCGCGTCCTCGTAGACGGAGCGGTGCACGAGCATGCGGGTCCACGCGGTGCAGGTCTGGCCAGCGTTGAGGAACGCGTTGCCGACGCCCACCTTGACCGCCCTGGCGAGGTCGGCGTCGGGCAGGATCACGTTGGCCGACTTGCCGCCCAGCTCGAGGGTGACCCGGGCGATCCGGTCGGCGGCCAGGCGGCTGATGGCCGCGCCCGTCGCCGCGGAGCCCGTGAACGAGACCACGTCGACGTCGGCGTGTGCGGCCAGGGCGGAGCCCGCGACCGGGCCCGAGCCCGTCACCAGGTTGACCACGCCGTGCGGCAGGCCCGCCTCGTCGATCGCGTCGAAGAGCAGGTAGGCGGTGAGCGGCGTCAGCTCGGCCGGCTTGAGCACGACCGTGCAGCCGGCGGCGAGCGCCGCGCCGACCTTGGCGACGACCTGGTGCAGCGGGTAGTTCCACGGCGTGATCGCGCCGACGACACCGGCCGGCTCGCGTACGACCAGGGAGTTTCCGATCTGTTCCGACTCGAACCCGTGGCGCGCCCGCGCCGCGTAGCCGTCCAGGACCGTCAGCGGCAGGCCGGTCTGCACCCGCTTGGCCACCTTGATCGGCGTGCCGACCTCGATCGCGATGGTCGCGGCGATCTGGTCGGCGCGCGCGGTCAGCGTGGCGAGCAGGCGGTCGAGGTGGTCGGCGCGGGCGTCGGGGGAGAGGTCTGACCAGGGACCGAAGGCTGCCCGGGCGGCCGCCACCGCGCGGTCGACGTCGGCGCTGCCGGCGGCGGGGACCTGGGCGACGACCTCCTCGGTCGACGGGTCCTGCACGGGCATCGGCAGCGCGTCGAGCGGGCTGACCCACTCGCCGTCGATGTAGAGCCGGTCGCGGTCGGCCACCTTCGCGGCGGCGCGGCCGGCGTCGGTCTGGTCCATGCGTTACCTCCGGGTGGGTGCGGAGCGGGCGGTGCCGTGAGGCCGATGGTCGGCGTCACCGACCACCTCTTCATACGTGATCTGGAGGCCCGTGATGACCGCTTCCAGCCCAAGCTCGAACGCGCCTTCGTCGACCTCGCGCTGGTGCGCGGCCAGCCGGTGGGCCTGGCCGAGGTGCGGGTAGTCGGACGAGATGTAGATGGCGGGGTCGGACGCGAAGCCGCGGGCGAACGAGCCGAGCGCCGAGCCGGCCACCAGGTATCGCATCAGCGCGCCGATGTGGGTGGCGCGCGCCGGCGGCCAGCCGGCCCGGACCAGGCCGCCGTAGACCGCGTCTGCCATCGCGAGGGCCCGCGGCCGTCGGCCGGGGCCCCTGGCTAGGTAGGGGACGATGTGCGGATGCGCCGCCAGGGCGGCCCGGTAGGAGCGGCCCCAGATGCGCAGCGCGTCGGGCCAGTCGTGGGTGGCGAAGCAGCCGATGTCGACCTCGGCCGTGAGCGCGTCGGCGACCGCGTCGAGGATCGCGTCCTTGTTGGGGAAGTGGTTGTAGAGCGACGGGCCGCGGACGCCGAGCTGGGCGGCCAGCCGCCGCGTGGACACGGCCTCGAGACCTTCGGCGTCGATCAGCTCGGCCGCCGTCTCGATGATGCGCTGCCGGGTGAGCAGCGCCTGACGCGGTCGGGGCATCGGGCTCTCCTCTCCGGGTGGTGCACAACTCGTCGTGCCGGGGTGGACACGGGAAAACTACCACCGATAGTTTATTCGCGTGGACCTCATCCTGTCACCCGAGCACGAAGCGAGCCGTTCCCTCGCCGCGGAGTTCGTCGCCCGCGAGGTCACACCCCATGCCGCCGAGTGGGACAGGCGCGAGGCGGTCGACCGCTCGATCGTCAAACGCCTCGGTGACCTGGGCTTTCTCGGGTTGACCATCCCCGAGGAGCTGGGTGGCTCGGGCGGCGACCACCTCACCTACTGCCTGGTGCTCGAGGAGCTCGGTCGGGGCGACTCGTCGGTGCGGGGCATCGTCTCGGTCTCACTCGGCCTCGTGGCCAAGACCATCGCAGCACACGGGTCCGACGGCCAGCGCGCGAACTGGCTGCCCCGGCTCTGCTCCGGCACGGCGCTCGGCTGCTTCGCCCTGACCGAGCCCGGCACCGGTTCCGACGCGGCCAATCTGGACACCCGGGCCGTCCGCGACGGCGACGACTGGCTGATCACCGGCACCAAGCTGTTCATCACCAACGGCACCTGGGCCGACGTCGCCCTCGTCTTCGCCCGCACCGGCGGCCCGGGCCCGCGCGGCGTCACCGCGTTCCTCGTCGAGACCGACACGCCCGGGCTGACCCGCCGCGAGATCCACGGCAAGCTCGGGCTGCGCGGCCAGGCGACGGCAGAGCTGACCTTCGACGGCGTACGCGTCAGCGACACCGCGCGAATCGGCGCCGAGGGCCAGGGCTTCAAGATCGCCATGGGTACGCTCGACAAGGGACGCATGTCCCTCGCCGCCGGCTGCGTCGGGCTGGCGCAGGCGTGTCTCGACGCCGCGGTCCGCTACGCGGGCGAACGCACCCAGTTCGGCAAGCCGATCGCCGGTCACCAGCTCGTCCAGCGCCACCTGGCCCAGATCGCCGTCGACACCGCCGCCGCGCGACTACTCGTCTGGCGGGTCGCCGACCTGATCGACCGGGGCCGGCCGTTCGGCACCGAGGCGTCGATGGCCAAGCTGTTCGCCAGCGAGGCGGCGGTCCGCGCCGCCGACCGGGCCCTGCAGGTGTTCGGCGGCTACGGCTACATCGACGAATACCCGGTCGGCAAATACCTGCGTGACGCCCGGGTCACCACGCTCTACGAGGGCACCAGCGAGATCCAGCAACTACTCATCGGGCGGGCGCTCACCGGCGTCGCCGCCTTCTGAGAAAGGTCAGGCAAGCGATGCGACCGGTCTACTTCGCCGCGGCACGGCGTACTCCCATCGGACGCCTGCGGGGCGCGTTGTCGGCGGTCCGCGCCGACGATCTCGCCGCGTGGGCACTCTCGGGGGTCCTCGCCGACCTGCCGGCGCTCGACCCGGCGCGGGTCGACGACGTCTACTGGGGCGCGGCCAACCAGGCGGGCGAGGACAACCGCAACGTGGCCCGGATGGCGGTGCTGCTGGCCGGCCTGCCCGAGACCGTCCCGGGCGCGACGCTCAACCGGCTGTGCGCGTCCGGCCTGGAAGCCGTGACCAGCGCGGCGCGCGCCATCGCGGCGGGCGACGCCGACGTCGTGGTGGCCGGCGGGTCCGAGTCGATGAGCCGGGCGCCGTTCATGCTGCCCAGGCCCGACGAAGGTCTGCCGCGCGGCATGGAGATCTTCGATACGCGGCTCGGGTGGCGCCTGGTCAACCCGCGGATGCGCGAGCTGCACGGCGTGCTCAGCATGGGCGAGACCGCCGAGGAGGTGGCCCGGCGTTACGACATCGGCCGGGACCGGCAGGACGCGTTCGCCCTGCGGAGCCACCAGGCCGCCGCGGCGGCGACCGCGGCCGGCGACTTCGCCGCCGAGCTGCTACCGGTGACGCTGCCCGACGGCGCGACGGTCGAGACCGACGAGGGCATCCGTTCCGACACGACGCTCGAGAAGCTGGCCAGGCTCAAGCCCGCGTTCCACAAGGACGGCACGGTCACGGCCGGCAACTCGTCCCCGCTCAACGACGGCGCGTCCGCCCTGGTCCTGGTCAGCGAGGAGGCGCTCGGCGAGCTGGGCGTCGAGCCGCTCGCCCGCTGGGTCGGCGGCGCGAGCGCGGGCGTGCACCCCGACGTGATGGGCATCGGCCCGGTCCCGGCGACCCGCCGGGTGCTCGACCGCCGCGGCTGGACCCTCGACGACATCGAGACCGCCGAGCTCAACGAGGCGTTCGCGGCGCAGGCGCTCGCGGTGATCGACCAGTTGGGCATCGACGAGAAGCTGGTCAACCCGTCCGGCGGCGCGATCGCGATCGGCCACCCGCTGGGCTGCTCCGGCGCCCGGATCCTCACCACGCTGCTGCACCGCATGCGCCGCACCGGCGCCCGGCGCGGCCTGGCCACGATGTGCGTCGGGGTCGGCCAGGGCACGTCCGTCCTCGTTGAACGCTGAGACCACCCACCCGAGCAAGGAGATTGTGAAGATGAGCGACAGGTTCGCCGATCGGGTCGCGATCGTGACCGGCGCGGCCCAGGGCATCGGCGCCGCGACCGCACGCCGGCTCGCCAAGGAGGGCGCGCGGGTCGCGGTGGTCGACCTCGACGCCGACCGCAGCGCCGCGACGGCCGACGAGATCAAGGCCACCGGCGGCATGGCGACCGGCTACGGCTGCGACGTCACCGACCCGGCCGCGGTGGCGGCGATGGTCGAAGCGGTGGCCGGCGAGCACGGCCGCATCGACATCCTGGTCAACAACGCGGGCATCACCCGCGACAACCTCCTGTTCAAGATGCCGGCCGCCGAATGGGACGCGGTGATCACCACCAACCTGAGCAGCATGTTCCACTGCTGCCAGGCGGTCCAGAAGCACATGGTCGCGGCCAAGTACGGCAAGATCGTCAACCTGAGCAGCCGGTCGGCGCTGGGCAACCGGGGCCAGGTCAATTACGCGGCGGCAAAGGCGGGCGTCCAGGGCCTGACGGCCACGTTGGCTATCGAACTGGGCCCGTTCAACATCAACGTCAACGCGGTCGCACCTGGCTACATCGCCACCCCGATGACCGCGGCCACCGCGACCCGCGTCGGCTCGGCCCCGGAAGACCACCAGAAGATGGCGGCCGAGGTCACCCCACTACGCCGCGTCGGCCAGCCGGAGGAGGTGGCCTCGGTGATCGCGTTCCTGGCGAGCGACGACGCGGCCTACGTCAGCGGCCAGACCCTGTACGTCAACGGCGGCGCCCGCTAGGCCACGACCCATGCGCCCGCCCACGCCGCTCCACCCACCCGGCCACCACCGGGCGGGCAACCGGCTGGCGCCCACGCCGCCCTACCCACCCGGCCACCGCCGGGCGGGTGACCGGCTGGCGCCCACGCCGCTTCACCCACCAGGCCGTGGCCGGGCAGGCGAACGGCCCGCGTTCGCGACGGCGCGGCGAACCCGCCGGGCGTCCGGGGCGGCGGCCACGGCGGCGGCAGTAGCGACCTGCCGACCGCCTACCCGGGGCGGGTTGCGGTGCGGCGCCGGGTGGGGGTTCTGCGGCGGTTGGTCGAGTGCGGTCGTGGTGCGGGCGGGCGGGTGTCCTCGGGCCGGCTGGGTGCGGGGTTGTGGTGCGGCGCCGGGTTGTGGGCTTTGCGGCGGTTGGCCGACGGCGGGGCACGGCTCGGCGCCGGGCGCGCGTTATTGGGCTGGCAGGCTGGTTGCGGGTCGTGGTGCGGGGCCGAATGTGGGTATCGCGGCGGCTCGCCGGTGCGGATCGCGGGGTGCTGGCCACGCGCGGGCTCTGGGGCGGCTGGATCGGTCGAGGTCCTGCGCCGGCTGGCCAAGTGCGGATCCAGCCGCGGTCGTAATCAGATTCCGCGGCGCGCTCGGCCGGTGGGCCGACGCCGGCGTTTGGCGGCCGGCGGTTCGGGGCTCCAAGCGTCGCGTCGTGCACCCGGCGCTTGCGCTTTGTTCTTGTCGGCGCGGGCCTGGCTCGAAGCGGAGCGAGATTTGTCCGGCGGGAGCGACGGTCGTGCCCACGGCGGACCCGGGCAATGGTCGGTTTCGGTTCTGGGGTTTGGCTCGTCCGTTCGTAGCAAACGGTTCTGGGGAGGACCATCGTGGACTTTTCGTTGAGCGATGAAGAGAAAGCTGTCCGGGAGACCGCGCGGACGTTCATTCGTAAGGAAGTGATGCCGCTCGAGCAGGAGGTGTTGCGGCGCGAGCGGGCGCACGAGCCGGGGCTGCGGCTCGATGAGCTACGCGAGTTGCAGGGCAAGGCGCGGGCGTTCGGGTTCTGGGGGCTCGCGACGCCGGAGGAGTACGGCGGGATGGATCTGCCCGCGGTCATGCAGTCGTTGATCTGGACCGAGATCGGGCGGTCGTGGGTGCCGTTCCGGTTCGGGGGCGAGGCCGACAACATCCTGTTCTTCGCCAACGAGGAGCAGAAGGCCGAGTTCCTCGTGCCGACGATCGAGGGTGAGCGGATCTCCTGTTTCGCGATCACCGAGCCGGGTGCCGGGTCCGACGCCGCCAACATCCGGATGACCGCGCGGCGGGACGGGGACGACTGGGTTCTCGACGGCGAGAAGACGTTCATCACCAACGGTAACGACGCCGACTTCGCGATCGTGGTGGCGGTGTCCGATCGGGACCAGGACGTACGCGCCGGCGGGAGCACAGCGTTTCTCGTCGACCGGTCGATGGGGTGGCGGTCCGAGTTCATCCCCACGATGGGCGAGGGCGGGCCGGCGTCGCTGGTCTTCGACTCGGTGCGGGTGCCGGGGCGCAACGTGCTCGGTGAGGTCGGGCAGGGGTTCGCGCTCGGGATGCAGTGGATCGGCAAGGGGCGCTACATCATCCCGTCGCACGCGGTCGGGGTGGCCGAGCGGGCGTTGCGGATGGCGATCGAGCACGCCAACACGCGGGAGACGTTCGGCAAGACGCTCTCGACCAACCAGGCGATCCAGTGGATGATCGCCGACTCAGAGACCGAGCTCGAGGCCGCGCGCTGGCTGATCCTGCGTGCCGCGTGGACGGTCGACCAGGGCACCGACGCGCGACATGCGTCGTCGATGGCCAAGTTGTACGGCGCCCGGATGGTCAACGACGTCGTCGACCGGGTGCTGCAGATCCACGGCGGCATGGGCTACACGCGCGAGCTGCCGATCGAACGCTGGTACCGGCAGATGCGGTTGCTACGCATCTTCGAGGGCACCGACGAGATGCAACGCCTGATCATCTCCCGTGACCTGCTCCGTGGTTACACCGAGATCGGAGGACACCTGGCATGAAACGTGAGTTCGCATCCGTCGACGAGCTGACCGCCGCCGTCGGCGAGACCCTGGGCCCGGGCGGGTGGCTACCGATCGACCAGTCGCGGGTCGACCTGTTCGCTGACGCCACCGATGATCACCAGTGGATCCATGTCGACCCCGAGCGGGCCGCGCAGGGGCCGTTCGGTGGCCCGGTCGCCCACGGCTTCCTGACGTTGTCGCTGCTGCCGTCGCTGGTGGGCGCCCTCTACACCGTCAAGGGCACGCGGATGGGTGTGAACTACGGGCTCAACCGGGTCCGCTTCCCGGCTCCGGTGCGGGTCGGGACGTCGGTGCGGGTCCGCGCGGAGATCGTCTCGGTCGATGCCGTCACCGGGGGTGTCCAACTCGTCGCGAAGGCCACGGTCGAGAGCGACGCGGGTGACAAGCCGGTCTGCGTGGCCGAGACGGTGAGCCGCCTGTACGTCTGACCCGCCGGTCGGCCGTCGTTTGGTCCGGCGAGGGTCGGGTACGCGGCCCGCATGCGTACAGACAATCACGCCACGGCGCAGGCCGTGCACGACCTCGGTTCGGCGCTCTGGTTCGGGGGCACCGTGATGGGGGTGGCGGGCGTCAACAAGTCCGGCGCCGACCTGGAGGAAGGAATCGACCGCATCCGGGTCGCGTCGTCGGCCTGGCGGCGGTTCGCACCGGCGCAGTGGGCCGGCATCGCCGCCACACTGCTCGCCGGCCTGCGCCTCACCAGCGTGGGCGGGCGACGGGTCCTGTTGCAGCAGGGCTTCGGCACCGTGGGCGGGCTCAAGGCCGGGTTCGCGGTGGCCGGCGCGGCCGCGACCGCGTACGCCGCGTACTCCGGCACGCGGATCGGCCGGCTGGCCGAGGAACGGCAGCAGGCCCACGCGCGAATCGACGTGCGGGACGCCACCCTGTCGACGCCGGGTACGCCACCCGAGCTCGCGACGTGGCAGCGGCGGCAGCGGGTCGCGCAGTACGCGGTGCCTGTGCTGGCGGCGGCCAACATCGTCTGCGGGTCGTACCTGGCGCAGTCCTATCGCACGGGGGCCACCGTGCGGGGCGTCGCGCGGCGGCTGATGCCGTCGCGCTGAGCCTTGCTGCCCTAGGACCCCGCCGCGCTACCGACCTGGCCCGCAAGGTTCGCGCCGGCCCTCGGCGACGTGGTCAGGCCGAGGACCGGCGTGGACCGGAATCCACCGGGGCCGCCCGGCGAGCAGAGCGGCGCCTCGCTCCGGCGACGGTCACGAGTCGTCGTCGGCGGCGGCCTCCGGCGTGAGGCCCGGTGTGGAACCGGTGAAATACGCCGCGCTCTCCGCGTCCGCCGGGTAGTAGGACTCGATCGCGACCTCGTCCAGGGTGATGTCGAGCGGCGTCCCGAACGTGGTGATGGTCGAGAAGAGCCGCAGCTCCTGCCCGTCCACCCGGATGATCATCGGGATCACGACGTCGGAGAGCACGGGCCGATCCACGCCGTCATGCGGCCACGGTCCCAGCAGCTCCTCGTACAACGCCCTCAGTTCGGGATCCGGCGCCGCCGCCAGTTGGCGGGCCACTCTCGCGCGGAACACCGCGCGTACGTCCGCGATGTTGACGACCAGCGCCGCCAGCCCGCGCGGATCCAGGCCCAGCCGGATCAGGTTGACCGGCGGCCGCAGCAGCTCCGGGTCGACGCGGGCGAGGAACGGGTCGACGGCACGGTTCGTCCGCACGATGTTCCACCTGCGGTCGAACACCAGCGCCGGGTACGGCTCGTGCGCCCGCAACACCCGCTCGACCACGTCGTACGCGGCCGACAACTCCGCGCTGTTGAGCGGACGCTCCGCATAACGCGGAGCGAACCCCGCCGCGAGCAGCAACTCGTTGCGGTCCCGCAGCGGCACGTCGAGCTGCTCGGCCAACCGGAGGACCATCGCCGCGCTGGGCTTGGACTTCCCGGTCTCGACCAGGCTGACGTGCCGCGCGGACACGTCGGCCGCGATCGCGAGGTCGAGCTGGCTGATCCGCCGGTGCTGCCGCCACCGTCGCAGGAGCTCGCCGACCGTCCGCATGATCATCGAGCCTACCCACTTGCCGCCCCGGCGCCATGACATGCCATGTCATCGACACGCGCACCGGTCGCGGAAACACTGCGGGCATGACGACGAGCAACAGGATGATCATCGAGCGGGCGTTCGCGGAGCTGATCGGGACGGGTACGGTCGACGGCCTCGACACCGTGCTGCGCGACGACTTCGTCCACCATCGACCCGACGGCCGGCGTACGAAGGATGAATGGCTCGACGCCGTGCGCACCGCCATGGGGCCGCTCGCCGGCATGCGGGTCGAGGTCGACCACATGCTGGCCGACGGCGACCACGTGGTGATGCACTCGCGCCGCTCGCTGCCCGGCGGGCCGACGATCGCGGTCGTCGACATCTGGCGGTTCGCGGACGGCCGGGTCGTCGAGGCGTGGGAGACGATCGAGCCGGTGCACCACGCCGCCGCCAACATGACGTGGTGGCAACCCGACCACCACTAATCCACAGGCCCCATCCAAGATCCCAAAACTTCACCTCCGGCTGTCAGACTTTCCCTCATGTACGACTTCGACGTGCTGGTGCTGGGCTCCGGTCCCGGTGGACAGAAGGCGGCGATCGCGGCGGCCAAGTTGGGCCGGCGGGTCGGGGTGGTGGAACGCGACAACATGATCGGCGGGGTGTGCATCAACACCGGCACCATCCCGTCCAAGACGTTGCGCGAGGCGGTTCTCTACCTGACAGGGCTCAACCAACGGGAGATGTACGGGCAGAGTTACCGCGTCAAGGACGACATCACGGTCGCCGATCTCGCGGCCCGGACACAGCATGTGATCGGCCGCGAGATCGACGTGATCCGCAACCAGCTCACCCGCAACCGGGTCTCGCTGCTCAGCGGGTTCGGCCGGTTCGCCGACCCCAACACGCTGACGGTCACCGACGGTCGCGGGCGGGAGTCGCACGCCAGCGCCGCCAAGGTGGTCGTCGCCTCCGGCACCCGGCCGGCCCGGCCGTCCTCGGTCGACTTCGACGACCGCACGATCATCGACTCCGACGGCATCATCAACCTGGAACGGGTGCCACGGTCCATGGTGGTCGTCGGCGCCGGCGTGATCGGCATCGAGTACGCGTCGATGTTCGCCGCCCTCGGCACCAAGGTGACCGTGGTCGAGCGGCGCGACCGGATGCTGGAGTTCTGCGACCTCGAGGTGATCGAGGCGCTGAAATACCACCTACGCGACCTGGCGGTGACCTTCCGCTTCGGCGAGTCCGTCGCGTCGGTCGAGCGCTACGCCGAGGGTGCCGTCGCGATCCTCGAGAGCGGCAAGAAGATCGCCGCCGACACGGTGATGTACTCGGCCGGCCGCCAGGGCACCGCGCCCGACCTGGAGCTCGCCGCCGCGGGCCTGTCCGCCGACGCGCGCGGCCGACTATCGGTCGACGAGCACTTCCGCACGTCGGTGCCGCACATCTACGCCGTCGGCGACGTGATCGGCTTCCCCGCCCTGGCCTCCACCTCGATGGAGCAAGGGAGGCTGGCCGCCCACCACGCCTGCGACGAGCCCGTGCGCGCGATGCCGGCGCTGCAACCGATCGGGATCTACACGATCCCGGAGATCAGCTTCATCGGCCGCACCGAGGACGACCTGACCGAGGCGCGGATCCCCTTCGAGGTGGGCATCGCCCGCTACCGCGAGCTGGCCCGTGGGCAGATCATCGGCGACTCCTACGGCATGTTGAAGCTGTTGGTCGCCCCCGAGGACGGCCGCCTCCTGGGCGTGCACATCTTCGGCACCGGCGCCACCGAGCTCGTGCACATCGGTCAGGCGGTGATGGGCTGCAGCGGCACGGTCGACTACCTGGTCGACGCGGTGTTCAACTATCCGACCCTGGCCGAGGCCTACAAGGTCGCCGCCCTCGACGCCATGAACAAGATGCGACACCTGTCCCGCCTGCAGTGACCAGCAACCATCGTCCTAGGACGCCTAAGGGGGTGTGACGTTCGACTTGACGACAGACAACGGCGGGATGTGTCCGTCGGCGGATCAAGCCTGGTAAGACTTTGGGAATGGGCATCGTCTCACCGGGTTTCTTCGGCCGGCGGGGGTCGGGGGACACGAAGCTGCCTCCCGGGCAGTACCTGACCCACGACTTTCCCGTCCTCTCCGCGGGCCCGACACCGCGCATCGACCTCGACCGGTGGCAGTTCGACGTCACCACCGAGACCGGGCAGCGCAAGCAGTGGTCGTGGCAGGAGTTCACCAGCCTGCCGGCCGAGGACATCACCAAGGACATCCACTGCGTCACCAAGTGGTCCAAGCTCGGCACCCGCTGGAAGGGGGTGCCGGTCGAGACCATGCTGGCTGACGTGGAGACCGCGTCCGACTACGTGATGGCGCACTCCTACGGCGGCTACACGACCAACGTCCCGCTCGAGGACCTGCTCAACGGGCAGGCCTGGATCGCCTACCAGTACGACGGCGAGCCGATCGCGCCCGAACACGGCGGTCCGGCCCGGCTGCTCGTACCCCACCTGTACTTCTGGAAGTCCGCCAAGTGGGTGCGCGGCCTCGAGCTCATGCTCGCCGACGAACAGGGCTTCTGGGAGACGGCCGGCTACCACGATTACGGGGACCCATGGCGCGAGCAGCGGTACCAAGGAGACTGATCGGCGGCCGCCTGCAGTGGCGGGCCGCGACGCTGACCGAGCGCCGGCGCGAGACCGACACGGCGGCCACGCTGGTGTTCGACATACCCGACTGGCCGGGCCACGCGCCCGGGCAGCACGTCGACGTGAAGCTGACGGCCGAGGACGGCTACTCGACCGAACGCAGCTACTCGATCGCCAACTCGGCCGACGGCGACCGGGTGGAGCTCACCGTCCAGCGGGTACACGACGGGGAGGTGTCCCCATATCTGCTGGAGGGCCTCGACGTCGGTGACGCGATCGAGATCCGCGGGCCGATCGGCGGCTGGTTCGTCTGGCGCGACACCGACACCGACCCGGTCGTCTTGATCGGCGGCGGCTCCGGCGTCGTACCCCTGATGGCCATGGTCCGCGCCCGCCGCGCGGCCGGCAGCCGCACCCCGTTCCGGCTGATCTACTCCGTCCGGACCCCGGAGGACGTGATCTACGCCGACGAGTTGCGCCGGCGGGTCCGCGACGACATGGGGCTCGACATCGCGTACGCCTACACCCGGGAGGCGCCGCCCGACTGGCCGGGCGAGGTGGGCCGGCTCAAGCTCGCGACGGTCGCCACGCACGGCTGGCCACCGGACCTGATGCCGGCGTGCTTCGTCTGCGGCCCGACGGGCTTCGTGGAAACCGTGGCCGACATCCTGGTCGCCCAGGGCCACGACCCCCGCAAGGTCAAGACCGAACGTTTCGGACCAACCGGACCCTGAGGGAGAAACCGATGTCCGACCTGTACGTCGACGGCAACGCCCTCGCCGGTCCCCTCATGGACATCTTCGCGGTCGACATGTCGATGGCGGCGGGGACCTGCGCCCACTGCGGCGACCGCGGGATGCTCGCGCAGATGCACGTCTACGACCACGCGGCCGGCACGGTGGTGCGCTGTCCGAACTGTCAGGAAGTCAACATGACGCTGGTCCGCGGCCCCGATCGCGCGTGGCTCGACCTCCGGGGCGTGGTGGCGCTCGAAATACCGCTTGCGGCACCCACCGAACGGGCGTGAAGCCCCGTACGATCGGCGGTGATTGGTGGGTGAGCGCGCGTTGAAACAGGGCGAGGTGTGGACGATCGGCCAACGCGCCGATCTGCGCTACCGCGTGGTGGTCCTCTCCTCGGAAGCCCACAACGACCGCCCGGGCGCCTCCCCGTTCTGCGCGCCCGTCGTCCGCCAACGCGGCGACCCCGATGATCTGCCACCGTTCGCCATCGCCCTGGCCGAAACCGACCCGATCTCCGGCGTGGTCGTCCTGAACCGCATGCGCCGCCTCCCGGCGTCGATCGGCGCGGAACGCCTCGGCCTCCTCACCGGCGCGAGCATGGCCAAGATCTCCGCGAGCCTGCGCGAACTCTTCGACCTGTAACACCGCGAAAGCGGCAGATCCAAAGCCAGGATTGCCCGGGTCCGCCGGCGGCACGACCGTCGCTCCCGCCGGACAAACTCGCTCCGCTTCGAGCCAGGCCCGCCGCGGCAAAGACCAACGGCCAAGATTCGGACGGCTCAGGCGCCGGGATGATGAACCAGCCGTCGGAGGCGGTGAGGTTCTCCGGACACGGCGAGCGGAGGCTCCCCACGGCCGGCCATGCGGCGCCGTGGTTCGGCCGCGGGCTGAACACGTTCGGCCGCGGGCGGAAGACGTTCGTCTGTCGGACGGTTCAGGGCGGTCCAAGGCCGCGTGCCGGGCGGACCTTCATCCTAGGATGCATTACAGGGTGTGCGTCCTGGATCAGCACGGCGGAAAGACGTCGCTGGGCGACGGCCGCGCCGGCGTTGTGAAATGGGCGTGGTCGTGCGGCGCCGTCGAGTCGTGGTCCGTGTCCGACGACGCGGAAACCGATGGCACGGGCCGGTGTCGCCCCCAGACGGCCGCGCGGACGAGCTGGCTGGCCGGGGAGCGCGCAGGCGGCATGTCGCTCAGGGAGTGGCTGGCGGTTGCAAGGCCCTCGACGTCTGGGCCGGCCGCTGGCGTGGAGGCGGCGTGTCGCTCGTGGGGTGGTTGGCCGTCCGGGCCGGGCGCTGATGTGAGGCGGTGTATCCCGCGCGGGGGCGCTGGCGCCTGCCAGGCCCATGACGTCCGGGCCGGGCGCTGATGTGGAGGCGGTGTGCGCTCGTGGGGTGGCCGGCGGCTGCCAGGTCGACGACGTCCGGGCCGGGCGCTGGTGGGGAGGCGGTGTGCGCTCGTGGGGGCGCTGGCGCCTGCCAGGCCCATGACATCCGGGCCGGCCGCTGATGTGGAGGCGGTGTGCGCTCGTGGGGTGGCCGACGGCTGCCAGGTCGACGACGTCCGGGCCGGGCGCTGATGCGGCGGTATGTCGCTCCCTGGGTCGCCGGGCTACTGGTCAATGACCAATGGCGCCGGCGCTGGGGGTGGTCTACGAGGTCAATCCCGGTGAGTTGATCGACGAGGTGAACGGCGCCGGGGATCCGGCGAGATCGGCGCGCGTTCATGCGGCGCCTCCGCGTGCGTCAGGCGGCAAAACCGGTCGCGCGGGCGAGTGCTGCGGCGGTCTACTGACCCCCGAACTTTGTCGCTCGATCGAGGAGTGTCGTTTGTCCGACATCACCGCCGTTGTTGAGGGGGAGGGGTCGCCCGTCGTGCTCGTGCACAGTGGCGTCGCCGATCATCGGAGTTGGGACCCGGTCGCCGACCGGCTGCGGCGCAGGCACACCGTCATCCGCTATGACCTGCGGGGGTTCGGGCAGACGCCGGCTCCCGCCCGAGGGTTCCGGCATCGCGACGATCTTGCCGATCTGCTCGATGACGTCGGCATCCAGGCCGCCGCGGTTGTCGGCAACTCGCTCGGCGGCTACGTCGCACTCGAGTTCGCCACCCGGTGGCCTGAGCGGGTCACCCACCTCGGCCTCCTCGCCGCGCCACTCGACGGGTGGGCATGGGGGCCCGAGGTCAAGGCCTACGGCGCCGAAGAAGGGCAACTGCTCGCCGACGGGGACATCGACCGGGCGCTCGCGCTCAACCTCGACATGTGGGTCCGCGGACCCGTACGCGAGTGGTCGTCCGCACTGCGACAAACAGCCGATCAGGTCGCGGCGGCGATGCGGACCTCGCTCGCCAACCAGACCGTGACCGAGTCGTTCGAGCTTCCCGACGACATCGACCCCCCATCGACGTTGCTACATCTGATCACCGCGAAGACCCTGGTAGCGGTCGGCGACGCCGACGCGCCGGACTTCCCGGCGATCGCCCGGCGGCTGGCGACGGGCATCCCCGACGCCCACCTCACCGAGATCCCGGGCGCCGGTCACCTGCTCCCGCTGGAATGCCCGGAACAGATCGCCGCCGCGATCGACGACCTGCTCGCGCGGTGAGCGCGGACACGCGGGCTCGGCGTGTCATGACAGGGTCGATATAGTGGCACGGCCAATGATCAGGGGGTTGGTCCCGCGCGCCGTCCAGTCAGTGCCTGGGGAGGCCCGTCGCGGTTGAGGAGGCCTGCGGTGTCGCGTACGCCCACCGTCGTGTCTGATCGTGTCCTCACCCTGCCCAATCTGATCAGTTTCCTGCGCCTGCTCGGCGTCCCGGTCTTCATGTGGTTGATGATCGGCCCGCAGCACGACCTCGCCGCCGTGATCGTGTTGACCGTCGGCGGCAGCAGCGACTGGGTGGACGGCTGGGTGGCCCGCCGCCTCGGCCAGGTCAGCCGGCTCGGCGAGCTGCTCGACCCCGCCGCCGACCGGCTCTACATCCTCGCGGTCCTGGTCACCTTCACCTACCGCGAGATCGTGCCCTGGGAGTTCACCGCCGCCCTGGTGGCCCGCGAGCTGATGATGCTGATCTGCCTCGCGGTGCTGCGCCGCAACGGGTACGGGCCGCCGCAGGTCCACTACCTCGGCAAGACCGCGACCTTCATCCTGCTCGTCGCGTTCCCGGTCCTGCTCCTCGGCCACGCCGTGCCGGACATCGCGACCGGCGCCGCCGCGGTCGGCTGGGGACTGGGCTGGTGGGGCATCGTCCTCTACTGGATCGCCGGCTTCCTCTACGTCGGCCAGGCGTCGCGGGTGATCCGCGCGGGCCGGCAGGCAGCCGCCAAGGGAGAGCCCGCGTGACGGGCCCCGAGAAGCAGCGCCGCTGGATGTCGCCGGACTTCCTCTCCGAGCTGTTCAGCAACCCCCTCGATCCCGGGTACGCGGACGCGGCCGCCCGCCGCGCGCAGCAGGGACCGCCGACCGGCTGGCGCCGCACCAGCCGCCGCTCGGCGCTGATCGTCGTGGCCGTGCTGATCGGCCTGCTGTTCGCCGTCGCCTACCGGCAGACCGTCGCCGACGAGCCGCGCCGCAGCCAGGCCCGGGCCGACCTCGTCGGCCAGATCAAGCAGCGCCAGGAGGCCACCGACGACCTGCGCGGCCAGGCCGACCGGCTGCGCGACGACGTGGCCCGCGAGCGCGACGCCGCCCTCGGCGCCGACGAGGCCGCGCAGCGCCGCGATGCCGAGGCCGCCACCGGGCTGCGCCGGGTCACCGGCGACGGGCTGGTCGTGCGGCTGACCGACGCACCGGACGCCGCCGAGGGCGGTGGCGAGCACGAGCTCGGCCGGATCTTCGACCGCGACCTGCAGCTGGTGACCAACGCGCTGTGGGCGTCCGGCGCGGAGGCGATCGCCATCAACGACCAGCGGCTCACCGCCACCTCGACGATCCGCAAGGCGGGCGGGGCGATCCTGGTCGACTTCCGGCCCGTCACCAGCCCGTACGAGATCCGCGCGATCGGGCCCCGTGACCTCGACGACCGGTTCGCCGACACGGCCGCGGCCGCGCTGATGCGCAAGGTCGCCGACGGTGAGCACATCGGGTTCGACACGCGGCGTACGGACGACCTCAACCTGCCCGCGGCCACCGAGCCGCAGCTGAACTACGCGACCCGCCCGGCCCCGCCCAGCCCCACGCCGACGTCGGCCGGCACCTCCCCGATCCCGTCCGGAGGCGACTAGATGATCCCCGTACTCGCTCTCGTCGTGGGCGTCGTCCTCGGCCTGGTCTTCGGCCCGACGGTGCCCGGCTGGCTCGAGCCGTACCTGCCGATCGCGGTCGTCGCGGCGCTCGACGCGGTGTTCGGTGGTGTCCGGGCCAAGCTCGACGGCATCTTCGACGACCAGCAGTTCGTCATCTCGTTCATCTCGAACGTGCTGGTCGCCGCCCTGATCGTCTACCTCGGCGACCAACTCGGCGTGGGCGGTCAGCTCTCCACCGGCGTCGTGGTCGTGCTCGGGGTGCGCATCTTCGGCAACGTGGCCGCGATCCGCCGACACCTGTTCCGGGCCTGACGCGGGAGGACGACGATGACCGACGAACCGCGCGACGACGAGCCGACCAGGCCGATCCCGACCCGCCGGCCCACGCCCGGGCGCCCGGCCCCGTCCCGGCCCGCGGCACCCCCGCCACCGCCGGCAGAACCGGCCGAACCCGCGGAACCGGCCGCACCGGCGGAACCCGCGGCACCGGCGACACCGGAGCAGGCGGCCGAGGAGCAGACGGTGCGCCTCACCCCGCTCACGGACAGCACGAGTGGGGACCCGTCCCCACAACCGCCGGCGTCCGATGTGGACGACCACGACCCGCACGGCGAAGAGGACGAGACACCCGCCGAGGCGCCCAAGCCCGAGCGCAAGCGCCGCGGCACCGCCGGTGTGATCATTCTCGTGCTGCTCGCCCTGCTCGGCTTCACGCTCGCCGTGCAGCTGCGTGGCAAGTCTGTCGGCTCCGACCTCAACGCCATGCGCGAGGACGACCTGGTTCGCCTCCAGTCCGATCTGTCGGCCCAGGAGGACCGCCTGCGCCGCGAGATCGCGTCCCTGCAGGACAGCCAGCGGCAGCTCCAGTCCGGCGCCCAGGGCCGGGCCGCCGCGCTGGAGGAGGCCACCCGCCGGGCCGACGAGCTCGCCATCCTGGCCGGCACCGCGCCGGCGAAGGGTCCGGGCCTGACGATCCGGTTCGTCGCCGGTCCACAGCCGATCGCGGGGTCCGACATCCTCAACGCGGTGCAGGAGCTGCGCGGTGCCGACGCCGAGGCGATGCAGATCGCCGGCGTCGACGGGACGACGGTCCGCGTCGTCGCGAGCACGTACTTCATCGACGCCGACGGCGGGCTGGACGTGTCCGGCAAGCGCCTGACCGGCCCGTACACGATCACGGTCATCGGCGATCCGCCGACGATGCGCACCGCGCTCAACATTCCGGACGGGCTGGTGCCGTCGATCAAAGCGGACGGCGGTAACGTGATCGTCGACGAGCACGACACGGTCGACGTCACGGCCACCGCCGCGCCCGTCGACCTGAAGCACGCCAAGCCGGCGAGCTGAACAACCGGAGGAAGTGGCCGTGATCCCTGACGACCTGCGATACACCGCCGAGCACGAGTGGGTGCGCGGCGGCGACGGCAACGTGCGGGTGGGCATCACCCACTTCGCGCAGGACGCCCTGGGCGACATCGTCTACGTCCAGTTGCCCGAGCAGGGCGCGCAGGTCGCGGCCGGCGACTCCTTCGGCGAGGTGGAGTCCACCAAGAGCGTCTCGGAGATCTACGCACCGATCTCCGGCACCGTGGTGGGCCGCAACGACAAGCTGGTCGACGAGCCTGAGACGATCAACGCCGACCCGTACGGCGAGGGCTGGTTGGTCGAGATCGAGCCCAGCGATCCCGCCGCGCTCGAGGGCCTGCTCACCGCGGAGGCCTACCGCGCGCTCACCGAGAGCTGAGAAGGCCCTCCGGAGCGTAGGAAGTGCCCGCGCGTCTGGTTGACCCTGGATTTCAGGGCTGGCTAGGCTCGCGAGGTTGTTTTTGACTTGTTCCAAGCTGCTGCCCACCAGGGGCCGGGCTTCACCGGCGCCGCTGCCTAAAGATCCGTGAGGTGGACCGATGACGCGCCCCGACGACGAGTTTCCCCCACTCGACGTCACGTCGACGCTCAACCTGGGCTCGCTCGACGAAGTTCTGGAGGGCCCCGACGCCGACGTCGTGCCTGGTCGCATGTCGGGCTCGCTGCCGCCGGGGATGGCCCTGCTGGTCGTCCGGCGTGGGCCCAACGCGGGCGCGCGGTTCCTGTTGGACCACGACGTGACCACGAGCGGCCGGCACCCCGACAGTGACATCTTCCTCGACGACGTGACCGTCTCCCGCCGCCACGCGGAGTTCCACCGCGACGGCGGCACCTTCACCGTGCGCGACGTGGGCAGCCTCAACGGCACCTACGTCAACCGCGAGCGGGTCGAAGCCGCGACGCTCAGCAACGGCGACGAGGTGCAGATCGGGAAGTTCCGACTGGTGTTCATCGCCGGTCCCCGTCCCGACGAGGAGTCCGCGCGCGGCTAGCGCTTCGGGAGGCGACCCGTGACCGAACGTGCCCAGGGCGCGGCGGCCGGCGCTGACCCGCGCCTGCTGCCACGGATGAGCATCGGCGAGGTCCTGGCGGAGCTGCGCCCGGAGTTTCCCGACACGACCATCTCCAAGCTGCGCTTCCTCGAGGCGGAAGGGCTGGTCGAGCCGCAGCGCACGCCGGCCGGCTACCGGAAGTACAGCTGGCGGGACGTGGAGCGGTTGCGCTTCGTGCTGTCCGCGCAACGTGACCGCTACCTGCCGCTGCGGGTGATCCGGGCCGAGCTGGAGGCGCACGAGTCCGGCGACGACGTGGCACCGCGCCGCCCCGTGCTGGTGGCGGTGCCCGACGAGCCGGCCCCGGCGCCGCCGCCGGACGCGCTGGTGCGCCGGGAGGAGCTGGTCGAGCGCTCCGGGATCGACCCCGCCAGCCTGGCCGAGCTCGAGGAGCTGGGGATGGTGACCCAGCGAACACCCGGCTGGTACGACGCCGACGCGCTGGTGATCGCGGCGGCGGTCGCCGGCCTGGCCTCGTACGGGCTCCAGGTGCGCCACCTGCGCTCCTACAAGGCGGCGGCGGACCGTGACGTGGGGCTCTTCGCCCAGCTCGTCGGCCCGCTGGCCCGCCAGAAGGACCCGGCGGCCCGGGCGCGGGCGGCCGCGGCCGCCCAGGAGCTGACCGGTCTGGCCCAGCAGCTGCGGGCCGCGCTGGTCCGGGCGGGCCTGCGCGACGAGTTGGGCCGCTGACCGGGGTTGTCCCCTGGTCACCCAGATCACGTAGGCTCGAAGGCGGTTCCAACCTCGGCACCGACCGCGCGTGCGGGACGCACTCCGCTCGCGCGTGTACCGTGCAAGGAAGGGCCGGAAACGGCGCTGGGAACGACAACGGAACGACAACGACGACGGAGGCGCGGTGCGTGAGCTGAGCGTGGTCGGGGTTCGGGTCGAGTTGCCCAGCAACCAGCCGATTGTGCTGCTCCGAGAGGTCGAGGGCGACCGCTACCTGCCGATCTGGATCGGTGCGGTGGAGGCGACGGCGATCGCCTACGAGCAGCAGGGCGTGAAGCCGGCCCGGCCGCTGACCCATGATCTTCTCCGCGACGTGCTGGCCGCGCTGCAGCAGCCGCTCAACGCCGTGGAGATCGTCGAACTCAAGGAAAACGTGTTCTACGCGGACCTGTTGATCGGCGACAACAACCTGCGGGTCTCCGCCCGCCCGAGCGACTCCATCGCGCTCGCCCTGCGGGTCGGTGCCCCGATCCGCTGCGCCGAGCAGGTGCTCTCCGAGGCCGGCATCGTCATCCCCGACGAGCAGGAGGACGAGGTCGAGAAGTTCCGGGAGTTCCTGGAACAGGTGCGGCCGGAGGACTTCGCGGGTTGAGGAGGAGGCTCCGCCCCGCAGGGGCGCGGGTTCTCCATGCCGACTGTCAGTCCAGGCATCGGTAGCCAGCAGGGCCCCGCAGGGGCGCGGGTTCTCCATGC
>NZ_BONE01000011.1 GCF_016862555.1 Asanoa siamensis | reverse complement strand
GCCGGGTGAGGTTGGGCCCGCCACCGATGTCGCCGGGCGCCGCGAGCTCGCCCGCCGTGCGGTCGCGCTCCTGCTGGACGGCGTGCACCAGGGCACCGATCTCGTCGGCGACCCCCACCTGCGCCGAGAACTCGCTCAGGTCGCCCGCCTGGCTGAACAGCGTGCGCGCCTGGAAGCCGGCGAGCAGCACGAACGCCACCGACGGGACGATCAGGATCGCCGTCAGCTTGGTGCGGATGCGCCAGTCGCTCAGCCGGAAACGGGAATGGCGACGATGCGGCGCGAGCCTCGTCTCCCCACCGCCTTGGCGGCGGTGGTGCGGCACGGCGCCCTGGGGCTGCCCGGTCGCTCCTGCCACCCGATCCTCCTCGTCGCCCCGGCGCCGGCCACACCGGGAAACCCGTTCATCCAACCAGGCGTGGCACGGTCACGCACGGGGACGACCGCCCAGTGTGGTCACCTTGAACGCGAGGTTGAGGGACGAGCCGCCCGTCCGGCGGAAGCGCCTCGTCCGTCCGGTTGAGCCATCCTCGCAGAGAGATCAGCTTCGGGTCGAGTCACCCGTCCGCCGGTCCGCCTTACGGGCGGCGGGCGGGCGGAGCGGCCCGCTCGAGGGCCACGAGCGCGGCGCCGGTGCAGCCGACCTCGGGGTCGTCGACGTGGTCGACCTGCCGCGGCGCGAGGCAGAGCTCGAACGCGCGCCGCCACCACGGCGACGCGGCGATCGCGCCTCCGCCGAGGGTGACCGCGACCCGGTGGTCGACGGTGGACTCGATCACCTCGAGGTCGCCGAGCACCATCGTGCAGACGCCGGCCATCATCCCGGCGAACATCTCGGTGGCCGTCGTGCCGAACCCGATGTGCCGCAGCTCGCCGGAGCCGGCGGGCGCGGTGCCGGGCGGCCGGTCGCCGCCGAGCCGCGGGTCCGCCCGTACGCCGGCGAACGGCGCGATGCCGGCCAGCGTCTCCTCGAGCGCGGGACCCTCCGGCAGCCGCAGCTCGCGGCGGGCCCAGGCGAACAGGTTGCCGCCGGCGGAGTAGGCCGCGCCGGTGACCACGCGCGCGTCGTCGACCCGGTAGCGCCAGAGCCGGTGCGGCAGCGGGGGCAGCGCCGCGCCGCCTGGGGCCGGCTGCACCAGCCGGACGGCGGCGGAGGTGCCGACCGTGACCGCGGCCCGGGTCTCGTCGACGCAGCCGGAGCCGATGTTGGAGGCCGCGCCGTCGCCGACCGCCGGCGACCAGAGCGCGCGGGCGAGCTGCGGCCAGCGCCGGGCGTAGTCGGGCCGCAGCCGGCCGTGCCAGTCGGGTGCCGCGAGCGAGGGGACCTGGCCGGTCGCGACGCCGGCGATCTCCAGGGCCTCCGGGTCCCACTCCATCGTCGACAGGTCGAGCATGCCCGTGCCGGACGCCTGCGACACCGACATCGGCGCCTCGCCGAGCAGCTCGCCGAGGATGTATTCGACGAGGCCCGTGTAGCGGGCCGGGCGCAGCCCGAGGTCGCGCAGCCAGGGCAGCTTGACGGTCCAGTAGAACCGGTGCCACCACGCGCCGGTGCGCTGGTGGAAGGCCTCCGGGTCGAGCGGGCCGGTGGCGTCCTCGGGCGGGGCCGGGCGGGTGTCGAGCCAGGTGACGACCGGCCCGAGCGGGCGGCCTCCGGCGTCGACCGGCAGCACGGAGTGCCACTGCGCGGACGCGGCCACGAGCCCGATGTCGTCCAGGTGCCCGGCCTTGGCCAGCTCGTCGAGACAGGCGCAGAGGGCCGCGAGATATTCGTCGGCGTCCAGGGTCGCCCCGCCGGAGTCGTCGGCCGCGATCGAGAGGTCGAAGCCGCGCCGGGCCAGCGCGTCGGGCCGGGCCCGGGCGGAGTCGTCGAAGACCATCGCGCGCACCGAGGAGGTGCCCAGGTCGAGGGCGAGAACGTTCATCGCCCGCCACGGTACCCCGCGGGTCCTCTTCCGAAGCCCGCACGCAGGCGGTAGCTTGCTTCCCATGCACGCGCGACCGAACATGTGGTGGCCCGCCGACCAGGCGGCCCACTTCCGCGCGTAGCCATCCGACGCGGCCGCCCTCGAGGCGGCCCGGTCATTCGGTTTCCGCTCGACGGCATCCGCCCGAGCCATCGAGGAAGCCGACATGCAGCTCGATCCGCACCAACCGTTCGCTCTGGTCCGCCGCGAAGGCGCCGACCACGTCGACCTGTATACCGGTCCGGTACGGACCGTCACCACGCTCGCCGAGATTCCCGTCCCCGCGCTCGCCGTGGTCCCCTACCGCCAGGTGGCCGAACGCGGCTTCGACGCCGTCGACGACGCCGTACCCCTGGAATGCCTGTCGATCTCGACCCACGAGCGGCTGCCGCTCGCGGAGGTCCTGGCGGCACTGCCGGACGCGCCGGTCCGCACCGTCGGACCGGGCCGGTTCGACGTCAGCGACGAGGAGTACGCGGCGACCGTGTCCCGGGTGCTGGCCGACGAGATCGGCCGGGGCGAGGGCGCCAACTTCGTGATCCACCGGGCGTACACGGCCCAGGTCGACGGCCCGCCGGTCGCGGCGGCGCTGGCCGCGTACCGCCGGCTGCTCCTCGACGAGCGCGGCGCGTACTGGACGTTCCTCGTGCACACCGGTGCCCGGGTGATCGTCGGCGCCTCGCCCGAGCGGCACGTGTCCGTCGAGGACGGGCTCGTGATGATGAACCCGATCTCGGGCACGCACCGGCACGGCTCGGACGTCGACCTGCTGGACTTCCTCGCCGACCCGAAGGAGGTCGAGGAGCTCTACATGGTGCTCGACGAGGAGCTCAAGATGATGGCCACGGTCGCCGAGGCCGGCGGGCAGGTCGTCGGGCCGTACCTCAAGGAGATGGCGCACCTCACGCACACCGAGTACCTGCTGGCCGGGCGGTGCACCCGGGACGTGCGGGAGGTGCTGCGCGAGACGATGTTCGCGCCGACGGTGACCGGCAGCCCGATCGAGAACGCATGCCGGGTGATCGCGCGGCACGAGGGGCGCGGGCGGCGCTACTACGGCGGCGTGGTCGCGCTGCTCGGCCACGACGACGCCGGCCGGCAGACCCTGGACGCGCCGATCCTGATCCGCTCGGCGGAGATCACGGCGTCGGGGGCGCTGCGGGTGCCGGTCGGCGCGACGCTGGTGCGGCACTCGACGACGGCCGGCGAGGTCGCCGAGACCCACGCGAAGGCCGCGGGGATCCTCTCCGCGCTGGGCCTGGTGCCGGCTCGCGCGGGGGCGGGCGCGGCGCCCTCCCGGGCCGGCGACCCCGCGGTGCAGGCACTGCTCGCGGCCCGCAACGACCACCTGGCGCGGTTCTGGCTGGACGAGCGGCCGCACCCGGGCGCGCTGGCGGTGCCCGCGCTGGCCGGGCGCCGGGTCGTGGTCGTCGACGCCGAGGACACCTTCACGGGGATGCTCGCCCACCAGCTCCGGGCGTTGGGGCTGCACGTGTCGGTGGTGCCGTGGACCGCGCCGGCCTGGGGCGACGCGGACCTGGTGATCGCCGGGCCCGGACCGGGCGATCCGTCGGACCCGGCCTCGCCGAAGATGGCGGCGATGCGGGCGGTGGTGACCGCGCGGCTGGTGGACGGGCGGCCGGTGCTCGGCGTCTGCCTCGGCCACCAGATCCTGGCGTCGCTGCTCGGGCTGGGGATGCGCCGGCGGCACGCGCCGTACCAGGGTGTCCAGACGGTGGTCGACCTGTTCGGCACGCCGCGCCGGGTGGGCTTCTACTCGACCTTCACCCCGGTCGGCTCCGCCTCCTCGTCGGCGTTCGGTCCTGTCGAGCTGGCCCAGGCTCCCGACGGCAGCGTCCACGCGTTGCGCGGCCCGACCTTCGCCGGTGTGCAGTTCCATCCCGAGTCGGTGCTCAGCGAGGACGGCCTGGCGGCCCTGACCGATCTGCTGCTGCACGTGCTCGCCCCGGTCCCGTCGGCATGATCCCGGCGATTTCGGGTACGGCTTGACGCTGAGCCGGTGGGTCGGGCGGGTCCGAGAGCCCCCGCCCGGCCCGCCGGCGCGCCGCGTCCACCGGTCGGTGGACACCGGGATTCCGTCCGCCGGTCGTCCTTTTCGGATGCCGCGGTGGCGTTCCATCGAAGACATGACAGACCACGCGGTACGCGTACGGGGACTGCGGAAGTCCTATCGCGACACGGTGGCGGTGGACGGGCTCGACCTGGACATCGCGGTCGGCGAGGTGCGGGCGTTGCTCGGGCCCAACGGCGCCGGCAAGACGACGACGGTGGAGATCCTCGAAGGGCACCGGTCGCGCGACGGCGGCTCGGTCAGCGTGCTCGGTGTCGACCCGGCTCGGGGCGGGTCGAGCTGGCGGCGCGAGATCGGGATCGTCCTGCAGGCGACCGACGACGCGGGTGAGCTGACCGTGGCCGAGATGATCCGGCACGTGGCCCGGTACTTCCCGCGGCCGCGCGGCCTGGACGAGACGCTGTCGCTGGTCGGGCTGGAGTCCAAACGGGACAGCCGGATCCGGAGGCTCTCCGGCGGCCAGCGGCGGCGCCTCGACGTGGCGCTCGGCATCGTGGGGCGGCCGCGGCTGCTGTTCCTCGACGAGCCGACGACCGGGTTCGACCCGGAGGCGCGGCGACAGTTCTGGTCGACCGTGCGGGCGCTGGACACCACGGTGCTGCTGACCACGCACTATCTCGACGAGGCGGAGGCGCTGGCCGACCAGGTCACCGTCATCGCCGGCGGGCGGGTGGTCGCGGAGGGCGCGCCGGACACGCTGGGGTCGCGCGACGTCGCCACCGTCTCGTGGCGGGACGGGCGGGAGCAGACCGACGACCCGGCCGCCGTCGTCGCGCGGCTCACCGCCGCCTACGGCGGGCCCGTGCCGGGCCTGTCCGTCACCCGTCCCTCGCTGGAGGACGTCTACCTCGACCTGATCGGAGTCCCACGATGACCACACTATCCCTGGGCGCGGCGCGGGCCGGCGTGGAGCTGCGCTCCTTCTGGCGCGAGCGGGACGCCGTCGTGTTCACGTTCGCCCTGCCCGCGGTGCTGCTCACCCTGCTCGGGTCGCTGTTCAGCGGCGTGTACGAGGGTTCGACCGTCACGTCCGCGCAATACCTGGTGCCGTCGATGATCGCGGCCGGGGTCGCCTCGACGACGTTCGTCAACCTCGGCATCGGGATCGCCACCGACCGCGACAACGGGACGCTCAAGCGGCTGCGCGGCCTGCCGATGCCGCCCCTGGCGTACCTGATGGGCAAGGTCCTCCTGGTCCTCGCGGTGACGTTCGCCGAGGTGCTGCTGCTGCTGGCGATCGGGATGGTGCTCTTCGACCTCCCGCTGCCCGCGTCGGCGGCACGGTGGCTGACGCTCGGCTGGGTGTTCGCGCTCGGTGTGGTGGCGTGCAGCCTGATGGGCGTGGCGGCGAGCGCGCTGCCCCGGTCGGCCCGCAGCGCGGCGGCGGTGCTCAATCTCCCCTACGTGGTGCTCGGCTTCATCTCCGGCATCTACTACACGCCCATCGGCGCACTGCCGGACTGGGTGATCCAGCTCGGCTCGGTGTTCCCCCTCAAGTGGATGGCGCAGGGCTTCCGGTCGGCGTTCCTGCCCGACACGGTGCTGCCGCAGGAGGTCGTGCCGTCGTGGGAGCATGGGCGGACCGCTCTCGTGCTCGCCGCCTGGTGCATCGGAGGTCTGGTGCTGTGTCTCATGACGTTCGGCCGGCGCAGCCGGCAGACGAGCTGACCTCGGCCTGGGCGGCGAGGTTCCACTGGTTCGAGGCCTACTTCGCGATCGTCGGTGTCGGTGTCGCGGTCTTCGTCCTGACGGAGGCCGCGACCGCCCGGCGCGGCCTGGGCGCGGTGGCCCTGCTGGCCGGGATCGCGGTGCTCTACGTGGTGCTGGGCCGGCGCGACATGCGCGACGAGGAAGGCCTGCGCGGGGTGGCCTACCTCGGCGGGGCGTTCGTCCTCTACGTGGGCGCGGTGGCCCTGGTCGGCGCCACCTCGTTCGCGCTGATGGCGCTCTGTCCACAGTGCTTCATGGTGCTGCGGGCCCGCTGGGCGGTGCCGGCCGCGACGCTCTTCACCTCCGTACACGTGGTGGTGCTGTGGTTCGCCGAACGGGACCCGGCTCTCGTCGCGTCGCTGCTGCCGACGGCGGTCGTGATCGTCGCGGTGTCGTCGATCACCGGGACCTGGTCACAGCGGGTGCTGCGGCAGAGCGACGAACGGGCGGCGCTGATCCGCGAGCTCGCGGCGTCGCGGGCCGAGGTGGCGCGGCTCGGGATGCTGGCCGAGCGGCAGCGGCTCGCGGGCGACATCCACGACACGATCGCCCAGGGCCTGTCGAGCGTGGTGATGCTGATCCAGGCGGCGCGGGCCGACCGCGACCGGGCCGACGCGCACCTGGCGCTCGCGCTGGACACGGCCCGCGACAACCTCTCGGAGGTACGGGCGTTGGTGGCGGCGTTGACGCCGTCGCTGCTCTCCGGGCACTCCCTGGTCGACGCGCTCCGCCGGCTGGCGCCGTCGTTGACGGTGTCGGGCGTCGTCCATCCACTGTCGACGGGCGTGGACGTCGTGCTGTTACGGTCGGCGCAGGAGGCGCTGACCAACGTGCGCAAGCACGCTTGTGGGCCGGGGTCGGTCGCGCTCGACTACGGCGAGGCCGCGGTGGTGCTGACGGTGTGCGACTCCGGGCCCGGCTTCGACCCCGCGGCGGTCACCTCGGGGTACGGGTTGTCGGGCATGCGGGCGCGGGTGTCCCAGGTGGGCGGTTCGCTGACGGTGACATCGTCGCCCGGTGCCGGGACGACGCTACGGGTGGAGGTGCCCGCGTGATCACGGTGCTGCTGGTCGACGACCATCCGGTGGTGCGGGCGGGGGTGCGCGGGCTGCTCTCCGGCGAGGCGGACATCGCGGTGGTCGGCGAGGCCGCGTCCGGCCCGGAGGCGGTGACGGCGGCCCGGGCGCTGCGGCCGTCGGTGGTGCTGATGGACCTGCGGCTGCCGGTGCTCGACGGGGTGGGCGCGACCGCGCAGGTGCTGGCGGCGGTGCCGGGGACGCGGGTCGTGGTGCTGACGACGTACGAGACGGACGCCGACATCCTGCGGGCGGTCGAGGCGGGGGCGGCGGGCTACCTGCTGAAGGACGCCGGCCGCCTGGACCTGGTGGCCGCGGTGCGGGCCGCCGCCCGCGGGGAGACGGTGCTGAGCCCGTCGGTCGCGACGCGCCTGCTGCACCAGGTGCGCCGGCCCCGCACGGACGGCCTGTCGGCCCGGGAGGTGGAGGTGCTGCGGCTGGTAGCGCGCGGCCTGTCCAACGGCGAGATCGCCCGCGCCCTGCACATCGGCGAGGCGACGGTGAAGACGCACCTGCTGCGCACCTTCGCGAAGCTAGGGGTCAACGACCGCACCGCCGCCGTGACCACGGCGATGGCGGCGGGGCTGCTCTGATGGCCGGCTGTGCGCGGGCCTCGTGTTCCTGACGGAGCCGCCGCGGCGCGGGCCTCACCGGATCCAGCAGACGACCGCGTCGCCGGCCGCCGCCGCGGCCGCGAAGAAGGACTTCGCTTCGGACAGGTGGCTGACCGCCGGGGAGAGGTCGGTCCAGCGGCCGGGGTAGATCCGGGCCTCGGTCAGCTCCCCCGGGTCGACGCCGTCGATCAGGTCGGCCTCCGTGAGCGGCGCGAGGGCCTCAGCCGCGGTGCGGACCTGGGCCGGGGTCAGATAGTACGGCGGGCCGTAACCCCAGTCGACGTCGTCGGCGACGCACTCCTCGCCCATCACCAGGCGCACCGGGAAGTCCCGGCGCAGCAACAGATGGTCGAGAGCGTGCCACGTCGTGCCGGTGCTCGCCACGTCGTCGCCGACGACCGATTCCGCGTGCCGGCGCAACCAGTCGACGTCCCGCAGACCCCGGTCCAGCTCGGCCGGCGTCACGCGCAGCCACATGCCGTCGATACCCACGGACGTCGACGCTACGTGACCTGGCCCAGTGCCGTGCGGACGCGGTCCCACGTGCCGTCCGTCGTCCAGCGGCGGTGGCGTTTCCAGGCCGTCTGCCACGGGCCGAAGCGGGCCGGCAGGTCGCGCCAGGCGATGCCCGCCCGGTCGCGGTAGACGATCGCCTCCACCACCAGGCGCTGCGGCGCCGGTGGGCGGCCCGTGCCCGCCCGCGCCGGGAGCAGCGGGCGGATCCGCGCCCACTGCTCGTCGGTGAGCAGGCCGCCGGGCGCCGGCGCGGGAAGAGGTCCCGCCGCCGCACCCAACATCGCGATTGCCGCCGCGATGCCCGCCTCGGCCACGTCGCGCACGTCGCCGCCCTCCTCCAGGACCGTCGCCGTCAGCTCGCGCAGGCCGCCGAGGATGACGAGCGCCAGCTCGCGCGAGACGGGCGCCCGGCCCGCCCGGCGGAACGGCTCGCTGGCGGTGAGGCGTTGCACCAGGTCGGCCAGCGCGTTCATCGTGTCCCGGCGGACCTGGCCGGCGACCGGGCCGAGCGAGGGGAACTCGCGGATCCAGCACAGCGACAGCTCCGGGCTGGCGGTGACGTGCGCGATGTAGGCGAGGACCGCCTGCCGGGTCTGCGCCTGCCACGCCACCGTCGGGTCGACCGCCGCGACGATCCGGCGCATCAACGCCGCGTTCGCGGCCTCCATCAGCGCGAGCAGGCAGTCGTCCTTCGTCGCGTACACCTGGTAGAACGTGCTCCGCGACGCCCGCGCGTGCCGCACGATGTCGGCGATCGTGGTCTCCCGGTAGCCACGCTCCTCGATCGCCCGGTGCAACCCCTTCAACAGCCGCTCGCGTACGGGATCGGCGGCGGTCACCGGCGCAGGCCCGCCACGATGTCGTAGTAGCGCGTCGGCGCCAGCCGGGCCAGCGCGTCGACCAGATAGGCGTCCGGCCCGACCAGGATCCGCGCCCGGCCCGCGTCGACTCCCTTGTGGATGATCGCCGCCGCGCGCTCCGGTGTCGTGCGGGCGATCGCGTCGAAGTCGGCCGCGATCTGCTCGTGGGTGCGGCCCCGGCCTTCCGGGTCGGTGCGGAACCGGGCGTTGCGCGCGATGTTGGTCTTCACCCCACCCGGGTGTACGGCGGCCGCCCGCACCCCGGTGCCCCGCAGCTCCTGCCGCAGCGCCTCGGTGAACCCCCGCACGGCGAACTTCGCGGCGCAGTACGCGCTCTGGTACGGGACGCCGATCAACCCGTACACGCTGGAGGTGTTGACGATCGTGCCGGCGTCCTGCGCGACCAGCAGCGGCAGGAACGCCCGCACCCCGTTGACCACCCCGCGGAAGTTGATCTCCCACAGCCAGTCGTCGTCCTCGGGCACCGCGCCCAGGACCGACGAGCCGATCGCCACGCCCGCGTTGTTGAACACGGCACCCAGCGGCGCCGGCGCCCACTCGCGCACCTCGGCGGCGAAGGCCGTGACCGCCGCCGCGTCGCGCACGTCCAGTGGACGGCGCAGCACCGGCCCGGGCAGGTCGAGCTGCTTGAGCCCCGCCTCGTCCACGTCGGCCACCGCGACCGGGCAGCCGACCCCGGCGAGCCGCACCGCCAGCGCGCGGCCGATCCCCGACGCCGC
Source organism: Asanoa siamensis (assembly GCF_016862555.1). GTDB lineage: Bacteria > Actinomycetota > Actinomycetes > Mycobacteriales > Micromonosporaceae > Asanoa > Asanoa siamensis. The sequence continues at coordinate 130,279 of NZ_BONE01000011.1, read as the reverse complement.
CCCGGTGACCACGACGGCCCGGCCGGCCAGCGGCTCAGGCCGCGACATCGCCGGCCTCCGCCCGCGCGTGGCCGGCGATCAGGTCGGCCAGCCGCGGCCAGGCGCCGGCCGGCACGTCGTGGCCCATGCCGGGGACGGTGACCAGCCGCGAGCCGGCGATGGCCCGGTGGGTCATCCGTCCGCCGCTCGGGTGCACCATCCGATCCTTGTCGCCGTGAACCACCAGCGTCGGCACGCGGATCCGGCGCACCTCCCGGGTGCGGTCGCCGGAGGCGAAGATGGCGGCGAGCTGCCGCCCCACCCCGGCCGCCGAGTGGTCACGGTCCCAGGCGACACCGGCGCGCTCCCGCAGCGCCGGCTCGTCGAACGGGAAGCCGTGCGAGCCGATGTGGCGGAACATCCGCACGGCCCGCTCGACCGCCTCGTCCCGCGTGCGCGGCGGCGGACCGCCCATCAGCCGCCAGGTCGACAGCCGCGGCCGGCCGACGAAGCGCGCGCCGGTGGTCGACATGATCGACGTCAGCGTGCGGACGCGCTGCGGGAAGTGCGCGGCGACCGTCTGCGCGATCATGCCGCCCATGGAGACGCCGACGAGGTGGGCGCGCTCGATCTCCAGCGCGTCCAGCAGCCCGACGGTGTCGCGGGCCAGGTCGCCCAGGTGGTACGCGTGCGCGGGAATGCGGCCCGTGAAGATCTGCCCGAACGACGGCGGCCGGTAGTCGGCGTGCGTGGACCGGCCCGCGTCCCGGTTGTCGAACATGACCACCCGGAAGCCGCGCTCGGCGAGCAGGGCGACGAAGCCCGCCGGCCAGGCGACGAGCTGCTGCCCAAGCCCCATGACGAGCAGCAGGGGCTCGCCGGCCGGGTCGCCTTCCTCCACATAGCACAGTCGGATCCCGCGACCCACGTCGGCGAACCGTTCCGCGCTGCTCATGCCGTGACCTCCATCCGCTCCCCCGCCCGGCCGCGGACCGGCCGCGTGCGGCGGTGCACGACCACGCGGCCGCCCTTGTCCGGTGCGTACGCGACGCCGCGCGCGTGCCAGCGCTCGCCCGGCGCGTACGTCGTGCGCAGTTCGAAGTCGCGCAGCAGCGCGCGCAGCACGACGGTCATCTCCAGGTTGGCGAACGCGGCGCCGACGCAGCGCCGGGTGCCGCCACCGAACGGGATCCAGGCGTACGTGGCCGGCTTCTCGCCGACGAACCGGGTGGGGTCGAAGCGCCGCGGGTGCGGGAAGACGCGCTCGTCGCTCTGCACCAGGTCGATCCCGGCGAGCACCGTCCAGCCGCGCGGCACCGCGAACCCGCCGATGACGAGCCCGTCGCCGTTGACGCGGCGGGCGGTGTTTATCACCACGGGCCGGACGCGCTGGAGCTCGAGGATGGTGGCCTGCAACAGCTCGGTGCCGCCGCCGTCGAGGTCGTCGACCAGCGCGTGCAGCACGGCCGGGTGGCGGCTCAGCCGCTCCATCGCCCAGGCGAGCGTCGTCGCGGTGGTCTCGTGCCCGGCCGCGAGCAGGGTGAGCAGCTCGTCCTTCACGTGCGCGTCGGACATCGGCGCGCCGTCGTCGTAGCGGCTCTGCAGCAGCATCGCCAGGATGTCGTCGCGCTCGTCGAGCCGCTCGTCGGCCCGGGCCCGGTCGATCAGGATCTGGACGGTCCGGTCGTACGCGGCGCGGTATTCGCGGAAGCGGCGCCAGGGGTTCCACGGACCGATGCCGCGGTCGCTGACGGGCAGCATCGACAGCTTGGAACCGTAGGTCACGAAGGTCGGCAGCGTCGCGCGCAGCTCCGTCAGCTCGGCCCCGTCGGCGCCGAACACGGCCCGCAGGATCACGTTGAGGGTGATCCGCATCCAGGCGTCCTGAGTGGCGAACTCGCGCCCCAGCGGCCAGGTCGCGGCCTCGCGCCGGAACTCCTCCTCGATCAGGCCGGCGTACGCCTGCATCCGGCGCCCGTGGAACGGCGGGACGAGCACCTTGCGCCTGGCCCGGTGGGGCTCGCCGTCGAGGCCGAAGATCGAGCCGCTGCCGAGCATCCGGCCGAGGTTGGGTTGCGGCGTGCCAGCGATGTCGGGGGCGGCGGTGAAGAGCTGCTTGAGGGCCGCGGGGTCGCTGACCACGAGGGTACGACCGAAGGGCGGGACGTCGAGGACGTACGCGGTGCCGTAGCGCCGGCGCAGCGACATCAGGAACCGGCGGCGGAGGAACACCATCCCGACGGCCTGGGCGGCCTTCGGCAGTCGTACGACGGGAGGGTCCATGCGTCCTCCTCCGGGGAGTACCGTCGCGTACCCGACCCCCGCACCGTAGCCCCGGCACACCCGCACGCACAAGCGTCCGTCTATGTCTCCAAAGTCGCCGGGTTGGGAGACACCGGCGCGTAGAACGAGTCGACGGCCGGCTGCCCGGTGTAGTTGGGACCGGCCCGGTCGTCGGCGCCGAGGAAGCGGTTCGGCAGCTCGGGCTCTCTGCGGCCGCGGCGGGTGATCCGGCGCCGGCGCGCGTCATAGCGGCGCGGACGAGTTCGGACGTATCACCGCGCGGCCCCGGTCCTCCGATCCCACGACGGAGCAGGGGCCCGTCGTCGGCGGAGGGAGCCGCACATGCCAGCGCGCGTCGGTCGTGTCGTCATCCTCAACCGGACCAGTTACTTCAGGCTCGTCAAGAGCTTCAGCCATCTCTGCGGGGGCGAGTGGACGCCGGGCGGGTGGGAGCCGCCGCAGGTGATCGAGCCGGGGCGGTCCGGCGGCATGCAGTCCGAGAGCGACGGCGTCGCGACCGGCACCGAGGGGTACGCGAAGTACGACGTGATCTGGGGTGCGCGGCGCGAGGGGATGATCTACGTCTACTGGAACAACCCGTACCTCGGCGTGACCCGGCCGCGGTTCGCCACGCACGCCTCGGACGTCCTGCCGGACTGCGACTACGCCGCGTCCGGTGACGGCAGCACGTTCACCGTCGACAAGGGACTGCGGTTCCACCTCGTGCCGACCGCGTACCGGCACTCCGACGGCGGCGGCGACATCACCGCGCCCGGTGACCTGCTCGCGGGGTTCGCGGCCGGGCCCGTGGGCGGCATCGCGCTGCTGTTCGGGCTCGCGGGGATCGTCAAGGACCCGATCTGGGAGTACGAGCTGCGCGACGGCTTCTTCGACAGCGCGTTCCTCTCGGTGGCCGCGGCCCCGTGGCGGTTCCGGTCGTACAACGTTCCGGACCGGTTCATCCGGCACCGGAACTTCGCCGCCGAGATCTCGCCCGAGGACGCCCTGCGGGACGACTTCCGTTTCACGCTGGTGAACCGCGGTGCCGGGCTGGTCGGGTTGCGCTCGGTCAACTTCCCCGACCACTACCTGCGTCACCAGAACGCCGAGGTGAAGCTGCACCGGTCCGGCGGGCCGCACGACGAGCTGTGGTGGAAGGACAGCACGTTCCGGACGGTGCCGGGGCTGGCGGACGCGGCGGGCGTCTCGTTCCAGTCGGTCAACTACCCCGACCGGTACATCCGGCACCGGAACTACACGCTCTACACCGAGCCCGCGACCACTCCCCTGGCCCGCGCGGACGCGACGTTCCGCCGCGTGCCGTGATCTGCTGACGCATAGCCGACCGCTGTCCAATGGGCGACCGGCGGCGGGCCGGCCAGTTCCTATCGTCCGGCCGTGAGCCTTCACGACCAGACCTGGGTACGCGCGATCGCCGCCGAGGTCGGTGCCCTGCGCGGCCGGCCGCTCGTCGACGCCGCCATCGCCGCCGTCGGGCACCGCCTCGGCACCGACCTCGCGACCTACGCCGCGCTCGACCTCGGCACCCTGCGCCTGCCCGACGTCGCGGCGGACCGGCCCGTCGACCGCGCCGTGGTCCGCCGGATGCACGACCAGCTCACCGCGCATCCCCTCTTCGCGGCGACGGTGCGCGGCTCACGCCCGTACCCGGGACCGCCCTTGCAGGTCACCGACGTCCTGCCGGAGCGCCAGTGGCGACAGCACGCCGTCTACCGCGAGATCATCGCGCCGCAGGGCATCGGGCTGCACACCGTCGCCCTGGTGGTCGGTTCGCCGCCGGTGCTGCGCTTCTACCAGTTCAACCGCGACCGGGTCTTCGACGCCGGGGAGATGGAGCTGCTGGCGCGGCTCCAGCCGGTGCTGATCGCGCTGCACCGGCGCGACCCGGCGCCGGGCGACTCGCCGCTGACCGAGCGGGAGATCCAGGTCGTGCGGGGCATCGCGGACGGGCTGACCGTGCCGGCCACCGCACGACGGCTGGGCCTCGCCGCCGGCACGGTCCGCAAGCACCTCGAGAACGTGCACCGCAAGCTGGGCACCTCCGGCCCGGTCGCCACCGTGATGCGGGCGGTCGAGCTCGGGATCGTGGAGGTGCCCAGCGCGCTTGGCCGCTAGCTGAACGCGCAGGGCAGGGGTCGGCCCTGACACGCCTGGATCAACGAGCCGACGTCGAGCGTCCCGATCCGCCGGCCCTGGTGAGTCACCTCGACGACCACCGCGGTGTCGATGACCGGCAGGTCCACCACGATGGTCGCCTCCTTGCGCGTCGCCGTGCCGTGCATCTCCCGCTTGGCGTCGTACACCCGCCGCACCAGGGGGTCGTCCATGGTCAGCGTGTCCAGCACGGCGCCCGCGCTGTCCCGCAGGCGCAGCACGAGCGGCCCGGTGCCGGTGCGCAGCGACGACGTGAAGCCGCGGTCGATCTCCTGCAGGGTCGGCGTGACCGAGCCCTTGGAGAGCAACAGTCCGAGCCGCAGGTGCGTACCCTTCGTCGGGTCGGTGTGGTCGACCGACGGCGCCGGCTGGGCCGGTGCGCCGGCCCGCGCCGCGACCGGGCCGCCCAGGAAGAACGGCAGCACCAGGACCGCCACCGCGACCGATACGAACCGTCGGCTCAGCATTGCGCCCTCCCGCACTTCGCGTACGCGTCTTCCGCCGCCCGCAGGTCGTCGGGGCGTTCGACGGTGTTGTCGATCATCACGTCGGACATCGGCGCGTCGCTGCGCCACCAGCCGGTCGAGCCGGTGCTGTCCGCGATCTCGTTGCAGGTGCTCGGATCCGACCCCTGGCGCTGGCAGTCCTGCAGGGAGCGGTAGGTGTTGATCCCGTCGCCGAACGAGTTCCCGCCGTCGCAGCAGTACTCGTCACCGAGGTGGTAGGCGTCGTGGTGGAACTCGTGCCAGCCGATCCGCGGGTCTTTGGCGGTGAAGGTGTTGCCCCAGGCGTTGTCCCGGCAGTTGACCGTGTGCAGGATGCCGTTCGCCTCGGCGAAGCTCACCGGCCCGAACGACGACGGCCAGTCGCACACCGCGACGCTGTCGGGGCTGACGGTCACCTGGACCGGCACGTTCTGCACCCAGATCCCCACCTGCGACCAGTGCGCCGCGATGGAGCTCGGGAAGATCGAGCCGCGTACGCCGAGCAGCTGCCAGGCGTTGTCGTCCACCTCGTTGCCGAACTGCCGGGCACCGTCCAGTGTGGAGGTGTCATAGCCGGTGCCGGGCGCGTACGCCACGTCCAGGGTCTGGTTGAGCGGTCGGTTGTTGATGCGGTCGTTGGTCACCACGGCCGGGACGCTGGCCCGCCAGAGCGGCACCAGGGTCACCTCGGGTGACTGCGACGGGTCCGGCGGGTTCAGGTCCGTGATCCGCCAGTCGGCCGTCGAGGTCAGCATGTCCGGCACGCCCTCCGCCTCGCTCGCGGTGACCCGGTAGGCCACCGCCTCCCCCGCGAGGATGTCGGCCGGGATGACCGCCTGGCACTCGTTGGTCTGGACGCAGGTCCGCACGACCCGCGGCTGGAACACGGCGGGGCGGCCGATCCAGCCGGCCGGGCTCATCTCGACGGTGATCCGGGCGGCCGGGCGCGCGGTGTGGTTCGCCGCCACGACCTTGGCGCGGATCGACGTGCCCGGCACCGCCTGCGGGTTGACGGCGGGGACGCCCGGCTCGGCCAGCGCGTACACCTCCAGGCCCGCGGGTGGGTCGACGACGGTCGTGACCCGCTGCCCGTCGGGGAAGGCGCGGCCGTCGTCGGCGGTGCCCTGCAGGACGAAGGTGTACGAGCCGGGGGTGGCGAAGGTGCCGTCGGCCTGCCGGCCGTTCCAGGTGAAGCCGACCGGCCCGGCGGCGCGGCGCTGGTCGCCGGTGCGGAACACCTCCGTGGCGCCCTTCCGGACGACCATCCGGAACGTGCCGCCGGCCGTCGCGACGGCGCTGACCGTGATCGGCCCGCTGCGGTACTGCCAGTTGGACGCGGGTTGGCTGGTCATGTTGGTGAAGGCCAGCCCCACGCGTTGGATGACCCGCGCCTGGGTGGTCTTCGCGGTGCCGCCGTCCACGGGATCCACGACGGTGATGGTGTACGCGCCGACGGGCGCGAAGGACCCGTCGGACCACCGGCCGTCCCAGGTGACGTTGAAGATGCCGCCGTAGAAGGGCGCCTCGTAGAGCGTGAACCCGGCCGCCGTCGCCTGGTTGGTGATGGTGAACCGCAGCGCCGACGGCACCGACAGGGAACCGCTGATGGTCAGCGCCTCGCCGAGCCGCGGGTCGAACTCCCGGGGCGCGCTGGTCGGCGACGGGCTGGTGATGCTGATGCTGGTCGGCCGTGCTGTCACGGAGACGGTGAAGACGGCCGACGAGGGCCCGCCGCTGGTGGACCAGGTCGAGGTCCCGTTCCGCCCCCCGAGCAGGTTGGTCGTCGCCCAGTCCTTGGCGGTGCCGGGATTGAGGTCGGCCTGCTCGCGGCTGCCGCCTTCGAAGGAGTCGTCCTCCCACAGCTCGAAGTTGACCCGGAAGCTCCCGGTCACCGTACGCCCGGAACAGATCTGGTTGGGCGTCGTGATGTCCGCACCGGGCGCTGCCGGCAGGCTCATCTCACACCGGATCTGCTGCCCGTTGTCCTGGGTGATGACCGCGACCCCGAACAGCTCGACGGGATCGCAGAAGAAGACCCAGACCCGATCCAGACACTCGGTGGTGTGCATCTCGTTGGCTATGACCGTGACGGTCGACCCGTAGCTGGCCCGCGCCGGCACGGCTGTGCCGATCGTCGCCACGACGACCGTGGTGAGAGCGACCGCCAACAGCGACCGCACCCTTCTCCGCATGCGTTTCACGCACCATCCCCCCTCGCCCGCCAACCCCACCACGAGATCGGCGCGGCTAACTCTCCGGAGGGTTCAGCGCGAGGGCGATACGCGGATGCGCGTATACGCGGAGGCGCGACCTGTGCCCATCTCCTGTCGCTCGGGTCGCGGAGCTGACCTCAGCCCCAGCCGATTTCCGAGGGTTGGGGAAAACCCGGTTCCGGACGCCCCAGGCGATGATGATCAACGTCGCGGGCACGAAGGCGATCAGGATGAGCCGGCCGAGCCGGTCGCGGGTGAGCCAGCCACGGACGGCGAACGCGGCAGCGGCGGCCAGGCCGAGGAGCGCGGTCCCACCCTCGAGCGCGTTCGTCGCCACGGTCACGCCGACGGCCAGCGCGAGCAGAGCCGGGAACGGTCCGCCGGCCGGGCGGTGACGGGCGAAGCCCGTCGCCAGTGCGGCCCAGACGAGCATCGCGCCGGTGAACCACAGGTAGTGCCCGACCACCTCGTCCCACAGGTGGGCCGCCGCCGTCGGGGCGGCGTTGTTGATCGAGTTCGCCGAAAGGTGGACGCCATGCCCTTCGACGTAGGTGATCGCCCCGACGAGGTAGACGAGCCACGTCCGCGCGGCGACGCCTCCCACGCGCCGGAGAGCGACCGCGGCCGGCAGGAGGAAGGCGTACGGAGTCGCCACGTCGACCCAGTCGGCCCACCGCGTAGAACTGGACCCGACAGGCCCCAGCCCGGCGAGGCCGCTGCCGACATGATGGACCACCGAGTACGCGATGGCGGCGCCCGCGAGCCAGACCATGCCGCCATGGTCCGCCTGTGCCGCCGGAGGCGCTACCGCGGCTGCACGCCCCTCGTCGGCCCGGCGGCGATCACGGGCTGCCCCCACGACGCGGTGGAGCGCTCGTGGGGGCAGCCTTCGGATCTAGGAGACGACGCCCGAGGACTTTCCCTCGTGGAGCGTGACGTTGCGGCCGTCCGACGGGTCGAAGAGGTGGATCTTGTCGAGGTTGACCCAGACCCGGGCCGTGTCGCCCTCCTTGACCCGCGACTCCGCCGAGAAGCGGCAGACCAGGTTCGAGCCGCCCGACGGCAGGTCGCCGCCGCCCGCGTCCGCGGCCAGTTCCTCCAGCTCGGCCGCCGAGGCCTTCTCGCCCTCCACCGTGAAGTACACGTACTTGTCCGAGCCCATCGACTCCACCAGGTCCGCCGTGGCCTCGAACTCCGCCCCGCGTTGGCGGATGGAGTCCTCGATCAGCGACGCGTCCTCGAAGTGTTCCGGGCGGATGCCGACGATCAGGTCGCCGCCGCTGTCCGAGACCTGCTGGCGCATCCGGTCGCCGAGCGGGAAATCACCCAGCGACGTCCGCAGCCGGCCCTCCGACACCGTCGCCGGCAGGAAGTTCATCGACGGTGAGCCGATGAATCCCGCCACGAAAAGGTTGCGCGGGTTGTCGTACAGCTCCTGCGGCTCACCCACCTGCTGGATCGCGCCGGCCCGCATGATGACGACCCGGTCGCCGAGCGTCATCGCCTCGGTCTGGTCGTGGGTCACGTAGACCGTGGTCGTCCCGAGGCGCTTCTGCAACCTCGACACGACCGTGCGCATCTGGACCCGCAGCTTCGCGTCCAGGTTGGACAGTGGCTCGTCCATCAGGAACGCCTTGGGTGACCGGACGATCGCCCGGCCCATCGCCACCCGCTGGCGCTGGCCACCCGAGAGGTTGGCCGGCTTGCGGTCGAGCAGCGCCGTCAACTCGAGCACCTTCGCCGCCTCGTCGACCTTGCGGTCGATCTCCTCCTTCGAGAGCTTCGCCAGCTTCAGCGGGAACGCCATGTTCTCCCGCACGGTCATGTTCGGATACAGCGCGTACGACTGGAACACCATCGCGATGTCGCGGTCGCGCGGCGCCTTGTCGTTGACCCGCTGCCCGTCGATGCGCAACTCGCCGGAGGAGATGTCCTCCAGCCCGGCGATCATGTTCAGCGTCGTCGACTTGCCGCAGCCCGACGGCCCGACCAGGATCACGAACTCACCGTCCGCGATCTCCAGGTTGAACTCCTGCACCGCCAGCGTGCCGTCGGGGAACGCCTTGGTCACCTTGTCCAGAACGATGTCAGCCACGTTGGTTTACCCCTAACCCTTCACGGCGCCGGAGGTCAGGCCGGAGACGATGCGACGCTGGAAGAACAGCACGAACAGGATGATCGGGACGGTGATGATCACGGCCGCGGCGGAGATCGCGCCCGTCGGGTCCTCGAACTGCGACGCGCCCTGGAAGAACGAGAGCGCCGCCGGGACCGTGCGGGAGCGCTCGGTCGACGTCAGCGAGATCGCGAACAGGAAGTCGTTCCAGCAGAAGATGAACACCAGGATCGCGGTGGTGAACACGCCCGGCGCGGCCAGCGGCGCGATCACCCGGCGGAACGCCTCGCCCTGCGTGGCACCGTCCATCTTGGCCGCCTTCTCCAGGTCCCACGGGATCTGGCGGAAGAACGCCGACAGCGTGTAGATGGCCAAGGGCAGACCAAAGGTGATGTACGGCAGGATCAGCCCGGGCCACGTGTCGAACAGGCCGATCGACCGCTCGATCTCGAACAGCGGCGAAACCAATGACACCTGCGGGAACATGGCGATCAGCAGGGAAATACCAATGAGCAGCTTCTTGCCGGGGAAATCCAGCCGGGCGATCGCATAAGCCGCCATCGTGCCGAGCACCACCGCGACCAGCGTCGAGATGAGCCCGATGCCGATCGAGTTGACCAACGCCCGTACGAACTGGTCGGTGTTGAAGATGTTCCGGTAGTTCTCGAGCGTCCACTCCCGCGGGATGAAGTTGCCGTCGGTGATCGTCGCCGGGGTCTTGAACGACAGCGACGCGATCCAGAGCACCGGAACCAGGGCGAAAACGATCACGACCAGGTCCAGGAAACCCCAGCGCCACTTCGCGCCGGCCGGAGAGTCGAGAGCGGCCATCAGCGCCTACCTCCCTCTTCACTCCCGGGTGCGGCGGTGCCGAACAGCTTCACGAAGATGAACGCGATGATCGCGACGGCGATGAAGATCAGCACCGACATGGTCGACCCGATGCCGAGGTTGAGTCCGCGGATCAGGTTGTTGTAGGCCAGCATCGAGACCGACGACGTGTTGTTGGCGCCGGCGGTCAGCACGTAGATGTTGTCGAAGACCCGGAAGGCGTCGAGGGTACGGAACAGCAGCGCGACCAGGATCGCCGGCTTCATCACCGGCAGCATCACCTTGGTGAACCGCTGCCAGCCGGTCGCGCCGTCCATCGACGCGGCCTTGAGCAGGTCGTCGGGCACCAGCGCGAGGCCTGCCATCAGCAGCAGCGCCATGAACGGCGTCGTCTTCCAGATCTCGGCCAGCATGATGATCGCCAGCGAGCTGGCCCGCTCGGTCAGCGGCGCGCCCTCCCCGAACACCCCGGCGAGATAGCCCGTCTCCGGGGTCCAGGCGAACCTCCACGAGAACGCCGCGACGACGGTGACGATGCCGTACGGGATCAGCGCGGCCGTGCGCACCAGGCCCCGGCCGACCAGCGTGCGGAACATGATCCAGGCGAGCGCCATGCCGAGCACGAGCTCGACCGCGACCGTGACGACCGTGATCAGCATGGTGATGCCGAACGCCGTCCACCAGTAGTCGTTCGACAGCACGGTCCAGTAGTTGCCCAGCCCGATGAACTCGCGCTGGTCCGGGAACTTCAGGTCGAAGCGCTGGAACGAGAGCCAGACCGAATAGAGGATCGGGTACGCGGTAACGGCCAGCATCACGAATGCCGCCGGTGCGCACAGCAGCCAGCCGAGTTTCCGCTCCTGCCGCTTACCCTCGCTGATCCGGGCCTTCGCCTTGCGCTGCGCGCGTACCGAGTGGGTGGTGGGTTTCTCGGCGGTCTCCGCGGTCGTCACGGCAGGACCCCCTTCGACTCGAGCGCGTCCTGGATCGAGCCGCGCAGCTGCTCGGCGTCCTGCTCCGGCCGGATGTCGGCCGGCGGCGACAAGGTCGCCGAGAGCACCGTGGAAAGGTTCTGGTACGCGGGCGTCACGGGCCGGTTCGAGCCGTCCTTGAGCTGGGCGAGGATGTCGTCCTTGAACGGGTACGCCTCGTCCATCTGCGGATCGTCGTAGACCGACTCGACCGTCGGCGGCACGCCGTCGTTGACGGCGGAGAAAAGCTGGTGCTCGGGCGAGCGAAGGCACAATGCCGCCTCGAAAGCTTCCTCCGGATGCTTCGAGTAGGTCGAAACGGCGAGATTGAAGCCACCGATCGTTACCTTGCTCGGCGTGCCCGCGTCGATGCCCGGGTAGCGCGCCCACTTGACCTTGTCCTTCAGGTCGGGTGCGCCCTCCTGCAACGCCGGCCAGACGAACGGGTAGTTGAGCTGGAACGCCCCGGAACCACCCTGGAACTGCAGCCGGGCCGCGTCCTCCTGGGTGTTGGTGAACGACGGGTTCGTCACGCCGGACGACGCGAACTTCTGCAGCGTGCCGAGCGCGTCGACGGCGCCCTGGTCGAACTCGACCTTGTTGCCGTCGTCGTTGAGGATCTTGCCCCCGGCGCTCGCGACCATGTTGTTGTAGAGCACCACCAGGCCCTCGTACTGCGCGCCCATGGTGTCGATCTCGTACGGCTTGCCCTGGCTCTTGAGGTCCTGGGACATCTGGATCATCTCGTCCCAGGTCTTCGGCGGGTTCGGCACGAGGTCGCTGCGGTACCAGAGCAACTGCGTATTGGTATTTTTCGGTGCCGCGAAAAGCTTGCCCTCGTACGTGGCCGACTCCAACGGCTGCTGCAGCGTGCCCCTGGAGGCCTCGTCCTTTGCGGCGCCGGTCCACTCGCGGATCCATTTCGCGCTCGCGAACTCCGCCGTCCAGGTCACGTCGAGCCCGAGCACGTCCATGCCGTCGTCCTCGGCGGCCAGCCGGCGGACCATCTGCACCCGCTGCTCGTCGGCCGCGCGCGGCAGCACCTGGTAGACCATTCGGTAGCGGCCCTGAGCCTGCTGGTTGCAGTCGTCGACCAGCTTCTGGAAGCTCTGCTCGGTCGAGTAGTACACATTGATCACGGGTACGCCGCCGTCGTCCCCACCACAGGCCGCCACCCCGGGCGCCAGCAGCGCGACCGTCGCGAGCGCGGCGAACCTTCGCCGTCGCCCCGGTCCTCGAGATCGTTCCGCCATATCCGACCTCCGTTCCCGCGTCATTGCGGATTGCCGATCTCGGACCATGCCCAGCACGTACGGAAAACAAACGCGAACCCGGCGTACATCTCGTGGACGACGGCGAGACACGGTACGGTCGCGATACGTAGTCGCGCCGCCGCCCGACCCGCGGAGGTAGTGCCGTGCACCCTGGCTCATTTCGAGATGCCACCGCCGAGGCCGTCGCTTTCGAGGTGCCCGGCCTGCCGCCGCAGAAGACCGAAACCCTCTCGATCCTGTCCGCGGGCCACCGCCAGGCCGAACGCGTACGGGCGTTGCTGGTCGCGGCCCTGGCGGCGGCGCAGGGCAGCGGCTGGACGCGGATCCGCTCGTCGATCGCGCTGGAGATCGTGGTCCGCGGGCCGGCCGCGCACGTGGGTTCGGCGCCGCGATTCCTGGCCGGCGTGGCCGACGTGCTCAGCGACAAGCGCGGCCGGCTGACAGGCACCCACCTGGGCGTGCTGGCCGACGTGGCGCTGTTCGCCGACGAGCGGCAGATCCGGGCGATCAGCTACCGCGAGGAGCCGGCGGAAACGCCGTCGTACCAGGTGCGGGTGGTCTCGCTCGGCGTTTGACGAACTGTGGCGCAGGGCATCTGAGCGCCATGGCCGACCCGCACGTCACCTTCGACCCGGACCCGAGCGATCCCGTGCAGCGCAAGCTCCGCGGCCCGCTGGAGGAGCAACTCACGTCGGCGCTGAAGGCGGCGACGGACCGGGTACGAGCGTCCTACCGCGGCGAGCCGTTCGACGTCGTCTGCCGGCGGCTGCTCGACGAGACGCGGGCGGGTCTGCACCCGGACATCGCGGCGGCCTTCGAGCCGGACATGAACGAACTGGCCCGGGTGGCGGTCGCCATCGTCCGGGGCCAGGTCTAGCCACACGCCGGCCTGCCGGTGTGGTGCGCGTCAGCCGGAGACGTCGACCACGGGGACGCCGGCGCGCCCGCCTCGAGGTGCTGACCGCGGCGATCGTGCGTAGCCAGGCCCAGGGTCTGGTCTCGAGGTCGGGGTCGGAGCGAGGCGTGGACCTGGGGCCGCGCCGGGCGCGGCCGGATACAGGTGGCGTATCCGGTCGTGACCGGCGTGGTTCCAGGCGGCGTCCGCCGCGGCCCGGTCATCCACTTCGAGACAGACCCTGGCCCTCGACGAACCGGGCCACCTCCTCGGCCGTGCCCCAGCAGAGGGTCATTCCCGCGCCGCTGTGGCCGTAGGCGTGGATGATCCGGCCTTCCCGTTCCACCCGTGGGCCGCCGTGGCGGGCCGGGCGGAGGCCGACCAGGTGTTTCTCCACCCGGGCGCCGGCCAGGCGGGGCTCCACCTCTGTCGTGCGCTCGATGATCGCCCGGGCCGTTTCCGGGCGGATCGTGAGGTCCGGGTCGCCGACCTCGAAGGTGCCGCCGAGGACCACGTCGCGGCTGCGGGGGTGGATGTAGACCGGGCCCAGCGGGTGGTGCTCGTCGCGGATCGACGTGGTCAGGCCCGGGTTGGCTACGACGACGGCCTGGCCTCGGATCGGGTAGAGACGCTGGTCGCCGGTCAGGCGGGCCGCGCCGAGGCCCGTCGCGTTGACGACCAGGGCGGCCCCGTCGAGGTCGTCGAAGCGGGCGACCCGACGGCGGTCGAGCGTGCCGCCGCCGGCCTCGAAGCGGGCCCGCAGGTGGGCGAGGTACGGCACCATCTCGACGGCCGGGGCGGTGAAGTGCCACTCGCCCGGGTGGGCCGCGAAGTCCGGGACCGCGGCCGCCCACCAGGGTGTGTCCTCGTCGTGGCGGATTTTCATCCTGGTCGGCCGCATCGTGACGCCCGGTGTCCGGTCAATGGTCTGACCTTTGAAGATTTCGAAGGTACGGGTGCCCCAGGCGAGGACCCGGGGGTCGGCGTCGATTCTGGTCGGGTACCAGACCGCTGCCGCGACGGCCGAGACCGTGTCGGCGGGGTCGTCGGCCGTCACGATCGTGACCTCGGCGCCTCGGACCTGCAGTTCGAGGGCAGAGGTCAGACCGATGATCCCGGCACCGAGCACGATGACGTCCGCCATCCCGCCATGATTACGCGCGGCGGACGTCGACGGCGACGACATACGTGCCGTCGGCGCGGACCAGCTCACCGACGCGGATCGGGATCGCCTGGTCGCTGTTCGGCTTCGCCTGGATGCCGAGGCCGTAGGTGACCTGGCCTTCGAAGTCCCCGGCGAACCCGTACCCCTTCAGCGTCGGGAAGCCCAGGCTCGTACCCGGGCGTTCGGTCTGCCCGCCCTTCCCGTCGTGCGCCTGCGCGTCGGTGAAGGTGATCCGCAGGACGCTGTTGCCGGGCAGGGGCACCGGGTCGCCGCTGCCGTCCTTGGTGAGGTCGCGCTGGTAGGCGATCTCGTAGGTCGGCCAGGCGCTGTCGAACGCGAAGGTGATCCGGGTGTACGCCGGGTCGGCGGCGGGGTGGTCGCCGACCTGGACGCGGACGAGGTACGGCAGGGCCGGGGCGGGCGGCTCGCGGAGCTCGACGTGGTGCCTGATCTTGGCCGGGTTCGACGGGACGGCCCAGCCGTAGGTCACGCGGTAGGGGCCGGCCGGGGTCTGGGCGGGTGGCTTCGGCTTGGGCTCCGTCGGTGGCGCGGTGGTCGGCTCGGCCGGATCCGGCATATCGGATACGTCGGATGTGCTCGGCGTGGCGGTGGCCGGCGCGCCGCCGGTGGCGGCGCGTTCGCACCCACCGGCGCCGAGCACGGCGAGGAGGGCCAGCAGCGGGACGTACGAACGCTTCATGTGGGTCTGACGCGCCACCCGCCGATCCGGTTTACCTGCCGGCCACCCGGCTGATCCCCGTACCCCCGTGTTTCTGAATATGTTTCCCCCTGTCACGGGGAGGGGGCGGCGCGGATGAACGGGATCTTCTGCGTCGAGGGTCAGTGGCACAAGAACCTGACCGACCGCAGCTCGGTGCTGCCGATGCTCGACCTGCTCAACCGGCTCGGGCACTGCTCGTTCATCCACAAGGACGTCGCCACGCCCGAGGAGCTGCACTATTTCCTGACGCGGTGGACGGAGCACCGTTACGCGTCGTACCGGGTCGGCTACTTCGCGATGCACGGTGAGGCCAAGCATCTGTACGTCGCCGACCGCAAGCCTGTCAGCCTCGACGAGATCGCCAGCACGCTGGAGGGCCGCTGCGAGGGCAAGCGGCTGTATTTCGCGAGCTGCTCGGTGCTGCGCGCCCCGGACGCCGTGCTCGAGGACTTCCTGCACGCGACGGGTGCGGCGATCGTCTGCGGCTACACGCGCCAGGTCGACTGGGTCGAGTCGGCGGCGCTGGAGCTGGCGCTGCTGCGCTACCTGACCAACGGCGAGCGCATCGACGCGGCGGAACGGGCGATGCGCTCGCGGCGTTGGGCGTCGCTGGCAGACCATCTGGGCTTCCGCATCATGTACGCGAACGGCCGCTCGGCGTAATTTACCGTGTAGGGCTATGTCGTCGTCCACGCGCGTCCTGCAGCACGTCAAGGCACCGCCGGCCGCGGTATACCGCGCCCTGCTCGACCCGGCGGCGATCGCCCGCTGGCGTTTTCCCGCCGGAATGACGCCGGAGGTCCATACCTTTTCCGCGGTCGAGGGTGGCGCGTTCCGGGTGTCGCTGACCTATGCGGACCCGACGCAGGTGGGAAAGTCGTCGACGCACACCGACACGTACCACGGGCATTTCGCCCGCCTGCTCCCCGACGAGCAGGTGGTCGAGGTGATCGAGTTCGAGACGACGGCGCCGGAGATGCGCGGCACGATGACGATGACGACGACCCTGACGGCGGTATCGGGCGGCACCGACGTGCTGGTGGTGCACGAGGGCCTGCCCGCCGGCGTGTCGGCGGCGGACAACGAGACCGGCACACGGATGGCGCTGGCCAACCTGGCGCGTCTGGTCGAGGCGGAGCGGTGAGGGTCAGTCCGGGCAGATCACGACGATGCCGTCCGCCGCGACCGGAAGCTCGTCGAGCACGCGGCCGGTCGCGGGATCGATCACGACGGCGCGCTCGATGTGCTCACCGCCGTGGATCACGGTGCAGGTGGTCCGGGGTGTTGTCGTCGCGGCGGGCTCGCCCGCCAACAGGCTGAGCCCGCCGAGGATGGCGAGGGCCGCGCCGGCTCGCGTCGAGTGGGCCGGTCTCCGCCGCCCGCCGGTTCCGGGTGCCGGGCGGTCAAGATCGATCAACGCCATCCGCCCACTGTAGGTGGTGCTTTCTTCTCACCCGGCCGCCATTGCCCGGTGGTGATCAGCCGGGTCGATCGCGTGGAAACCGCCCTGGGTGCCGTAGCCCACCACATTCGGGTGGGGCTCTCGTTCGATGTGGTCTGGGATGGAACCAATGCGGGTCTCGGTCAAGGGCGTAATCCGCTCGGCGGCGGGTTTTCTGTTGCTCCGCAACGACCGCGCGGAGTGGGAACTGCCGGGAGGCCGCCCCGAGCCGGGCGAGACGCTGCCGGTCGCGCTGGCCCGGGAGGTCGAGGAGGAGACGGGCCTGCGCGTAACGGTCGGTCGGCACGTCGACAGGTGGGATTACCACATCGCCGGACGCATCGTCACGATCGAGACCTTCGTCTGTCACGCCGTAGCCGCGCCGGTTCGGCTCAGCGCCGAACACCTTGCCGTGGGATTCGTCGCCCTCGACGAGCTGGGCGACCTGCCCCTTCCGTCGGGTTACGTCACCAGCATCCGCCGCGCCGTCGCCGCAGGGCTGGTCAGCGGGCCTGCCAGCCCGACCGAGTGATCGCGTGGACGGCGACGGGTTGGTCGTAGTCCGGAACAACGGTGTGGCTTTCGAACGCGAGGCCGAGCTTGGCCATGACCCGGGCCGAGCGGGTGTTGTCGACGTGCCGGATGCTGATCACGCGATCGAGGGCACAGTCGTCGAACGCGAACTGGAGGGAGGCCGCCGCGGCCTCGGTGGCGTACCCGCGTCCCCACGCTTCGCGCGCCAGTCGCCAGCCGATCTCGACCGCCGGCATCACCTCGGGCAGGAATTCGGGAACGGCAAGACCGGCCCAGCCAACGAACGCGCCGGTCTCACGCACGTCGACGGCGAACAGTCCGAAGCCGCGCTCGTCCCATCCGCGGATCATCGCGCGTAGATCCTGGCTCGTGCGCTGCCGGTCACGCACGGAGCCGTCGAGGATGTACCGCATCACCTCCGGATCGGCGTTGATGGCCGCGAGCGCGTCCAGATCCGCGTCACGCCAACCGCGCAGTGTCAGCCGCTCTGTCTCAATGGTGATCACCGGCCCAGTCTCGACGCCCGGTCAACGAATATTCGCGCGTACGACACCCGGATCACGTCCTCCGCCGTGCTGGCCGACGGCCGCCGCGCTGGAGCGAGAAACCCGCCGGGTCGCATCGACGCCGCGACCCCGACGACGACGAGGCTCTTGATCATGGCACTCTGTTCAGGGGCATTGACTGGCATCCATGGTCCGAACCGTCGCCGGTGCCGCAGAAGGAGTTCGCACAACTCTTCACAACCCCGAACACGCGCCGTGAAACGTCTACAGTCGTCGGCATGCTTGCTGAAGGTTGGTACCGCGACCCCTTCGAAGCCCACGAAGATCGATGGTTCTCGGCGGGCAGGCCGACCGCGCTGGTACGCGACGCCGGTGTCGACTCCACCGACCCCCCACCGGCGCCCGAGTGGTCGGGGCCGCTGGACGACGTGGCGGCCCCCGAACCCGGCAACGCCAACGACCTCAAACGCGCGGACCAGCCCACCGCCGCCCGCGGCACCCCCGGCCTTGACGGCTCGGGAGCCATGGGCGTCGGCTTCGGCTGAGGTTTTCGCGCCGCCGCGGAAGGAGGCAACGAGACCATGCGCAATTACCGGTTCAAACGTCAGACCAATAAGGTCGGCACCTTCGCCGGCGTCACCGCCGAGACCCTCCGGTCAGAAGACCCACCGGCCGACCTCGAGCCGATCAGCGACCGCGTATGGCTGGACGCGTCCCGCGTCGTGGACGGATTCCGGGGCACGCCGCTGACGGTCAGCGAGGAGGAGACCGACTGGCTACGTGTCGGACTCCGCCGCGTCGCGGACGACATCGAACGCGCCACATCCGGCGGCCACGTCGTCGTCGCCGTCCGCGCACTGGAGATCGTGGAAGTTGACTACATCCCGGCGGCCCTGGCCCCGGCCATCGCGGGATGGGCCGCGGAAGAGTTCGGGTTCCCGCTCCTCCGCGCGGACATCACACACAATGGTCAGACCAATCAACACGTCGTGACGTGGACAGATTGACCAGTCCTCGTCAGGCAACCGTTCAGGATGGACCGCGCGGCGCGCCTGAACCATTCGCGCGCCGCTCGCGACCGCGCAAGCCCCAGACCTTCGACACGGCCGTCCTCAGGCGGTCAACGCCGCCGGTAAGTTCGTCGACATCCTCAAGGGCCCGACCGGGACCCGGCACCCGGCACCCTCCGCCCGGTACCTAGCACCGCCACCCACCCGGCACCCGCCACCCGGCACCCGGCACCCGGCACCCGGCACCCGGCACCCGGCACCCGGCACCCGGCACCCGGCACCCGGCCATGTTGCGCTACCTCGACAACGCGGCCACGAGCGCGGTGCCGGTCGAGCCCGACGGCTGGGAGCGGCCCGCCTCGCCGACGTCGCTGCTCACCGCCCACCTCGACGCCCGCGGCAAGCTGGGCGGCGCTGTGCGCCCCCTCCGGCGCCGGCACAGTGGCAACGCGGCGTCAGCTCCCGGACCGGCGGACTATTCGGCGGCGCGATAACCGTCGTGGGCGATACGGTGCGCCGATGCCGTCCGCTTACCCGCCGCTGAACCTCCTCGTCCGCACGCCCAGGCTCACCCTCGCCGGCGCGACCGACGAGCTTCTCGAGCGGCTCGTGCCCGTCGTTCGGGCCGGCGTCGTCACCGACGGCGAGCCCCTGCCGTTCGACGACCCGATGTCGCTCTACGAGGACAGCCCGACTCGTGAATGGCGCTGGATGCGGGCCATCTGGGCCGGCCGGGCGCGGGTCGAGCCCGACCGCTGGCGGCTCTACTTCGTCGTGTGCCACGACGGTGAGCCCGTCGGCATGCAGGATCTGGTCGGCGTCGATTTCGCCGCACTCGGCACCGTCACCTCGTTCTCCTGGCTGGCTCCCGCCGCGCGCGGCCGCGGGCTGGGCAAGGAGGCCCGCGCGGCGATCCTGCATCTCGCCTTCGACGGGCTGAAGGCGCGCGAGGCCGGCAGCGACGCGTTCGTCGACAACCACGCGTCGAACCGGGTGTCGGAGGCGCTCGGCTATACCCGCAACGGCACCGACTGGGCCACCCGCCGCGGCGAGCCCACCGAACTCCTGCGCTGGCGCCTCACCCGCGCCGACTGGACCCGGCGCACCGACATCGCGCTCTCCGGCGTCGAGGAGTGCCTCCCCGTCCTCGGCCTCTAGGTGGCGGCCGGCAAATCAGCCTGCGCTGGCACCTCACCCGCGGCCTGGCGGCGCCCCGAAAACACCTACACACCGGTATGCGGGCCACGACACCTGGACTCCGTCTCGCCTCGCACTGAACCAACCGGATCAGGACCTAGTCCTCCCGCGGTGGCTGATCCTGTTGCGGGCGGTGGCCCCGTACCGAACCCGCATGCGCCTTCATGTCGGGGTTGCGCCGCACCGCGACCAAACTCGCCACCGTCGTGACCGTGAGGACCGCCGCGATGACGATCAGGGAGAGGTTGGTCGAGATCTCCCACACGCCGTCGGACACGTCCTCGTGTGCCCAGTGCAGCACCAGTTTCACGCCGATGAACGCGAGGATGATCGCGAGCCCCGTGGACAAGTAGACGAGCCGGTCCAGCAGGCCCGCCACCAGGAAGAACAACGCGCGCAGACCGAGCAGGGCGAAGGCGTTGGCGGTGAAGACGATGTACGTCTCCTGGGTCACGCCGAATACCGCCGGGATCGAGTCCAATGCGAAGAGCAGGTCGGTGCTGCCGATCGCGATCAGCACGACGAACAGCGGCGTGACCACGCGCTTGCCGTTTTCCCTGGTCAGCAGCTTGCCGTCGCGGTAGTCGTCGGTCACGGGGAGCACGCGTCGGGTCGCCCGTACCAGTGCGTTGTCGGCGTCCGGGTCTTCGTCCCTGTGCCGGTAGAGCTGGACCGCCGTGTAGATGAGCAAAAGGCCGAACACCAGAAACATGAACGTGAAAAGGTTCAGCAGCGCGGCGCCGAGCACGATGAACACGACGCGGAAGGCCAACGCCAGCAGGATGCCGAAGGTGAGTGCACGCTGCTGGTGCGCCGGCGGCACCGCGAACGTGGTCATGATGATCACGAAGACGAAAAGGTTGTCGACCGAGAGGCTTTTCTCGACGAGATAGCCGGCGAAATACTGCGTGCCGAACTCCCACCCCGAGATCGTCGCGAAAATGACGCCGAACGCGACCGCGACGCCGATGTAGAAGATCGACCACGCCGTCGCCTCCTTGAAGTGGACGGCGTGGGGCTTGAGCGTGCCGATGATGAGGTCGAGCGCCAGCAGCCCGAGGATGACCAGGATCGTGAGCGTCCACCCTAGGGCGCTGACATGCAGCATGAACCGACCCTTCCGTCCGTCGACGTCAGGGTTGAGAATGCCCTAATACGTCCGCTCTTGCCCGGAGGCGGACCCGAGTGATGGCGCGTCCTGTCACCTCGACGACCTCGGCGGTGTGCGCCGGCAGCTCGACGATCTCCCCCGGCGCGGTCGGAATGTGCCCGAGGCGGGCCAGCAGCAGACCGGCGATCGTCGTGTAGTCCCGCGGCTCGTCGTCGCCCAGGTCCACCCCGATGTCCGGCAGGTCGTGGATCGGGTACGTGCCGACCAGGAACAGATCCCCGTCGGGCGTACGGATGACGTCCTGCACGTCCCGGTCGGTCTCGTCGTAGATCTCGCCGACGATCTCCTCGACCAGGTCCTCCATGGTGACGATCCCGTCGACCGCCCCGCGCTCGTCGACGACCACCGCGAACTGCTGCCGCTGCTGCCGGAGCTGGCGGATCGCGTCGGTGACCTTGAGCGTCTCGGGCAGGAACACGGCCGGGTGGGCGCTCTCGGCGACGGAGCCCTCGCTGTCGACCAGATCACGGATGTGTACGACACCCAGCACGTCGTCGAGCCCCGTCGGCCCGACGACCGGCGCGCGCGACTGGCCGGCCTTGACGATGTCGCGCAGCGCCTCGCTCGCGGGGGTGCCGGCCGCCAGGGTGTAGACCTGCCCGCGCGGCGTGAGGACTTCGCGCAACACCCGGTCGGCCACCTCGAAGGCGCCGCTGATGATCATCCGCTGGTCGTCCGGAATGGTCTGCTGCGCGGCGACCATGTCGCGCAGCTCCTCGGTGCTGACCTCCTCGCGGGCCGCCTCCGGGTCGCCGCCGGCCAGCCGGACCACGAGGTCACTGGTCTTGCCGAGCAGCCACACCAGCGGGCGCGAGACGGTGGAGAGCACGTCGAGCGGGCGCGCGACCGCCAGCGCCCAGCCCTCGGCGCGCTGCATGGCGATCCGCTTCGGTGCGAGCTCGCCGAAGACCAGCGTGAAGAACGTCAGCACGATGGTGACGCAGACGATCGCCACCGGCTCGGCCGCGCCGCCGAAGAAGCCCAGCGGCTCGATGAGTGGCTGAGCCAGGGAGACCGCCGCGGCGGCGGAGGCGAGGAAGCCGGCGAGCGTGATCCCGATCTGGATGGTGGCCAGGAACCGGTTCGGGTCGCCGGCGAGCCGGGCCAGCACCTGCCCGCCGCGCGACGCCCGTTCGAGGCGACGGATCTGGCTCTCCCGGAGCGACACGAGCGCCATCTCGCTGCCGGCGAAGACCGCGTTCAACAGCACCAGCACGAGTACGAGCGCGATCTGCGCCCCATAGCCCCCCACAAGCGTCCCCTTCGAAGATCGGCGTCGAGAGGTAGATTGCCATGCCCACCTGGGAGGGTGACTAACCCGACGCGCTCGACGGGCGACCCGGCCGACCCGTTGCTACGGTGACGACATGTCCCGCGAGGCGTGGGTCGTCGTGATCGGTGCCGCGGCCGTCGTGCTGATCGGCGCCCTGGTCGGCGCGATCGTGCTCGCGGTGAAGGTGGTCCGGGTCCGCAACCAGCTCGGCGAGCTCGGGTTCGGCGGGAAATTCGCTTTTTACGGGGCGCTGATTTTCACGATTTTCCCGGTGGACCTGCTGCCGGACCCGATCTACCTCGATGACATGGGCGTGTTGGGCCTGGCGCTGCTCTATCTCAATGGTCTGCTGCGGCGCCGCCAGGAACGCCTGTCGCCCGGATTGCCGCCACCGCGCCGCGCGCCGGCACCACCGCCCAGGAGCCGGCGTCCATAGTCGATCGGCGGGCTTTCGAGACGACGTACGCCGGTCGCCCTTCGCTCGGTTTCACCGGGCCGAACGGGCCGGCGCGGGCGGGTGCCGCCGGACGGACGCCACGACAGCACCGACCGTCTGAAGGTCGACACGACGATCGTCTTCCGGTCCGCGTGACGGCCACCCGTCGACAAGGGGGCGTCGTGGCGGCGCGAGCGGTTCGCCCTGTCGGGCGTCGACGCACGCGTCGTGGCGGCGCGAGCGGTTCGCCCTGGCGTCGCCGCGATGAGCGTGACGACTACGGCTCGACCGTTACCTTTCGGTCGGCGTGACCCGGCGCCGGCAGGAGCCGTTCGCCGAGAGCCAGCGCCAGCGCGGCCAGGCCGACCAGCGCGCCGAGCAGCACGGTGCTCTGGACGCCGTAAGTCGGTAGGGCCAGGCCGCCGGTGAAGGCGCCGGCGGTGATGCCGACGTTGACCGCGGCGGAGAGCGTCGCGGCGGCCAGGTCGGAGCGGCCCGGGGCCACGCGCAGCACGAGGCCGCCGAGGGCCGCGGTGAAGGCGGCGAATGCCGCGCCGGTCGTCGCCAGCAGCGCGACGGCCGCTGTCGGTCGGTGGCCGAACGCGTACAGCCCGAGCAGTGCGACCGCCTGCACCGCGACCGTGCCGACGAGGGCCCGCCACGGGTCGCGGTCGACCAGCGCCGCGACCGCGAGGATGCCGACGACGCTCGCGATGCCGCGGCCGAGCAGGATCGCCGGGACCGACTCCGCCGCGAAGCCGCTGATCTCGGTGACGAACAGGGCCACATAGGTGTACGCCGCGATGGCGCCGGCCGTCGTCGTGACCGCGACCGCCACCAGCAGCCAGAAGCGGCGTGTGTCGGGTGTCGCGCCGCGGGCCGCGTGGCCCTGTTCAGGTGGTGTCGACGGCAGCAGCGTGGCCACGACGGCCAGCACAGCGGCGCCGAGCACCGCGACGGCCAAGAACGACGCCCGCCAGCCCGCCCGGTCGCCGAGCCAGGCGCCGGCCGGCACGCCCAGGACGAGCGCGACGTTGCCTCCCGCGAACACGACCGCGACCACCCGCCCACGTAGCTCCGGGCGGAACAGCTCCGCCGCCGCCGGCACCACCACGGCCCAGAACAGCGCGTGCGTGGCCGCCGTCATCAGGCGGGCCGCCATGACCACCGCGTACGAGCCGGCGAAGGCCGTGACCACCGTGCTCGCGACGAAGCCCGCCAGCAGCGCCGACAGCAGGAGCCGGCGCGGGACCCGCCGGACCAGCGCGGTCAGCGGGACCGAGGCGACCATCACCACCGCGCCGTAGGCGGTGACCAGCGTGCCCACCTGCGACGGTGTGACCGCCAGGTCGGCGGACATCGGCAGGAGCAGCCCGACGGGCAGGCCCTCGACCGCGGTGTAGAGGAACGTCCCACCGGCCAACCCGACCAGCGCTGCGACCGCCCGCTTGTGCCCCATGCGGTGTTACCCCCTAAAGCTGTTATGAAGGTAACGCTAGTGACGCACGTGATGGGGAGTCAACTGGTAAAGTGACTTTTGATGGAAACAGTCGGCGACGTGACCCGCATGCGCCTGGTGGGCGGCGACCTGGCCCTGGACTTCGTCAACACCCGCAGCGGTCCGCCAACGGGTCCACCCGACGACGACCTGCTGGCGGGTTATCCGGAGCTGGTCGCCTGGAGTGTCTACGCGGGCGCACTCACGGATGCGGAAGCGGCCCACATGCGACGCCGATCGCCCGCCGACCCGAAGACGGCGGTAGCCCTGGCACGCCGCATCCGCGACGACCTCGACGAGGTGTTCCGGGCTTTGGCGACGGACAGGACGCCGCCGACGCCGGCCCTCGACCGCCTACGCGACGACGAGGCCGAAGCCCTCGGCCACGCACGACTCGAGCCCGGCAGCCCGTTCCGCTGGACCTGGCGCGAAGACGACACTCTCGCCCGCCCGGTGCGCCCGATCGTCCACGCGGCCGTCGACCTGCTCACCACAGGCGCGCTCAACCGCATCAAGGCCTGCGGCGGCTGCCGCTTCCTCTTCTACGACGAGAGCAAGAACCGCAGCCGCCGCTGGTGCAGCATGGAGGACTGCGGCACGGACGAGAAGATACGCCGCTACGTCGCGACCCGGCGGGCTCGCACAACGCACTGACCGCGCGCCGACCGCCACGCCCGCGACGGGCACGCCGAGCACCCCGGCCTGCTGAGGGTCAATGTTTGCGGGCCACCACGCCGAACTCGTCGACCTCCGGGGGCGTCTCCCCGGTTGGGCGCCAGCGGGAGACCGAGACCACCCCCGGCGGGAGGATGTCCAAGCCCGTGCA
This sequence comes from Asanoa siamensis, assembly GCF_016862555.1. Lineage (GTDB taxonomy): Bacteria > Actinomycetota > Actinomycetes > Mycobacteriales > Micromonosporaceae > Asanoa > Asanoa siamensis. The sequence goes on along the minus strand of NZ_BONE01000011.1, from coordinate 105,279 downwards.
GAAAGCCTCTATCTCCCCCGGTGAGCGGAGCACGAGAGGCTCGCCGCCCACCTCGTTCCACTGTCGGACCACCTCGTCCGAGGCCGCCCCGTGGATCACGTTGGTCGCGTGGGAGAGCGCCAGGTAACTGCCCGGCGGCACCGCCGCCAGCAGGGTCGCCAGGATCGAATGAGCCTCCGACGTGTCGGTGACGTGGTGCAGGATGCCCATCAACGTGACCGCCACCGGCTGCGAGAAGTCCAGCGTGTGCGTCGCCTCCGTCAGGATGCGGGCCGGGTCGCGCAGATCGGCCTCCACGTATGCCGTCGCGCCCTCGACAGTGCCGGTCAGGAGCGTGCGGGCGTGCACCAGCACGAGCGGGTCGTTGTCGACGTAGACCACCCGTGACGACGGGGCCACCGCCTGCGCCACCTGGTGGGTGTTGTTAGCCGTCGGCAGGCCCGTGCCGATGTCGAGGAACTGCCGCACCCCCGCCGACGCCAGGAACGTGACCGCGCGTTCCAGGAATCCCCGCGACGCCCGGGCCAGGGTCGCGACGTCCGGCAGCAACTCCAGGATCTCGTCGCCGACCGCGCGGTCGACCGGGAAGTTGTCGGTGCCGCCCAACCAGTAGTTCCAGATCCGCGCCGAATGCGGCGAGTCGAAGTCGACACCCGTCATGCCGCGAGCATCGGGCACCGGCGAGACCGCCGTCAATGCCCCGTCAGCAGGTAAACACATCTGTTTCCCGCGAGCTAAACTGGGCGGCATGGCAGATCGCGACGAGGTGCGCGAGCGCGTGCTGGCGAGCGCGCGCCGGCTCTTCTACGGCAACGGCATCAACGTGACCGGCGTCGACCGGCTCTCGGAGGACGCCGGGGTCTCGAAGCGCACCCTTTACCAGCGCTTCCGCACCAAGGACGAGTTGATCACGGCGTACCTGCGGCAGCAGACCGAATCTCTCGACGCCGACCTGATGCCCGCCGCGGACAGCCCCGAACCGCCCGTCGCGCGCATCCGGGCGGTTTTCACCAACGTCCGCAAGCTCTCGCACTCCGACGAGTTCCAGGGCTGCCCCGTGCTCAACACGACCGCCGAGATCCACGACCCGGCGCACTCGGCGCGGGCGGTCGCGCTGACCTACAAGCAGTCCGTGCAGGACTACTTCGCCGCGCAGGCGCGGCTGGCCGGTGCCACCGACCCCGACCTGCTCGCGGTCCAGTTGACGATGCTTCTCGACGGCGCCATGTCGTACGCCGCGGTCCGTGGCGGGCCCATCCCGGAGAGCGTCGAGGCCACCGTGGGCACGCTGCTCGACGCCCAGCTACCCGCGCCGGACCAGGCATCCTGATCCGGCGCGGACAACGGGGATCAGCCGTAGAGCACGCTCGGGTCGACGGCCAGCGCGGTCTTGATCTGGCGGGCCGCGTCGCCGACGAGCACCTCGAGCGCGCCGTGCTCGATGCCCGCGAACGCCTCGCGCGCCACCTGCGCCGGGGGGACCTTCTCCTCGGTGCGGCGGGCCGCCATCTCGGTGTCGACCCAGCCCACGTGGAGGCTGGTGACCCCCACGCCGTGCGCCGACAGCTCCATCCGCAGGGCGTTCGTCAGCATCCAGGACGCCGCCTTGGTCGAGGCGTACGACGAGTGGTCCGGCACCACGAGCCACGACAACCCGGAGTTGATGTTGAGCAGGTGGCCCTTGTTGGCGACCAGCGTCGGCGCGAAGGCCCGGGTCACCTGCAGCGGCCCGAAGTAGTTGATCTCCATCTCGAGGCGGATCTTGTCGAGCTCGTCGAGCAGGATCTCGCCGCCGAGGTGCACGCCGGCGTTGTTGACCAGGATGTCGACGTCCTGGTGGAGCGCGGCCGCGGCGGTGATCGAGGCCGGGTCGGTGAGGTCGAGCGCCACCGGCACGGCGTTCGGGTTGGTGACGGTCTCCGGGTTGCGCGCGGCCGCGTACACCTTGCGCGCACCGCGCGCCAGCGCCTCCTCGACCAGCGCCTTGCCGATGCCACGGTTGCCGCCGGTGACCAGCACCGTCGCGCCTTCGATCTTCATGGGGTACGCCTTCCGTAAGGTAAACAGATCTGTTTTCAGTGAACGGTAAACCGGTCTGTTTACCATCGGCAACGCGGGGTGACCACGGTCACGGCAGCAGGACGGCACCCACCCCGGCGACCGCGTCCCGGCGTCCCTGCGCGATCAGGGCCGCCGCGGCGTCGGGGCCGTTCTCGCCGGTGCGGGACATCCGCGCCGCGATCAGCCCCGCCATCACGGGGGTCGAGAACGAGGTGCCGCTCCAGACCGCCATGCCCTCGAACACCTGCGTCCCGCCGATGTGGGGCGGCTGGAAGTAGGTGTAGGTCCCCCGCGGGAACGCGTTGGTCAGGTGCTCGCCCGGCGCGTAGACGTCGACCCAGGCACCGAAGTTGCTGAACTGCGCGCGGTGCCGCCAGTTCGCCGACAGCGCGCCGACGCCGACCGTCCACGGGCTCGCCGCGGGCCAGAACGGCGCACGCCCGCCGTCGTTGCCGGCGGCCGCCACGACCACGACGCCCTTGTGGCGGCGCAGCACGTCGCGATGGAACGACTCGAGCAGCATCAGCCCCTCCGGGCTCTCCCCCAAGGTGCCGGCCGACAGGCTGATGATGTCGGGAGCGTCCAGGAGGAGGTAGCGCTCGAGCGCGTGCGCGAGGTCGCCCTCGAACACCGAGCCGAGCGGCGTCTGCGCGGCCGCACCGTAGATCGCCGCCGGCAGGCCGGCCCGCACGACCACCTCCGCCGCGGGCGCCACGGTGCGGACGACGCCCGCGATGAACGTGCCGTGCCCGGCGTACCGCTCGATCACCTTGCCCTTGACCCCGGGGTCGGGGTCGTAGACAACGTCCTTCAGCCAGGGAAGCTTCTCGGCGCGCGGATCGAAACCCGTGTCGACCACGAGCACCCGGATCCCCCGGCCGGCGTGGGGGTCCGCGGCGACCGGCGGGTCCGGCGGCGTGCCCTTGGCGACGAACCGCGGCTCCTCGGCCGGGCAGGGCTTGGTGTGGTCGGCGAGGTGCAGCAGGTGCTCCGCGCCGGCGCGCCCGATCCCCTCGTCCGGACTGCCGCCCACGTCGTCGATCGCGTACGGCTCCCGCTGTGCCCATCGGCCGTCGCGCAGCACCCGCAGCGCGTCGAAGACGCTCACGAGCGGGTTGAGACGCAGCCAACGGACGCCGTACGCGGTGTCCCCGTCGAGTCGCGGGCCGCCCAGCGGCCGCGGCGGTGGCCTGTCCCACCGACCCGGCGCGTGTCCGGGAGACGGATCCGCGACCGTCCGGCTCTCGACGTCCGGGGGTGCGCTCGGCGGCGGACGCATCCCGGCCCGGACCAGCAGCCGTCGCGCGCGCTCGGCGTGCTCGTCCGGGACCAGCACGAAGCCCCTCCGGACGAAGTACCTGATGCCGTCGCGCTCCCAGCCGGGCGGCCCGGGCTCGAGGTACCTGCCGCATTCCCGCAGTATCCGGCCGACCTGCGCGTCGGCCACCGTCGTGGCGGTCTCGGGTACGGGCCAGTGCGCCCGCTCCTCCCGGGTCGACCATTCGTCGTCGGGGTTCCGTTTCGGCATCGCTGAATCTCCTTGGCGTAGGGAAGCCGATTTCGCACACTGACCTGGTGGCCGATGGCGACGAGCTGCTGAGCCTGGCGTTCTCCCGCCCGGTCGACGCTCTCGCGGAGGTGAACCGCCTGATCGCCGACGACGTCGACGACCGGTTGGCCTCGTACGCCCATCACGCCCGGGCATTGGTCGTCCGCGAGGAGGGCCGGTTCACCGAGGCCATCGCGGACCTGCGCACCGCGCTGCGGCTGGCCCGCGCCTCGGGCGACCCGGACCGCGTGGTCGACGTGCAGGCGACGCTCGGACTGACGCTCGCCCGCGGCGGCCGGGCGGCGGCCGGCCTCGCCACGCTCGACGCCGCGGTGAAAGCCAGCTCCGGGCGGCTCGCCGGGCGCGTGCTGATGCGCCGCGCCCACCACCTGGCGACGATGGGTCGCCGCAGCGAGGCCCTGGCCGACCTCAACCGCGCGATCCCGTTGCTGCACCGGGCGGGCGACCGCGTCTGGGAGGCCCGGGCGCGGAGCTGCCGCTTCGGGGTGCACGTCACGTTCGGCCGGGCGCGCCTGGCCGAACGCGACCTCGCCGTCGCCGAGCGACTGTTCATACAGGAGGGTCAGGAGCTCGAGGTCGCGACGACCATCCACAACAGAGCCGAGCTCGCCGTGCTCGCCGGTGACCTGCCGGCCGCGCTGGCCTGCCTCGACGAGGCGGAGAGCCGCTACACGAGCCTGGGCACGTTCATCCCCGACCTGGTCTTCGACCGCTGCAAGGTGCTGCTCGCGGCGGGGCTGGCCGCCGAGGCGCTGGCGGTCGCCGACGCCGGCATCGCCCGGGTGGAGGGCGACACGTCCGAACGGGCCGAGCTGCTCTTCGCCGCCGCGCGGGCGGCGCAGGCCGCGGGCCGTCCGGCGGACGCGGCCGTCCGGGCCGGCGCCGCGCGGGACCTGTTCCGCGCCCAGCGGCGTCCATGGTGGAGTGCGCGGGCCGCGTTCGTGCTCGTGCAGTCGCGGTACGACGCCGGCCAGCGCGACAACCGCACGGAGACCATGGCGGCCCGCATCGCGGACCGCCTCGACGAGCTGCACGCCGAGGAGGCGGGCGCCGCGCACCTGCTGGCCGGGCGCCTCGCCGCGGCGCACGGCCGCCTCGCCCGGGCCGACAGGCATCTCGCCCGCGCCGCGGCCCTGCGCCGCCGGGGTCCGGCGTTCGGCCATGCGGCCGGCTGGCTCGCCCAGGCCCTGCGGGCCGACACCCGGCACGCGACCGCGGCGGCGCTGGCCGCGTGCCGGCGGGGCCTGGCGGCCGCCGCCGGCCACCAGCAGCGCCTCGGCGCCGTCGAGCTGCGCATCCACGCGGCCGCGTACGGCACCGAGCTGGCGGCCATCGGCCAGCGCCACGCCGTGCGCCGCGACGACGCCCGCATGCTGCTGCGCTGGAGCGAGCGCTGGCGGGCCGGGGCGCTCGCACCGGCCCCGATGCGCGGCCCCGACGATCCCGAGCTGGCCGGCGACCTGGCCGCGCTGCGCGAGGTGATGCGGCAGATCGACGCGGCCCGGGCGGCCGGGTCCGGCACCGCCGACCTCGAGCACGACCGGCGCCGGCTGGAGTCGGCGATCCGGGCCCGGACGCGCCGGGTCGCCCCCGGCGGCGCGCGCGCTGCCCGGGTCGCACCCGACGACGTGCTCGGGCGGCTCGACGACCACCTGCTGATCGAGCTGGTGGCGCTCGACGGCGTGCTGCACGCGGTCACCGCGCGGAAGGGCCGCGTCCGGCTGCACGTCGTCGGTCCGGTGGCGGCCGCGGTGCGCGAGGTCGAGCTGGCCCGGTTCATGCTGCGCCGGCTCGCCCGCGGCGACGCGCCGCCCGGCGCGCTGGAACGCCTCGGGCAGGCGGGGCGCCTGCTGGAACAGGCGCTGCTCGGCCCGGCGGTGTCCGATCTGGACGGTCGACCCGTGGTGATCGCCCCGCCGGGCTCGCTGCACGCCGTGCCGTGGGCCATGCTGCCCGCGCTGCGGCAGCTCGCCTGGTGTGTCACCCCGTCGGCCGCGGTCTGGTTGCGGGCGCGACAGCCGCCCGCCACCGCCGACCGCCGGGTCGTGATCGTCGTGGGGCCCGGATTGAAGGGCACGGTGGCCGAGGCCGCGGAGATCGCGCGGGGGTACGGCCGGCCCACGGTCCTCGCCGCCGGCCAGGCGACCGCGGCCCGGGTCCTGGCGGCCCTGGACGGAGCCCGCACCGCGCACATCGCGGCGCACGGCCTGTTCCGCGCCGACAACCCGCTGTTCTCCTCGTTGCGCCTGGCCGACGGCCCGCTCACCGTCTACGACCTCGGCCGGCTCCGGCGCGCGCCGCGCAGCCTGATCCTGTCGAGCTGCGAGTCCGGCATGGCCGCGCCCGTGGCCGGCGACGAGCTGCTCGGCATGATCAGCGTGCTCGTGCCGCTCGGCACCACGAGCCTGCTGGCCAGCGTCGTGCCGGTGAACGACGAGGTCACCGCCCCGCTGATGGTCGACGTGCACGCCGGCCTGCGACGCGGCGCGCCCTTCGGCGCGGCCCTGGCCGCCGCGCGGAGCCGCACGGGCGCCGACCCGGTCGCGGTCGCCACGGCGTCGGCCTTCATCGCCCTCGGACACTGAGCTCAGCCCCGGCGCCGCGGTCATATCGTCACCCAGGCCGTGGTCACCCGGGTACCGTCGGCGGCCCGGCAGCGCAGCCGGATCGGGCCGTGGGACACCCCCGCGACCACGAACCGGCCGAGCGCGTCCACCTCGACCGGGCGCCGCACGCCCGCCTGCTCCAGCTCGCAGTCGCCCTCCGCCGTGCCGGAGAGCAGGCCCAGCAGCCGCAACCCCGCCGCGTCCTCCCCCACCTCGAGGTCGGCCCGGATGCCGCCGCCCTCGAACGTGAGCAGCCAGTGCCCCTGGGCCTGGTCGGGCTCCGCGCGGACCGGCTGGTAGCCGACGGAGGCGCGGGAGTCCGCGACGAGGACGGCGATCGCGCCGTCGAGGTCGCGGGTGAGGAACGCGGCGCGCGCGGCCGCCAGCACGTCCGCGGGCGGGGGGTCCACGATCGCGGCGATCCGCCGGTACGCGCCCAGGAGATCGCTCTCAGGGTGGTCGTCGCGGTTCATCGTCCCCTCGCTCCCTGTCCACTGTGCTTGGCGTTCGGTGGCGGCTCGAAGAGGTTCTCGTCGAGCAGGCCGCGCAGGCAGGCGAGACACCGCTGCCGGGTCGGGCCGATGCTGCCGATCGCCATGTCGAGCGCGGCCGAGACCTCGGCGTAGCTCGGCTGCGGGTCGGCCATCAGCACGCGCAGCAGCCGCTGGCAGTCGGGCCGCAGCCCGGCGAACGCCCGCCACAGCGCCGCGTCGCGCTCGTCGCGCAGCAGCCGGTCGTCCAACGGGTCGGTGACCGCGCCGATGCTCTCCCACCCGTCGGGCCCGTCCGGTTCGCCGGGCTCGACGCGGGCGGCCCGGCGGCGGATGTTGTGGCACTCCCGGCGCACCACCGTCGCGAGCCAGCTGCCCAACCGGTCCGGGTCCCGGATGTCGTCGATCTTCTCCACCAGCCGGAGCCACGCCGTCTGCACGGCGTCGGCCGCGTCGGCGTCGCCCATCCCCAGGCCGCGGGCGACCGACCAGAGGAGGTTCGTGTACCGCGCGGTGAGCGCGGCCCATGCGACCGCGTCACCCGCACGGATCCGGCGTACCAGTCCTGCGAGATCCAACTCTTCCATCGGCTGCTCCTGACGCCTGCCTGGAATCGTGGCGCACCACTCCGCTCACATCTGTCGGCTAGACGGCGGAAGGCGGGCGCCTGATACACGGCGCGCAGGATCAGTCGATCGGTGCGGGCGGCCCGCGGCCGCCCGCACCGTGCTTCGTCACGCGACGACGGTGAAGAGCTGGCTCGTGGCGGACGAGTAGTCGGTGTGGACACCCGCCACGGTCTTGTAGGTGGCGACGGCCTCGAGCACGTCGCCCTCGCCGGCCTTCGCGTCCCAGCCGCCGTTGATGTCGACCCGCAGGTCCTCGGCCAGCGCGGCGCTGGCCGGCGCGAGCGTCCGGGGCGCGGTCACCTGGGCGACGACCGTCATCCTGGTGCGGTTGGTCACCGTGACCGTCAGCAGGTCGCTGGTGACGAACTCGCGCAGGTTGCGCCCGATCTCGATGGCCGCGACGACGTCGAACGGCTTGCCTCGGGCGACGGTCTCGGCGAAGTCCTTGGTGCCGTTGTCGGCGGGGTAGAGCTGCTTGATCGCTGCGTCCCAGCTGTTGTTGGCCATGACTACCTTCCACGTGCTCGAATGCCTGGCTGACAGGCGGCCGCCCGTCCCGAAAGCGAGACGGCCGCCGGCCCGGGCCTGATACACGTGGTCAGCCGAGCAGCTTCCCGACATGCTCGGGCGCGAAGAACTCGGCCGGTGAGGTGACGCCGGAGTTGAGCCGGGCGAAGGCGTCCATCGCGTCCTGCCGGCCGGCGATCGCGGAGACGAGCTGGACCATCTGCGCGTCCGGCGGCTGCAGCGCGGCGATCCCGAGGGTCATCTGGTAGACCGACATCGCCCGGGCGTCGCGCGCGGTGTGGTAGCCAGCCATGGCCTCGTCCCAGGGTGCCGCCCCGCCCAGCGCCGCACCGATCGCGGTCGCGCAGCCCTCGGCGTCGAGGAACGCGTCCGTGATGCCCTGGGCCGTGATGAAGTCCCGGTTGTAGCCGGCGTCACCGACCAGGGCCCACCCGTCGCCGTACGGGATCCGGAAGTAGTTCGGCACCGAGGCGCCGACGATCCGCTCCTCCCGCCTGGCCCGGCGGATCCGCTCCTCGAACGCGGGCGAGAGCGCGAACGTCCGCATCAGCTCGCCCTCGACGTCGTCGCGGTGCGCGGCGAGCTGCGCGTGCGGCCAGCCGCCGATCACCAGGGTCAGGCCGTCGTTGGTGGGGCAGACCGCCCAGCCCCGTCCCGGCCGGCTGTAGGCCTCGAAGGTGTCGGTCGGCAGGTCGCTCCAGTAGGAGTAGTAGCCGACGGTCAGCGGCGCCCGGTCCTCGTACAGGTCGGCGTCGACGGCCTTGGCCACCACCGAGTTGCGCCCGTCGGCGCCGACGACCACCCGGGCCCGCTCGACCACGGACGCACCGCCCGCGCCGCGGCCCCGGACACCGGTCACCCGACCGTCCTCGACCAGGACCTCGTCGACGGTGAACCCTTCGCGCACCTCGACGCCGGCCGCCGCCGCGGCGTTGACCAGGATCGCGTCGAGCAGGACGCGCCGCGGCGCGTACGCGTAGGGGTGCTCGGCCGTGCCCGGCGCGCCGGCCACCGCCAGCGGCCCGAAGTCGAACGAGTAGCGGCCGACCGGCGGGCAGCCGGTCGCCACGACCTCGTCGAGCAGGCCCCACCGGCTCAACGCGGCCACGCCCGGCGGGTGCACGACGTGGGTGGACACGGTGTCGCTGGGAAAGGTCGCCCGGTCGACCAGCAGGACCCGGTGCCCCTGGCGGGCGAGCAGCAGCGCCAGCGGCGACCCCGCACACCGCGCGCCCACCACGATCACGTCGTACGCCTGATCCGTCATCCCGCCATGATGGACGGATCATGGGCGACCGGTCCAGGGCGCCCCGGGACCTTTCCCGGGGCGCCCTGGTCACGCGGTCAGCTGCCCGGGTGGGGCGGCTTGCCCGGCTGGTAGAGCCAGGCGTCGAACAACGCGTCGAGCTGCTTGCCGGAGACGCGCTCGGCCAGCGCGACGAACTCCGCGGTGCTGCCGGTGGCGAACCGGTTCTGCGCCAGCCACGCCCGGACGATGCGCCAGAACGCCGCGTCGCCGACGGTGACCCGCAGCGCGTGGACGGTCATGCCGCCGCGGGTGTAGACCGAGCCGTCGAAGAGCTGGTCGGTGCCCGGGTCGCCGGGCGGCGGGTCCCAGTAGTCCGCGGAGAGCGGCGCCGCGTAGAACTCGTCGAAGATGGACTGTGGCGTGCCCAGGCCGAGCTGCTCCTGCCAGAGCCACTCCGCGTACGTGGCGAACCCCTCGTTGAGCCAGATGTCCTGCCACCGGTCGACCGCGACGAGGTCGCCGAACCACTGGTGGGCCAGCTCGTGCGCGACGACCACGGTCTCGCCCGGGTCGACGCCCGGCGCGAACCAGCTCGCCGCGTAGATCGACCGGGTCTGGTTCTCCAGCGCGAACACCAGCGGCGGGTGGTCGTCGACGATCGCGCCGTTGGACTCGAACGGGTACGGCCCGAACTTCGTCTCCAGGAAGTCGGTGATCTCGTCGGTCCGCCCGACCGCGTCGTCGGCGAAGCCCGGCGGCAGGTCGGAGTCGATCGCGATGATCGTCGGCCGGCCGTCGTGCCAGGTGGTCTCCACGTCGAACTCGCCGATCGTGGCCGTCGCCAGGTAGCTGATCATCGGGGTGCGCTGCACCCACCGTGACGTGGTCCAGCCGCCACGGGTGGTGTCGCCCAGCGGGAGCCCGTTGCAGATCACCTCGAGGCCCGCGGGCACCGTGATCGCGAAGGAGTAGCTGGCCCGGTCGCGCGGGTGGTCGTTGACCGGGAACCAGGCCGCGGCGACCTCGGGCTGGCCGGCGACCACCGCACCGTCGTCGGTGTGCATGAACCCGGCCTGGAAGTCGGTGCCGGGCAGCACGAACGTCTCGGGTACGCCGTGGTAGCGCACCTCGACGCTGAAGGACCGGTGGTCGCGCAGGCCGCCGCGCGGCCGGATCGTCAGCTCCTGCCCCGCCCGCGACCAGCCCGCGGACCGGCCGTCGACCGTGACGCGGTCGACGGTGAGGCCGATTAGGTCGAGGTTGAACGACGAGAGGTTCTGGGTGGCCCGGGCCCGGATCGTCGCCTTGCCGGTCAGCAGGTCGCTGCCCGGGTCGTACCGGACGTCGAGGTCGTAGTGCGCGACGTCGTACCCGCCGTTGCCGTAGGTGGGGTAATAGGCGTCGCCGATCCCGGGCGAACCGGGGGTGAACCTCGGACCGGCCGACGCGGGCGCCGGCGACAGGGTCACCAGCAACAGGCCGGCGACCGCGGCCGCGACGGCCCTGGTGTGTCTCCTGTGCATAGCCGTCCTCCCGAAGAGGGTGTTGGGTCTGTGCACTCCCGGAAACCCGGTGGCCCCGCCGGCCGGTTGTCCGCGACCACGAAGTCGAGGGCCGGGACGAGGGACATCCCTACCGCGAAACGATCAATGCGCACACCGGTGATTTCGCCGATCCGTATTCGTGGCCTGCCTTGTTTGAATCGACGCTCGCCGATTCAGAAGGGATCTTCATGATGTCGCGCATCAATCGCCGGCCGCTCGTCGTCGCCGCGGCGGCGCTCAGCGTCGTGGCCGTCGGCGCCGTCCCGGCACCGGCCCTCGCGGCCACCGACGTCTACCGCGAGGACTTCACCTCAGGGCTCGGCACCTTCACCGCGACGGGCTCCGTCACGACCGGCACCTACGGCGCCCGGTTGCGCGGGTCGCTCGCCGCGGACCCCGCCATCACCTCGGCACCCATCGACCTGACCGGGTACGCCGGCCTGACGGTCTCGTACACCCGGGCGACCTCGGGCCTGGACCCGGGCGAGACGTTCACCGCCGCCTGGTCGGTGGACGGCGGGCCTTTCACCACGCTGGAGTCGGCCCGCACCGCGACCGGCGCCGTGTCGCTGCGCCTGCCCGCCGCGGTCGACGGCCGCGACCTGCGGCTGCGGTTCACCCTCGACGCCAGCAGCCTGCTCGAGACGCTGACCGTCGACAACGTGCTGCTCACGGCCGACGACGGCGAGGACCCCGACCCGCCCGGCGGGTCGCTGCCACCGGTCAGCGACGTGACCCGGCCAGGCCCGTACGCCGTGACCATCGACCAGACCGCCGGGCCCGACGACGACGGCTGGCTCGTGTATCCGACCAACGCGGGCCAGAACGGCGTCGACCACCCGATCCTCGTCTGGGGCCCGGGCGCCGGGTCCGACCCGGCCGACTACGAGGACATGCTGCGCCAGTGGGCCTCGCACGGCTTCGTCGTCTACAGCGAGGTCTCGTCGAGCAGCGGGGCCTGGATGGTCGCCGCCCTCGACTGGCTCGAGGACGAGAACGCCCGGGCGGCCGGCCCGCTCCACCAGGACCTCGACCTGTCGGAGGTGGCCTTCGGCGGGCACTCCCGCGGGTCGATCGGCACGTTCGACGTGGCCGACGAGCCCCGGCTGACCACGACGATCCATGTCGCCGGCGGCTCGTTCGACGGGAACGGCCCGGACAACCTGCGCCGGCCCACCCTCTACATCGGCGGTGACCAGGACTTCGCGACCGCGAACATGGAGCGGGACTACACCAACACCGACGTGCCCGTCTGGTTCACCGTCCTGGACGACACCGACCACATCCTGGCGACCCGCAACGGCCAGCACGTCATCACGGCCTGGCTGCGCTGGCACCTGGCCGACGAGACGTTCCGCCGCACGACCGATTTCCTGAGCGCCTCGTGCACGTTCTGCGCGCGCGGTGAGGTCACCTACAAGAACTGGTGATCGGTTCGTGCGGAGTGTGCCGACCGTCGGAAGATCGCTTGCCCCATCGACAGGCGTTGCATACCCTGCGCTTGCCAATTGGCATACACATCGATCTGCGACGGGGGCAGAAAATGCGTATTCTTCGTGGCGCCTTCGTGGTCGCCACCGCGACCGCGATGATCGCCGCACTTCCCGCGGCGGCACCGGCGGCGGACAAGCTGGACGGTCAGCGGCTGGCCGTCCAGCTCGCCGCCACCCTCTCCGCGACTCCGGCCAGCCTCAACTTCGGGCCCAGCGACCCCGGCGTCGACGGGCCGCCGCTCAAGGTGACCATCCGCGCCAACGGCAGCGATCCCGTGCCGCTCGGCACGCCGGCGCTCGGCGGCACCACGCCGGACGCGTTCACGATCAGCGGCAGCACCTGCACCGGGGTGACACTGGCCGCCGGCCAGGCGTGCGACATCACCGTGACACCGCACGCCACCGGCACCGGCGCCCAGAGCGCGAGCCTGCTGGTGCCCAACAACGGCGTCACCGACCCGCTGACCGTGCCGCTGAGCCTCACCGGCCAGGTCACGGCGCGCGGCACGTTCTATCCGCTGCCGCCGACGCGGGTGCTCGACACGCGGTCCGGCTTCGGCGCCCCGGCGGCGCCGATCGGGCCCGGTCGCGCCATCGCGCTGCAGGTCACCGGCAACGGCGGTGTCCCGACGACCGGCGTCTCGGCAGTCGTGCTCAACGTCACCGTGACCGAGCCGACCCGGCCCAGCTACCTGACCGTCTACCCGACCGGCGTGCCGGTGCGGCCGACGTCCTCGTCACTGAACTTCCCCAGCGGCTGGACGGGCGCCAACTCCGTCACGGTCGCCGTCGGCACCGGCGGCAAGGTCGACATCTTCAACGCCCAGGGCAGCACCCACGTCGTGGCCGACGTCGCCGGCTACTTCGCGACCCAGAGCCACGCCGGGCCCATCGGCGGCGCGTTGCAGGCGATCGAGCCGACCCGGCTCCTGGACACCAGGATCCACCTGGGCGGGCCGCTGCCGGCCAACTACTACATCAACGTCCCGCTCTCCTTCGGCTCCGAGATCGACGCGCACATCCGGGCGTTCGCGGTCAACGTCACCGCGGTCCGGCCCAGCCGCACCGGTTTCCTGACCGCGTGGAACGGCCTCGAAGTCGACTTCCCGTCGACGTCGACCCTCAACTACACCCCGAACACGGTGGTCCCCAACATGGCGATCGTCCCCGTGGCGCCGTGCATCGACTGCGGCACGGCCGAGGGCTGGCCCTCGATCGGTGTGTACACCTCCGCGACGAGCGACGTGCTGGTCGACGTCGTCGGCGTCTTCGACGACTCGGGCCTCACGGGCGGCCTGCGGTTCACGCCGACGACACCCACCCGCGTGGTCGACTCCCGCGTGGCGCTCGGCGTGCCGGGGACCCTCGGGCCGGCCACCCGGGTGACCGCGACCCCGCCGTCGACGGTGGTGACGCCCGACACCGCGGCGCTGGCGCTCAACGTGACGGCGGTCAACCCGACCCGGAACACGTTCCTGTCGGTGTGGCCGGCGGGCTTCGAGATGCCCGAGGTGAGCAACCTGAACCCGGCCGCGGGCCAGACCGTGCCCAACGCCGTGATCACGCTGCTCGGCGACAACCAGGGCTTCCACATCTACAACAGCGCGGGCAGCACCGACGTACTCGCGGACGTTCTGGGTAGGTACTGGGTCTACCCGGACCCGGCCACGGCCCGGGGAGCGCCTGAGGTCGACCTCGGGTCTCCCAGGGTGTTCACTGGGTCAGCACCGCGCCGGCTCGGCTAGGCAACCGCCCGGGGCGCGGGTCCGGACCGAACCGGGCCCGCGCCTCGCTCGCGCCGTCACAAAACAGCGTGCTGTCCGGTCCTAGCTGGTGACTGCGAGAGAAGGAGCCCACGTGCGTACGATTCTGGTGGTCGGCGGCGGCTACGCCGGTTTCTACACCGCCTGGAAGCTCGAGAAGAAGCTCAGGCGTGACGAGGCCCGGGTCATCGTGGTCGATCCCCGGCCATACATGACATACCAGCCGTTTCTGCCCGAGGTGCTGTCCGGCTCCGTCGAGGCCCGGCACGCCGCGGTGTCGCAGCGCCGGCACCTGCGCCGGACCAAGTTGATCGCCGGCTCGGTCGTCCGGGTCGACCACGCCAACCGCACCGCGACCGTCGCGCCCGTCGAGGGTCCGGAGTTCGCCCTCGCGTACGACATCATCGCCGTCACCGCCGGCGCCGTGACCCGCCAGCTCGGCATTCCCGGCGTGGTCGACGAGGCGATCGGCATGAAGCACGTCGAAGAGGCCGTGGCGATCCGCGACCGGATGCTGACCAACTTCGACCGGGCGGCGACGCTCGAGCCGGGGCCGCGCCGCAGCCGGCTGCTCACCGTGACGTTCGTGGGCGGCGGGTTCTCGGGCGTCGAGGGCTTCGGCGAGCTGCTCTCGCTGGCCACGGCGCTGACCAGGACGTACCCGGAGATCAAGCCGGAGGAGCTGCGGTTCCACCTGGTGGAGGCGCGCGACCGGATCCTGCCGGAGGTGACCGACGAGCCCGGCCGCTGGGTGGTGCGGTCGCTGGAGAAGCGCGGCGCCCGGGTGCACCTCAACGCGACGATGCTGTCCGCGAGCGGCGGGCACGTGGTGCTCTCGACGGGCGAGGAGTTCGACTCCGACCTGATCGTGTGGACCGTCGGCAACGCCGTCAACCCGATGGTGCGCAGCCACACCGACCTGCCCATCAACGAGCGCGGCATGCTGATGGTCCGCGCCGACCTGCGGGTCGGCACCGACAGCGAGCCCGTGCCGGACGCCTGGGGCGCGGGCGACGACGCCGCGGTCCCCGACCTCGCGATGCCGGGCTCGTCGACCGTGCCGAACGCGCAGCACGCCGTGCGGCAGGGCAAGCTGCTGGCGAAGAACATCATCGCCAGCATCCGCGGTGGCCAGGTGAAGGACTACCTGCACCACAGCCTGGGCACGGTCGCCACGCTCGGCCTGGGCCGGGGCATCTTCCAATACAAGCGGATCGTCATCAAGGGCCTGCCGGCCTGGCTGATGCACCGCGGCTACCACGTCCTCGCGGTGCCGAGCTGGGAGCGGAAGGTCCGGGTCCTGGCGGTCTGGCTGACGGCCGCGGTGTTCGGCCGCGACATCGTCTCGCTGGCCTCGGTGCAGCACCCTCGGCGCGCGTTCACGGAGGGCGGCGAGGTGGCGGCGGCACCCGCCGCCACCGCCGACCGGTGAGCCGTTACTTCTCGATGGAGAACGTCGCCACGACGCCGTTGTGGTCCGACTTCGTGCCGCCGACGATCTCGTAGCCCGTCAGCCACATGAGCTGGTACTCGGGGAGCCGCTTCCAGAAGTAGACGTAGTCGATGTGCCGGTTGCCGTGCGTACCCGTGCCCTGCTCGCCGTAGAGGTTGTAGACGGAGCGCAGGTTCGGCAGCTGGTTGGCCTCGAACACGGCCCACGGGAACCTCGCGTAGCCCACGGCCCGGTCGGCGCTGAAGTCGACGTTCAGGTCGCCGCTGACGATGACCTGACCCTCGGCCTGCTTGGCGACCGCGAGGTCCTTGAGGTTCTGGAACTGCTGCTCGGCGCAGCGGGTGCGGGGCAGGTCCTCCGGGCGGCCGTTGTCCTCGATGCTGGCGTTGGCGTGCGCGTTGATCTGGATCACGTTGCGGCCGCTGGCCTTGTGCCGGTACTTGACCCAGTTGTTGTAGCGGGCCGGCGGCACCTCGCCCGGCCCGTTGGTGTCGCACACGAAGACCGAGCCCTGGTCGAGCACGTCGAACTGGCTCTTGCGGGCGATCAGCGTCTCGCCCGCCTGGTTGACACCGCCGGGCGAGTAGAGCCACCAGCCGTTGGCGGCGGCCCAGCTCTGCAACAGCGCCTTGCGGTTGCCGACCTCGTTGAGACCGACCAGGTCGGCCCGGGACGCGATCAGGTCGAGGTCGTGGCGGAAGTCGGCGTCGCTGAGTCCGTTGTAGATGTTGAGCGTGGCGGCCCTGAAGGTGACGCTCGCCGCGGCCGCCGGCGTGGCCGGCAGCAGACCGGCGATCAGCGCGGCCAGGCCGACGAGGGCGGCCCATCGTTTCGTGTGCAGCATGCGGGGAGGCTATCGACCGCAGTCGACGTGCGCCCGAATGGCGGGAGAACGTTACGGCTTG
Source organism: Asanoa siamensis (assembly GCF_016862555.1). Classification (GTDB taxonomy): domain Bacteria; phylum Actinomycetota; class Actinomycetes; order Mycobacteriales; family Micromonosporaceae; genus Asanoa; species Asanoa siamensis. Next base: position 88,987 of record NZ_BONE01000011.1, on the reverse strand, counting down.
CGGGCGAGACCACCGTAGACGGAGACCTGGGTGTCGGCGGGCGGCTCGCCGGCGTCCGGGTCGGGGCGCCAGGCCGGCAGCACCACGACACCCGGGTCGACCAGGTCGAGGCCGGTGAAGAAGCGGGCGACGTCGGCCCTCCCGCGGACCCGCATCGTGACGCCGCTGCGCCGGTAGATGGCCGCGACCGCCTCCCAGGCCGCCGGGTCGAAGTCGCCGGTCAGGTGCGACAGCGCGAGATAGCTGCCCGAGGGCAGGGCGTCCGTCAGGCGCCGCACGATGCCGTACGGGTCGTCGTCGTCACCGACGAAGTGCATGATGGCGATCAGCAGCAGCCCGACCGGCTCGTCCAGGTCGATGACGGCCCGCAGCGCGGGCGCCGCGAGCAGGGCGTCGACGTCGCGCAGGTCCGCGTCGAGGTAGGCCGTCCGGCCGCTCAGCAGCGCCTGCGCGTGCGCCAGCACCAGAGGGTCCTTGTCGACGTAGACCACCCTGGCGTCGGGCGCGACGGCCTGGGCCACCTCGTGGACGTTGGGCGAGGTCGGGATGCCGGAGCCGATGTCGAGGAACTGCCGGATGCCCCGCTCGGCCGCGAGATGGCGGACGACCCGGCGCAGGAACGCCCGGTTCTCCATGGGTGGGACGCGGCCGGCGGGGTTGGCCTTCATGCCGGCCTCGGCGGCGGCCCGGTCGGCCGGGAAGTTCTGCGTGCCGCCCAGCAGATAGTCATAGACCCGCGCCGGATGCGGCCGATCGGTGTGCAGATCCATGGCGATCACTTTAGCCGTCGGCCGCGGGGGGCGGGGCTAGGGTGAACGTGTGGAGCCGTGGCCCGCACTTCCGCTGTCCGGCTGGCAGCCGACCCGCGACACCGTGCACCTGTGGACGCAGATCGTCGGTAAGACCCGGCTGGCGCTCGCCGCTCCCGCCAACCACTGGTGGAACGTCGCCCTCTACGTCACCAGCAGTGGGCTGACCACCTCGCTCATGCCCGACGGCGACCGTGGTGTGGAGGTCTCCTTCGACTTCGTCGACCACGCGCTCGACATCCGCACCACCACCGGTGCGCACCGCCGCATGGCGCTCGAGCCGCGCAGCGTCGCCGACTTCTTCGCCGAATACCAGGCGCGGCTCGCGGAGGTCGGTGTCGACGTCGCGCTCAACCCGATGCCGGTGGAGCTGCCCGACGTGGTGCCCTTCGACCGCGACGACGTCCACGACGCGTACGACCCGGCCGCGATGCGGGCGTTCTGGACGTCGCTCGTCTCGGTCGACCGGGTGTTCAACGACTTCCGCGCCGAGTTCCGCGGCAAGGCGAGCCCCGTGCACTTCTTCTGGGGCGCGTTCGACCTCGCCGTGACCCGGTTCTCCGGCCGTCCGGCGCCGCGGCACCCCGGCGGGGTCCCGAACTGCCCCGACCGGGTCATGTGGGAGGCCTACAGCGACGAGGTGTCCAGCGCGGGTTACTGGCCGGGCGGCGCCGGCGAGGGCGCGTTCTACTCGTACGCGTACCCGGAGCCGGACGGCTACCGCGACCAGGAGGTGGGTCCGGACGCCCGCTACGACCCGGACCTGGGCGAGTTCGTCCTGCCCTACACCACGGTCCGCACGGCCGCCGACCCCGACGCGACGCTGCTGGACTTCCTGCACCGGACCTACCGCGCGGCTACGACGTCGGGCCGCTGGCCCTAGGCACGCACGCGCTCGCGTTCCCGCAGGCGCAGGTTGCCCGCCGTCATCGTGCAGCACATGTCGTCACCCAGCTCCCGGTACGGCGTGACCAGCCCGTCGCGGAACAGCGGCAGCAGGAGCCGGCGGTTGCGGATCAGCGTCGCCGCCGCCAGCACCAGGTAGACCACCGACAGCACGACCAGCTCGCGGCCGCGCCACGACGCCGGCACCGCGGCGCTGAGCGCGAACTGGCCCACGAACAGGCCGAACAGCAGCATCGCGGCCCGCAGCGTCAGCGTGCGGCCGACCAGCAGCGAGACGGCGAGCAGCGACTGTGCCGCCGTGAGCAGCAACTCCTCGCGCTGGGCGGCCTCGATGGGCAGGCCCGACCACCCGCCGCTGGAGGCGGCGAACACGATCGGCAGCGTGCCGACGAGCAGCGTCCACTGGTTGACCTTCGAGGAGACCAGCGCGCCGAGCGCCTCCGTGGTGTGCAGGCGCCACGCGTACAGGCCGGCCACGAGCAACTCGGGCGCCTCCGAGGCCAGCGGCGCCAGCCACTGCACCAGCAGGAACTCGCTGATGCCGAGTTGCGCGCCCGTGTCCACCAGGGACTCGGCGAAGCGCTCGGCGGTGAGCAGGATGACGGCCGCCGCGCCGGCGAACATCGCCACGACGGTCAGCCGGCGCGGGCGGCGCGGCAGCGAGCCGACCCAGGCCGACGGGCCGATCAGGTCGGGCTCGCCGGCCGGTGCCCGGGACACCCGCCAGCTGTACGCGACGAAGATGGCCAGCAGCACCACCGTGTCGGTCAGCGACAGCGTGCGCTTGAACGGCAGCACCAGGCAGTAGAGCGAGGCCAGCGCGAGGAACGCGAGCGGCACCGCGTCCGGGCGGGCGAGGCTGACCTGGCGCGCCGCCCGGCCGGTCTCGCCGCGGGCGCGCAGGCGGCGCCAGGCGATCACCACGACCAGCGCCCAGCCGACGCCGACCAGGATCCGGTTGGCGCCCGTCATGTTGGCCAGCGCCAGCGAGCAGGACGACGTCTCCTCGCCCGGCGCCCGGCAGGACGGTCCGTACGCGGCGACCGCCTCCCCGCCGCGGGCGGTGAAGACGAAGTCGACGGCGTACTCCGGCAGTACGGCGATCAGCGCGAGCACCGCGACCGCGAGCCCGGCCGAGATGTCGACCTGTGCGGCCTCCGCCGCCCACGCGAGCACGAACGCCGCGCCCACGATCGCGACGCCGAACAGGGCCGCGGCGACCGGCGGCGCCGGGTGCGCCCCGGCCAGCGCGACGACCACCCCCGGAACGGTCACGAGCAGGGCCAACAGGCCGAGGACGGGCGGCCGCTGCCCGGAACCGACTGACATGGTCAGGACTGTGTCACACGGCGGCGACGGCGTCGATCTCCACGAGGATGCCGGGGCCCAGCGCCGCCACGACGTGGACGGTGATGGCCGGCGGCGGGTCGGCCCGGCTCCAGACCTCCTGGAACGCCCGGACACCGTCGTCGAAGGACTGGCCCGCGACGGTCGCGATGCGCCAGTGCACGATGTCCGAGAGCGCGGCACCCTCGCTCTCCAGGATCGTGGCGAGGTTGCGGAAGGCCTGGCGGGACTGCTCGTACACCGTCGGGCCGACCACCGCGCCGGCCGCGTCCACGCCGTTCTGCCCGCCGATGTAGATGGTCTTCGTGGGCTGCTCGACCACGACAGCCTGGCTGAAGGCGGGGCTGCGATGGAGCCCCTCGGGATTGATGTGTCGCACTGTCGTCATGAAACCAGTTATAGTGGTGTCATGCGAGTGGGCGCAACCGGACGGACCCTGGACGACCCGAAGGGTGGCTCGTTCTTCTTCGACGCGGGTGCGACGTGCCTCGACTTCGCGCACACCGGCGGCGAGGGGCACTACGCGGTGTTCGAGTCGCTGCACGAGCCGGCCGACCTGGCTGCCTGGCTGGCCGCGGAGCCGCTGGGCGTGCACGTCACGGTGCCGGTGTCGACGGCCGACCTGACCGCCGCCAAGCGGCTGCGCCAGGCGATCTGGGTGGCGGCCCACGACCGCGCCGCCGGCCGCCCGCTCTCCCCCGCGGCGGTCGAGACCGTCAACCGGGCCGCCGCGCCCGCGCCGCTGCTGCCGCACCTCACCGCCGACGGCGCCGCCGCCTGGACCCCACCGGTACGCGCGACGCAGGCCCTGTCGAGCCTCGCCCGCGAGATGATCGACCTGCTCTCCGGCCCGCTCGCCGGCCGTTTCCGCGAGTGCGCGAGCGACAACTGCCCGCTCGTCTTCGTCGACTCGTCGCGCCCCGGCGCCCGCCGCTGGTGCGCGATGGAGCGCTGCGGCAACCGCGCCAAGCTCCGCGCGCTACGCGCCCGCCGCGCCGCCGACTAGCCGCTCCCGCACCCAGGCCGGGTCGGGGTTGACGTGTCCCGCGCCGTCGACCTCGACGGTCGGCACCGTCTCGTTGCCGCCGGTGATCGCGCGGACCGCCGCCGCACCGGCGGGGTCGGCCCAGATGTTCACCCAGTGCGCCCGCCGGCCGGCCCGGCCGAGCCGCATCCGCAGGCGTTGGCAATATTGGCAGCCGGGCCGCCAGAAGATGACCGGCCGGCCGTCGCGCGCGGCACGGCGCCGCGCCTCGACCGCGGTGACGGACCGGGGAAAGACCAGCGGCGACCACGAGGCCGCCCACGCGACGCACAGCACGAACAGGATGACGCCGGGCACGTAGTTGCCCAGAACGAACTGGACGACCGCCAGCACCACGCCGACGGCGAGGGCCAGGCCGGCCAACCGCCAACTCCGCAACACCCGCCGACCCTATGACAGTCATTGCCATGGATAACATGGGTTTATGGACGCCGGCCTGCTGGAACGCGCCAAGTCCCATTTCGGTCAGGCACACGCGTCGTTCGTGGCCGGGCGGTTCCCCGAGGCGGAGGTGGCGATCACGGCGGCCGTCGACGCCTGCCGCCGGCTCGCCGCCGGCGACGATACCTTCCGAGCCGACGTCGGCGCGGCGCTCAGCTTCCAGGCCATCGTGCACGCCAGGCTGGGTGCGGCCGACGCCGCCTTGAGCACGACGCGGGAGGCGCTGGCCGTCTACCGGCACCTCGCCGCGGGCGACGCCCGCGCGTTCCGGCCCGACCTCGCGGCGACGCTGAGCGACCTCGGCAACCGGTGCCACGACGTCGGCCGGTTCGACGAGGCGCTGGCGGTGTCGACCGAGGCACTGACCCTCCGGCGCCACCTCGCCGCCGCCGATCCGGCGGAGTTCCAGCCGGACCTGGCCGTCTCGCTCAACAACGTCGGCAACCTGCTCCGGGAGATGGGCCGGTTCGACGAGGCGCTCGAGCCCTCGGCAGAGGCCGTCACGATCCGCCGGCCGCTCGCCGCCGCCAACCCGGGGTCCTTTCTGGACCTGCTGGCGGTCTCGCTGAGCAACCTGGGCAACGTGCTCACGCAACTCGACCGGCGTGCGGAGGCGATCGCCGTCACCGCGGAGGCGGTCGACCACAACCGGCGCCTGGCGGCCGCGAACCCGGCCGTTTATCTGCCCCAGCTCGCCATGTCGCTGAGCAACCTCGGCCTGCGCCGGTGGGAGGGCGGGCTCGCGGAGGCGGCGCTCGACCCGACGCAGGAGGCGCTGCGGTTGCGCCGCGACCTCACCGCCGCCAACCCGGACGCCCACGAGGGCGACCTGTCGGCCTCGCTCAACAACCTGAGCCTCGTGCTGCGCGACCTGGGCCGGCTCGACGAGGCACTGGCCGCGGCCGAGGAGGCGCTGGCGATCCGGGCACGGCTGAGCGGCACAAACCCCTTCTACCGCACCCACCACGCCACCTCGGTGTCCAATGTGGGCACCATCCGGGCGCGCCTGCCATAGAACCTAGGGCGCGAGCATCGCCCGGATCGTGTCGTCGACCTTGTTGTCGTCCAGGCGGCGCGGCACCAGGTGGCCGTGGTCCGCCTCGTCGCGGCCGAACGCGTAGAGGTCGCCGCCGCGGCGGGCCAGCACCAGGTCGTCGGTGTCGGCCGCGGTCTCGGCGGAGCCCTCAGACGTGTAGTGGACGACCGTCACCAGCGCCGACCGCTCGCTCGCCGCGACCACCTCGGCGGCCTCGCCGCCCTTCTCGTAGTCGCCCCGCGGCAGCCAGTCGACGAGCTGGTCCAGGGCGTCGTCGGCCTTGAACAGACCGAGATCGTGTACGCCGAGCGCGTCGATCCGGATCAGCAGCGACACCGGCTCGGGCTGCGGCAGCATCAGCATCCGCCACGGCTCCCCCGGCTTCGTGCCCGAGACGCGGGCGTCCAGGACCGTGCGGGCGCGCTGCTGGAACGCCACCGCGATGCCGAGGTCGCCGCGCACCTGCAACTGCTCGTCGCCGTCGCTGGCGACCAGCAGCTCGCGGGCGGCCAGCGAGCGCACCGCCTCGGCCAGCACCTCGTCGGACGGGCGGGCCTCCAAGAAGTCGACCACCGCGTCGACCGCGGTCAGCTCGGCCGACGTGTAGGCGCCGAGCAGCACCGGGCCGGTGTCGACCAGGTCGACGACCGAGGTGACCAGGCCACCGGGAACTTCGGCTGTAGTCACGACAACCCCATCTCCGCGAGCAGCGAGTCAGGCCCGCGCTGCCCGCGATCTCGGCCGCGGATCGCGGCTGCCGTTCCGGACCGGGTCTCCGAGACCCACACGTTGGAGTTGCCGAACAGGCCGCGGCCGTCGCCGTTGGCCATCGCCCGGCCGAGCTCGTCGGCGGGATCGGCGCGCTCGGGTGGCGGGAACATCCGCGCCAGGTCGGCCGACGCCGACGTCACGTCGTCGCTGTCCTCCAGCCGCTGGAGCGCGCTCGACAGCGACGAGGCCACCGCCGGCGGGACGCTCTGCGGCATCGCGACGTCCGGTGACAGGTACATCGGCCGGCGCTCGGTCTTGCGGGAGAGGCCCCACGGTCCCACGTTCGACCGAGTGATCTTGTAGGTGAAGTAGTCGACGAGATGCCGCAGGTCGTCGAGGCTGGGCAGCTTCTTCTTGCCGAACGCGGCCGGCGTCTTCTCGAGCTGCACCCAGGTGCCCTGGGCCGTGCGGCCGTGCAGCTTCTCCCGGACCACCGAGCCGCGCATGCCGATGTCCGGCCACTTCTTCTTGTCGATCTGCTTGTGGTGGCTGGAGATCCGCTCCCGCGCGCCCTTGACGTGCCGCCAGTTCTCGTACAGGTCGGGGTTGTCGACCAGCACGTGGCCGCCGCAGAGCACGTCGTGCAGCTGCGGCACCTGCATGCCGTGCTTCTCCAGGTCGACGAGGACCGCCGCCTCCTCGGGGCTGAGCCGCCGGGCGGCCGCCGCGAGACCGCGGCGGTACTCGTTGGTGCGGGACGTCAGCTCGATGAGCAGGCGTACGCGGGTGCGTACCCGCTCGGTCTCGGCACCGGTCAACGTGCCTGCGTAATCCACATCGGACATGGCGCGGCCTCCCCCCGAGGCGCCCGTCTCTCCGGCCACCGTAACCCGGCGTACGGGCCGCCGAAGAAGCCTTCGAATTTCGTCCGTTTTGTCCGGTTAAGCGGCCGCGAACGCCACCGCCGAGCTCACGTCGTCTGCCGTTCCCCGCGTCCACGCCGCCGCGAACTCCGCCTCGTCGAGGTGGCTGCGCAGCGCCGGCACCCCACCGTGCGCGGTCGGCCATTCCGGCACGTACGCCCGCAGCCACACCGTCCGCGCCGCCGTGCGCAGCGACCGCGCCGCCGCCGTCATCCGGACCGCCCGGGCGTACGCGCCGTGCCGGGCGGCGATGTCGGCCAGCGCTTCGAGGCAGAACGCCATGCTCCCCCGGTCGCCGGCCTCGGCGGAGTAGGTCATGCCGTCCCGCAGGTAGATCTCGGCGGCGTCGAGGTCGCCCGTCGTGATCGCGGTGACCGCGAGGCTGTAGAGGTCCGCGACGGTGCCGAGCCGGTCGTACGAGCCGCGCGCGGTCTCCAGGCCCTCCTGGAAGATCCGCGCCGCCGTCTCCGGGTCGCCCTCGGCCAGCGAGATGATCCCCATCCGGCTGTAGTACAGCGACCGCACCCAGTCCCGGCCCGACTCCTTGCCCAGCCGGCGGCTCTCCTCGAACAGGCCGCGGGCCGCGTCGAACTCGCCGCGGCGCATCGCGATCGTGCCGAGGATCCCGACGACCAACGCCTCGTTGCCGTCGTCGCCGAGCGCCCGGAGGATCTCGCGACAGCGGAGGAGGTCGGGTTCGGCCCGCTCGAGGTCGCCGCTGACGAACGCCGTCGCGCCGGTGCCGACCAGCAGGAACGCCGTGGCCTCCTCGGACAGGTCGCGCGCCTCGTCGGCCACCTGGTACATGTAGCGGGCGCTCTCCTCGATGTGCCCGTGCAGCCACCAGAACACCCAGATCGCCCAGCCGAGGTGGATCGCGCCCCAGAAGTCCCGCTCGTCGATGAACCAGTTCATCGCGGCGTTGAGGTTGTCGTGCTCGATCTCCAGCCGCTCCAGCGCCGTCGGCTCGATGCCGAGCACCGGTTCCAGGCGCTGGGCGAGATCCAGGTAGAAGCGCGCGGCGGCGGCGTGCGCCTCGTGCCACGTGCCGAGGTCGCGCAGCCGCTCCAGCGCGTACCCGCGGATGCTGTCGAGCATCCGGAAGCGCGGCTCGCCGTCCCGCGTGTCCTGCTTGACCAGGCTGTTCTCGACCAGGGCGTCGAGCGTGTCCACCGCCTCCGGCCCGAACACGGTCTCCACCGCCTCGAGGTCGAAGCCGCCGGCGAAGGCGCCGAGGTGGCAGAAGAGCCGCTGCTGCTCGCGGGTGAGCAGGTCGTGGCTCCAGGCGATGGTGTTGCGCAGCGTGCGCTGGCGCACCGGCAGGTCGCGGGCGCCGCCGCCGAGGTCGCCGATGCCCTTGCGCAGCCGGTCGAGCAGCGCGGGCGGCGGCAGCACCCGCACCTTCGCGGCCGCGAGCTCGATCGCCAGCGGCAGCCCGTCGAGCCGGCGGCAGATCTCGATCACGGCCTGGGTGTTCTCCGGTGTCAGCGTGAAGTCGCGCCGGGCCGCGCGGGCGCGCTCGACGAAGAGCCCGACCGCACCGGTACGCGCGTCGCTGTAGTCGCTCTCCGGGTCCGGCACCGGCAGCGGCGGCACCTCGACGGTGTGCTCGCCCGTCAGCCGCAGCGCAGCCCGGCTCGCCACCAGCGCGGTCACGCCGGGCGCCGCCGAGAGCAGCGTGCTGATCACCGGTGCGGCCTCGGCGACCTGCTCGAAGTTGTCGATCACCAGCAACAGCCGGCGCATCCGCAGGTACGCCTCGACGTCGCTGATCGGCGGCCGGCCGGCCACCGTGTGCAGGCCCAGCTCCTGGGCCAGGGCCGCGCCGACCAGGTCCGTCGTGGTCACGGTGGACAGCTCGACGAACCGGACCCCGTCCGGGTACGCGTCGGCGAGCAGGACGGCCAGCTCCGTGGCGAGCCGCGTCTTGCCGACCCCGCCCGGCCCGGTGAGTGTCACCAGCCGCACGGCCGGGTCGGTGAGCAGCTTCTGGAGCTGCGCGACCTCCGCGTCGCGGCCGAGGATCGGGCTGGCCGGCGCGGGCACGACGGCCAGCTCCGCGTCGGGCTCCGGCTCCGGGGCCGCGAACCGCTCGCTGAGCACCAGCGCGATGTCGTCCCGGACCATCGGGCGCAGCTCGTCCGCGGTTTCGAAGTACCGGTAGGAGACCCGGGCGTCCTGCCGGATGCGGTCGAGCATCGCCGTGAGGCGCGGGTCGCGGTCGGGCCCGCCCGCCCGGACGTAGACCAGCTTCGGCAGCTCCTCGGCGAGCAGGTACTCGTCCTCGACGCTGAGCCCGCCCGGCGCCTCCGCGTACCGCTGCGAGTAGACGCCCACGAAGAGCTGGCTCTCGGCCAGGTAGGCCCGGTACAGCTCACGCGGTGGATGCGGTCTCGCGGAACTCTCCGCCATCACGGGAATCAGCCGCAGCCCCGTCACCGCGTCGCGCACCGCACGCCGCTCGGCGGCCAGCTCGTCGAGCGTGGAGCTGACGAAGACCCGGAGCCGGTCGTCGGGCGTTCGGATGGTGTTGCCGCCCGCCACCATCCAGCCAATTTATCCCGATTCGAGGTACGCCCGGCCCCGAGCCGACAACCGGTAGCCCACCAGCAGGCTCTCGGTCAGGCCCAGCGCCTTGAGCTTCCGCACGTCGATCTTGAATGACGGCGTGTCGCGGCCGACCGACGCGGCCAGGTCGGGCGCGCGTACCCCCGGGTTGTCCCGGATGAGCCGGAGCGTGGTGGCCGTCCAGGGCCCGCGCGGGCTGGCCCGGTCGAGGCGGGCCAGCCGGGCGTCGACGGCGGCCCGCGCGGCGTCGTCGAGATCGGCGTCGGCGGCCAGGACGCTGCGCGGGTCGGGCGTGTCGAGGCGGCGGAACCGCAGCAGGTAGAGCTGGCCCTCGCCCGCCGGGATGTCGGCCAGCAGCGCGCCGAGCGTGGGGAAGCCGGCCGCCCGGGCGTCGGCGGCGCGCAGGCTGGACCGGCTGACCGGCTCGACCGCGAGCATCTCGACCATCCCCTGGCCGGTGCGGTAGTGGCCACCGGCCACCACCTGCGGCCGCTTCCAGCGGCGCAGGGCCGCGGTGATCGTGCCGTCGGCGATCCCGTCGCGCAGGCGCTGCTCGAAGAGCATCAGTCGCCCGGTGGCCGGAAGCCGAGCTTGAGCGTGGGCAGCAGGCCGGCGTCCCACATCAGCAGGGGGCAGGTCCAGGTGACCACGTAGGCGCGGTCGCCCGCGTTGTGCAGCATCCGGATGGCCCGGTGCGGGGTGGCGCCGTCGAGGAAGTTGAACTCCCACTCCGCCCCGCCGTCGAGCACGTCGGTCGGCGTCACGGTGGCGTCGGTGTAGCCCGCCAGCGCGCCGGAGAGCTGGGACTCCTGGGCGGTGCGGGTCCAGTAGGCCACCGGGTCCGGGACCGGCGACGGCAGCTCCTCCACGCTCATCATCTGCGTCATGCGGCCGTCGTAGAGGCACGTGGTGCCGCCGGCCTCGGTGTAGACGCGCCAGCCGATCGGGGCCGGGAACCGGTAGCCGACCGGCGACGCGTACCAGGTGAAGGCGTCCAGCAGCGCCCACCGCTCGCCCGGCGGGACCGGCGCGGGCCGGACCTGGTCGGTCACGGCGGCCTCCGGGTGCTGGCAGGGCATCAGCCCGCCGCCGATGCCGGCCGCACCGGTGCTCGCCGACGTGGACGGGCCCGGGCCGGCGACCGTGCCGTCGCCGCCCGGCCGGTTGAGCGCCCACGCGGTGCCGGCGACCAGCAGGGCCACCAGCACGCCGGCGCCGGTCACCAGCGCGCGCCGCCTGCCGGGCCGGCGCTGCCCGCCGAGGTCGAGGGTCGACACGCGGGCCAGCCAGGCGCCGGCGCGGGGGCGGCCCTGCGCGTCGAGCGCCACGGTGGGCGCGGCGGACGGGTCGGCCGGCTGGGTGGCGGCGCCGTCGGGGCGGCGCGGGCGGGGCAGGCGGCGGGGCCGCGGCTTCACGGTCGGGTCGAGGACCCGGCGCAGCAGGCGGTCGACGTCGTCGGCGGTCAGCCGCTGCCGGGGATCCTTGCGCAGCAGGCCGGTGAGCACCGGGCGCAGCGGCCCGGCCAGCTTCGCGGGGTCGGGTGGGCTGGTGGCCAGCGCGGTCAGCGTGGCGAGCGTGGTCTTGCGGTAGAACGGCGAGCGGCCCTCGACGGCCGCGTAGAGCGTGGCGCCCAGCGACCACATGTCGGCCTCGGCGGTCGAGGTGCCGTCGCTGGCCCGCTCGGGCGCGACATATTGCGGGGAGCCCATCACCATGCCGGCCCGGGTGACCGCGCTGTCACCGTCGAACGTGGCCAGTCCGAAGTCGGTCAGCACGACCCGGCCGTCGTCGCTGATCAACACGTTGTGGGGCTTGACGTCGCGGTGCAGGACACCGCGGGAGTGCGCGGCGCAGAGGGCCTCCAGCACGTGGAGCCCGATCTCGGCCACCCGCGTCGGTGACAGCGGGCCCTCGCTCTCGATCACCTCGTGCAGCGACCGGGAGCGGACGTATTCCATGACGATCCAGGGGCTGCCCTGCGCGTAGACCACGTCGTAGATCTGCACGACGTTGGGGTGGCTGAGCCGGGCCGCGGTGCGTGCCTCACGCAGCGTGCGCTGGCCGAGCTCCGCCCGCTCGGCGGCGGTCATCCAGTCGGGCGGCTGGACCTCCTTGACCGCGACGTCGCGGTGGAGCATCTCGTCGCGGGCGAGCCAGACACGGCCCATCCCCCCGCTGCCGACGGATTCCAGCAGCCGGTAACGCTCGGCGATCAGTGTCTGCTGCACCGTCCGATCCCTGTTGGTCCGCGTGTCCACCATAGTGATCGGACCCGAGTTGATGAAGACCCGATCACCATGGTGATTGTCCCGCGGATGGGACCGCGCCGCTACGCGACCTCGTGACCCAGGAGGTTACCGGTCGGTACGACGAGTTTCGGCTGCCCGTACGCCAGGCGGGCGGCCGCCTCCCGGGTGAGGAACGCCGGCGACTCCTTGATCGCGGTGCCGTACGCGGCCGCCGTGCGCTCGGCGATCGTGGACCAGCCGTACCGCTTGGCCACCATCGTGCGCGCCTTCTTGGCGACCTTGCGGGCGAACCGCTCGTCGCCGAGCAGCGAGTCGACCGCGCCCGCGAGCGCGTCGGGGTCGCTGTGCGGGAACGTCACGCCGGTGACGCCGGGCTCGACGATCTCGGCCAGGCCGCCGGTGGCCGCCACGGCCAGCGGGGCGCCCGCGGCGGCCGCCTCCAGGGCGACCATGCCGAACGGCTCGTAGAGGCTCGGCACCACGGTGGTGTCGGTCGCCGCGAGCAGGGCCGGCAGGGTGGCCTCGCTCTGGAAGCCGACGAAGCTGACCTTGTCGGGGATGCCCAGCCGGTGTGTCTCCGACTCGAGCTCGCCGCGGAAGGGTCCGTCGCCGGCGATCACGACCCGCAGGCCCGGGTGGTCCGCGGCGAGCCGGGGCACCGCCCGGATGATGTGCTGGACGCCCTTCTCGTACACGAGGCGCCCCGCGAAGCCGACCAGCGGCCCGTCGCCGGCGAACTGCTTGCGCGCCGTCGCCACCGCCCGCGGCCCGGCCCGCCAGACGCGGTCGTTGACGCCGTTGGGGATCACCTCGACCCGGTCCGGCGGCAACTCCAGGAGGCGGGACACCTCCCACTTCATGTACGAGGAGCAGACGAGGATCTTGCACGCCTCGCGGGCCAGCCACCACTCGACACTGTGGATGCAGCGGTTCATCTCGTCGGGCAGCCAGCCCTGGTGCCGGCCGGCCTCCGTGGCGTGGATCGTGGCGACCAGCGGCAGGTCGAGGTGCTCCTTGAGGGTCACCGCGGTGTGCGTCACGAGCCAGTCGTGGGCGTGGATGACGTCGTACTCGCCGCTCTCGGCCGCCCGCAGGGCCGCCCGGGTCAGCGTGTGGTTGAACGCCATCGTCCAGGCCAGCAGCGAGGGTGTCGCGAGCGGGAAGTTCGGCGGGTCCTCGGGCGCCCGGACGATCCGTACCCCCTCCTGGTATTCCTCCAGGGGTGCGCCCGCCGCGTGCCGGGTGACGACGGTGACCTCGTGGCCCGCCGCGGCGAGCGACGTGGCCAGCGAGTGCACGTGCCGGCCGAGGCCACCGACCACCACCGGCGGGTACTCCCACGACAGCATCAGGACACGCCTGATGCCAGAACCGGCGATGACCGGTTCGTCGTCGAGAATCTCGGCGGTGCTTTTCATGGCCCGGCCCCCCTGCGGTCACACCTGGACATACGGCTGTAGGCACCCGAGTTGGGTGCCCGGCGCGCCAAGTGGGTCGTTTGGGAGCCTAGGGCAATCTTGGGCAAAGACCGCTCAATGCCGCGAAATATGTCGTTTACCGGCGTGCCATGAGCCAGAATGCCCTGCTGGCTTCCGATGCCCTGCTGGATTCCGATGCCTGGACTGACAGTCGGCATGGAGAACCCGGCGCCGTTGTGACTGGTTGCGGCGGTTGGTAACACGCCCGGCGCAAAATGACCCGGGGCGCGGGCTGCGGGGGAAGATCAATGGCATGGAGGTGACCGCCGAGGTGCTGGCCGAACAGGCACGGCTCGCCGAGGCCGACAGCGGCGCGCGGCCCTGGCGCTCCTGGGGGCCCTACCTCGCGGAGCGCGCCTGGGGCACGGTCCGCGAGGACTACAGCGAGCACGGCACCGCCTGGGACTACTTCCCGCACGACCACGCCCGGTCCCGCACCTACCGGTGGAACGAGGACGGGATGGCCGGGATCTGCGACGACCGACAGACGTTCTGCCTCGCGCTGGCCCTCTGGAACGGCGTCGACCCGATCCTCAAGGAGCGGATGTTCGGCCTCGGCGGCGACGGCGGCAACCACGGGGAGGACGTCAAGGAGTACTGGTGGTACGAGGAGTCGACGCCCACCCACTCCGCGATGCGCTGGCGCTACCACTATCCGCAGGCGGCGTTCCCGTACGACCGGCTGGTGGCGGTCAACGCTTTGCGCCGCCGGGACGAGCCGGAATACGAGTTGGTCGACACCGGCGTGTTCGCCGAGGACCGGTTCTGGGCCGTGACCGTCGACTACGCCAAGGCCGCGCCGACCGACGTCTGCGTGCGGATCACGGTGGCCAACCGCGGTCCCGAGGCCGCCACCCTGCATGTGCTGCCCACGCTCTGGTTCCGCAACACCTGGTCGTGGGGGCTGCCCGGACGCGACGCCGTGCCCCGGCTGGCCGCCGACGGCGACAACCGGCTGGTCGGCAGCCACTGGGTGCTGGGCGACCTGGTGCTGGAGGGCGACGGCGCACCGACGCCGCTGCTGTGTGACAACGAGTCCAACGCGCAGCGGCTCTGGGGGTTGGCCGGCGGGTCGCGCTATCCGAAGGACGGCATCAACGACCACGTCGTGCAGGGTGCGGCGACGGTCAACCCGGCCCGCGTCGGCACCAAGGGGGCGCTGCACTACGTGCTCGAGGTGCCGGCGCGGTCGTCGGCGACGATCCGGCTGCGGTTGTGCGCCGTCGCGCCACCTGGTGGGCCGCGCCGCCCCGCACCACGTTTGGATCTGGGAGCCGACCACGACGCCGTGTTCGCCGCGCGGTCGGCCGAGGCGGACGCCTTCTTCGCCGCGCTGACCCCGGCCGGCGCGTCGGCGGACGAGGCTTCCGTGCTGCGGCAGGCGATCGCGGGCCTCATGTGGGGCAAGCAGTTCTACCACTTCGACGTGCGGCAGTGGCTCGACGGCGACCCGGGCTCGCCGACGCCACCAGCCGGACGCCGGCACGGGCGCAACAGCGCCTGGCGGCACATGACCAACTTCGACGTCATCTCCATGCCGGACCCGTGGGAGTACCCCTGGTTCGCGGCCTGGGACCTGGCGTTCCACTGTGTCACGTTGGCGCGGGTCGACCCCGCGTTCGCCAAGGCGCAACTGCTCCTGCTGCTGCGCGAGTGGTACATGCACCCCAACGGCCAGATCCCCGCGTACGAGTGGGCGTTCGGCGACGTGAACCCGCCGGTGCACGCGTGGGCGGCGCTGCGGGTGTTCGAGATCGACGGCGGGCGCGACGTCGACTTCCTCGCGCGGGCGATGCACAAGCTGCTGCTCAACTTCACGTGGTGGGTCAACCGCAAGGACGTCACCGGCAACAACGTGTTCGAGGGCGGCTTCCTCGGCCTCGACAACGTCGGCCCGTTCGACCGGTCGGCGGCGCTGCCGGTCGCCGGGGTGCTCGAGCAGTCCGACGGCACCGGCTGGATGGCCATGTACGCGCTGAACCTGCTCGACATGGCGCTGACCCTGGCGGTGCACGCGCCGGCGTACGAGGACATCGCCACGAAGTTCTTCGAGCACTTCGCCTACATCGCGTCGGCGGCGTACGAGCAGGGGTTGTGGGACGCCGAGGACGCGTTCTTCTACGACGTGCTGCGGCTGCCGGACGGCTCGAAGGTGCCGCTCAAGGTGCGTTCCGTGGTCGGGCTGCTGCCGCTGGCCGCGACCGCGTCGATGTCGTCGCACGTGGTCAACCGGCTCCCGGAACTGTCGCTGCGGCTGCGCTGGTTCCTGCAGAACCGGCCGGAATACGGTCTGGTCGTCGGCACCCGGCGCCGGGCGGGCGACGGGCGGCAACAGCGGCTGCTGGCGATGGTCGCGCCGGAGCAACTCGTCCGGATGCTGTCCCGGATGTTCGACGAGACCGAGTTCCTGTCGCCGTACGGGCTGCGCACACTCTCCCGCCAGCACCTCGACAAGCCGTTCACGGTGTCGCTGGGCGGGCAGGAGTTCACGGTCGGCTACGAGCCGGCCGAGTCGACGAGTGGGCTGTTCGGCGGCAACTCCAACTGGCGCGGGCCGATCTGGCTGCCGACCAACTTCCTGCTGATCGGGGCGCTGCGCGAGTTCGGGGCGTTCTTCGGCGACGACCTGCTGGTGGAGTATCCGACGGGATCGGGGGTGCGGCTGCCGCTGGCGGCGATCGCCGACGATCTCTCCCGGCGGGTGATCGGGCTGTTCACCCGGGACCGCACCGGGCGCCGGGCGATCTACGGCGCGTGCGAGCTGTTCCAGACGCATCCCGACTGGCGGGATCTCATCGTTTTTCCTGAGTATTTCCACGGTGACAACGGTGCCGGGCTGGGCGCGTGGCACCAGACGGGCTGGACCGCGCTGGTCGCTGACCTCATCCTCACCATGGGCCGTGACTAGGCCCTTGCGGGCGCACAATGGCGTGATGGAGGCGTCCGTAACGCTGCGTCCGGTCGACGGTGTGCACGTCACGACGTTGATCGACAACTACACCGACGTGCTGCTGCCCGACGAGGGCCCGATCAAGCGCTGGGGGGCGGTGGGCAGCGGTGGCCGGGCCGCGCCGGTGCCCGACGCGATCTCGGTGGCCGGGCAGACGGTCGACGGGCTGCGGGCCGAGCACGGCTTCTCGGCGCTCGTCGAGCTGCGGGTCGACGGTGCCGCCCGGCGGATCCTGTTCGACGCGGGGGTCACGCCCGACGGGCTGATCGGCAACCTGGACCGGCTGGAGCTGCGGCCCGACTCGTTCGAGTCGATCGTGTTCAGCCACGGGCACTTCGACCATGTGATGGGACTCGACGGGCTGGTGCGCCGGCTCGGTCGTACCGACATGCCGGTCTTCCTTCATCCCGACTTCTGGCGGGCGCGCCGCCTGGTGACCGGTCCGGACCGCGCCTTCGAGCTGCCCGTCCCGTCGCGGTCCGCGATCGAGGGCGTCGGCTTCCAGATCATCGAGGGGCGGCAGCCGTCGTACCTGCTGGACGGCATGCTGCTAGTGACCGGCGAGGTCGACCGGACGGTGCCGTTCGAGCAGGGCATCCCGAACCACGAAGCTCTCGTCGACGGGTCGTGGCAGCCGGATCCGTTGATCCACGACGACCAGGCCCTCGTGCTGCACGTGGCGGGCAAAGGTCTCGTCATCCTGACCGGCTGCGGGCACGCCGGGGTGGTCAACATCGTGCGCTACGCGAAGCGGCTGACGGGCATTTCCCAGGTGTACGCGGTGCTCGGCGGCTTCCACCTGCGCGCCGGGCCGGTCGTCGACTCGACGGTCGCGGCGCTGGCCGCCGAGTCGCCGGCGCTGCTGGTGCCGTCACACTGCACGTCGTGGATCGCCCAGCAGGCGCTGGCGACGGCGATGCCGGCCGCGACCCGCCCGAACACGGTGGGGACGCGGTACGAGCTCTAGTCGCCCTGGGTCTCGTCCCTGACGGGCAGGAGGCCGCGCGCGGCGAACACCTTCCTGGCGACGGAGGTGGCGTTGAGGGCGCGGGGCATGCCGCAGTAGACGGCGCTCTGCAGCAGCGCCTCGACGATCTCCCGCGGGGTGAGGCCGACGTTCAGCGCGGCGTCGACATGGACCTCGAGCTGCGGCTCGCAGCCACCGAGGGCGGTGAGCATGCCGAGGGTGACGAGCTGCCGGTCGCGGGGCGGGAGCTGCGGCCGGGCGTAGATGTCGCCGTACGCCCAGGCCGCGACCTGGTGCCCGAGCTCGGGTGAGACGTCCGCGAGCGAGTCGATGAACTTCGCGCCGTTCTCGCCGTTGACCGCGGTGAGCACCGCCATCCCGCGCGCGAACCGTTCCTCCCGCGACGTGGTCATTGCTTCTTTCCCCGTTCGTCGACCGTGGCTGGCCAGGTCAACTCTGCTCGTCGCGCCGCTCCTTGTCATCGTGGCGTTCGTCGCGTTCCCGCCCACCTTCGATGGCGCTCACGATGGCACCGGTGATGTCCCCGGCCGGCACGGCGATCTCCTCCCCCTCCGAGACTTCGTCGTCGGTAAGGTTCGGCTCGGGCCCGGTAGCACCCCCGGCGAACCCGAACTCATTGGGCTCGTTGGGCTGTTCCGGCTCGTCTTCTGGTGGTGTCTGGTTCTTGTCCTGGGCCATGCCCCTACCTACCCCACCGACGCGGGTTGGATGCGGCGTTCCCCGATCAATCCCGCGCGGTCAGTCGGCGGTTGGTCTGGTCAGGCCGAAGGCGGTGACCAGGTCGGGCTTGTCCAGGCGGTGGCCGTCCGCCACCGCGTCGCAGGCGATGTCGACGATCTCGGTCTGGTGGGCCAGCAGGTACGGGCGTGCGCCCACGTCGGACTTCGCCAGCGTGGCGATGCCGGGCCAGTGGCGGCGGCCGAGCAGCATCGGGTAGCTGCGGAGGCCCGCGTAGGTCGCGCAGACCAGCGCGCCCGGGTGTGGGAGCAGGGCCACCCGGCGGGCGGCCTCGACGGTCACGCCCGGCATGTCGACGGTGAGCACCAGGGCGGCGTCGACGGGGCCACCGGCCGCACCGTCCGGCGAGGCCGCCGGGGCGCCAGCCGGCGAAGCCCCCGGGGCGCCAGCCGGCGAAGCCGCCGGGGCGCTCGCCGTCGAAGCCGGCGGGCCAGCCCGCGAGGCCGCCGGGGCGCCAGCCGGGGGAGCGGGCGGCAGGCCAGCCCGCGAGGCCGCCGGGGCGCTAGCCGGGGAAGCCACCGGCAGGCCAGCCCGCGAGACCGCCGGCGCGCCGCCCGTCGAGGCCGCGGTCGCGCGAGCCGGCGCGGTGGGCGAGGTTGCTTCGGTCAGGGCCTCCAGGCCTACCCGCAGGCTGGAGCCGAGGCCTGTGCCCCAGGCCTTGTCGACCACGACTGTGGTGCCGGTCAGGGCGGCGGCCGCGCGCACCTGGTTGGCCGCGGCGCCGAGCACCACGACCAGCGGAGCGCAGCCGACCTCGCGGGCGATCCCGCACACCGTGTCGACCAGGAGGGCCTCGCCGCGGCGCAGCAATGCCTCCGGGCCGCCGATGCGCCGGCCCCCACCGGCAGCTATGACGATTCCCGCGATCCGACCCACGCCAGCCTCCGCACGGCGAGTGAATCGATACGGACCACAGTCTTGCCACGGCCGCCCCCGGTGCGCACCGCCGCAGTCGTCTATCCGACCGGCCGACTCGGGCAGCGACGGATTTATCCGACGTTGCTGATAAAGCCTCACAAAACGTACAACATGGCTAGTGTCGGTCATGGCTCGGCTGTCCGTCGGGCTCACGGGGGCAAGAAGGGACATCACCCATGTCTAAGAGGTTCGTCGGCAAGGTTCTCGCCAGCGTCGCGCTGGGCGGGGCGACGCTGTTGATCGCACCCGGCATCGCGCTGGCCAGCGACCCCGGCGGTGACTGGACGAAGGGTCATGACGACAAGGCCTGCGCCGCCAGCGAGTGGCAGGGCAAGGAAGACAAGAAGGAGGCCCCCCACGGGGCGCCGGTGAAGGAAGAAGCCGCCAAGAAGGACGGCGACAAGGAGTGCGGCCCGCCGAAGGGCTGGGTCGACGGTGGCGCCGGCGGCGGCACCGACGCGACGCTCGCCACCACCGGCGGCGCGCTGGTCGGCGCGGCCGCGCTGGGTGGGCTCGTCCTCCTGCGCCGCCGGCGGACCGATGGCTCTGTGGCCTGAGGGCCCGACGGCACGAACCGGCGGCCGCCACGGAACTCCGTGGCGCGCCGCCGGCGCCGTGCTCGTCGCGCTGACCGCACTGGCCGGTGTGGGCCTGCTCGGCGCGTCGATGCAGGGGGCGCCGACGCCCCCGGCGCCGGTCGCCGCGGCCGCACCGGACTTCGAGCCGACGCTGCCGGCGGCCACGCCCAGCGGGTCGCCCCGTCCGAAGGCCGCGAGCGGGTCGCCGCGGCCGGCCGACAAGGCCGCGACACCGGCGCCCGCGCCGGTCCCGCTCAGCCGCTCCGAGCCCGTGACCGTCGCCATCAAGCGGATCGGCGTGTCGGCCACGATCCTCAACCTGAAGCTCAACAAGGACCGCACCCTGCAGGTGCCGCCGCTCAAGAAGGCCGACCTCGCGGGCTGGTACTCGCTCGGCCCCACACCCGGCGAGCTCGGCAACGCCGTGATCGTCGGCCACGTCACCACGAAGACGGCACCGGCTGTCTTCTTCAAGCTGGGTGAGCTGCGGCCCAAGGACGTGATCACGGTGACGCGCAAGGACGGCATCACCGCGAGCTTCACCGTCGACGGCGTCAAGTCGTACCCGAAGAGGAAGTTCCCGACCGACCTGGTGTACGGCCCGAACGACAAGCCCGGCCTGCGCCTCGTCACCTGCGGCGGTGAGTTCGACGCGAAGACGCACAACTACCAGGACAACGTGATCGTCTTCGCGACGGCCACCGGCTGAGCCCAGGCACCATGGACGGATGACCCTGCGCTAGCCCGCCGCGGCCTCGCCCGGGCGGACCTCGGCGACCGCCTGACGCAGCGCCGCCACGAAGGCCGCGGTGGCCGGTGGGTCCGGCGGGTCGCCGTAGGTCGCCAGGTAGACGCGGCGCCGGAAGTCCGGCAGCGGGGTCGCTTCGATGCCCGGTGCCCGGTGGGTACGCAGGGACAGGCCCGGCATCGTGGCCACGCCCATGCCGGCGGCGACGAGGGCCTGTTCGACGATCACATCATCGCTGGTGTAGGCGACGTGCGGGGTGAAGCCCACCCGCTCGCAGGCGTCGACGAACTCGCGGCGGCAGTTCTCGCAGCCCGCGATCCAGTCGGCGTCGCGGTGGTCGCGCAGCGTCTCGCCCGCGCGCAGGCTGAGCAGGTGCATCGGGTCGTCGAACAGGTGCGTGGCGCGGATGTCGTCCGGTGTCGTGTCGTCGTACCGGAAGATGACCGCGGCGTCGACCTGCCCGTCGCGCAGCAGGTCCAGGGCGACCTGCGGGTGCGCGTCGGCCAGGTGCAACTCGATGCCGGGGTGGTCGCGGCGCAGGGTGGCCGCCGCGTGCGGGATCAGGGCCGCGAGCGCCGACTGGAAGCCGGCGACCCGGACCCGGCCGGTACGCAGGCCCACCATCGCCGACAGTTCCGCGGCGGCGGTGTCGACCCGCCCGACGATCTCGGCGGCGCGGCGGGCCAGGTGCGCACCCTCGGGCGTGAGTCGGATGCCCCGCCCGACGCGTTGGACGAGGCGGGCGCCCGTCTCGGCCTCCAGCCGGGCCAGGTGGTGGCTGACCGCGGGCTGGGAGTAGCTCAGGTGTTTGGCGGCCTGGGTGACCGAGCCGTGCGCGGCGATCGCCGCGAGGATGCGTAGCCGCACGAGGTCCAGCATTCATTCATCGTACTTATGGATAACCGCAGAAGTTGGCATTGGACGAATGGGTTGTCCCCGGTGGAGGCTGAAGCCACGCATCCCGGAAGAAGGAGCACCAATGGTCAAGCGGATGGACAACGTCCTCATCGTCGTCGACGACCTCGCGGCCGCGATCGCGTTCTTCGTCGCGCTCGGTCTCGAGCTGGAGGGTCAGACGACGGTCGAGGGCGCGTCGGTCGACCAGCTCGTCGGGCTCGACGGGGTCCGGGCGGACATCGCGGTCGTACGCACCCCCGACGGCCACGGCCGGGTCGAGCTGACGACGTTCCACACGCCCAAGGCGATCAGCGCCGAGCCGAGGAACGCGCCGGCCAACACGCTGGGCATGGGTCGCATCATGTTCGCCGTCGAGGACATCGAGGACGTCCTCGCCCGCCTGCGCACCCACGGCGCCGAGCTCGTCGGCGAGCTGGTCCGGTACGGCGACAGCTACCGGCTCTGCTACGTCCGCGGCCCCGAGGGGATCATCGTCGGCCTGGCCGAGCAGCTCGACGAGCGCTGACAAGCTGGGTCACCGACCCGGGCCACGCTCGTCCGGCGGCGGGCCGGGCGGCAAGCACCCACGCGTCACGACACGTAGAAGTCCCGCAGCACCGGGGCCAGGATCTCGGGGTCGGCGACGTGGCCGGGTCGCGACAGCACCGCGCGCGTGCCGTGCGGCAGCGCGGCCACCAGCGCGTCGGCGGCGCTGTGGAAGAAGGTCAGGCCCTCGGCGTCGGCTCCGGTGGCGACGAGCACCGGTTGCCGGATCGCGGCGAGGCGCTCCGCCGGCACGCTCCCGTCGCCGAGGCACGCCGCGTCGTAGGCCAGCGTCGGCGCGAGCGTGACCAACGACGGCCAGACCGGTGCCGCCCGGGCGGCGGCGATGTCGTCGGGGCCGGACCCGGCGACCCGCATGAACGCGGCGAGGGCCTCGTCGGGCCGCCCGGCGGCCAGCAGCGCGGTCAGCTCGTCCACATAGGAGGCCCAGGCGGCGCGCAGGCCCGCGTCGGTGAAGTAGGGAACCTCGTAGACCGCGACCCGCCCGACCGGCAGCCCGGCCGCCGCGGCGGTGAGCGCCAGCGCCCCGCCCGAGGAGGCGCCGAAGAGATGCGCGGGACCGTCGACCACGGCCAGCAACGCGGCCAGGTCGTCGATCTCCCGCTCCACCGCGTAGGGCGCGGTGTCGCCACTGGGCGCGCGGCCGCGACGCGCGTAGTTGACGACCGTGAACGACCGCGCCAACGCCGCGCCCAGGGGCGCGTTCTCGGCGCCGTCGTCGAGCCCGCCGCCCACCAGCACGACCGCCGGCCCGGCCCCGGCGCGCGTGTAGGCGATCGGCGTCCCGTCGCGGGACGTCACCGAATCAGTGCTCATTTGGCCTCCGCGTAACAGTCGACCGCGGTCGCCTCCATCGGGAAGCGGACCTCCGTGTCGCCGAAGAGCGTGCGGGTCGCGCGCTCGCCCGCCTCGTGGACCGCCGTGACCACCGCCTCCGCCTGGTCGGCCGGGCAGTGCACCAGCACCTCGTCGTGCTGGAACAGGACCAGCTCGGCCGGCGTGCCGGCCAGTGTCGTGCGCAGCGTCGCCAGCAGCGCCAGGGCCCACTCGGCCGCCGTGGCCTGGATGACGAAGTTGCGGGTGAACCGGCCGCGGGCCCGCGCCCGCGCACCACCGCCCGCGGCGGGCTCGCCGCCCTCGTAACCCGCGTCGGCCAGCGACACCGAGACCGACGACGGCGGGCAGGTGCGCCCCAGCCAGGACCGCACCAGGCCGCCGCCCTCCCCCGTGCGGGCCGCGCTCTCGACGTAGTCGAACGCCGTCGGGTAGTGCCCCCGCAGCGCGGCCAGCGCCGGCACCGCCGCGCCGCCCGTCTGGCCGTACATGGCGCCGAGCAGTGCCACCTTGGCCTTGGCCCGGTCGCCGTCGAAGGCGTCGGCCGCCAGGGCCGCGTAGAGGTCGCCGGCCCGGCCCGCCGCGGCCAGCCGGGCGTCGCCCGAGACCGCGGCCAGGACGCGGGGCTCGAGCTGGGCGGCGTCGGCGACCACGAAGCGCCAGCCCGGGTCGGCGACCACCGCCCGCCGGACCACCTTGGGGATCTGCAGCGCTCCCCCGCCGCGGCTGGCCCACCGCCCGGAGACCACCCCGCCCGGCACGTATTCGGGCCGGAACCGGCCGTCGCGCACCCAGGCGTCGCGCCACGCCCAGCCGTGCGCCGTCCAGATCCGGTAGAGCTCTTTGTAGGCCAGCACCGGGCGCACCGCCGGATGGTCGACGTGCTGCAGCACCCAGGACCGCGTGTTGGGCACGTCGACTCCGGCCCGGTGAAACAGCTTGAGCAGCTCGCCCGGGGACTCCGGGTGCACCGAGCGGACCCCGAACGCGGCGGCGATCTCCGCGGCCAGCGTCACAAGGCGGGCCGGCGGCCCACCCACCGCTGACGGCGCCCCCAGCAGCGAGCGGAGCAGCTCGTCGTGCAGGTCGGCCCGCCACGGCAGCCCGGCGAACCCCATCTCGGCCGCGACCAGGGCACCGGCCGACTCGGCGGCCACCAGCAGCCGGAACCCCGCGGGCGACGTGGGCACGTCGGCCATCCGGGCGCGCTGGTCCGCGTACACGGTGACCAGGTCTTCGAGCCCGACCGACGACGAAGCCGACGGCGCCGCGAACAGCTCGCCCTGCCCACCCCCGGGCGGCGTCGCCGCGGCAGGCGGCGGATCGGGCGGCACCGGCGTGCCCCGCAACCGGGCCAGCGCGGCGGCGGGAGACCGCGGCGCACCCCAGGACCCCGCGGACCCGAGCAGCAGCGCCTCGGTCAGCTCGACGTCATGACACCGCGCGACCCGCACCCCGGATCGGAGCAACCCGGGATAAACAGCCGACGTCGCGGGCCAGACCCAGCGCGGCGAATCGGAAGCTTCGAGCGACGCGACGGCCGAGGCCAGGGACGGCACGGTCGCGGCGGCGCCGGCTGGGCGGCCCCTGTCGTCGAGCGGCAGGAGCCGACCCGAACCGCCCTCCCCCGGAACCGCCGCGACCAGCACGGACCCATTAGACCCGACGGGTACGACAGTTACTTCGTGATGCTCCCCGTCAGGCCCGCCTGGACCTGGCGCTGGAAGATGATGTAGACCGCGAGCACCGGCAGCATCGCCATCGTCAGGCCGGCGAACATGCCGGACCAGTCGGACCGGTAGCCCTGGTTGACCGAGAGGTCGATCAGCGCCTGCGAGATCGGGGCGCGCTTGTCCTCGCCGCTCTGGGGCTGCATCAGCAGCACGGGCAGGTACCACTGGTTCCACTGCCCGATCACGTTGAAGATGCCGATGCTGATCAGGCCGGGCTTGGCCATCGGCAGCATGACCCGGAAGAACAGCGCGGTGTGCGAGCAGCCGTCGACCAGCCCCGCCTCCGCCACCGTGGTGGGCAGCGTGCGGAAGAACGAGTGCATGAAGAAGACCGTGAACGACAGCGACCAGGCGACGTAGACCAGGATCAGCATCGCGTACTGGTTGTGCCCGAGGAACGGCACGATCTTGCCCATGTTGTCGATGCCCTTGTAGAGCGGCACCGCGGCCATGTAGACGGGCAGCGTCAGGCCCGCCAGGAACAGGTAGTAGATGACCCGGTTGCCGGGGAACTCGTACCGGGCCAGCACGTACGCGGCCATCGAGCCGAGCAGCATCGTGAGGAACACGCCGCCGCCCACGATGATCACCGTGTCGAGGAAGACGTCGGTGAAGTGGCCGTTGGTCCAGGCCCGCGAGAAGTTGCCCCAGTGCAGGCCCTCGGGGATCAGCGAGAGCGGCTTGCGGATGATCTCCTGGTCGGTCTTGAACGAGGAGACCACCACCCACAGCAGCGGGAGCACCACCATCGCGCCCCACACGAGCAGGAAGAGGTGGGAGAAGCCGCTGACCGCGACGTCGCCGAGCGAGGAGCCGTCCTTCGCGCGCCGCCGGTCGGGCTGCGGGGCGGCCACGCCGACGGTGCCCGCCGAGGGTGGCGTAGTAACCGTACTCATGCCGACTCCTAGTACTCGATCCGCTCGCGGCGGGTGACCCGCAGCTGCACGGCGGCCAGCAGCAGGGTGAAGATGCCGAGGGCGACGGCCATCGCGCAGGCGTAGCCGAACTGGCCCTTGTTGAACGCGGTGAAGTTGATGACCGACGCGAACACCTCGCTCGCGTGGTCAGGCCCACCCTGGCTGGGCGTCATGACGTAGACCAGCGCGTACATGTCGAGGGCGATGAAGCCGAGGTAGACCCAGGCGACCGAGACCGAGTCGCGCAGCAGCGGCAGCGTGATCCGGAAGAACGCGCTGATCCGGCTGGCCCCGTCGAGCGTCGCGGCCTCGAAGATGTCCTTGGGGATCGACTGCATCGCCGCGGAGAACAGCACCATGTAGAAACCGGTGCCGCCCCAGACCGCGATCAGGAGCAGGAACCAGAGCACGGTGGGTACGCCGAGGAAAGGCGTCGGGTCGGCGACGAACTGCAGGGGCTTGTCGGCGTCGACCAGGCCGATCTTCATCAGGATCCCGTTGAGCAGGCCCTGGCTGTCGCCGCGGTAGATGGCCTGCCACATGATGGCGACCAGCACGAGCGAGAGCACCTGCGGGAAGAAGAAGATCACCTTGTAGACGTTGGAGCCCCAGACGCCGCGGACCCCGGCCCTGCTCCCGCGTCCGCCCACATTGAGCAGGAACGCGAAGAGCAGGGCCAGTGCGATCGTGAAGACCGGCACGGTGACCAGGAAGAACACGCTGTGCCAGAAGGCTTTGCGGATCAGCTCGTCCTTGACCAGCCGGACGTAGTTGTCCAGCCCGACGAACTCCTGTGTGTCGGAGTAACCGCCCCAGTTCGTCAGCGAGTACCCGATGTCCTGCGCGTAGGGCCACAGCACGTAGAACACGTACAGCAGCACCGGCAGGAACAGGAAACTCGTGATGAAGCGGGCTTTACCGTGCCGCATCTCGACTATCCGTTCTAGGCGTCGCGGGTGAACTTCTTGATGGAACTGTCGCCGGCCACCTTGTCCGTGGCCGCCTGGAGCGTATCGGCGAACTTCGCGGCGGTCATACGGCCGGCCATCAGCTCACCGATCGCGTTCTGCTCCGCCTTGTCGACGTCGGCGTACCAGTCGGGGTGCTTGAAGGAGACCAGGTCGCCCGTGGCCTTCTTCATGACCTCGCCGGCCGAGACCAGCGCGGTCGAGTTGGTGACCTTGTCGCCCGAACCGGCCCGCGAGGAGAGCGAGCTCGTCAGCTCCGCGAACTTGCCGGCGCCCTCGACGGAGAACATGGCCCGCAGGAACTCCATGCCGCCAGCCGCGTTGGCCGCCTTCTTCGGGACGATCCAGTTCTCGCCCGAGCCGGCGTACACGGCGCCCTTGGCCTTGTCGTTCGCGCTGACGTCCCAGAAGTTGGCGAGCTTCATCTGGAAGCCGGACGGGATCGTCTGGCGCATCTCGTTCTCGAGCCAGGTGCCGCAGGGCAGGATCGCCGCCTTGCCGTCGAGCCACGCCTGCTGCGACTCGGTGTGGGTCAGCGTCGCCGAGCCGGCCAGCGTGTAGCCGTCCTTGACGATCTTCTCGGTCGCCTCGAGGGCGGCCATCACCTCAGGGGTCTTCCAGCAACCGGGCTTGAGGTTGTCGATGTCGACGACCGCCTGCTTGCCGCCGGACTTCCAGATCCAGCTCATGATGGCCCAGCGCATGTAGTACGGGTACTTGCCCGCGAACGCGAACGGCGCGGTGCCGGCCGCCTTGATCTTCGGGGCGAGCGCGAAGAACTCGTCGAAGGTCGTCGGCATGGTCCAGCCGTTCTTGTCGAACAGCGCCTGGTTGTACCACATGCCGAACACGGTGTACGCGTAGTTCAGCACGAACACCTTGCCGTCGAACGTGCCGTCGTTGACGGTGCCCGGCAGCAGGGTGTCGCGGACCTTCTGGTTGGGGTCGTCCCAGCTCGGCGCGTCCAGCAGCGGCGTGAGCTCGGTCAGCGCGCCCTCGTTGACCAGCGTGTCCAGCGCCATGATGTCGGCGCCGGCGTTGTTGATCAGGTCGGCCGGGGTGGTGCTGAACTTCGGCTGCTGCTCGGTCTTGATCTTCTGCGTCGAGCTCAGGTTGACCTTGACGTTCGCGTGCTTCTTGTTGAAGACGGTCACGTCGAACTTCGCGTACGCGTCACCGAGGCCGCCGTTGAAGACGACCACCTCGACCTGGCCGCTGTCGGCCACGCCGAGCGGGTTGTCGGAGGTCTTGGCCCCGGTGTCGGCCTTGTCATCCCCCGTGGAGCTGCCGGCACACGCGGAGAGCAGGCCGACGGCGGGGGTGGCGAGCAGACCGGCGGCCGCGGTACCGCGCAGCAGGTTGCGGCGACTGAGGTCCGACGTGCTGTCGGGGAGTTGCGACATCTTGTCTCCTCGATTCATCGATCGGGGTTATGCGGTCCGCCGGAGGCGCCCGGCGTACCGCGATTCGAGGGCGTGGTTGTGCGCGTCCCCACCGGGGACGTTCGCGGAGAGGTAGATAGGGGGCGCCTCTCCGTGTTGGTGGAACCGTCGCACGACCTCGGCGGTCAACAGCTGCGCGAGGAGCGCAGCGGTCACCGACGAGACCGCGCAGACCGTGCCGCCGTCGTGCGTCGGCAGCAGTGCGTCGCCGTACGGCGCGCCGTTGTCCAGCACGACGTCGGCCAGGTCGGCCAACCGCCGACCGGACGGGTGGCGGGGTGCCACCCTGTTCGTGTGCGCCACCGAGGTGACCGCGATCAGCGGGTGACCCCGCCCCTTCACCAGGGTCGCCAGCTCGACGACCGAGCCGTTGATCCCGGACTGTGACGCCACCACGAACACGTCCTGCGGCTGCGGCCCGGCCAGCGCGTAGAGCTGGTGCGCTATCTCCGGGTCGCGCTCGAGCTTGGGGTCGCCGAGCACGTCGCGGTGCGCGTCGCCGTGCAGCACGAGGTCGTGGAGGTCGATCCGGTTGGTGGGCACCAGGCCGCCGGCCCGGCCGACCAGGTCGGCGGCGAACGCGGCGGAGTGCCCGGCGCCGAACGCCTGCAGCACTCCCCCGGCGCGCAGGCTCCCGGCGATCAGGTCCGCGGCCCGCTCCAGGCCGTCGGCCTGGGCGTCCAGCAGACCGTCGAGCAGCGGGAGTACGGCGTTCTTGTAGTCACGCGCGGAGACCATCACAGCGCCGCCCCCTTCGCCGTCTTGTGGCCGTCGACCGCCTGCGCGGTGCGCTGGAACGACGCGTGCGCGCGGTCGTGGGTGCGCTGCGCGACCGCGATGTAGAGCAGGTCGAGCACCACCAGCTGCGGGTGCCGCGCCGAGAGCGCGTCCGGCCGGAACGTGGTCGCCTGCGCGGCGGTCAGCAGCACGATGTCGGCGAGCTCGGCCAGCGGCGAGCGCGGGAAGCTCGTCAGCGCGACCGTGGTCGCGCCCCGGCTGCCGGCCTCGGCGAGCATCTCGATCGTCTCCCGGGTGGCGCCGCTGTGACTCACGCCCAGCGCCACGTCGCCCGGGCGCAGCAGCGCCGCGCTGGCGAGTCCGTTGTGGACGTCGGTCCAGGCCCACGCGGCGACGCCGATGCGGTGGAGGCTGAACTGCATCTCCTCGCCGACCAGGGCGCTGCCGCTGGCGCCGAAGATGTCGACCCGGGTGGCGGCCGCGATCGCGTCCGCGGCGCGCTCCACCTCGGCCAGGTCGAGCAGCGCGGCGGTGTCGTGCATGGCCCGGGTGTCGGCGGCCATGATCTGGCCGAGCACGCGGTCCAGCGGGTCGGTCGGCTGGATCTCGCGGCCGATGTCGAACGTCCAGCCGGCGGAGCGGGCCCGGCCGGTCTCCGCGGCGATGCCGAGGCGCAGGTCGGCGTAGCCGTCGAAGCCGAGCGCCCGGCAGAACCGGGTGATCGTCGCGGGCGAGGTGCCGCTGCGCTCGGCCAGCTCGACGATGGTCGCGCGGGCCGCGGCGGCCGGGTCGGCCAGCACCTGCTCGGCCACCCGCTGCAGCGCGCCGGTGAACTCGGGAAGGCCCGCGCGCACCCGGAGCAGGACCCCGTCGGCGGGCGAGGCATCGACGACCGCGGTGGCGGTCGAGTCGGCCTCGCGCTCGATCATGGGACCGCCTTTCGGAAAAGAGTGTTAACTGTTAGTGGTAAAAGTTCTTACTGAAGCCCCCTCTGTGTCAAGACTTTGGGTGAAGTTTTCAAACTGTTACGCGCCGACACCCACGCGAAACCCCGCCGGCAGCCTGCACCGACGGGGTTCTCGACGCGGTAACGGAGGCCCTGACCCGCAGGCCAGAGCCTAGGCGGCGCTTGCCTCGCGGATGGCGTTGACCAGGATCTCCAGGGCTTCGCGGGCCTCGTCCTCGGTCAGCGTCAGCGGCGGGCCCATCCGCAGCACGTTGTTGTAGAGACCGCCCTTACCGACGAGCAGCCCGCCCTTGCGGCACTCCTCGAAGACGCGCAACGTCGCCGGCACGTCGGGCACGGTGGTGCCCGGTTGGACCAACTCGATCGCGAGCATCAGGCCCCGGCCGCGGATCTCGCCGACGATCGGGTTGTCGCCGACCGCCTCCGTCAGGCCGTCGCGCAGGATCGCGCCGACCCGGGCCGCGTTGGCCTGCAGGTCGTGGTCGAGCACGTAGTCGAGGGTCGCGTTGCCGGCGGCCGTCGAGATCGGGTTGCCGCCGAACGTGGAGAACGACGTCGCCGGCACCTGGTTGATCACGTCGGCCCGGCCGACCACGCCGGCCAGGGCGAACCCGTTGCCGATGCCCTTGGCGAAGGTGAGCAGGTCAGGCACTACGCCGTGCGCCTGGTAGCCCCAGAAGTGGTCGCCCGTGCGGCCCCAGCCGGTCTGCACCTCGTCGGAGATGAGCAGGATGCCCGTCTCGTCCAACACCTTCTTCAGCGCGCCCAACAGCCCGTCGGGGCCGGCCACGAACCCGCCCACGCCCTGCACCGGCTCGGCGATCAGCGCGGCCACGTCACCGGCGGTCTGCGTCGCCAGCACCTCGCGGAGATCGTCGACGGCCGCGTCGACCTGCTCGTCGTCACCGAGCCGGGACAGCAGCCCGCGCAGCCGGTCGCCCGAGTGCAGCCAGCTCACCTGCAGCGGGTTGAGCGAGCTCGCCGACCAGCCGCGGTGGCCGGTGATGCCCATCGCGGCGTACGACCGGCCGTGGTAGCTGTTGCGCACCGCGAGGATCTGGTTGGACCGGCGGTGGTTGGTCGCCATCAGCAGCGCGGCCTCGTTGGCCTCGGTGCCCGAGTTGGTGAAGAACACCCGCGCGTCCGGGATCCCGGACAGCCTCGCGATCTTCTCGGCCAGCTCGACCTGCGCCCGGATCAGGTAGAGCGTCGAGGTGTGCGCCACGCCGGTGCGTAGCTGGCGTTCCACGGCCTGCGTGATCTCCGGGATCGCGTACCCGACCATGGTCGTCAGCACGCCGCCGAAGAAGTCCAGATAGGTGCGGCCGTCGGAGCAGGTCACCCGCCGCCCGGACCCGGACACGATCTCGAGCGGTTCGGCGTAGTAGAGCGGCATCCAGCTCGGCATAACGGCACGGTGCCGGGCCAGCAGGTCGTCGGTGCTCGTCATCCTCACGGTCTAGCACACCGTGCGGCCTCGTGGGCCTCGTCAGACGGGTGCGCTTTCCTTGATCGCTTCCGCGTACGCCTGGCTGCGGTGTTCGAAGTTGCGGAAGCGGCCGTAGCTCGGCGCGCCGGGCGAGAGCAGCACGACGCCACCGGCCGGGGTCAGCTCGCGGGCGCGGCGGACGGCGGCGTCCAGATCCTCGACGACCTCGGCGCGTACGGTGTCGAGGCCCTTGAGCGCGTCGACGATCCGCGGCCCGCTGTCGGGGATGCCGAGCACCGTGATGGCGTCGAGCCGTTCGAGGTGGTCGCGGAGCACGGTGTAGTCGACGCCCCGGTCGTTGCCGCCGACGATCACGGTCAACGGCCTGCCCTCGTACGCGTCGATCGCGTGTGTCGTGGCGTGCGGGCTGGTCGCCAGCGTGTCGTCCACGAACGTGAGGCCGGACGGGTCGGCGATCTCGGCGAGCCGGTGCGGCAGCGGCTGGAAGGTCCTGGCGGCTTCCCGGAGTTCGTCGGCCCGGGTCACGCAGTCGATGCCGAGCGCGGTCAGCACCGCGAGGGCCACGCACAGGTTGCCGGCGTTGTGCCGACCGGGAAGGTTGAGCGCCGCCCGGGGGAACAGTCTCGTGCCGTCGGGAGCGACGACGTCCTCGGCCTCGATCCGGAAGCCGCCCGCCACGTTCGCGGCGATCGCCTCGGGCCGGTCGCGCAGGCGCGGGGCGAGGCGCGGGTCGGCGGCGTTGTAGATGATCGCTTTCGGTCCGTGGGCGACGATGTTGAGCTTGTCGCGGTAGTACTCCTCCTCGCCGCCGTGCGCGTCGAGGTGCTCCGGGAAGAGCGCGGTGACGGCGGCGACGGCCGGCGAGACGGTCAGGTCCGAGCACTGGTAGCTGGACAGCTCCAGCACGTACTGGTCGGCGTCGCCGGGCAGGTCGAGCACCGGCACACCGATGTTGCCGCCGTACAGGTTGGGCCGGCCGACGGCCGTGAGCAGGTGGCTGACCAGGCTCGACGTGGTGCTCTTGCCCTTACTGCCGGTGACCCCGACGGTACGGTCGGCATGGTCGGCCATCCACAGCGCGGTGCCCTGCGTGACGGTCACCCCGGCCGCCCGGAGCCGGACCATCCACGGGTGGGTCTGCGGGATGCCCGGGGAGCGCACGACGACATCGGCCTCCGCGAGCGCCTCGTAACGATCCGTGAGCGGCGCCGCGGCGGCCAGCTCGCCCTCCCAGGGGAGGCTGAGGAAGTTGCCGCTGTCGTCGACCGCGACCAGGTCGGCCGGTCGCTGGGCGGCGATCGCGACGACGGCGGCCCGGCCCTCGCGCCCGGTGCCCCACACGGCGACCCGGCGTCCCTGCAGGTCGGCCAGCCTCATGCGCGTGCTCCTCGTGGTGTCGGGCGGCCCGGTGGCGGGCGCCGACCTAGTATGGCGTGTGCGCAACGAGCAGCTCGGCCAGATGGCGGTCTTCCGGTTCCCGTCCACGTCCTACGACGCCGCCACCGGCGTGGCGACCTTCGGCTACGAGCTCGACGGGCCGGCCGGCACGTTGTCGTTCACCGAGACCGTCACCTTCCCGGTGCCGGCGGTCGCGCCGTCGCAGGCCCGGCTGGCCGCGTTCCGGCAGGTCCTCTCGCTGCTCCACCTGGTCGCCGGGGTCAGCTACTACAAGGCGGCCGCGCCGCCGCGGATCGAGCTGCCCGCGCCCGTCTCCGGCCCGGTGCTCGACTACGTCACCGCCGTCTACACCAAGGGGCTCGCGGAGTACGCGTACCGCAACGACCTGCCGCACGTGCTGTCGCTGGTGCCGGACGCGCCGGGGCTCGCCACGGTCGCCGCGCCGGCGCCCGAGCTGACCGAGGGGCGGCCGCTGTCGGCCGTCGGCGGCGGCAAGGACTCGATCGTCACGCTGGAGACGCTGCGCGGTGGCGGGTTCGACCCCGTGCCGTTCTCCGTCAACCCCAACCGGATCATCGAGGCCGTCAACGCGGCCTCGGGCGTGCCGGCGCTGGCCGCCCGGCGCACGCTCGACCCGCTGCTGCTCGAGCTGAACGCCGCCGGGGCCCGCAACGGGCACATCCCGGTGACGGCGATCAACTCGCTGATCGCCGTGGCCACCGCCGTCCTGCGCGGGCTGGGGCCGGTGGTGATGTCCAACGAGCGTTCGGCGTCCGACCCCAACCTGATCTGGAACGGTCACGAGATCAACCACCAGTGGTCGAAGGGCGTCGAGGCCGAGGGGCTCCTGCGGGACGCGCTGGCCGCCCACGCCGGGCTGGTCGACCCCTACTTCTCGCTGCTGCGTACGCTCTCCGAACTGCACATCGCCAAGCTGTTCGCGGGCTTCTCCGGCTACGACGGCGTGGTGACGAGCTGCAACCAGGCGTTCAAGCTGCGGGACGCGACCGCCCGCTGGTGCGGCCACTGCCCCAAGTGCCGGTTCGTCTACCTGGCCATGGCGCCGTTCATGACGCCGGCGCGGCTCGTCGAGATCTTCGGGCTCGACCTGTTCGCCGACCCCGCGCAGATCCCGGGCTACCTCGAGATCCTCGGCATCGACGGGCACAAGCCCTTCGAATGCGTCGGCGAGGTCGAGGAGTCGCTGGTCGCGCTCGGGCTGCTGGCCCGGCAGCCGGCCTGGTCCGGGACGCCGGTGGTGACGGCGCTGGTCGCGGCGGTGCCGGCCGAGGCGTGGGCGGCGGCGTCCGACTCCGAGGTGTTCACGCCGGGCGGGCCGCACTTCGTGCCGGCGACCTACGCGAAGCTGCTGCCCTCCTAGTCGTCCCGACCGAGCTCCCAGAAGGCGACGGCGGCGGCGGCCGCGACGTTGAGCGAGTCGACGCCGCGGCGCATCGGGATGGCGACGCGCACGTCGCTGGCCCGGATCGCGCCCGGGGTGATGCCCGGGCCCTCGGCGCCGAGCAGCAGGGCGGCCTTCGCGCGCTGGCTTTCCGTGAGGCGCTGCAGCGGGACGGTGTCGACGCCCGGGGTCATCGCGATCACGGTGAAGCCGGCGTCCTTGAGCCGGGTCAGCGCTTCGGGCCAGGGCGCCAGCGTCGCGTACGGCACGGCGAAGACCTCGCCCATGCTCACCCGGACGCTGCGGCGGTAGAGCGGGTCGGCGCAGGTCGGCGAGAGCAGCACCGCGTCGACGCCGAGCGCGGCCGCGCCGCGGAAGATCGCGCCGACGTTGGTGTGGTTGTTGATGTCCTCCAGGACGGCCAGGCGGCGGGCGCCGGCGAGGATCGCGTCGAGGTGGGGCAGCGGGCGGCGGTGGAAGCTGGCCAGCACGCCGCGGTGCACGTGGAACCCGGTCACCTGCTCCAGCACGGGTTGGCCGCCGGCGTAGACGGGCGCGATGTCCGCCAGGTCGCCGAGCTGGTCGACGCGCTTCTCGTCGACGAGGAACGAGCGGGGCCGGTAGCCGGCGCGCAGGGCGCGGCGCAGCACCAACTCCCCCTCGGCGATGAACAGGCCGTGCGGGGGTTCCCAGCGGGTACGCAGCTCGACGTCGGTCAGCGCGCGGTAGTCGCCCAGCCGCTCGTCGCCCGGGTCGGTGATCACGGTGACCGGCACGCGGGCCATTCTCCGCCTGGTCGTCGGCGGGCCTTAACCCGGGACGGCCTCGACCTGCGGTGGCCGGGTCGGCACGGAGGTCGGGCGGAGCCCGTCGAGCACGTACGCGAGGTGCCGGCGCCAGGCGTCCGGCGCGCTGGTGGCGGTGCGCTCCACGAGGCCGGCGTTGGCCATCAGGATCAGCACGACGTCGGCGTGGTCGACCTCGGCCCGGATCGCCCCGGCCGTCCGGGCCCGGTCGATCAGCGCGGTGAGGTAGTCGAAGGCGATGTCCCGCAGGTCGTCCAGCTCGTCCACTTCGGACATCCGCGCGGTGAGCAGCTCGGCCAGCGCCCGGTCGGTGGCCTGCAGCTCGCACAGATAGGTCAGGTGGCGCGCGAAGGCCGACCACGGGTCGGGGTCGTCGAGCGCCGACCGGGCGGCGGCGACCACCTCGCGCAGCGGCTCGACGAAGACGGCGCCGACCAGGTCGCGGCGGCGGGGGAACCGGCGGTAGAGGGTGGCGTTGCCGACCTTGGCGCGGCGGGCGATGTCGTCCAGCGGCGCGTCCAGGCCGCGGGCCGCGAAGATGGCGCGGGCGGCGTCCACGAGTTGTCGGCGATTGCGCTCGGCGTCGGCCCGCAAGCTTCCGGGAGACATGGCAGATACCTTACGGCGGCAACCGGGGATCGTTCCCCGGTCGTGCTAGCGTCGCAGAAGGAGCTAAGCAGGGACAATCCCCCGGTTAGGTGAGGTGGTCTCGCGATGGCACGAGCACTGGCGGTCGCCGGGCGCGACCAGAGTCCCGCTGTCCTGGACGTCGCGGTGCCCAACCCCGGCCCGGGGCAGATCCGGGTGGCGGTCGAGGCGGCGTCACTGAACGGGATCGACGCCGCGACCGGATCGGGACAACTCTGGGACTCCGTACCCCATCGTTTCCCGGTCATCCTCGGCCGTGACTTCGCGGGCACCGTCGAACGGGTCGGGCCCGGCGTCGCGACGATCCGGCCCCGGGACCGGGTGGCCGGCGTGATCACCGGCATGACGCTGGCCCGCGGGGCGCTGGCCGACACGATCATCTTCGACGCTCGCAGCGTGGCTCCGCTGCCGGAGGGCATCACCGAGGAGCAGGCGGCCGCCGCGGGCCTGGCCGCCCTCACCGCGAAGGCGCTGGTCGACGCGCTGGCCCTGACGCCGTCGGACACCGTGCTGGTCGCGGGCGCGACGGGCGGCGTCGGCGCGTACGCCCTGCAGTTCGCGCGTTCCCTGGGAGCCACGGTCTACGCGACCGCGCGTCCCGGCGAGCCGACCGAGTTCGTCCGCGGGCTGGGTGCCAACGAGACGCTGGACTACACCGACGGCGGGTTCTCCGCACCGTCCGGCCTCACCGCGATCGTGCACGCCGCCGGTGATGCCACGGCGCTCGCCGCGCTGCTCCCGGCGGGTGGGCGCCTCTCGTCGGCGCTCGGCGCCTCGACGACGGCCGTCGGTCGCTCCGACATCACGGTCACGCCGGTGATGCCGACCGCGACCCCGGAGGCGCTGAGCACGATCCTGGACGCGATCGCGTCGGGCACGCTGCGGGTGCCGATCACCCACACGTACGCGATGGCCGAGGCGCCGCAGGCGTTGGCCGACTTCGGCAACCACAAGCTCGGCAAGCTCGTCGTCGACACACGGCGCTGATCCGCCATGCCCACTCTGGCGATCGTCGGCGCGGGTCCGGGGCTGGGACTGTCGATCGCCCGGGTGTTCGGCGCGCAGGGGTACTCGGTCGCGCTGATCGCCCGCAGCCGGTCCACATTGGATTCGCTGGTGGCCGGGCTGCCGGGTGTGGACGCGGCCGGCTATCCGGCGGACATCATGGACCGACCGTCCCTGGTGGACGCTTTCAAGGAGATCGCCGCCAACCACGACCCGGTCGAGGTGCTGGAGTTCTCGCCGGCGCCGCGCGGGCCGGAGCCGGGGCTGGTGCTGGCGGGCCCGCTGGACGTGAGCGTGGCCAACGTGCAGCCGCACTTCGACTTCTACGTGCACGGCGCGATCACGGCGACCGGCCAGGTTTTGCCCGGGATGCTGGAACGCGGCACGGGCACGCTGCTGTACACGACGGGCCCGCACGCGGTGACGCCCGCGCCGGCGATGGGCAACGTCGGGATGGCCTGCGCGGCGCTGCGCAACTGGGTCCTCAACCTGCACGACGCGCTGGCGGACAAAGGGGTGTACGCGGCGCACGTCCCGCTGGCCACGGACGCCGAGCCGGACGCCATCGCTCCGCACTACTGGCGGATCCACACGGCGGGCGAGGGCGGCGAACATCTGCTGTCGCCCGAGGCGCTGCGCTCCACACGCGAGCTCTGACGGCTGCGGCACGAGGCGGGCACAGCCGGCGCCGGGTGGGCGGCGCGGCTGTGCCCGGGTCTCGTGGTCAGCGCTTGCGGTCGCGGTCGGACGACGGCGGGTTGGTCTCCCTGGTCTCGGCCCCGTGACGGAGGCGGCGCTTGCCCGGTCGGCGCGAGGCCGTCGGTGGGTTCTCGTCCTTGGCGGTGTGGGCCGTCTTCTGGTCTTGGTGCGGCTTCGTTGCTGTCGGGTGGTCGGACGCGGTCGGGGTCTTCGGTGCCTTCGACGACCTGCGGCCGAACCAGCCCGTACGCTCCGGCTTTGTTTTGCCGTCGGTGCGTTTGGAGTCCCGGCTGTCCTTCGGATCCGGGGTCGCGGACCTGAGGCTCGGGGTCGTGGGGTTGGCGTCCACGGCGACCGAGTTCGGGTCGGCCCACGGGCTCCTGCCCGTCGGTCCGTCGCCCGCGGCGCGGCTCGGCACGTGCCCGTCCCGGCGGTCACCGTCGCGGGCAGGCTCGCCCAGACCTGCGCCTGACCGGCCCTTGCCTGCGCCACCTCTGGCACCCTCCGCGCCCGCGCCGGTCCTGCCGGCACCGTCACAGGCAGAGCCGTCCGCACCTGGGCCGACTTTGCCAGCGGTGCCCTTGCCGGCCCCGTCCCCGCCGGCGCCGTCACGGCGGGCCCCGGCTGTTGTGGCGCTGTTCCTGGTCTTGGCCGCCTTCGCGTCGGCGCGGGCCTTGGCGCGCTTCGCACGCTTGGACGGCTTCGGTGCCTTCGGCGGCTTGTCGCGGCGGCGCGGGCGGATCTCGGCCAGCTCCAGGGGCGGGGCCGGGGGCTCGGCGCGGCCGGCGCGGACCGCGCGGAGCGTACTGCCGGACTTCCAGGCGATGCCGAGACCCGCCGCGGAGAGCAGCAGCGCACCGGCGGTGTGGAAGGGCGACATCCAGAGCCCGGCGATACCGATCATCGGACCGGCGAGGACGAGCATCAGCCCGTCGCCGCGGGTGAACATGCGGGAGCGGAAGACCGCCCAGCCCATCGCCATCCAGCCGGCGCTGTAGATGCCGGCGCAGGACAGGGCCAGGGTTTTGGCGCTCAGGCCCCACATGGGGGTGGCGGGTGGTACCGCGGCGAACATCAGCATCGAGACGCCGCCCAGGATGCCGAGCAGGAGGCCGAGGAGGGCCGTGCCCCGGCTGCGTACCGCGGCCATGACGCCGACCAGGCAGACCATCGCGGTCATGCCCAGC
This sequence comes from Asanoa siamensis, assembly GCF_016862555.1. Classification (GTDB taxonomy): domain Bacteria; phylum Actinomycetota; class Actinomycetes; order Mycobacteriales; family Micromonosporaceae; genus Asanoa; species Asanoa siamensis. The sequence continues at coordinate 50,899 of NZ_BONE01000011.1, read as the reverse complement.
CAGACGCTGGTCACCCAGGCGAAGAGCCGGAACGGCGACGCACCGCTGAGGTAGTGGGCCGGACCGCCGCCCACCATCGCCCCGATCGACGCCGCCGCGGCGACCACGCCCGCGGCCGGCAGGCACCAGATCAGCCGGCGCGCGGCCGACCGGACCAGGGCCGCCCACCGGGCGTTCGTCACCGGGCCTTCGGGCGCGCCCGGCTCGAGCTCCGGCAGAAGCTTGATGCCGACGTCCGTCAGCGCGGTCACGCTGATCTTCTTGCCGGATTTCTTCTTGCTCTCGTCCTCTGGCTCGCGCTCGTCCTCGTCCGGCTCGACCCGCGTGGTCCAGATCCGCTGCGTCTGCAGCGCATCCCCGATCTTCGGCAGCACGGCGGTGTCCTCGATGCCCATGCCCTCGTAGGTCGGGGTCCCGGTCGCGCTCGGACGCAGGCTGGACCGCTGCCCCTCCTCGAGCTTCACACCGTCGACACCGGCCTCCGCGCCGTCGCCACCAGCGGCCGCCGCCCGGCTGGCGTAGGTCCGCCCAGCCTCGCCGCGGTCGCCATCGTCCTCGGCCGCACGGCTCGCGTAGGTCCGCGGCCCGCTGCCATCGCTCGGACCGGCCGACACACGAGCCACCGCTTCGCCGGTGCCCGCGAACGGGCGCTGCGCCGATTCGGCTTCGGCGCTCCTACCGGCCGACGAGCGACCCGAGGACCTCCCGGGTGACGAATCCCCACGATCCCGCCCCGACTCGGCCCCGGAGTCCCTACCAGCCGACGAGCGGTCCCTACCGGCCGACGAGCGGCCGGCGGACGTCCGTCCCGGTCCGTTGTCCGAGCTGTCTCGGTCGCCTGCGCCCGGACGGGCCCGGCCAGGGTCCGCCTGGTCGTCCGTCGCGGCTGCCGGGCGACTCGCGTAGGTGCGCCCGGTCACGCTGTCACCCGCGTCAGCGCGGTCGCTGCCGCGGCGCGTGGCCGACGGCTCGGCCGAGTCCCGTGCCCTCTCGGCACCGCTGCCAGCCGCCTGGTCCGACGTCGATGAGCCGCGGTTCGCGCCGCGCCACGTCGACGGCTGGTTGGCGCCGTCCGAGCCCGCCGGTCGCCAGCGGAACGGGGCCTCGCCGTCAGAGCGGCCGTGCCGCCCCGCCGGTTCGCCACGCCCGGCCTCGGGTCGCTCCGACGTGGAGCGCCCACCGCGGGCCGACCGCTCGGGATCCTCGGCGCGACCGCGCGACGCCGCCGCGCCCTCGTCGGCCCTCGCGCGTGCGCCGGCCGCGTGTGAGGTCGGCCGTGGGCCCTCCGGTTCGCCGCGGCCGAACTGCCACCAGCGCCGGGCCGCGCGGCCCGGCACGGTCGGGCGCAGCACCGTACGGTCGGTGCGGTCGATCGGCTCGACCACCACCGAGCCGGCCGGGTCGTCCGGGTGGTCGCCGGGCTCGTCCGGTCTGACCGCGACCGGATCGGCCGGTGCCTCCGCGGGCTCCCCCGGCTTGCCCGGCGACGCGGAACGGTCCCGGTTGGACCCCGCGCCGGCGGAGTGCTTCGCCACGTGACCCATCGCCGTCACCTCGATTCTCGCCGGAACGGACCACGATCACCCGGGCGGCGGGCACGCGGAAGGCGCCCGTGACCTTAGGGTGACCGTGCGTTACCTATGCGAATCGTGACAGCTTGCGAGGGTCCCTCGCGTTGGATCGCCGAAAACAAAAGGACCCCGCCGCGGCGAGGCCCTTTCGAAAGGAACGGTCAGGCGCGCTCGGGCGGGCGCTCCTCGCCGAGCACGGTGGACGGTGGCACCGGCTCGCCGGCGGTGATGCCCGGCGTCTCCCGCGGCAGGCCCGGCCCGCTCGACGAGGAGACCTGCTCCTCCGCCGCGCGTACCTCGTGATTGACCTCAGCCGCCGCCTCCGCGGCGGCCTTCGCCGCCTCGTCGGCCTCGCGCTCGACGGCGCCGGAGTCGACCGCCTGGGTCGGCTGGTCACCGACCATGTTGGCCAGCCCGCCCAGCGCGCCGCCCATGCCCTCCAGGGCCTTGGTCAGCTCGGTCGGCACGATCCAGACCTTGTTGGCGGAGCCGTTGGCGATCTGCGGCAGCGCCTGCAGGTACTGGTACGCCAGCACCTTCTGGCTCGGGTTGGCCGTGTGGATCGCGTCGAACACCGTGCGGATGGCCTTCGCCTGACCCTCGGCCTGGAGGATCCGCGACTGCCGGTCACCGTCGGCCCGCAGCACCGCCGCCTGCTTCTCACCCTCGGCCGTGAGGATCTGGGCCTGCTTGTGGCCCTCGGCGTTGAGGATCGCGGCGCGCCGGTCACGCTCGGCGCGCATCTGCTTCTCCATGGAGTCGCGGATGCTCGGCGGCGGCTCGATCGCCTTGATCTCGACACGGGTGACCTTGATGCCCCACCGGCCGGTGGTCTCGTCGAGCACACCGGACAGGTGCCGGTTGATCTCCTCGCGGCTCGTCAGCGCCTTCTCCAGGTCGAGCGAGCCGATCACGTTCCGCAGCGTGGTCACGGTGAGCTGCTCGATGGCCTGCAGGAAGTTGGCGATCTCGTAGGTGGCCCGGACCGGGTCGACGACCCGGAAGTAGAGCACGGTGTCGATGGAGACGACCAGGTTGTCGGACGTGATCACCGGCTGGGGCGGGAAGCTGACCACCTGCTCCCGCATGTCGACCTTGGTGCGTACCGCGTCGATGAAGGGCACCAGGAGGTTGAGGCCCGGCGACAGGGTCCGCTTGTATTTGCCCAGACGCTCGACGACGTCCATCCGCTGCTGCGGCACGATCCGCACCGAGCGTGCGATCGTGATCACCGCGACGAGTACGACCGCCGCGATCACGACCCAAATGGCAATGTCCATCCCTAGTTCACCTTTTCTCCGGTGTTGTCCCCGTCTGTCGCATCGTCCCGCCACACCATGGCGGTCGCGCCCTTGACCTCGATGACGCGTACCCGCTCACCGGGTTTGAAGACCTGATGACTGTCGTACGCGCGGGCCCGCCACGTCTCTCCGTCGATCTTGACAACGCCCTGGTCGGCGTCGACCTGTTCGAGCACCAGTGCGCTCGAACCCTCGAAGGCTTCCAGCCCGATCGGCGCGGAGTTGGTCTCCAGGGCCGAAAGCCGGTGCCGCTGGATGATCGGGCGCACCGCGAACACGGTCAGGCCCGACACGGCGGCGAAAACAATCGCCTGCACGATCGCGGGTGCGCCCAACGCCGCCGCGGCGCCCGCCGCGAGCGCGCCCACCGAGATCATCAACAGGAAAAGGGTCGCGGTGAACATCTCCGCCACCGCGAGCACGACTCCCAGAACGACCCAGAGAACGACATCCACACATCGATCGTGTCACGGCGGCGCACCCATTGCGACTGTGCAAGGGTCGCACGACGGTAACGTCGGGTCCATAGGAGCCGTTGACCCTCCGGAACCGCCGCCCGCCAGCCCCGAGGGAGCCAGCCGAGATGACGTCCTTGCTGCCCGAGACCGCCCGCTCGGTCGACACCGCCGTCGCCCGCGCCCAGGCGGCCGGCCGGGTCCCGGCGATCTCGCTGGGCGTCGTCCGCGACGGCGAGTTGGCGCACGTGGCGATCGCGGGCGCGCCGGCGGCGGCCGGCGACCCGCGCCCCGGCCCCGAGACGCGCTACCGGATCGGGTCGATCTCGAAGACGATGACGGCCGTGCTGGTGCTGCAACTGCGCGACGAGGGCCGGTTGGCGCTCGACGACCTGCTCTACCGGCACCTGCCCGGCACCCCCGTCGGCGGGGTCACGCTGCGCCAGTTGCTCGGGCACGCCGCGGGCCTGCAGCGGGAGCCGGAGGGCTCGTGGTGGGAGCGGCACGAGGGCGACGACATCGACGCGCTGCTCGCGGGCCTCACCCCCGACAAGGTGGCGTTCCCGCCGCACCGCACCTACCACTACTCCAATCTGGCGTACGGGCTGCTCGGCGCCGTGCTGCGCCGGGTGACCGGTGAGGACTGGACGACGCTGCTGAACAAGCGGCTGTTCGACCCGCTGGGTATGCGCGCCACGACCTACCACCCGGTGGAGCCGTTCGCCCGCGGCTATGTCGTACACCCGTGGTCCGGAACCCTGCGTGAGGAACCGCGGACCGACACCGGTGCGATGGCGCCCGCCGGTCAGCTCTGGTCCACAGTGGCCGATCTCGCGCACTGGGCGGCGTTCCTCGCGGCGCCGCGCCCGGAGGTGCTCGCGCCCGACACGCTGGCCGAGATGTGCGCGCCGGTGGTGATCAGCGACCTGGAGGCCTGGACGTCGGGGCACGGGCTGGGGCTGGAGCTGTACCGCGTCGGCGAGCGGGTCTACGTGGGCCACGGCGGCTCGATGCCCGGCTACGTCGCCTGTCTCGCCGTGCACCGGCCGTCGCGCACCGGGGTGGTCGGCTTCGCCAACGCGTACAGCTTCCGGGAAGGCTCGATCGGGCAGCTCGGCCGCGAGGTGCTGACCGACGTGCTCGACCGCGAGCCGGAAGCGCCCGCACCGTGGCGCCCGGCCGGCGCGCCCCCGCCGCCGCTGGCACCGCTGACGGGCCGTTGGTGGTGGATGGGCATCGAGTACGACCTGGGCTGGGACGACGCGTCCGGCGAGCTGGTGCTGCGGCAGCTCAAGGTCGGGGCGCCGAAGCCGACCCGGTTCGCGACCGAGGGGCTCGACCGCTGGCGCGGGCGTGGCGGGCCCAACGACGGCGAGGTGCTGACGGTCCGGCGCGACGAGCACGGGGTGCCGGTCGCCCTGGAGATCGCGACCTTCATCTTCACGCGGCACCCGGACCGGCTCGGGGTCTAGCCGCCGTCGTCAGCCGCCGTCGGCGGCCGTCACGAAGTCGATCAGGCGTTCCATCGAGTTGATCAGCGGGGTCTCGACGTCCTTGTAGGAGCGGACCGTGCCGAGGATGCGGCGCCACATGTCGGCCGGTTCGGCGACGCCGAGGGCCGCGCAGATGCCCTCCTTCCACGGGCGTCCCGGTGGCACCACGGGCCATTCCCTGATCCCGACCGCGGCGGGCTTGACGGCCTGCCAGATGTCGACGTACGGGTGGCCGGTGACCAGCACGTGCGGCGAGGTCACCGTGGCGACGATGCGGCTCTCCTTCGAGCCCGGGACAAGGTGGTCGACGAGCACGCCGAGCCGGGCACCGGGGCCGGGGCCGAACGCGGCGACCTCCTCGCGCAGCGCGTCGATGCCGTCCAGCGGCTCGACCACGACGCCCTCGATCCGGAGGTCGTCGCCCCAGATCCGCTCGACCAGGGCGGCGTCGTGGATGCCCTCGACCCAGATCCGGCTGGCCCGGGCGACGCGGGCGGTCACGCCCTGGACGGCTGTCGAACCGCTGGCGGTACGGGTCCGCTGGTGCTGGTTCTGTGCGGGCGCCGACCGGCTCGGCTTGCGCAGCGTCACCGGCCGGCCGTCGAGCAGGAACGCGGCCGGCAGCAGCGGAAAGTTGCGGCGCTTGCCGAATCTGTCCTCGAGCACGACGGCGCCCATCTCGAAGCCGACCACGGCGCCGCAGAAGCCGGAGTCGGCGTCCTCGACGACCAGGTCGGGCTCGGCGTCCACCTCGGGCGTCACCTTGCGGCGCCGCCAGTCCCCCGCGAGCACGTCCTCCCCATACATGCGTCCGGACGTTAGCCGCCCACGCGTCACCGCCCGCGCCCGACGCGCCGTCTTCGCCTGTTCCGAACCACCTGTCCAGGTCGGCCCGGTGTGGTATTCCTCGCGGGTACCGGTGGTCGCACGATCGAGACAGCGGCGCGCACAGCACGTACCCTTTCCTGCATGTCCACCGCAGCGGGTGCCACCACCCTCGCGACGCGCCGGTCGAGCCGGCTCGTGGCCTGGGTACGTTCGTGGCGTGCCGGCCTGGTGCCCTACGACGAGGTCGCCGACGAGGTGTCGCTCGGCGAGGAGCATCTCGTCGCCGACGCGCCCGGCACCTGGATGGACGTGCCGCTGCGCGAGGGCCTGACCGCGTTCTCGAAGCTGACGCCCGACCAGATCCGCCTGGTGCTGCCGGTGCCCGGCGACCCGCGCGGCCTGCCGGGCCCGGGCGAGTTCACGGGCGCGGCGCTGGTCGCGGGCGAGGCGGTGATCGCGGGCTCGCTGGGTCTGATCCCGGAGGTCCGCTCGCACACCTCAGGCTCGGGCATGACGTTCGAGACGGTGCTGTGGCGGTGCTTCCCCCTGCCTGTTGACGCCCCGACCCCGGTGCCGCTCACGGTCTCGGAGGCGGAGGGCGAGTTGAACCTGCTGCTCGCGGAGGCGACGAACACCCTGGCCCGGCTCGACATCGCCCAGTGGCGCCCGGAACTGGCGGGTGCGCTGGCCGCGATCCGCAAGCCGGACAGCGCCAACGAGCTGCCGCCGGGCTTCGAGCCGCGGGCGCGGCGCTTGTTCGCCCGCGCGAACGTGCTCGACCGGGTGCTGGCGCTGGCCGACGAGGTCGCCCCGGGCGGCGCGGTCAACGGCTTCGAGGCGCAGGCGCGCGACGCCGCCCTACGCCCACTGGCGGCGGCGTGCCGGGGTGCTCTGGTCGCGGCCTGCAACGCCCCGCTCATCTAGCGGCTCGCCTCGACTCGACCGCAGCTGCCTACCCCTTTCCGCACTGACCGCGGACGCCGCCCTGACCTGACGCCGCACCGCCGACACGACGGCAGCGTCGCGCCGGTCCCGGCCCCCGTCACGGACACGCCGCCGCCGCAACCGACGCCGCAGCGCCGAGATGACAGCGCCCACGCACTGGTCCGCGCCGCGCGAACACTGCCCGAAACCGGCCCCGCAGCGGCGCGACGACGGCGACTCCGCGAATCCCGCGCCGGTTGGGACCGGGCCCTATCTGATGCCGCGGACCAGCGCGACCAGTTGGCTGAGGCGGCGGTAGGTGCGGCCCTCCGCGGCCATTTCGCCATCGCCCTCCCTGGTGAGTGGTGTTTCGACACGGTCGTTGCCTTGGACGAACAGGCCCTGTGGCGAGATCGTGCGGAAGTAGTCGCGTTCCCGCGGTGCCACCGGCACCGGGGAGGCGCCTGGTGCCGGGTCGCCCTTGCGGCGGAGGAACCAGAGGCCCTGCTGCGCCGGCAAGCGCCGGCGGAGTGTGGCGATCTGTTCGTCGTCGGTTGCGCCGCTGCCGACGAACTCGACCGTGAGCCGGTCGCTGAACCCCGGCGGTAGTGCGCCCGCCACGACGTCCGTCGGCTGGAGGACCACGCCGATCATCGGGAAGCGGTCCTCCGCGACCTCGCCCTGGAACATCCGCGTCACGACCACGTCGACCGCCTTGGCGACCACCACGACCGTCGAGGCGCGTGCGCCCTCGTCGAGGGTGCCGAAGTGTTCGGCCCAGTCGGGACCGTCCATGTTGAACGACGCGTAAAAGCCGAGGTCGCCTGACCGGTGCAGGTCGAGCGAGCCGGGGTCCGACGCGCCGCCCGGCCCGGACGAGCCCGGCCCGGACGAGCCCGATCCGGACGAGCCCGATCCGGACGAGCCCGATCCGGACGAGCCCGATCCGGACGAGCCCGATCCGGACGAGCCAGGCCCGGACGAACCTTGGTCGGACGAGCCAGGCGCGGGCGAGCCGCTGGGCGCCGGCGAGTCACCAGGCCCGGCCGCCGCGCCCCGCCGGTCCCCAGGCGGCTCCGCGACGCAGGCCACCAGCAACCCGGCCAGCAGGACCACGCAGGGGCCGCCCGCCACGAGGCGGCGCAGGCTGTTCGTCATCTTCGTTGGACCTGGTCACCTCCCTCCCGGTTCCCGGATCGGCCCTACTGGGTGGCGATGGTGATGCAGCCGTGTAGCTCGTCGAGCGCCTCCGCCGCCCCCGTTACCGTCACCTCGGCGCCGGGCTGCCGGTGCCACACCCAGCGCAACAACGCAGCCGGCGGACCGCTGATCGTCACGTCGACCGCCCGCGCGTCGCCGTCGTCGACCGTGAACGTGCCCGGTGCCGTGCGGACCGTCCAGGCCGCCCCGTCGGTGCGGAGTGCGAACGTGCGCCCCGGCGACCCGTCGAGCACCTCCTTGAACGAGCTGGTCCACTCGCCCACGCAGTAGGCGACGAACACCTTCAGCAGCTCGTCGACCCCGTCGACGGCGAGGTCGGCGGGGATCGGCGCGACCGGCTGGCCCGCCCCGAGCTCGGCGTCGACGCGGTGGATCACGGTCTCCTGCGCCATCCGGCGGATCCAGAAACCGACCGTGGGATCCGGCGCGTACCAGGAGCCCGCCCGCTCCGCCGGGTCGCGTGTCGTCAGCTCGCCGCGTAGCTCGGCGTAGGCCCGGTCGAGCAGGGATAGCGGCTCCTCGGCGGCCAGCTCGGCCGGCGGCCACTGCTCGGGCTCGACACCGTCGCGAATGGCCATGGTCTTGTGGAGGTAGACCTCGCCGACGTGGCGGGTCAGGTCGGCGACCGTCCAGCCCGGACAGGTCGGCACCGCGCCGGCCGGATCGAGCTGGGCGACCGCCCGGAGCCGGGCGAAATCGGCGGCGAGGCAGTCGAGGAAGCGCGAGTTCTCCATGGTCAGAAGTGCATCACGGGGGTACGACATTAATCGATGGTGATCATCCGGAGCCCGCCGATACGGTCAGCGCATGCTCTACCAGCGTCCGCTCGGCTACCTCCTCGGCCTCGAAGGCGTTGCCCTGCTGCGGGCGTTCACGGAGGACCACGACGCCGAGTTCGCCTCCGACCGGATCGCCGAGATCCGCCGGCTGCTGGACGATCCGGCGCTCGACACCGAGCCGGTGAGCGGGGTCCGCACGGACACCGTGCGCGGGTACGAGGTCTGGTCCGCGACCTACGACGAGCCGGGCAACGGGCTCTTCCCGATGGAGGAGGCGATCCTCCGGGAGATCGTCGACCCGCTGCCCGCCGGTGTCGCTGTCGACGCCGCCTGCGGCACCGGGCGGCACAGCGAACGGCTCACCGCGCTCGGCCACCGGGTGATCGGCGTCGACAGCTCCCCCGACATGCTGGCCAGGGCCCGCACCCGGGTGCCGGCAGCGGAGTTCACGCACGGTGACCTCCACGCACTGCCGCTCGACGACGACTCCGCCGACCTGGTGCTCTGCACCCTGGCCCTGACCCACGTCGCCGACCTGAAGCCGGTCTTCGGCGAGTTCGCCCGCGTCCTGCGACCCGGCGGCCGCCTGATCGTCTCCGACGTCCACCAGGAACTCGTGGCGCTGGGTTCGGTGCCCCGCGTCGTGCTCGCGAACGGCGAGCGGGGCTTCCTACCGGCCTACCGCCACCGCGCCGCCGACTACCTGGACGCCGCCCTACCCCTGGGCCTGACGGTACGGCGCTGCATCGAGCCGAAGATGACCATCGGGGAGGCACCCACGGGCCTACGCGACGACCTCGACCCAGGCCCGTGGGAGGGCTGGCCATGGTCGCTGCACCCGATCGCCCCGGCGGCGCAACGCGCGGCCTTCCACGGCACACCTGCCCTCATCCTCTGGGAGTTCGAAGCCCCGAGCTGAGCCGTGACGAAGCAGCGCGCCAACCCGGGTCGGGGAGACACAGGCGGCGTTCTGGACCGCCGCCACACTGCGGCTCGCCGCAATGCCGGCCGCGCCGGCGGCCGCTCATGCACCACGGCGTGACCACCGGCGGCCGCTCATGCACCACGGCGTGACCACCGGCGGCCGCTCATGCACCACGGCCTGGCCGACCGCCACCGTCCGTGCACGACGGCCTGGCCGACCGGTGGCGGTCCGACCTGTACCGGCGGAGCACCGCGCAGCTCTCCACGGGCACGCAACCCTGGTTGTCCGGAACTTCGAAGCCTGAGCAAAGCCAGCCCAGCCAAGCGGGCTCCACACCGTCGCGGATCGCTGTGACGTCCCGCGTGGGGCGCGGCCGCCGCGCCAGCATCCCCGGGCGCGCGCCGCCGGCGCCAGCTTGACCTAGATCGTCACGACGACCTTGCCCGCGGGGTGGCCCTCGGCGAGGTAGCGGATCGCGTCCGGTGCCTCCGCCAGTGGATAGACCCTGTCGATCACCGGGCGGATCGTGCCGTCCTCGAGCAGCGGCGTCAGCGCCTCCAAATACTCGGCGCGCTCCCCAGCCGCCACCCCCGTGACGCGTTGGCTGCTGAACAGCGACACGAACGGTGCCCGCAACTGGCGCGTGTAGCCCCCGAGCAACCCGCCCGCATCATGCCCGCCGCCCGCCAGGAGCACCGTGCCCCGCGGTGTCGTTGCCCTGCGGAGCAGTGACAGCGCCCGGCAGCCCGCCGTGTCGATGACGACATCGTGTACCGGGCCGTCGCGGTCCACCTCCTCCGCCGTGTAGTCGATGACCTCCGCCGCGCCGAGCGAGCGGACCAGCGCCACCTTGCCGGTCGAGCAGACACCCGTCACAGTCGCGCCGGCCGCCTTCGCCAACTGCACCGCGTACGCGCCGATGCCCCCGGCGGCGCCGATCACCATCACCCGCTGGCCCGGCCGGACCTTTGCGCCGTCGCGGACCGAAACGAGCGCCGTGACGGCGGATATCGGCACCGCGGCCGCTTGGGAAAAGGTCAGACCATTCGGCTTTCGGGCGAGCCGCGCCGACGGCACGGCGGCGAATTCCGCGAAGCTGCCGCTGCCGGTCGTGCCGTACACCTCGTCGCCGGGCGCGAAACCCCGGACGGCCGAACCCACCGCGGAAACGACGCCGGCCAGCGCCCGGCCGCGCACCGCGACCTTGGGTTTGGTCAGACCAAAAGCGACCCGCGCCGCGTACGGCTGACCGGTCATGTTGATCCACACACCCGGATCGACGCCCGCCGCCCGAACCGCGACCAGCACCTCGGACGGGCGGATCGTCGGCTCCGGCACGGACCGCAGCGAGAGCACGGAGGCCGGGCCGTACCCGGACTGGGCGATCGCCTTCATCAGGTCTCCTCGGGGTATTGGAAGACGTCGTCGAGCGGCACCTTGAACACGCGGGCGATGCGGAAGGCCATCTCCAGCGACGGCGAATAACGCCCCTGCTCGATGGCGATGAGGGTCTGCCTGGTCACGCCGATCCGGTCGGCGAGGTCGGCCTGGGTCATCTCGTCGTGCGCGAACCGCAGCGCGCGGATGCGGTTGGTGACGCGGGTCGGCTTCACCATTCGGGCACGCTGCCGCGGTAGACGACGACCTTGGCGATGCCGCCGACGACCGCGGAGAGCACGAAGCACAGGTAGATCACGTTGGCGATCCAGAACGGCGCCCAGTCGACGATCGCCATCAGCATGGCGGCGACGGCGCCGATCACGACGAACGGGTGGCCGGCCTGGTCGCCGAGGCGGCCGATCTCCCGGTCGCGGTCGTCCTTGAGCTGCGAGGCGCGGGGGTTGGCGACCGCGAACGCGATCTCGGCCAGGATGGCGGCCGCGATCGCCCCGCCGACGGTCCAGAGCAGCGGGCCGCCGTAGGAGACCGAGGCCAGTGGCTCGCCGGCCGCCCGGCCCAGCACCACGACGAGATAGACGGCATAGCCGAGAACGGCGACCACCAGTCTGATCCAGGCCCGTCTCTGCTCCAGGGTCATGACCCCACTCCTCGACATGTAAGGAATCTTTGACACCACGAAAGTAGCGCATCTTTTACTTCATGTCGAGAATCTTTTACACGACAAAGCCCGCCCCCGGCCGGAGGAGCCAGGAGCGGGCCGCCGTACGCGAATCAGATGGTGAAGCCACCGTCCACATTGACCGTGGCGCCCGTGATGTACCGGCCGCCAGGCCCGGCCAGGAACGCCACCGCCGCCGCCACGTCCGCCGGCTCGGCATAGTGCCCGAGCGCCGTGAACCCGTTGACAACCGCGGCATTCGGCCCGTCGGCCGGGTTGAGCTCCGTGTCCGTCGGCCCGGGGTTCACCAGGTTGACCGTGATCGCCCGCGGGCCCAGCTCACGCCCGAGCGCCTTGGTCAGCCCGATCATGGCGGTCTTGCTCATCGCGTACAGCGCGAAGCCCGGAAAGACCGCGCGCTCCGCCACGTTGCTGCCGATGTTGATGATCCGCCCGCCGGCCGCCATGTGCCGGACCGCGGCCTGCGCGGCCAGGAACGGCGCCCGCACGTTGACCGCCACCGTCTCGTCGAACTCCGCCCGCCCGAGCTCGCCGAACGGGCCGAGCAGGAACGCGCCGGCGTTGTTGACCAGGATGTCCAACCGCCCCATCCGCGCCGCGGCCTCGTCGACCGCGGCGACCAGCGCGACCGCGTCCGCGCTGTCGACGCGTACCGCGGCCGCCCGACCGCCCGCACCCGTGATCTCCGCGACGACGCCCGCCGCGCGCGCCTCGTCACGCTGGAAGGTCAGCACCACGGCCGCACCCTCCCGTGCCAGGCGCGCCGCGACCGCCGCGCCGATCCCTCGTCCGCCGCCCGTGACCAGGGCGACCTTGCCATCGAGAACCTTGCCGTCGAGAACCTTGTCCATGACGACCAGCCTGGCCGGGCGCGGCCCCGAAATCTGGCGCCGATCGGACGCCGCGTTGGCGGGTGATCTGCTTCTCATTCGGGCGGAACGACCGGTGCGCCCGCGCGTACGGGTGTGGGCTGGACGAATGCGGATGACGGAACTCGGGCGCTCCGGCCTGGCGGTGTCCCGGATCGCGTTCGGCACGTGGCAGCTCGGCGGCGACTGGGGCAGCTTCGACGACTCGGGCGTCGTCGCCACGATCCGGCGGGCGTACGAGCTGGGCATCAATCTCTTCGACACCGCACAGGGGTACGGGTACGGCACGTCGGAGGAGCTGCTCGGCCGCGCCCTGCGGGACCAGCTCCGCAGCGACCGCGCGTCGATCGTGCTGGCGACGAAGGGCGGCATCGACCCGGAGGGCGAGCGGACCCGTGACGCCCGGCCGGCGTACCTGCGCAAGGGTGTCGAGTCGAGCCTGCGGGCGCTGGGCGTCGACTACATCGACCTCTACCAGGTGCACTGGCCGGACCCGGACACGCCGGCCGAGGAGACCGCGACCGCGCTGCAGGAGCTCGTCGACGCGGGCAAGATCCGGCATGTCGGGGTGTCCAACTACGACGTCGCCGACCTGACCGCGTTCGAGGCGGTCCGGCCGGTGGAGACGCTGCAGTCGCCGCTGCACCTGTTCCAGCGGAAGATCCAGGACGAGATCCTGCCGTACGCGCGGCGCCTCGACATCGGCGTCCTCGCCTACAGCCCACTCGGCAGCGGCCTGCTGACGGGCGCGATGACCGCGTCGACCCGCTTCGACCCTGACGACTGGCGGGCCCGCTCGAGCGCCTTCACCGGCGACGACTTCATCCACAACCTGGAGATCGTCGACAACCTGGCGGCGTTCGCGGCCGGCCGCTCGATGACGGTCGCGCAGCTCGCGGTCGCCTGGGTGCTGGCCCAGGACGGGGTGGACGTCGCGATCGTCGGGGCCCGGCACGCCCGCAACATCGAGGCCGCCGCGCAGGCGGCCGACCTGGCGCTCAGCGCCGACGACCTGGCCGAGATCGACAAGCTCACGGCGGGCATGACGCCCGCGCTCGGCAGCACGCCGGAGGGGCCGCTCTGACCGTCAGCCGGGCAGCCTGGCCCACCTCTCGCCGTCCGTCGAGAGCCAGCTCTCGGCCAGCTCGCCGGATTCGACCGAGGCGACGTACGCGCCGGACCAGGTGTGGAAGCGAAGGAGCTGGGTCGCTTCGAGGGCGGCGGGTGCGAAGCTCCGGCCCTGGTCCGCGCTCCTGACCACGCCGGCGGTGGTCGACAGCCACAACGTCCCGCCCCGCGTGGCGAGCAGGTCTCCGCCCTGGGGGTCCTCGACCGGCACGACCGCCCCCGCGCTCCAGGTGACACCACCGTCGTGGCTGGCGTACACCTGGACACCCCGCTGCGCGGCATAGAGGGCGTAGACCAGCACGCCGTCCGCGGTTGTGACGTCGACCAAGCCGTCGTCGCCCGGCAGGGCGCGAACGTCCCACGACCGTCCGGCGTCCCGGCTCACGGCGAGTGCCAGGCGGGTGGGGCGCGTGGCCGGCGGGTCGCTTCCCGGAACGGTCTCGTCTCCGGTGGCACCGAAGAACCACCAACCGCCGCCGTCATAGATGGGGAAAGCCGCATGGACGAGGGGCAACGGAGCCGGCGCGGCGGCGAGTCGGCCGGTTGTCGGCGACAGGGCGACCACCCGGGAATCCTCGGCGAACACGGGGAGATCGGACGCGTCGGGCGCCCCCGCCGAGGCGCCGGCCTGCCGCCACGTCACCCCCGCGTCGGCGGTGGTCCAATAGGTCGCTTCCGCGCCCTCCGGACCGTAGGCCGCCACGACGGCCGTCGAGCCGGTCGCGAGCAGGATGCGCCGGTGCTGCGTGTCGGCGGGCCCCGGCGCCGCCCGGCGTGACCAGCTCGTGCCGAGGTCGTCGGAGACCGCGACGTGGTCGGTGCATCGGCCGGGTTCGCAGGTCCGGGTCAGCTGGTAGAGGCGGTCCCGGTCGCCGACAGCCGGAGCGTCCAGCGGATGACCGCCCCAACCCGCCCCGTCGGGCGGCGCCGTGTCGCCGCCGCCCGCCAGGCCCACGGCGAGGCCTCCCCCGCCCGCCGCGACCGCGAGTGCCACCAGCCCGGAGAGCCAGCGCCGCCGGCGGCGGGACCGCCGGAGCACCTCGTCGAAGCGGGGCGTGAACGCCTGCCGGGCCTCCTCCGCGAGACCGGCGAAGTCGAGGTCAGGCACGGGTCCCCTCCTTGTCCTCGAGCAGGGTCGCCAGTGCGCGCCGGCCGCGCAGCAGGCGCGACTTGACGGCCTCCACGCTGCACTGCTGCGCCGCGGCCACGTCGGCGATGGTGAGGTCGGCGATGTAGTGCAGCACCAGGCATTCCCGGACCGGCCGCGGCACCGCCTGCATGGCCTCGGCCAGGGCCACCCGGTCGGCCGAGATCGGCGGCGTGCTCTCCGGCCGCCGCAACCGTCCGGAATGGATGATCCGCTCCAGCAGCAGCCGCCGGCGGCACCGGGTCCGGGCGATGTTCATCGCGACCGTGCGCAGCCACGCCTCCGGGCTGTCGACCCGGCGCAGCTGGCCCGGCCGGCTCAACGCGCGGGCGAACGCCTCGTGCACCGCGTCCTCGGCCTCGGCGAAGTCGCCGGTGAGGCCGTAGAGCACGGCGACGAGGCGGCCCGCCGACGCCAGATAGATCGCCCGCAGGTCGGCTTCCCCGTCCACCTGCCACCTCCATCCATCGCCGTCGTCATCTGCTTAGACCATCGACGGCGGGCGGAGGTGGCGCGCGGGTCAGCTCGAAGTTCGGCGGCGCCGGACGGCCCGCTGCGCCCGGTCGAGGTCGTCCTCCTCGCGGACGTCGAGGTCGCCCAGGCCGTCGTCGAAGTACTCCCTGCTCGCCGGGCGCAGGAAGAGGAACACCACGGCCGCCGTGAGCGCCAGCAGGGCCAACTCCAGGCAGTCCTGCGTGAACGGGAACCACTCCGGCACGATGCCCTGCAGCAGCGGGCGGACCGAGCGGTCGAGCGCGCCGTTCACCAGTTGGCCCACCAGGGCCGTGCCGAGGACGGCGACCGTCGTCCAGCGCGCCCAGGTCAGGGGGCCGCGCAGCGCGACCAGCAGGAAGGCGAGCGCGGCGGCCAGGGCCAGACCCGCGTACAAGCTGTAGTTGATCATTGATTGGGCGTCGCGGATCGTCTCGTTCGTCGATCCGCCCGAGGCCAGCGCCTCGACCGCCGGGCGCACGTCGAGCGCGAGCACGGCCCGGGTCAGCGACACCGCGACGGCGGCGACCAGCAGCCACCACAGGATCCGCACCTGGACCGGCCGTGCCGTGAGCGCGACCAGGCGGCAGCGCGAGCAGCGGACCTGGCCGGCGTCGCGGACCCAGCGGTGCCAGCCGAGCCGGCAGACGAGCGTCATGACGAAAGACCGTCGCCGGTACGCCGCGCGGCGGCCCCGCGTTCCCGGCCGGTCATCCTTGCGCCGCCCGCCGGCGCCGGACCGCGTCGAGTGCGCGGTCGAACCCGTCCGGGCCCGCGTCCGCGTCGGTCACGCCCTCCTCGAAATACTCCCGGACCGATCCGTGCAGCAGCAGCGTCAGCGCGGCGGCCGACGCCAGCAGGAGGACCACTTCGATGAGCTGCTGGGTGAGCGGATACCAGCCCGGCACGACGCCCAGCCGCACCGGTGTGCCGGCCAGGTCGGTGCTGATGTAGAGCACCTGGCCGAGCAGCGCCACGCAGAGCACGCCGAGCGTCGCCCAGCGGGCCCCGCTCACCGGACCGCGCAGGGCGAGCAGCACCGCCAGCAGCACGGCGGCGAGCGCGAGTCCCGCGACCACGCCGTACGTGACGACGTCCTGGGTGTCGAAGACCGCGGTCCGGCCCAGCGTGTCCCGCATCAGGTCGCCGGCCGCGGCCCGCCGCACGCCCGGCCGGACCGTCAGCGCCGCCACCGCCCGGGCCAGCGAGACGACGACGATGCCGGCGAGCAGCCAGAGCACGACGCGCATCTGGACCGGCCGGCGGGCGATCGCCGCCGCCCGGCACCGTGGGCAGACGACGCGGTCGCCGGCCGGTTTCCAGCGATGCCAGCCGAGCCGGCAGAGAACGGACATCGGAGGATTGTCGCCGACACCCCGCGGCACGCGCGTCGCCCGTTCGGCCCCCGCCGGCTCGCTAGGCCACCGGCGCGAGGTCGCGCGGCGGGCGGACGCGGTGGTCGCTGGCGTAGCGCTCGGCCAGTTCCCGCTCGGCCACGTCGTCGCGGAGGAACGCCGCCACCAGCAGGGCCGCCAGGTCGTCGACCAAGTCGAGGTCGCCGACCAGGTCCGGGCCCATCGGGCCCCAGGTCTCGGACAAGGGCAGTTCGTCGCGATTGGCGTACGCGAGGTCGCGCAGCACCGCGTCCCGCACCGCGGCGGCGCCGCCGAACCGGGTCGCGTCGAGCGTGCCGTCGCGCCAGGCCAGCCACACCTCGCCGGCGAGCACGAAACCGTCCGGCCCGAAGGACTCCGACCCGCCGGGTCGGGTGACGACCACCGCCGGCGCGTACCCCCTGGTGAAGCCGATCCGGCAGCGGGCCGGAACCCCGCCGCGGCGCAGGGCGGCGACGGAGAGCAGCGCGGTGGCCCTGCTCGAAGCGCCCACCGGGCGCGGGCGCGGCTCCGACAGCGGCCGGCCGGGCCAGCGCTCCTGGTCGGCGTCGAGCAGATCGGCGACGCGGCGCCAGTCAGGGCCGGGCCCGCCGGGGAAGACCGTCGGGTCGGCGGGCAGGTCGTCGAGGAGGGCGGCGTGCCGGCCCGGGTCGGAGAAGTACGACTGGCTCATGCGTCCGAACCGTAGCGCGCCGCCACCTCCGCCCGGGTCGGCATGGCCACCGCTCCCCCGGGTCGCTCGCAGACGAGCCCGGCAACCCGCAACGCGTACGACACGTGGCGTGACCAGACGTCCACTGTGGCCGGACGCCCGGTGGCGAGCAGGCCGGCGATCAGCGCCGCCATCACCGAGTCGCCCGCGCCGGTCGCGTCGATCGCCTCGACCACCGGGGCCGGCAGCTCGACCCGGTCGTCACCGACCGCGACCAGCGCCCCGGCCGGGCCGCGGGTGACCACGACCGCGCCCGCGCCGAGCGAGAGCAGGTCGCCGGCCACCGACGACAGCGACAAGCCGGGATAGAGCACGGCGGCGTCCGCGTGGCTGAGCTTCACGAGGTCGGCGGTCGCGGCGAACTCCTCGACCACGGTACGCAGGCCGTCGACGTCGGCGGGGGTCGGCAGCAGCGTCGGGCGCACGTTGGGGTCGAACACCCGCAGGCCGGTGGTCGCCGCCCAGACCGTGCGCGCGGCCGCGAGGAACTCGGGGTGCAGCAGCACGATCGACCCGCAGTAGACGACCGCCGCGCCGGCCACCAGGTCGCGTGGGACGTCGCGGAGCAGCGCGTACGACGGTGGCGAGCCGTAGAAGCGGAACTCGGGGTCGGCGCCGGTGAAGGTGGCTACGGCGAGCGTGGTCGGCACCGGCACCCGGACGAGGGCGCGGCCGCCCACGCCGGCCTCGGTCAGGAAGTCCACGATCCGGGAGCCGAGCGCGTCGTCGCCGACCGACCCCGCGAACGACACCTCGCCGCCGAGCCGGGCCACGCCGACCGAGACGTTGAACGGCGCGCCGCCGATCGCCTGCCGGAACACCCGTTCGCCGGCGCACTCGCCGTCGAGCAGGTCGATCAACGCCTCGCCGAGGACCACCGCATAACCCATGGTGTGCATCTTGTCAGCGCGGCTCTTGCCGCCGCGCACCATGTCGTGGTCACATATCCATGCCGGGCAATGCACACGCGGGTGGCGCCGCCCACCACTGGTGGGTCATGCGCGTGCTGCGGCATGCCCGCGAGCCCGCGCTCCCCGAGTCGACAACGGCGCGCCCGTGCGCGCCGACTCCCCGAGGAGCCAACCCGTGAGACTCATCCGCAGGGCGGCGGTGCTCGGCGCCGCCGCCGTGCTCGCCGCCGGACTCGTGTCGGTCGTCAGCCAACTGCCCGCGCAGGGCCACGGCACGCCGATGGCACCGGGCAGCCGTACCTTCCTGTGCTGGAAGGACGGGCTGTCGCCGCAGGGCGACATCCGGCCCAACAACCCCGCCTGCACCGCCGCGGTCCAGCAGGGCGGCACGAACCCGCTCTACAACTGGTTCAGCGTCCTCCGTTCGGACGCCGCGGGCCGCACCGTCGGCTTCGTCAACGACGGTGAGCTGTGCAGCGGCGGCAACCCGACCTTCGCCGCCTACAACCTCGCCCGCAACGACTGGCCGCTCACCCACCTGACGTCCGGGGCGCGGTTCGACTTCAAGTACAGCAACTGGGCCCACCACCCGGGTACGTTCTATTTCTACGTCACCAAGGACAGCTGGAGCCCGACCCGGCCGCTGGCCTGGAACGACCTGGAGTCGTCGCCGTTCCTCACGGTGACCAACCCGCCGCAGAGCGGTGGGGTCGGCACCAACGAGGGGCACTACTACTTCAGCGGCAACCTGCCGTCGGGCAAGAGCGGGCGGCATCTGATCTACTCGCGCTGGGTCCGGTCCGACAGCAACGAGAACTTCTTCGGCTGCTCCGACGTCGTCTTCGACGGCGGCAACGGCCAGGTGACGGGCGTCGGCCCGAACGGCGGCGGCCCCACGACGGGCCCGACCACGGGTCCGACGACGGGCCCGACCACCGGCCCCACGACCGGGCCGACCACGGGACCCACCACCGGCCCGGGCGGTGACTGCATGGCGGTCTACCGGATCATCGGGAGCTGGAGCGGCGGATTCCAGGGCGAGGTCACGATCATGAACCACAGCAGCCGGACGTACGGCGGCTGGACAGCGTCGTGGGCCTGGCCGTCCGGCCAGTCCATATCGCAGGTCTGGAACGGCTCGTCGACGGTCTCGGGTACGAACGTGACCGTCCGCAACGTGAGTTGGAACGGCTCCGTAGCGCCGGAGGGCACGACGACCTTCGGCTTCCTCGCGAGCCATGGCGGCACCAACACACTGCCGACGGTCAGCTGCGTCGGTTCGTGACACGGTGGGTGCCCGGCGGCCGTGCGGTCGCCGGGCGCCTCAGGCCGGCCGGACGTACAGGTTCAGCTCGATCGGTGTGTCATCGGGATCGAGGTGCTCGACCCCGAGGATCAGGAGCGCCCGCCCGATCCGCCAGGACTCCGCGAACACGAACGCGAAGGTCTCGTCCGCGCGCGCGTACGCCGCCGGCTCCACGACATGATGCGCGGAAAGGGCGGCGATCAGGTCGCGGCCCACCCGCCGCGCTTCGTCGATCTGCGCCGGATAACCCGACAGGACCGCGCGCACGTATTCGGAGGACGACTCGGGAGCCGACCAGTCGCCCGCCCATTCCTTGATCGCCACCTGGACGGCCACCCGGCCGAGCCCTTCGTATCCCGCGAGGATCGCGAGGCGCAGCCCGTCCTTCGCCAGCCAGGACGGGTACGGGGTGGGGACCTCCCGGAAGACGGACCACCCCGTGCGCGACAGCTCGGCGGAGAGTTCCGCCGGGTCCCAGCCGGCCTCCCTGGTCGCGAAGAGACCGACCGCCTCCGTCAGCGGGGTCACGTGGGGTCAGGACCCGTCGAGGGTCGCGTAGGCGCGTTTGATCGCCGCGTGCGCCGCCGCGCCGAACGGCGCTCGTCTGGTCAAGGCCTCGATGTCCGCGCGTTCCGCGTGGCCGTTGCGGATCAGCCACTCCAGCTCCGTCAGCTCCTCGTGCTGGCCCGTGACGAAGCCCTGGCCCACCGGTGCCCCGTGGCCCGGGACCACGACCGTCGCCGGTGTGGTCAGGCGGAGCAGGGCCGCCACCGTGGCCGGCCACTCCAGGGGGTAGGAGTCGCCGAAGTCCGGTGGGCCGCTCTCTTCCACCAGGTCGCCGGCCACCACCACGTCGGCGTCGGGGACGTGCACGACCAGGTCGCCCGCCGTGTGGCCGCGGCCGTAGTGTGCCAGCGTGACCACCCGGCCGCCCAGGTCGAGGGCCGCGTCGGTGAGCACCAGCTCGTTGGGCGGTAGCAGCGCCGTGCCCGCCACCTCGTCGGCCAGCTCCGGCCGCGACTCGCGGACCGCCTCCCAGGCGACCCGGCGGGCCGTCTCCTCGTGGCCGAGCAGACGCGCGGCCTCTTCGTGGGCCCAGACCCGCGTCTCCGGCGGCGCCGGCGCGTCGGGGTCGGCGAAGGTGGCGAACGGCTCGCTGCGCGGCGGCCCCTGGAGCGCCACCGCCGCGTTGCCGAACGCGTGGTCGAAATGGTGGTGGGTGTTGACGATCGCCCAGGGCGCGCCGGTCACCCGCCGGGCCGCCGCGGCCAGCTCGGCACCCTGGCCGGCGGTCGACAGCGTGTCGACCAGGACGGCCGCCTCGTCGCCGACCACCAGCGTCACGTTGACGTCGAACACCGGGTAGCGCAGCACGAAGACCCGGTCGGCGATCTCGATGAACGCCGGTGCGGCGGAGCTCATGACTCGCCGACGGCCCGCTCGACGAAGCGGTGGCGGTCGAGCAGCATCCGCTCGACCCGGCCCTCGGCCACCACGGCGGAGTCGCTGCCCGGGCCGTCGCTGACCGTCACCTCGAAGAGGAGCTTGCGACCGTCCACCTTGGCCAGCTGGGCCACCGCGTAGACCGTGCGGCCGATGGCCGTGGGTAGCTTGTGGTCGAGCTCGACCCGGGTGCCGACCGTCGTCATGCCGGCGGGCATGCGGGTCGCCGTGGCGGCGACGGTCGCGGCCTCGACCAACGCCAGCACCCGCGGCGTGGCCAGCACCGGCACGTCGCCGGAGCCGACCGCCTGCGCGGTGTCGGAGTCGGTCACGGTCAGCTCCACCCGCGAGCTCAGGCCCGGTGCGAAGGGCGCGTCCGCTTGCTGCTCCATGACCCACAGCGTAGGCGCTCCGCCACGCTCAGGCTACGAGCCCCGCCAACCTGTGGACAACCATGGATGCGCTGCTCAGCCCGAGGGCTGGGGCAACGGCGGCGCCGCCGGGTCGACGGTCTGCGCCGGCACGACCACCGCGCCGCCGCGGTCGGGCGCGGCCGCCCGTGCCGCCCGGCCGAGCCGGGCCAGGTCGTCGGCGAGCCGCCACGCCTCGGCCAGGTCGCGGTCCCGCAGCGCCGCCGACCGCCCGCGCGCCGTGTCGGCGTAGACGGTGGCGACCCCGAGCAGCCGCTGCAGCGGCCCCTGGACCACGCGTACGCTCTGGATCCGGGCATACGGGACCATCAGCACGGTCCGGGTCAACAGTCCGTCGCGGGTCGCCACGATCCGGTCGGTCAGCGTCACGCCGAGCCGGGGCTGGGCCAGCGGATGGAACCACCGGGTCCGCGGCGGTGGCGGCACGAACGCGAGCGCGTCCAGTCGCACCCCGGGCAGCACGATGCCGGCGACCCGCTCCGCCTCGTCGGCCGTACCCACCGGCAGCAGGCGGTCGGTCTCGTTGCCCCCACCGCTGGTGTCCTGGCCGGCCACCCCGGCCACGTCGAGGGTCAGCCGCAGCCAGCGGTGCCCGCGCCAGAGCAGCGGCCAGGTCGCGGTCACGCCCTGCACCCGGTCGACCGGCACCGTCTGTGACCGCGTCTCGAGCAGCCCGAACCGCAGCCGCAGCGCCCGGTCGCCGTGCCGGAGCCGGAAGTTCCAGTCGCTGAGCACCCGCCGCACCGGCTGCAGCAGCACACCGGCGATCGCGGTCAGCGTGCTCGCGACGCCGATGAACGACCACGAGGGGTCGAACGCGAACTGCACCACCACGAACGCGACACCGATCGGCAGGAACAGGGCCTGCGGCGTGAGGAGCTGGCTGATCACCAGGTCCCGGTTACGCACGGCGAGCAGCACAGGGCCATCACCGGGTACGCGCGACGGCCCCACCACCGGCGCGGCTCCCTCGGCGGGGACGACGTCGGACACCCCGCGCGCGATGGCCAGCAGCCGGTCGCGCAGCACGGTCGCGTCGGCCACCGACAGATAGGCCAGCGGCGCCTCGGTCTTGCCGCCGCCGACCACCTCGAGGCGGAGCTCGGCGAGCCCGGTGACCTGCGCCAGCAGCGGGCGGACGACCTCCACGGACTGCAGTCGCTCGAGCGGGATCGCCCGGGTGCGCCGCCACAGCAGGCCTTCGTACACCCGAAGCTCGTGCCCGACGACGTGGTAACCGGTGTTGTACCAGCTCACCACCGACATGATCACCGCGCCGATCACCACGACCAGCACCATGAGCGCGAAGAACCCGAGGCCGACCTCGCGCAGCGTCTGCCAGGAGAGCGCCACGACGATCACCACGAGCGCCTTGGCGCCGTGCAGCAACGGGCTCAGCGGGTGGAGCCGGCGCCGGGGCTCTTCGCCGATGACCTCCACCGCTACAGCCCCTCGGCCCGGTCTTCGCCGAGCGCGGTCAGCCGGTCACGCAGCCGGGACGCCTCGGTCGGGCGCAACCCGGGCACCCGCGCGTCGCTGGCCGCCGCGGCGGTGTGCAACTGGACGGTGGCCAGGTTGAACGCGCGCTCCAGCGGACCGGCGCTGACGTCGACGAACTGCATCCGGGCGTACGGGACGATCGACAGCCGGCGGACCACCAGGCCGTGCCGGACCAGCAGGTCGTGGTCGCGCTCGGCGTACCCCCAGGCGCGCACGGCCCGGAAGATCGACCAGAACCGCCAGAGCATCAGCACGAGTACGACGACGAAGGCGAGGCCGAGCGGCCACACCCCGAAGATGCCCCAGAGGATGCCCAGCGGGATCAACATGGCCGCGGCGCCCATGCCCCAGCGGATCAGCTCGACCCAGATGAGGTCGCGCGAGACGGGCTGCCAGTCGACGGTGTCGGGCCAGGGCTCGAGAGGGCTGGTCGGCCCGGCAGCGGCGATATCCACCCCTATGAGGGTAGGGGATCACCGGAAGGGCGCCACCTCGCGAAGGAAGCCGCGTCGGTCGAGGAAGTCGGCGAGACTCTCGCGGTGCTCCGCACAGGCGAGCCAGACCTTCCGCCGCTCGGGCGGATGGATCTTCGGGTTGTTCCACCGGATCTCGTAGGCGGCTTCCCGCCGGCAGCCCTTGGCGGAGCACACGGGCTCGAGCTCGGCATCCACCGGGCGAAGTCTACGAAAGAGATGAGCGCCGGGCGACCACGGGGGAAGTCGCCCGGCGTGGAGGAATCGTACACGTGACGTTCCCCTCTTTGTCTACCGGTGTCTCCCGGAGCGTCGCGGACAGCGGAATCCGGTTCTGCCCACACGGCGCGCGGCGCGGCATGCAAGGCTTTGTTGCGGCGCGCCCGGCGCCGCACCGACAAACTGAGCGCGTTCCCAGGTTCGGCTACCAGAATGAGGTACGCCGATTCACGCGACTGTGGAGGACCCGTGGCCCAGCCGACCGCACCCGACGCTCCGCGACCCGACGCCGCCAACGGCGCGGGGCCGGTCATGCCGACCGGTGGGCAGCCCGGTGACCCGCCGGCCACGACGACCCCCGCCCAGGACGCGACGCTGCTGGAACGGGCCCTGTTCGAGGTCAAGCGGGTGATCGTCGGCCAGGACCGGATGGTCGAGCGGATGTTCGTCGCGCTGCTGGCCCGCGGTCACTGCCTGCTGGAGGGCGTGCCCGGTGTGGCCAAGACGCTCGCCGTCGAGACGCTGGCCACCGTCGTCGGCGGCACCTTCTCCCGGATCCAGTTCACCCCCGACCTGGTTCCCGCCGACCTGGTCGGCACCCGGATCTACCGCCAGTCGAGCGAGAAGTTCGACGTCGAGCTCGGGCCGGTGTTCGTCAACTTCCTGCTCGCCGACGAGATCAACCGGGCGCCGGCCAAGGTCCAGTCGGCGCTGCTCGAGGTGATGTCCGAGCAGCAGGTGTCGATCGGCGGCGAGACCCACCGGGTCCCCAACCCGTTCCTGGTCATGGCCACCCAGAACCCGATCGAGCAGGAGGGCGTCTACCCCCTGCCCGAGGCCCAGCGCGACCGGTTCCTGATGAAGATCCTGGTCGGCTACCCGACCGACGCCGAGGAGCGCGAGATCGTCTACCGGATGGGCGTCAAGCCGCCCGAGCCGGCCGTCGTGTTCAGCCCGGCCGACCTCGTCATGCTGCAGGCCAAGGCCGACGGCGTGTTCGTGCACAACGCGCTGGTCGACTACACGGTCCGGCTGGTGCTCGCCACCCGCAACCCGGCCGACTCGGGGGTGCCGGACGTCGCCCAGCTCATTCAATACGGCGCGAGCCCGCGCGCCTCGCTCGGCATCGTCCGGGCGGCCCGGGCGCTGGCCCTGCTCCGCGGCCGGGACTACGTGCTGCCGCAGGACGTCCAGGACATCGCGCCCGACATCCTGCGCCACCGGCTGGTGCTCAGCTACGACGCGCTGGCCGACGACGTGCCGGCTGACCACATCGTCGCGCGGCTGATGACCGCCGTGCCGCTGCCGTCGGTGGCGCCCCGGCAGCAGGCGGCGCCGCCGCCACCGCAGCCACCGCAGCAGACCGCCGGCGCCTGGCCGGGTCACCTGCCGTGACCGCCCCCGCCGACCCTGGTCCGCCGCGCTCCGGCTCCGGCCGCACGAGCGCCGACCGGATGGCGGACACCGCCGGCACCCACGGCGCGGCCGGCGGGGTGGCGACCGCGCGGGCCGAGCAGGTGCTGTCGCGGCTCCAGCTGCTGATCACCCGCAAGCTCGACGGGCTGCTCCAGGGTGACTACATCGGGCTGCTGCCGGGGCCGGGCACCGAGCCCGGGGAGTCGCGCGAATACCGCCCCGGCGACGACGTGCGGCGGATGGACTGGCCGGTCACCGCCCGCACGACCGTGCCGCACACCCGGCAGACCGTGGCCGACCGCGAGCTGGAGACCTGGCTGGCCATCGACCTGTCGGCCAGCCTGTCGTTCGGCACCGCGCGGATGCTCAAGAGCGACCTGGCCGTCGCGGCGGCGGCCGCCGTCACCCATCTTTCGGTGCGGGGCGGCAACCGGATCGGCGCCGTGGTCGGCACCGGCGGCGGCAGCACCGTGCGGCTGCCGGCCCGGCCCGGGCGCAAGGAGGCCCAGGGTTTGTTGCGCGCGGTCGCGCGTACCCCCATCAAACCGGGAAGAACCGACCTGGGTGCCCTCGTCGACATGCTCAACCGCCCACCGCGCCGCCGGGGTCTGGCCGTGGTGATCTCCGATTTTCTGGCTCCGCCGGACGACTGGGGCCGGCCGCTGCGCAAGCTGGCGGTCCGGCACGACGTGCTCGCGATCGAGGTCGTCGACCCGCGTGAGCTGGAACTGCCCGACGTCGGCGTGCTCGTGCTCGCCGACCCGGAGACGGGCGCGCTGCACGAGGTCTACACGGGCGACGCGAAGCTGCGCGCCCGGTACGCGGCCGGCGCCGCCGCACAGCGGTCCGCGATCGCCTACGCGCTGCGCGCCGCCGGGGCCCAGCACCTGCGGCTGCGCACCGACTCCGACTGGCTCCTCGACATCGTCAGGTTCGTCGCCGCACAGCGACACGCACGCACCCGGGGTACGACACGATGATCCGTTTCCTGCAACCGTGGTGGCTGCTGGCCGTCGTGCCGGTGGTGCTCGTGGCCGCCGCCTACGTCTGGCGGCAGTTGCGCCGGCGCGACTACGCGATCCGGTTCACCAACGTCGACCTGCTCAAGACGCTGGCGCCGCGCGGCATGGGCTGGCGCAAGCACGTCTCGGCGGGGGCGCTGCTGCTCAGCCTGCTCGGCCTGGCACTGGCGATGGCCCGGCCGTCGATCGACCGCGAGCTGCCGCTCGAGCGGGCCACCATCATGCTCGCCATCGACGTGTCGCTGTCGATGGAGGCCAGCGACGTCGCGCCGACCCGCCTGGAGGCGGCGCAGGTGGCGGCGAAGCAGTTCGTGCAGGAGCTGCCGCCGACCTACAACCTGGGTCTGGTCTCGTTCGCGAAGTCGGCCAACGTGCTCGTGCCGCCGACCAAGGACCGCTCGGCGGTCACCTCGGCGATCGACGGGCTGACGCTCGCGGAGGCGACCGCGACGGGCGAGGCCGTGTTCACGTCTCTGGAGGCGATCCGCTCGGTCCCGGCCGACGGCGCGGAAGGCATCCCGCCGGCCCGGATCGTGCTGCTCTCCGACGGCTTCCGCACGGCCGGGCGGCCGATGGAGGAGGCGGCGAGCGCCGCGCAGGCCGCCAACGTGCCGGTGTCGACGATCGCGTTCGGCACCGACAACGGCACGGTCGACATCGGCGGCCAGCTCCAGCGGGTGCCGGTCGACCGGTTGTCGCTGGCACAGCTCGCGGAGACGACGAGCGGCTTCTTCTACGAGGCGGCGACGGCGTCGGAGCTGAAGCGGGTCTACGAGGACATGGGCAGCTCGATCGGCCACCGGGTCGAGCCGCGCGAGGTCACCCACTGGTACGCGGGGTTCGCGCTGCTCTTCGGTCTGCTGGCCGCGGGCCTCAGCCTGGTCTGGTCGTCGCGCCTGCCCTGACGGGCCTGGTCAGTTGGTGTTGTTGACCAGCATGGCGATGACGAAGACCCAGAGGGCGGCCAGGGTGAAGCCCAGCGGGGCCACGTAACGACGGTTCATCACGACACTCCGATGCGACGGTGGGACTTCTGGGGTTGCGGAATCGCGGCGGAGGAGAGTCGCAGCCGGACGGCGGCGCACCGGGGCCGGCCCCGGTCGTACGGGGACACGGCGCGGCGGCTGCCGGCAGGCGAATTCTGGCTGTCGTCGGGTCGCGGCTGAGTCAGCGGGACCGGACGGCGGCCCGGCTGCGACTCGGAGGATCGCTGTCTCGCACGGCGATCACCTCCAGACGTCGGCCGGGCACACGAACCGTCGCTGATTCTATCCCCCGCCCGGCGTCGACGTGACATTGGCCGGAAGGTTGGTCAGCGACCGTCCGAATTGGTCGGGCCGGCCGGCCGGGCATCGGACGCCTCGAGGCGACGCGGACGACCAGCAGGAGCGCGGCGGCGAACACGGGAAGCCAGGCCAGCCGGGCGGCGGCCCAGGCGTAGCCGTCGGGCGCCGTCAACAGGCCCGGCAGGTGCCCGGCGAGCCATGCTCCCGCGACCGTGACGGAGATCATGGTCGCCTGGTGCCACAGGTAGATCGGCAGCGCGGCGTCGTTGACCGCGCGCACGGGGCGGCGGGTGCCGAGGCGGCGCAGGCGTGGGAGGAGCAGGAGCACCGCGCCGGCCTGGGCGACGGCTAGTGCTACGGCGGCCAGTGAGGGCGGGTCCAGGTTGGAGCGTCCGGCGCCGGGGACGCCGACGGCGCTGGCCGGGTAGCCGGCGACGAAGACCAGCACGACCACGGCGGCGGCGCCGGCGGTGAGGAGGGCCCAGCCGGTTTTCCGGCCGCGGAGCCTGCCTTGGGCGAGGGCGACGCCGAGCACGAACGGCACGGCCCAGGCGGCGAAGAGGGTGGTGGGCAGCCAGCCGTAGCCGAGGTCGGCCGCGAGCACGACGGTTGCGGCCGCGACAGCCAGCGGTGCGGGACCGAACCGGTCGACCGTGCGGGCGATGGGCTTGACGACGGCGGTCAGGACGAGGAACGGCAACAGGAACCACAGTGGACTTATCACGAGTTTGCCGGCGGTACGCAAGGTTTCCTCGGGTACGCCGGCCAGGGCGCCAGCCGCCAGCGCGAGGGCGAGCAGGCCGAGCAGCGCGCCTACGGGGCCAGCCAAGGCCCGAACGCGCCGCGGCAGTCGCACCCGACGCCACCAACCGCGGGCGCGGCCGGCCGACGCGGGGGCGCTCCAGGTTCGGGAGGCGGGTAAATGGGCCGCTGTCGTGACGTCCAGGACCGCGAACCGATTCCCGACCTCCGACGCCGCAGACCGACGCCCGGCCTCCAAGACCGCCGCCCGACGCCCACCGTCCGATGCTGCCGACCGCCGCCCGCCGTTAAAGGCCGCAGCCCGACGCCCGACCGCAGACACCGCAGACAGACGCCCGCCGTCCGATGCCGGCGATCGATGACCGACTTCCGACGCCGTGGTGCGGCGGCGGGCTGCCGAAGCTGCCGCCGCGTAGCCGCCTGCGAGGAAGAACAGCCCGAGTGTCTGCAGCAGCCAGCTCACCGGCTGGAAGGCGGGCAGCGCCGCCAGTGGGCTCAGGACCCCCAGCGCCCCGTCGTCCTCGATGACGAGCGCCGTGACCAGCCAGTGGCCGACGACCACCCCGGCAATCGCGATGGCCCGGACCGCGTCGATGCCGGTGTCCCGCGGCGGCGGCGCCGTCGGCCTGCCGCCGAGCGAAGCCGGGCCCGCCCCCACCGCGCGCAGGTGCCCCCGCCCCCTCATCGGGTCACCACCGCGGCGACCGCGGCCAACGAGGCCGTGCCCGGTGAGAGGTAGAAATCATGGCCCTCGACGCCCGTCGTCGGCAGGGCCGTCGCGCCGAACGAGCTGTCCGCCGGGCGTGTGCCCAGGCCCAACCCGAGCAGCCGCACCTGCGGGATGCGCCGGACCCAGTCGGTCGGTGCCAGCGCCGCGTAGACCCTCGCCCCGGTGCGCAGGTCGGCCACGTCGTCGGCGCCCATGCCCGGGGCGCCCAGCGCGATCAGCGCGGTCACCTGCGGCGGCAACGACGGTGCGGCCAGGCCCACGACGACCGCGCCGTAGCTGTGCCCGATCAGCGTGATCCGGGCGTCCGGCCGCCGGTCCGCGAGCCACCGCGCGAACAGGGCGAGGTCGCGGGCGCCGGCCCGCGCCCGGACCTCGCGGGCCGCCTCCAGCCCGACCCCCTCCGGGGGGTCGTAGCCCAGCCAGGCCACGACCGCGGTCCGCACGGCCGGGTCGGCGGCCGCCGCCAACGATCGCGCCTGCGTCGCCGGCGCCCGGCGGGGCACGCCGCCCAGACCGGTCGTGAAGTTCGCCAGCGTGTTGTCGACCCCGGGCACGATGACCGCGATCCGGTCCGCGGTCGTGAGGTCCCCGACCACCTCCACCGCCGTGCCGTCGCCGCGGGGGTCGAAGGTGAGGAAGTGCCGGCCCGTCCAACCCGCGTACGCCCCGCCCGTCGCACGCATCGCCGCCGCCGTCGCCTGGTAGGCCAGAACCGGGGTCGGGCCCGCCGCGGGCGCGGCGACCGCCGGAGCCGGCCCCGGCACCAGCAGGCCGACACCGAACGTCGCGGCGACGCCGCCGAGGAGAAGTGTCCGTCGCATCATGTGCCGCACGATGCCGGTGTGGACGGTGCCGAATCGTCGTACCGCAGCGTGGTCTTGCCCGTGCTACCTGAGGCTGACCGGGGCTACTCCCCCGCGGCGACCAGACCCGTCTCGTACGCCAGCACCACGGCCTGCGCGCGGTCGCGCAGCGCGAGTTTGGCCAGGATCCGGCCCACGTGGGTCTTCACGGTCTGCTCGGCGACCACCAGCTCCGCCGCGATCTCCTGGTTGGAGCGGCCGCGGGCGATCAGCCGCAGCACCTCGGTCTCCCGGGGCGTCAGCGCGGCCAACGCGGTCGGGCGTGGCCGGGCCGGGCCCGGGCGGGCGGCGAACTCCTCGATCAGCCGCCGGGTCACCGACGGCGCGAGCAGCGCCTCGCCGCCGGCCACGACGCGCACCGCGTGCACGAGGTCGGCGGCCGGCGCGTCCTTGAGCAGGAAGCCGCTCGCGCCCGCCCGCAGCGCCTCGTAGACGTAGTCGTCGAGGTCGAACGTGGTCAGCACCAGCACCCGCGGCGGGCTGCCCGCCGGGCGGCCGTCGAGCAGCTGCCGGGTGGCGCCCAGGCCGTCGAGCACCGGCATCCGGATGTCCATCAGCACCACGTCGGGGTCGAGCCGGCGGGCCTCCGTGACCGCCTGCGCCCCGTCGGCGGCCGCGCCGACCACGAGCATGTCGTGCTGTGCCGCGAGCAGCGCGCCGAAGCCCTCGCGGACCATCGCCTGGTCGTCCGCGATCAGGACCTTGATCACACCGCCTGCCCCTCCGGGATCGGGTCGACGCTCGTGGCCGGCAGCGTCGCCGCGACCGCGAACCCTCCGAACACCGTAGGGCCCGCCTCGAAGGTGCCGCCGAGCAGCGTGACCCGCTCGCGCATGCCCGCGATCCCGTGCCCCTCGCCGTCGCCGGTCGGGGCGGTGTCGTCGGCCGGCGCGTCGTTTTCCACCCGCACCGCCACCGCGGTGGCGTCGCCGGTCACCGCGACCCGCACCATGGCGCCCGGCGCGTGCCGGGCGGCGTTGGCCAGCGCCTCCTGCACGATCCGGTAGGCCGCGAGCGCGACCGGCCCCGTCGCCTCGGGGACGGTGCCGTGCAGGCTGACCCGGACACCGGCCCGCTGGGTTGCCTCGACGAGCTCGGCGACCTCGGCCAGCCCGGGCTGGGGCGCGGTCAGCGCGGGCCCTTCGCTGCGCAGCACGCCGAGCAGGCGGCGCATGTCGACCATCGCCGCCCGGGCCGAGCCCGCGATCGACGCGAACTCCTGGCGCACGGGGTCGTCGATCTCGGGTAGTCGGAACGGCGCCGTCTCGGCCTGCACGGCGATCATCGACATGTGGTGGGCGACCACGTCGTGCATCTCGCGGGCGATCCGGGTGCGTTCCTCGAGCACCGCGCGACGGGCCTTCTCCAGCTCGGACAGCTCCTCCTGCTCGGCCAGCCGCTCGCTGAGCCGCCGCTGGTTGAGCCGCCAGCGGTGCACCTGGTTGCCGAGGATCAGCATGAGCAGGAACAGGATCGAGACGCCCCACGCGTTGGCGGTGTTGACGAGCAGGAACACCGGGATCAGCGTGAGCCCGCCGGCCCAGGCCGCCACGCCGGTGTCGGCACGCAGGGCCAGCGACAGCAGGATGATCAGGAAGAAGACGATCTGCACCGGGTTCCATGGCCACGACTCCGTGGGCAGGGCGTCCAGCACACCCACGAACAGCATCCCGTACGCGAGCCGCCAGGCCAGCAGGGGCCGGTGGAAGGCGAACAGCACCGGCAGCGTCGTCGCGTAGCCGACGATCGCGGCGACCGCGGCGGTCGTGCCGCGGTTGTCTTCGAGGTATTTCGCCGCCGCGGCGCCGAGCCCGAGCACGCCGAGCAGCAGCAGGGGCACGACCAGCGAGCGCCAGCGCAGCCACCACCGCTCCAGGCGCGGGCCGCGCAGACGCCGGCCGGGCTCCGGCGGGAAATCCCGGCCGATCAGCACCCGGCGCAGCTCCCGCAGGCTGGTGGCGACGACGCTCTCGTTCACCATCCGGAGGCTACGCGCGGGGTACGACACCCCGCGTGCCGCTGGAGAGCCATCCCGGATGTCATACCCGGGTATGAGGATGGCCACCCGGGCGAGGCGAATTAGCCGTACCCCCGGGTAGGCCGTAATGTCCCGCATGAGACGCACCTGGCAGTGGGGAGACGACGAAATGGCGCGCACGGTGCTCGTGACGGGCGGCAACCGGGGCATCGGCAAGGCGATCGCGCTGGCGTTCGCCGCGCAGGGCGACAAGGTGGCGGTCACGCACCGTGGCACCGGGGCGCCCGAAGGAACCCTCGGCGTCAAATGCGACATCACCGACGCCGACGCCGTCGACGCCGCCTTCAGCCAGGTCGAGCAGGAGCTCGGCCCGGTCGAGGTGCTGGTCGCCAACGCCGGCATGAACGCCGACACCCTGCTGCTGCGGATGACCGAGGAGCAGTTCACCAGCGTCGTCGACACCAACCTGAGCGGCGCCTTCCGGCTGGCCAAGCGCGCGTCCAAGACGATGCTGCGCGCCCGCTGGGGTCGCATGATCTTCATTTCGTCGGTCGTCGGCCTGTCCGGCAACCCGGGCCAGGTCAACTACGCGGCCAGCAAGGCCGGGCTGGTCGGCATGGCCCGGTCGATCACCCGTGAGCTGGGCACCCGCAACATCACGGCCAACGTGGTCGCGCCCGGTTACGTCACCACCGACATGACCGAGAACCTGCCGGACGACCTGAAGAAGAAATACGTCGAGTCGATCCCGGCCGGGCGGTTCGCCTCGGCCGACGAGATCGCCGCCGCGGTCACCTTCCTCGCCAGCGACCAGGCCGGCTACATCTCCGGCGCCGTGATCCCGGTCG
Source organism: Asanoa siamensis (assembly GCF_016862555.1). Lineage (GTDB taxonomy): Bacteria > Actinomycetota > Actinomycetes > Mycobacteriales > Micromonosporaceae > Asanoa > Asanoa siamensis. Next base: position 18,392 of record NZ_BONE01000011.1, on the reverse strand, counting down.
ACGGCGGCCTCGGCATGGGTCACTGAGCGTTCCCACAACCTAGAAAGGCGTGCACCGTGGCAGGACTGCTGGAGGGCAAGCGACTCCTGGTCACCGGCGTGATCACCGACCAGTCGATCGCGTTCTCGGTCGCGAAGCTGGCCCAGGAGAACGGCGCGACCGTCGTGCTGACCGGCTTCGGCCGCATGTCGCTGGTCGAGCGGATCGCCAAGCGGCTGCCCGCCGAGGCGCCGGTGATCGAGCTCGACGTGACCAACCAGGAGCACCTCGAGACGCTGGCCGAGAAGGTCGGCAAGCACATGGACGGCATCGACGGCCTGGTGCACTCGATCGGCTTCGCGCCCGCCAGCGCGCTCGGCGGCAACTTCCTCGAGACCACCTGGGACGACGTGGCGACCGCGCTGCACGTGTCCACGTACTCCTACAAGTCCCTGGCCATGGCGGCCCTGCCGCTGATGCGGCGCGGCTCGTCGGTCGTCGGGCTCACCTTCGACGCGACCAAGGCGTGGCCGGTCTACGACTGGATGGGCGTCGCCAAGGCGGGCCTCGAGTCGGCGTCGCGATATCTGGCGCTGCACCTCGGCAAGCAGGGCATCCGCAGCAACCTGGTCTCGGCCGGCCCGCTGCGCACGATGGCCGCCAAGTCGATCCCGGGCTTCGAGCAGTTCGAGGACGCGTGGACCCGGCGGGCGCCGCTCGGTTGGGACCTGCAGGACCAGGAGCCGGCGGCGCGGGCCGTGCTCGCGCTCGTCTCCGACTGGTTCCCGGCGACCACCGGCGAGATCATCCACGTCGATGGCGGATATCACGCACTGGGAGCCGAGGCCGCGTCGATCTGATCGCACAGGGCACAATCGTCTGATGCCGTACGACGCATTGGTCCTGGTTTCATTCGGTGGCCCCGAAGCCCCGGAAGACGTGATTCCGTTCCTGGAGAACGTCACCCGGGGCCGGGGCGTCCCGCCGGAACGCCTCGCCGAGGTCGCCGAGCACTACAACCACTTCGGCGGCGTGTCGCCGATCAACCAGCAGTGCCGCGACCTGCTGGCGGCGATCCGTGCCGATTTCGCCGCCAACGGGCTGTCCCTCCCGGTTTACTGGGGCAATCGCAACTGGGATCCGATGCTGGCCGACACGGTGGCCACGATGAAGGCCGACGGCGTGCGCCGCGCCCTGGCGTTCGTGACCAGCGCGTACGGCGGCTACTCGTCGTGCCGGCAGTACCTCGAGGACATCACGAAGGCCCGCGCCACCGTCGGCGAAGGCGCCCCCGTGATCGAGAAGCTGCGGCACTTCGCCGACCACCCGGGCTTCGTCGAGCCCCACGCCGACGCGGTCCGGACGGCCCTCGACACGCTCGACCCGGCCCGCCGGTCGACGACCCGGCTGGTGTTCACCGCCCACTCGATCCCGACGTCGATGGCCACGACCGCGGGCCCGCCGCCCGTCGCTCCCCCGGGCCGCTACGTCGCCCAGCTCCGCGAGACGGCCGCCCTGGTCGCCGCGGCGGCGGCGCCCGACCTGCCGTGGGACCTGGTCTGGCAGAGCCGCTCCGGGCCGCCGCAGGTGCCGTGGCTGGAGCCCGACGTCAACGACCACCTGGCCGCGCTCGCCGACACCGGCGTGACCGGTGTGGTGGTCAGCCCGATCGGCTTCGTCTCCGACCACCTCGAGGTGATCTGGGACCTCGACAACGAGGCGGCCGCGACGGCGAAGAGCCGCAACCTCGACTTCGTACGCGCGGCGACCCCCGGCACCGACCCGCGCTTCGTCGCGATGGTGCGCGATCTCGTCCAGGAGCGGATGGACGGCGCCGACTCGAAACAACGCCTGGGTACGCTCCCCGCCTGGGACACGTGCCCCGTCGACTGCTGCACGCCACCGGCCAGGAGACCGTCATCATGAGCGACCGCAAGGCGATCGAGAGCTGGCTGACCGACATGGACGGCGTGCTCATCCACGAGGGCCAGCCGGTGCCCGGTGCGCCGGACTTCGTCCGCACGATGCGCGCGAGCGGCAAGCCGTTCCTGGTGCTGACCAACAACTCGATCTACACGCCACGCGACCTGCAGGCCCGGCTCGCCCGGATGGACCTGCACGTGCCGGAGGAGTCGATCTGGACCGCGGCGCTGGCCACGGCCCAGTTCCTCTCCGACCAGCGCCCCGGCGGCTCCGCGTACGTGATCGGTGAGGCCGGCCTGACCACGGCGATGCACGCGGTGGGCTACGTGCTCTCGGACTACGCGCCCGACTACGTGGTCCTGGGCGAGACGCGGACCTACTCGTTCGAGGCCATCACGAAGGCCGTCCGCCTGATCAACGACGGCGCCCGCTTCATCTGCACCAACCCGGACCCGACGGGCCCGTCGACCGAGGGCGCCCTCCCGGCGGCGGGCTCGGTGGCCGCGATGATCGAGAAGGCGACGGGCGTCACGCCCTACTTCGTGGGCAAGCCGAACCCGATGATGATGCGCTCGGCGCTCAACACGATCAACGCCCATTCGGAGAGCACGGCGATGATCGGCGACCGCATGGACACCGACATCCTCTGCGGTCTGGAGGCGGGCCTGGAGACGATCCTGGTGCTGACGGGCATCAGCACCCGCGCGGAGGCGGAACGCTACCCCTACCGCCCGAGCCGCATCATCGACTCGGTCGCGGACCTGATCGACGAGCTGTAGCCGGGACGCCGCGGGACCGGTAGGCGTCGGCGGCCGTGGGCTTGAAGCCCAGGAACCCGAGCGCCTCCGCGGTCGGAAGCGTGGGCAGCCCGCCGATGAAGCGTTGCCAACGGGTCCGGTCGAGCGTCCAGTCCCGGAGATAGCTGGTGCAGAGCTCCGGCGTGATCCACTTCTGCCGGCCCTGCGCGGCGGTCATGGCCTCGATCATGCGGGTCCGCTCGCCCGCCGAGGAGCACGCGGTCTCCGGCAGGCGGGCGAGCACGTCGGCGACGAGCTCGCGCCGGTTCGCCAGGAAGCCCGCCCAGAACTCCTCGTTGGCGTCCTGGACCCGGCGACCCTGGTCGAGCAGGGCGAAGATGCCTTCGGCCAGGCAGTCGCCGAACTCCTCGGACCGCGCCCGCCGCGGGTCGGCGTAGGGGTCGAAGGGCTTCTGCACGACGCGTCCGGTGACGCCGACGGTGCTGAGCTTCGTCGCGCTCAGCAGGAAGAACCAGTCCTCGTTGTAGATGTTGGGGAAGAACGACCTCGTACGGTGGGCCGGAACGGCCATCGCACCGCCCCCGACGAAGCTGTCCTGCTGGTAGCCGACCGCGCGACGCGCGTGGCACACCACGGAGTTGTCGGCGAACCCGTGGTTCGCGAGGCCCACCGCGTCGAACGTCTCCAGCAGCGCCGACGCGGCCAGCAGGTGATCGGGATCGTCGACCGCGATGTCGTCGTCGAGGAACACCACGTTGCGCCACCCCGACATGCGCGCGACCGCGAGGCCGACGTTGCGCTTGTAGCTGGTGTCGGTCCTGCGCTCGAACCGCGTGCCCGCGAGCCGCTTCGAGGTCGCCATGTCCGGGAGGCCACCCGCCGGCGTCACGTCAACCGCGATCACGTTCTTGCCCGCGGCGACGGCCTCGTCCATGACCTCCTGCGCCTGCGCGTATTTGCTGCAGAGGGCCAACAGCGGGCTGTCGAGCGCGTGCGCCACCTGCATGGCCGAACGGAGATAGGCGGACGGGCGCGCGGTCGGCACGATGATCGCGTCGACCGGCCGCGCCGGCAGCCCGGATACGTCGGGCACCAGCCGCAACAGCTTCGTGTGGGTCCCGTGGTGCACGGGCGGCCCGGGCAGGTGCCCGGTGGCGCGCCGGTTCACGCGGCGGCCGCCGGCCATTCGTGCAGCACGACGTCGTCGGCCGTCCAGTCGGGCGTGAGCACCTTGCCACCCGCGATCCGCACCCGGGTGAGGACGCTGTGTGGCTGGTTCACGTCGAACCGGGACTGGAGAAAGGCCGCGTTCCGGTCACGGAAGTTCGCGTCGGTCAACGCGCGCACGGCGCCATAGGTCCCCCGGCCGAACATGCCGTTGCACACGGTGAAGGTGCGCTCGTGGTTGTACGGGTTCGGCCCGCGCACATAGTGGGCGACGTCCTCCACGAGGACCTTCTTGCCGTGGTCGCTGACGAGCGTGGGCGTCCAGCGCCGGGTCTTGCCGGAGCCGTGCAGTTCGAACCCCGCGTTCGACGGGTCGTCGTCGTAGAACGAGCGCTGCTCGACCGGGAGCCGGACCGCGGCGAGCACGAGCCGGGTGGCCATGTTGAGGTCGACGCCGCCCAGGATCGCCAGGTGCGTCGCGTAGTCGTCGGGCTGCATCTGGTCCGCCAGGCGGATGTTCACCTGCGTGCGCGGGTTGGTGGCCCGGATGTGGCCGTGCAGCTCCAGCAGCGTCCCCGGGTCAGCGTAGGTGTAGAGGTCGATGTAGTCGGGGTCGTCCGGGTCGGCGTACTTCGTGTTGCCCCGCAGGGCCTCCGGCAGCTCGGCACAGACGATGGTGACCGTGGCCCCGTCCGGGAACCGCCACGGGTTCCACTGGCCGGCCTCGAAGAGCTCGTCGTCCGACAGGGTCTCGCCGAGGCTCGCGGCGCGCATCGCCAGCAGTTCCGCCTCGAGCTCGAGCCTGCGGGTCTCTTCGGCCGGGTCGAGCTCGCCGACCTCCAGCAGCCGGTAACGCCCGTCGGCCAACGTCCGCTCGGTCGCGAAGAACTGGGCGTAGATCGAGATGCGGACCACCGGTGGCGCGATCGGCTTGCTCGCGCTCTCCCATGACGACACCGAGGGGGCCTTCACGCCGAGCGCCCGAGCCAGCTCCGTCTGGGGCACGGCGCCGCTCGACAGGCCTGTCTGTCGAAGCTCCAGGAGGCGAGCCGCCAGCCTCCGGGCGGCTTCAGCACGTCCCGGCGTCGCGTGCATATCCCACCAGCTTCATTGCTTCAGGTGTGATCTGAAGGTTACGGTGAGGAATCAGATGAAGGTTCATGAGTTCATCTGAACCATCAGCTAACGGAGCTTAGCATGATCGCTACCCGTAATCCACGAGGTCCGCCACGTGTCCAGACAGGATTACCTGGGCTTCTCTGGTGCGCTCCGCGCGCAGCAAGGCGCCCCCGGAGGTCGAGTCCGAGGGCGTCCCTTGATCAGCAGCCTGCTTGCCTAGCGAGGAACTGCTATGTCCAGATTAGCGTCCCTTGACACCGTCGCAAGTAACGAACAGACCGCTTTCGTCGCGGTCCTGATGGTCGCGATCGCCGTCGTCATGATGGGCACCGCGGTCAAGCCCATGATCTCCATGTTCGGCGAGCTGCTCAAGTCGCTCATGCAGGCCGCGGTCGCGGTGCTGGTGGCCGGAGCGGCCCTCGCGCTGGTCTTCCTGTCGCTCCTGCGCTGACGGGTCCCCTTTCACGACCGACGCGATCCCACGGAGGGCGAGCGCACGGACGCTCGCTCTCCGCCGGTCGGTCAGCGGCTCAGGCGCCCGGGATGCGCGGCCCGGCGGCGCGCTGGGCGTCCAGCCAGGACTCGACCTCCGCCGACGAGCGCGGCAGGCCCGCGGACATCACCCGGGTGCCCGTGGCCGTCACCAGGACGTCGTCCTCGATGCGGACGCCGATGCCGCGCAGCTCGGCCGGGACCAGCTCGTCCTCGGCCTGGAAGTAGAGGCCCGGCTCGACCGTGAGCACGTAGTTCTCCGCCACCACGCCGTCGCGGTAGTTCTCCTTGCGGGCCTGCGAGCAGTCATGGACGTCGATGCCCAGCATGTGGCCGAAGCTGTGCAGCGTCCAGCGGCGGTAGATCGTGGAGGTCGGGTCCATCGCCTCGTCGACGCTGACCGGGAGCACGCCGAGGTCGGCCAGCCCCTCGGCCAGCACGCGCATGCAGGTCAGGTGGATGTCCTCGAACTTCACGCCCGGCTTGATGAAGTCGATGCCCGCCTGCTGCGAGCGGTGGACGATGTCGTACACGTCGCGCTGCAGCGGGCTGAACCTGCCCGAGACCGGGACCGTACGCGTGACGTCCGCGGTGTAGAGGTTGCGGTTCTCGACGCCCATGTCCATCAGCAGGAGCTCGCCCGGCACCGTCATGCCGTCGTTGCGGATCCAGTGCAGGATCGTGGCGTGCCGGCCGGCGCCGACGATCGAGCTGTAGCCCAGGTCGTTGCCCTCGTAGCGGGCCCGCAGGCCGAAGACGCCCTCGATCAGCCGCTCCCGGACCCCGCGATCGGCCGGCAGCACCCGGGCGACGTCCTCGAAGCCGCGAACCGTCGCGTCGATCGCGTCCTGGAGCTGCTCGATCTCCCACGGGTCCTTGACCAGCTTCAGCTCGGCGATCGCCGTGGCCAGCTCCTGGTCCCGCGTACGCCCGTCCCGTGCCTTCTGGTCCTTCTCGTCCCGTTCGGTCCACGGCAGCACCGCCGCGTCCACCTCCGGGTCGAAGCCCCGCAGCACCCGCGTGCGGCGCGGCGCGCAGTCGGCCAGCGTCGGCCACAGGTCGCTCAGGACCGCCGTCTCGACGCCCAGCTCGGAGGTCTTCTCGGTCAGCGTCGCCCGGCGGCCGACCCACAGCTCACCGTCGCGGCTGCGGAAGAAGTCGTCCGTTTCGCGGGAGTTGCGCGGCTTCGTGTACAGCACCGCATCGTGCCCGTCGCCGACCGGGTGCAGCACCAGCACGCTGTCGGGGTCGAGATCACCGGTCAGGTACGCGAAGTCGCTGCCCGCGCGGAACGGGTAGTCGGTGTCGTTGGCCCGGGTCTTCTCCCGCCCGGTGGGAATCACCAGCGTCTCGCCGGGGAACTGCTCGGACAGCGCGGCCCGTCGCTGCGCGTAGCGGGGCGACCCCGTGGAGGGCTGCACGGCCAGCGAGTCCTCGGCCCAGCCGGAGCGCATGAACTCGAGGAACTTCGGCGGGAAGCCCGGATCGTGGGCCTCGACCTTGGCCGTGCTCTCGCTCATCACGGGCTCGGTCGTCTCGTCACCCATCACCGCTGCCGCCTCCCCATTGATCGCGTTCCACGACACGCTACCCCGCCACGCGACCCGATTCCGATGGGAGGCGGCCGGGCGGTCGGCGACACGTGAAAAGATGGCCGGCATGTGCGGAATCCTGGCCTTCTTCAGTGCGCACGGCGCGGCCGGCGCCCACCGCGACGCGATCGCCGCAGCGCTGGAAAGCCTTCACCACCGGGGCCCCGACGAGACCGGCGTCGAGGTGATCGGGCAGGACGCGGTGTTCGCCCACAAGCGGCTCTCGATCATCGACGTGGCCTTCAGCCACGAGCCGCTGCCCTACGCGGGCGGGCGCTACCTGCTGACCTTCAACGGCGAGATCTACAACTACATCGAGCTGCGCGAGGAGCTGGCCCGCGACTACGGTGCCACGTTCGCCACCCAGGGTGACGGCGAGGTGATCGTCGCCGGCTACCACTACTGGGGCGAGAAGGTGCTGACCCGCCTGCGCGGCATGTTCTCGTTCGTGATCTGGGACCGCCAGGAGCGCCGGGCGTTCGGCGCCCGCGACTACTTCGGCATCAAGCCGATGTTCTATCTCCAGACCGTCGACGGTGTCTATCTCGCCTCCGAGAAGAAGGCGCTGCTCCCCTTCGCGCCCGCCGCGCACGCCGGCGACGCGGGCGTCGACACGGCCAACCTGTCGCACTACCTGACGCTGCAATATGTGCCCGAGCCCGGCACCCTGCACCAGGGCATCTCCCGGATCGGCTCGGGCGAGTGCCTCAACTGGGTGCCCGGCTACCCGGTCGAGGTCCGCCGCTGGTACCGCCCCGTCTTCAACCCGGCGCCCGTCCCCGACCAGGAGCGCCTGTTCACCGAGATCCGCGAGACCCTGCGCGAGAGCGTGCGCCTGCACATGCGCTCCGACGTGCCGGTCGGCGCGTTCCTCTCCAGCGGCATCGACAGCACCGCGGTGGTCGCGCTGGCACGGCAGTTCAACCCCAACATCCTGACCTTCACCGTCGGGTACGACGTGCCGGGCTACTCGGAGATCGAGGTCGCCCAGGACTCGGCGCGGCACCTCGAGGTGACCACGATCCCGACCAAGATCGGGCCGCAGGACATGATGGAGGCGCTCCCGCGGATCGTCTGGCACCTCGACGACCCGGTCGCGGACCCGGCCCTCGTACCCCTGTATTTCGTGGCCCAGAAGGCTGCCGAGCACGTGACCGTGGTGCTCTCGGGTGAGGGTGCCGACGAGTTCTTCGGTGGTTACACGATCTACCGCGAGCCCTTGTCGCTGTCGGCGGTCAACGGCCTGCCCGACGGCATGCAGAAGGGCCTGCGGGCGATGTCCAAGGTCATCCCGCAGGGCGTGAAGGGCAAGAGCTTCCTCGAGCGGGGCACGACGCCGCTGGAGGAGCGCTACTACGGCAACGCGCGGATGTTCACCGAGGAGGAGAAGCAGTCACTGCTGCGCCGGTACGACCCGTCGGTGCGCTACACGGACGTGACGGCGCCGATCTACGCGGAGGTCCCGGACCTCGACGACGTCACGAAGATGCAGTACATCGACCTGTACACCTGGCTGCGCGGCGACATCCTGGTCAAGGCCGACCGCATCTCGATGGCGCACTCGCTGGAGGTCCGCGTCCCGTTCCTGGACCGCGAGGTCTTCGACGTGGCGTCCCGGATCCCGGTCGAGCTGCGCCTCCCGCCGCGCTCGGACGCGACGAAGTGGGCGATGCGCCAGGCACTCCAGGGCGTGGTGCCGCCGGCGATCGTCAACCGCAAGAAGCTGGGCTTCCCGACCCCGACCCGCGTCTGGCTGGCGGGCGAGATGTACGAGTGGGCGCGCTGGATCATCGCCAACTCGTCGGCCGGGGACCTGATCGACCTGAACTACGCGCTGCGCCTGCTCGACGAGCACAAGAAGGGCGAGGTCGACAACTCCCGCAAGGTCTGGACAGTCCTGATCTTCTGCATCTGGCACGCGATCTTCGTGGCCCGGACGCTGGACCCGGGCATCACCCGCAACCAGTCGGCCCTGCTGACCAAGCCGGTCGTCGGCTCGATGGTCGCCTGAATCGTCCGTCAAACCGTTCGCTGCCAGAGGCCCGCCAGGCATTGCCTGGTGGGCCTCAGGTGCCTTCGGCGTCCTCTCACCCGGCGCCGCCTCGCGTCGACCGCCCGGGTGAGCTAACGGCTTAGCCAAGGAGGGCCGCCATGTCTGCCGACGCCGCAGAGCACTTCAACATGCACGACGCGAAGACGCATCCGTCTCGGATCATCGAGCGGGTGCAGCGCGGCGAGGAGATCATCATCGATCGTGCCGGCACTCCTGTCGCGAAGATCATCCGTTGCGCCGCACGGTCGATCGCGCGGCCGTGGGCTCGCTTGCCGGGCAGATCGACTTCGCCGACGACTGGGACTCGCCGGAGACCAACGCTGACATCGCCGCGGACTTCGGGCTTTCGGCGTGAGCGTTCTCCTCGACACACATGTCGTCCTGTGGGCCTGGCAGCCGACCCCGAGTTGAGCGACGAGATGCTCGACCGGCTCCGGCATGATCCCGAGATCTACCTCAGCCCGGTCACTATCTGGGAAATCGCCATCAAGCAGAATCTCGGCAAGCTCAAGGGTCCTGTCGATCCCGCCGAACGCGTATGCGACATGGGATTTCGGGATCTTCCGATCACCAGCGCGCACGCGACGCTCGCCGGCAGGCTGCCCGCGTACCACCGAGACCCCTTCGATCGCATGTTGGTCGCGCAGGCCATCGTCGAGGGCCTGACCGTGGTGACGCGCGACCCGGAGATCATGCGCTACGACGTGGCGACGCTCGCCGTCTGACGCCGGCCGCGGCGCTCGCGGTGGGCGGAGGTCCCGGTAGCGGTGGCGGCCCGGCGGCACTCACGGCTGGGCGGCGTTGGCGGCGGCGGCGGTCCTGGTGACGGTCGCGGTAGCGGTGAGGCGGCACTCGCGATGGGTAGCGCTCGCGACAGCACTAGCTGTAAGCACCAGGAGCGCTGTTGACGCGGGTGATGGGTGGTTGGCCGGTGTGTCCGCGGTGGTGGTGGTAGGTGTGTGAGGTAGGGCGTCGGCGCGGTCTCGGTTGGTGGTGAAGGGTCGGGCGTAGATCCATTCGTCGCACATGGCGCGGTTGAAGCGTTCGGCTTTTCCGTTGGTTTGGGGTCGGTAGCGGCGGGTGAACCGGGCTTGGGCGCCGAGGTCGGTCAGGGCTTGGTGCCAGGCGCGGCCGCGGCGGTAGGCCAGGGCGTTGTCGGTCATGACCCGTTGGATGTGGGTGATGCCCAGAGCGGCGGCGACCGCGGTGGGCGGGGCCCGCGGTGGGTTGCGGCAGCGGCAGCGGTGTCGCTCACGGCAGCGGTGAGCGGTAACGCGGCGCTGGCGTTCGCGGCGGCGGTTTCGGTTAGCGGCGGTAGCGCTCGCGTCGGCGGTTTCGGGCGCCGCCGGTGGCCGCGGTGGCGGTAGGGCGGCGCTCGCGGTGGGTTGCGTTCGCGGCAGCGGGAACGCTGGCGGGCGGGGCGGTGGCGCCGCGGTCGGGGGTGTCTTCGGCGCGGCCTGCCGGCGGGCGGTGACGGGTCGTCAGGGGTTAGCTTCGTGAGTTCGCGTCGACTGCTGAGCCCCCGCCGCTGATGCCCGCGGGCCTTCCCACAGCCAACCGCCGGTGGGGACCCACGCTGCTGTCACGGTCCGGTTGTCTGTCCCGCCGATCGCCGCGGTAGGTGACGGGGTCCAGCCGTCGCCTGCCGCAACCGCACCGGGCGACGGCGCCCGGTTGATCGGCGGGTCAGACCTGTGGGAGCGACATCGCTCAAGGTCTAGCGTCCTCCTCGATGCGGGAAGAATCCATGATCATTCACCACCAGCGAATTGACCCACACCCGAGAGAATGAACGGCCACCGTCCCACCCGTACTGTCCGCAATGGTGGCGATGATTGCAAGCGACCGCAACCCTCTGAAGAGGACCAACCCCCGTACGGCGTACAAGGCTAATGATCGTTGACGCTATGCCACACGGCTGCATAAGGTCACCAGCCATGAGCGCGAAGATCGAGTCCCCCGCAACGGGCGGCGTCCCGGGGTTAGAAGTCGTGGCCAACCTCTGCTCCGCCGGCGGTTGCCCCACCATCTATCGCACCGCGGACGGTGACCTCCTGGTGCAGGGCTACACCACCGCCGACAACAGTGGAGTGGAGCTTCCGGCCGGCGAAGGGCTCGTGCGGATTCCCGCCGCTCTTCTCGCGGAGGCGTTCCATTCGCTGTAATGAGATCCTGATCGGCGAGGAGGTGCCCCGTGAGCGACCCACCCGGCATCTCCATCGATCCTGACGAGCCCATCGGAGCCGTGCTGGCTCGGCTGCGCCGAGCCAGCGGGCTCAGCGGTGGCCTCGTCGGCCGGCGGGCCGGGATGAGCCAGGCCAAGGTGTCGCGGATCGAAACCGGCACCCTGCAGCCGGGGCTCGACGACGTCGCCCGTCTGGCGCGGGCGCTGGGCGCTAGCGAAGCACTGGTCGACCAGCTCGTGAGCCGCGCCGAGATCGCCGCCCGGCGGCCGAGTGACTGGACGCCCAACCCGTTCGGGCTCGCCAGCGGCCAACGCGCGATCGCCGAGCGCGAAGCCGGCGTGCAGGTGATCCGGGCATTCGAGTCGACGATCATCCATGGGCTATTGCAGACCGGCGAGTACGCCCGCGCCCTGCTCTCGGTGTTCCAGATGCAGGAGGTCGTGCTTCCCGATGACGTCGGCAACGCCGGCGGCTCGGTGACCGAGGCCCTCGCCGCGCGGATCGCCCGGCAGGAGATTCTCGCCGACGACGAGCGGTCGGTTCAGTTCGTGCTGATGGAGGCGACGCTCGACAACACCTTCTGCCCGCCCGAGCACATGCTCGGCCAGCTCCGCCGCCTGCTCGAGGTACGCGCGCAGTTCCCGCACGTGTCGATCCGGATCGTGCCGGCCGGCGCCGAGCCCGTCATCCCGGCGCTGCACGGCTTCGAGATCTTCGACGACAGGTCGGTCGCCGTCGACACCTTCAACACCTCGCTCACCTCGACGAGTGCGACGGACATCCGCCTCTACCGGCACGTCTTCGACGCGTTCGAGGCACGTGCCACGTCCGACCTCGAGCCGATCCTGGCGAAATACCAACGGCACTACACCGCCGCACTCGCGTAAACCCTCAGAGCCGCGTCGCGACCTGGCCGAGCAACCACGGGAGGTGCGGTGCCGCGACGCGGCCGCCGCGGTGGAGGACCAGGATGACCACCGCGTCGCCCTTGCGAATCGCGCCGCCTGTTTCCGACATGAAGGCCTCGTCGCCGATGCCGGGGACCGGGGTGCCGCGCTTCGCCGCCGCCCACCACATCTTCGCCATCGTGCCGCGCTGCATCTGGATCATGGCGACCGGCTTGCCGTCCATCGTCTCGTACAGCCCGTTGAGCGGGCCGATCTCCCGGACCTTGATCGGGGCGCCGATCGCCCGGGCCAGGTCCTCCGCGGACAGCACCGCGGTCGCCGCCTGGTCCCGGATCGCGACCGGCGCCGCCCCGCGCTTGCGTTCCCCCAGTGCTTCCAGCACCAGGTTGTCGGTGTTGTCCGTGGTGTCGAAACCGCGGTGCAGCGAACGCCCGCCGCCTTCGCGCACCACCGTCAGCGCGACCACGCGCCGGCTCCAGCGCCGCACCGAGAAGCGCACCACGTCGCCGGGGGACGAGCGGCCCGACCACTCCGACGGCAGGCCCCACGCCACCGTGCGGTCCGCGGTGCCGTCGTCGACCGCGTAATGGTGCAGCCACGGGATCGACGGGCTGTCCTCGCCCTGCGACGCCGAGCGCCAGACCTCGATCCAGAGCACCTCGCCGGTGATCTCCACCGGGGTGTGGTGGTCGACGGTCGCGCGGACGATCCGGTAGAGGCCCCACACGATGAACAGCGTCGCCAGCGCCGCCGCGATGAGCCGGGTGGGCGAGGTGAAGGTCGAGATGTCGTCGCCGCTGTACGAGCTGTCCAGCGGGCCGAGCTCCGTCGGCACCACGTTCGGCAGGGTACGGGCGACGCCCGCGAGCACCGCGCCGATCACCAGGCGGATCACCCCGCCCTTGACCAGCGTCTTCGTGGTCTGGCCGTAGCGGTCGAGCACGCGCGGGTAGCGCACCTTGACCCTGCGCCAGTGGCCGCCGTACGAGGACCAGACGAGATATCTCGACCCCATCCCGAGGTCGAGCGCGGCGGTCGCGGCGTGTGCCACGTGCACCGCGGCCCCGTACCCGAGGTAGCGGTCCCAGACCATCACCGCGGCCGGCGGCAGGTCCGCGAACGCGTCATGACCGTCCAACCAGTCGCGTACGCCCAGCCAACGCGCGGCGACCGCACGGCCCGCCGGAGTCGACCGGTCACCGCGGTAACGCCCGGAGAGAAGGCCGAACGTCGACATCAGGACGATGGTCAGCATGACCATGGCGGCATAGCCGCCGCCCTTGTCCTCCGGCGCGGCGTGCCGCTCGATCTGCTGCCCGACGGCGAAGGCGATCGCCAGCGACGGGACGAGCGCGGTGGTCGTCAGCAGCGCCACCTGCGCCGGGCTGATCCGGCGGCGGGACAGGCCGAGCCGGCGGGCGTGGGCGACCACCTCGGCGTCGAACCGCCGCCGCCAGCCCCGGGCCTGGCCCGCGTCGCGGAACGTCAGCGCGGTCAGCGGCACCACGCCGCCGACCGCCGCCGCCCGGATCCGCCCGAGCATCCGTTGCTCGAACGGCAGCAGCGCGGCGTCGGACGGCGGCGTGCCCGGCAGGTGGATCGTGCTGTGCACCGGGTCGTCCCCCGGCTGCCGGATCTCGTAGAAGCGGCGCCCGGCCAGGTCCAGCAGGGTCGCCTCGGCGGCGTCCTCGTCGGGGCGGGTCCAGCGGTTGGCGAGCAGGTTCACCACGGCGGGCGGCTCGGGGCCGAGGTCCATGGTGGCCGGTGCCGGCGTCGGGAGCGACGACCGGGTGATCAGGAGGATCAGGCCGTAGAGCCCGGCCCAGGCCGCCGTCGCCGCAACGGCGACGGCGATCGCGATGGTCAGGGACATGGCTCGGTCAGAACCGGACCTGGACCGGGGCCTGCTCGCCGCCCGACGCCTGGAAGTAGCCCGGCGGCTTGATCCCGGTGGCGCCGGCCACGAACAGGCTCGGGAACGAGTGGGCGGTGTTGTCCAGCGCCTGCACGGCCGTGTTGTAGAACTGCCGGGCGTACGCGATCTTGTCCTCGGTGTTGGCGAGTTCGCTCTGCAGCGCGAGGAAGTTCTGGTTCGCCTTGAGGTCCGGGTACGCCTCGGCGAGCGCGAAGAGCCGGCCCAGCGTCTGGGTCAGCATGTTCTCGGCGTCGGCGCGCCGGTCGACCGAGCCGCCGGCGGCCATGGCGCCGGCCCGGGCCGCGACGACCGCGTCGAGCGTGCCGCGCTCGTGGCCCGCGTACCCCTTGACGGTCTCCACCAGGTTCGGCACCAGGTCGTGGCGGCGCTTGAGCTGGACGTCGATCTGCGCCCAGGAAGCCCGGACCTGGTTGCGCTGGCGGACCAGGACGTTGAACGTGCGGATGGCCCAGATCAGGACCAGCACGGCAACTACCGCGATCACGATGACCGCGATGACCAGTGGACTGAGGTTCATGGCGCATGGTGAACCGACTTCGATGAACAACGGGCAAACCTGTCGGCGACCGGACAGAACTCAGGCGCGCCGTGCACCTGCCGGCCAGATCACCGTCACCGGGAGCCCCCGGTCGCGGGCGGTGCGGACCACGTGGGCGGTGCTGCTGACCACGTCGGACGCGACGCCGTCCCAGACCGCGATGAGGTGGTCGACCCGGTTGAGCAACTCGTCGCTGGCGGCGAAGTAGGCGGCCGCGTCCGATCGCGCGTACGGCAGGTAGTCGACCCGGATCGCCTTGCCCAGCAGGTCGTCGAAGCTCTCGCGGTCGTCGACCACGGTGCGGTAGTCGGCCGCCGGCAGCACCACCTCGAACGTGCCGCCGAGGGCGGCCACCGCGCGCGCGAAGAGCTGGTCGGCGCCGTCGGCGAGGCAGGTCACCCCGTGCAGCGGGCCGTCGTGGGTCGCCAGGGTCGCGCTCAGCGCCGCGTACACGAGCTCAGCCGTCCCATCGGCGAGCCGCACGTGCCCGGTGACACCGATCCGCGGCATACGGCCTCCTACGCCCGGAGCCGGACGATCCTGAAGCCGGCATCCGCGAGAATAGCCGGGAGCTGGCGGATTTCGTCGAGGTTGCGGTTACGCATCTCGTCGCGCAGCGCCGGCCAGGCCGCCATCGCCGGGTGCAGCCGGTGCTCGTCGTCGCGCTCGGCCGCGTACCGCCAGCCCTGCGCGGCCCGGTCGCGCCGCCAGCGCTCGTGCTCCATGACCGCCAGCCGCTCGGTCTCGTCGTCGGTCAGCGTGTGCGCCCGCCCGGGACCGACGCGCGGCGAGAGCGTGCAGCCGATCGCCCGCAGCTTGCGACCGATGTCCTCGGCCTGGGCGCGGTTGGTCAGCCTGAGCCGGTCGGGCAGGTCCTCCCAGGGAACGAGCGCGGGCGTGTCGCCGCCGCGGCCCGACACGTCCAGGACGTAGCGCTCGTGGATCACCCGGGCCAGCCGCTCGACCAGGTCGTCGCCGATCAGCGCCGGGTCGCAGGCGGCGTGCACGACGCCGAACAGCCGCAGCGTGCCGGACAGCTCATCGAGCACCCGGTCGCCACCGTCGAACGCCTCGCGGAGGCTGGCCAGGCGGTCCAGCCGGACGACCACCGAGCCGGGCTCGCCGGGCCAGACCTGCTCGGCGGTCAGGGCCGCCTTGAGCGCCTGCTGCTCGTCGTCGTAGCAGATGAACACACGGTCGGGCACCGGGCCGTCGTCGGACGGGCTGGCGAGCAGCCGTTCGAGGCCGGCGTCGTGCGGCGTGATCTTGCAGATCCTGGTCAGGAACGGGTAGCGGTCGGTGAGGCGGTTGACCGCCGCGGTCGCGTCGGCGTCGATGATCTCGATCGGCAGCGGCGCGGCGGCCGGGTCGCGGATGCGCCACTGCCGGGCGAGTTCCACCAAGACGGCGCGCCCGAACGCCGTCGCGCCCAGGATCGCGATCGTCGGCGGCCGGGCGCCGGGCACGGTGACGGGCTCGCGGGCCACCAGGTGCCGGGCGGCGAGATCGTCGATGTTGAAGAAGTCGAGGCGGGTGCCGTGCCGGGGCGGGGCGCTGAGCAGCCGGGCCTGCAGGGCGGCGCAGACCTCGGGGTCGGCGACCTGCGCGTACACCGCCAGGGTCGTGCCGTTGCGGCGAAGCCGGGCGGCGGCCAGCGCGATCGCGGTGTTGGCGGCGCTGTCGTCGGTGCAGGCGTAGACGGCCCGGGCGCGGCCGACGCTGGCGGCGCGCAGGATGTCGGGGTCGCGGGCCGCGCCGGTGACCCGCGCGGGCTCCGTGGCCCGGCTCGGCACCATGATCACCTGGTGGCCGGCCTGCCGCAGCCGCCGGGACAGGGTGGTCGCGACGAGGTTGTCGCCGACGACGATCACATGGCCGCGGGCGGTGCGGGCCTTGAGCTTGCGGATCTCGCTGGCGAAGAGCAGGCGACTGGCTTCGATCAACGCGTACGCGGTGACGGTGGGCGCGGCGAACCGGGCGAAGTCGAGGATCGGCGGGAACGGGCCGCCGGCGTCGAGCGGGGGAGAGCCGAGCACGAAGAGTTGGAGGGCGTAGTAGAGGACGTCCAGTGGGTGGTCGCTGTAGCCGAGATCGGGATTCTGGCTGAGATATTGCTCGAGCCCGATCAGCCCGCAGCCGAACGAGATCACCGCGAGGATGGCGAAGGTCAGCCAGAAGACGGGCGCGACCGGAGGCCGGCGCACGTCCGCGGACCCACCGCTGCGACCCCCCATCGACACATGCTAGCCGCCGGCATCGGCAGTCTTCACCGTCCACTTCGGTGAGCCGATCGGCTGTGACCGTCCGGTGGATTGTGATCACTGTCGGCTCAC
This sequence comes from Asanoa siamensis, assembly GCF_016862555.1. Classification (GTDB taxonomy): domain Bacteria; phylum Actinomycetota; class Actinomycetes; order Mycobacteriales; family Micromonosporaceae; genus Asanoa; species Asanoa siamensis. The sequence goes on along the minus strand of NZ_BONE01000011.1, from coordinate 1,408 downwards.
CGGAGACTCGCTGCGCGCGCTGAGGCACCGATGAGGGGAATCGATGAACCTCGACGAAGGCATGGAACTCGCCCAGGCGATGGTCGAGGCCCAGTACCCGGGTCGCTGGCAGGAGGTCGCGATGGGCGACCACCGCGCCCTGGCGATCGTCGGCAGCGCCACGGTCTCGTTGCTGGCGCCGAAGCTGGGCGCGCAGCAGGACCCGTTCCTGTCGCTGACCTGCGGCCTGGCGACGGAGTTCTGGCTCGACGAGAAATGCTACGAACGGGTGAACGCCCTCAACCAGGAAGCGGTCTTCGGCAGCTACCAGGTGATCCCCGGCGACCGCGACCGCGCCTCGGTGCTGGCCAAGCTGCTGATCCCCCTGGAACCGATCGACTGGATCAACCACGCGGCGACGCAGTGGGCAGCCAGAATGATCAACACGGTGGTCCTGAGCGCCGAACGCGCCTCCCCGGCCCTGGTCTCCCAGTTGGGCGCCCGCCACTTCCACCCGGGCGCGGCCACGACGCTCTGGATGATGAGCTGAGCCCACGACGACGGCCGGATCACCTGGGAGACCGAGCTGCGCACGGCGTTCAGCGCGGGCAAGCCCTATCTCGCGTTCTGCCCCTGAGGTTTCGTTACGTCGGGTGTTCGTCGCCGGGGACGATCACACGGCAGAGCTTTGAGCGAGTTGAATTCCTCAGCCGAGCGGGACGAGGCTCGGTTTACTCATGGCCTCTATCGGAATGATCGGGGTGTCGCGGAGTGGATAAGGATACGGCAGCCGCTTGAGATACGCGGGGAGGCGCTAGAGGCGCTAGAGGGCGCTTGACGATGACGTCGCCCGAGGCGACGAGCTTCGCGCTACGGCGTGTGTGCGCAGTGCTGCGTGCGCAGTCGGTTCGCTCCAGGTCGCTGTTTCCGGACGAATTGCCGGTCGCGTAGGTAGCCGCATCGGTGCTGGTCCCTGACGATCTGCTGGAGCGCCCCCAGGAACACGTGCAAATGCCCGCGGCAAAGATGTCGGAAGGTTCGCTCACCATCGCCAACACGGTGGCGGGGTGCCCTACCCCGCTCGTGGCTCGTGGCTGGAACAGATCGCAGGGCCTTTCGCGCATTACTGATCTCGTGGGAATGCTCCGCAGGCTGGTGTTAGCCCTCGAGGAAGGCAATCCCTCATAGGGAGGCCAGTAATTGGGCCACTGATGTCCCGAGGCGCCGCTAGCCAACGGACTCAGCCGACCCACCGCTCTCACCGCGTGGGTGGCAGCAGGGGCTGTTTCGTTCGAATTGAGTCGTCGCGCATCGGCTCGACCGCCAAGATCGCGTCGAGTTGAGGAGAGTTCGTGTAGCAGACCCTTGAGCAGTTCTGGTTCGCGCCGCTGCTCGGCGTAGCCATTCCCGTTGCCGGCAAGGTGATCGT
>NZ_BONE01000010.1 GCF_016862555.1 Asanoa siamensis | reverse complement strand
GTACGACCTAGTGCCCCGGCTGGTCAGGCGGTGGTGCCAGTCGACCGCGGCCGGGTCGGTCAGTGAGGCGACCTGGTCGACCACCACCCGCAGCCGGGCCTGGTCGTCGCCGGCCGCCTTCCAGGCCGCCGCGAACGCCGGGTCGAGACCGCCGGGCGCGCGGTCGACCAGCGTGCCGACGAGCTCCGTCAGCACGGCGCGCTGCCGCTCGTAGCGCTCGTGCGCGCCGGGCCGGCGCATCACGTAGCGCAGCGCGATGGCCTTGAGCAGCGCGCACCGCATCCGGACGCGGGCCGGCACCATTAGGTCCGCCGCGTACCGGCGCAGCGGCCCGTCGCCGTGCGCGGCCCGGGTCGCCTCGACCGCGGCGGCCACGAAGCGACCGGTCAGCACGCTGGTCAGGCCCTTGAGCGCGGCCTGGGCCCGCTGGCTGCCGTCGTGGTCGGCGACCATGACCAGCGCCGGGTCGGCGAGCAGCTCGTCAAGAACGGGGGCGAGCTCCTCCGCCGGCTCGGGCGCGTAGGTCTCGGCCGCGGCCCGGCAGACCGCCGCCCGCTCGTCGGCGTCGTCGATCAACCGGCGCACCGGCACGTAGCCGCCGTGGATGCCGTCCTCGACGTCGTGCACCGAGTACGCGACGTCGTCGGCCCAGTCCATCACCTGGGCTTCGAGGCACCGCCGCTGCGGACCGGGCGCCGCCGCCCGCAGCCAGTCGAAGACCGGCCGGTCGTCGGCGTAGACGCCGAACTTGCGCCGGCCCGGCTGCCGCGGCCACGGATATTTGCAGGTCGCGTCGAGCGCGGCCCGGGTCAGGTTGAGGCCGGCGCCGTGCACCTTGGCCTCCAGGCGGGTCAGCACCCGCAGCGTCTGCGCGTTGCCCTCGAAGCCGCCGCACGAGCGGGCCAGCTCGTCGAGGGCGGCCTCGCCGTTGTGGCCGAACGGCGGATGCCCCAGGTCGTGCGCCAGACCGGCGACGTCGACCACGTCGGGGTCGCACCCCAGCCGCGCGCCCATTTCCCGGGCGATCTGGGCGACCTCGAGCGAGTGGGTGAGCCGGGTGCGCAGGAAGTCGTCCGTACCCGCCATGTGCACCTGGGTCTTGGCCGCGAGCCGGCGGAACGCGGCCGAGTGCAGCACGCGGGCCCGGTCACGCTCGTACGGACTGCGGCCGCCGCCGGTGTCCTTGACGGGCTCGACCACCCACCGCTCCGCGTCGCTGCTGCTCACATGGTCAACGCTAGCGTTTCGGCGACAGCACGCAGAACTCGTTGCCCTCCGGGTCGGCCAGGACGATCCACGAGACGTCCGGTGACTGTCCGATGTCGACGTGCCGGGCACCCATGTCGACGAGGCGCTCGACCTCGGCCTCCTGGTCGTCGGGGCGCAGGTCGACGTGCAGGCGGTTCTTGACGTCCTTGCCCTCCGGCACGGGCACGAACACCAGGCCCGGCACCTCGTCGGGCAACCGCCGGATCTCCACCTCGTCGGCCTTCTCGTAGGTGATCTGGTAGTTGAGCGCTTCGGCCCACCACCGGGCCAGCCGGGCCGGGTCGCGCGCGTCGACCACGAGGTTCTCCCAGCGGTTGCCCATGTATAACCTCCGATGCGGACGGCACGGCGGACGGAACGAGAAGGTGTCCGCCAGGTTACGCCCACGGTCGCCGGTGCGCCCGTTCGGTGGTCAACAGGCCTCGGAGCGGCACATGCCCATCTGCGCCCGATTTGCAACACCCGATCAGACGAGAGTTGCTAGACGATCGCCGAGGGTGAGACTACTGCGGACGATCTTCGCCCCGGAGTAGTTTCGCGGAAGCACATCGTCATGGCCGGCCTCTCCGCCGGCCCCGACCCGTTTACCCGGGATTCTCGTGCGCCCTCTGGCCGGAGCGGACACGCGAGGCACCGCCCGGGTGGAGGAGCACGTGTGTCCGGCATAGACGACTGCCTACGGCAGGCGATGACCATCCCTGGCGCCATCGGGGCGAGCGTGGTCGACTACACGACCGGTTTCGCGCTCGCGTGGGCGGGCAACGCGCCCACCGGCGACCCCGAAGCCTCCGCCGCCGGCTCGTCCGACGTGATCCATGCGGCGATCAATCGCGCGCCCTTCGCGTCGACGCGGCCGAACGACCTCGTCGAGGACGTGGTGATCACCACGCACGGCGGCTACCACCTGCTGCGGATGATCCGCACCGACTTCGACAGCCGGTTGCTCCTCTACGTGTGGCTCGATCGCCACGAGGGCAACCTGGCCGTCGCGCAACGGCGGATCCGCATCCTCGCCGACGACCTCGTCGCGGCCTGACCCGACCCGCACCCGGTGACCTACCTCCGCGCGGCCGCAGCCGTCCAGGACATGTCCCCTAGATCCGGAACGCCCGGAGCAATCGAGCTAGGAGGAGCGTTGGCAAAGTCCGTCCGGATCCCCCGCACGGGCTCGCCGCGGCGCGCCCTCACCCAACTGGCCGGTGCGGCCGCGACCGGCGCGCTGCACATCGGCACCGACGACTGTCTGTACCTCGTCAACGGCGAGGTGGTGTTCGCCGAGTCCGGGAGCTCGCCGAGCATCGGCGACCTGCTCACCGCCTCGGACCGGCTGGCACCGCAGACCTGGCTGGCCGCGCTGGCCACCGGCGGCGCGGTCGGCAAGGCCGACGTGCGCCCCGGCGCCTGGCTGGTCCAGCAGGGCCACCTGACCCACGGCGAGCTCGAGCTGTGCGTGCTCGGCGCGATCTACGACGCCGGCTACTTCGCGCTCGGCTCGGCCAGCGCGCTGCTGCGCTTCGTCGACGGCGAGACCCACGGCATGGGCGCGGTGACCTCGATCGACCCCGCGGTCCTGGTCCGGGAGGCGACCCGGCGGCGCAAGCTGCTCGACGAGATCTATCCCGAGCCGGGCATCGACCACGCGGTCGTCATCCCGGTCCGGCGGCCGCCGGTGCCCCGGGTGGTGCTCTCCGCGCTGCAGTGGGAGATCGTCGGCCGCGCCGACGGCACGCTGCCGCCGACGCGGCTCGCCCGCGAGCTGGGCCGGGCCGGCTACGCGGTGCTGACCGAGGTACGCCGCCTGGCCGCGGCGGGCCTGATCGCCCTACCGGCGGGCGCGATCCCGCTGGTGGTGCAACAGGCACCGCTGGCGGCGCGGCCGGCGCCCGTGCTGCCCCTGCCCGCGCAGGCGGAGCCACCCGGGCGCCCCGCCGCCCGCGGCGAGGCGGCGGTCCCGCTCCGCCGCCGCACGCCGGCCGCCGCGATCGCAACTGCCTCCGCTTCGGGCTCCGGCGCTGGTTCGGCCTCCGGTTTCGGCTCGGCCTCCGGTCCCGGTTCCGGCCCTTCGGCGCCCGGCTCCAGCCGCGCTTCGGCTTCCGAACCCGGCTCCGCTTCCGGCTCCGGCCCCGCGTCCGGTTCCAGCGCCGCTTCTGGCGGTGGTTCCGGCGCCGCTGCCGGCGGTGGCTCCGGGGCCGATGACAGTGCTCTGCCTATTCGGGCGGCCGTGCCCGCGCCGGCGCCGCCCGGGTCCCTGCCTCCACTGCCTCAGCGCGCTCCGGGTGAGCGCCTCCCCGAGATTCCCGACGCACAGCGGACCGTTCCACCGCCCGTCCCGGCCGACGAGGCGTTGCTCAAGCGGATCCGCACCGCGCTGAAGGCGCTGCGATGACCGACCGAGACGAGGCGAGAGCGTGAGCCGCGGACCGCCGGTGGCACCGGCACCGGACACCCACACCGAAGGAGAGAAACCGCCAGTGGACACCGATCGCGCCATCGCCACCGCGCTTCGCGCGCTGCGCGAGGTCCCGGACGTGGTCGGGTCGGTCCTGGCCGGCCCGGACGGACTGCTCATCGCGAGCGACGTCGACCGGGTCGAGCCCGACACCGTCGCCGCGATGGCGGCGGCCACGGTCGGGCTCGGCCGGCGCTTCGCCGAGACGCTCGGCCTCGGTGTCCACCGTGAGACGGTCATCCAGGCCGACGGCGGCTGCCTGGTCAGCTACGCGGCGGGTGCCGCGCTGCTGACGGTGGTCGCCATGCCCCAGGCCAACCTGGCCCTGGTGCACCGCTCCTCCCGCATGGTGGCGCACCGGCTCGGCGTACTCGTCGAGGCTCTCGCCGCCGAACCCCCGGGGCGCGCCCCCACCGGAAACCCGCCGCCGGCGCCGCCGGCGCGCGAACCACTGCCCCGCCGCAGCACCCGCACCAACGGACCGGGCCGACCCAGCGCTGCCCGGTCCTGAAATCGGCGCCAGACCGTCGTTCGGCTTCGACGGACGCGCCACGGTACGAACACAACGGAGGACAGGCTCATGACGGACATGGACACCGCACTCAAGGAATGCATGACGATCGAGGGCGCGATCGGTGTCGCGCTCGTCGACTACACCAGCGGGATGTCCCTGGGCGTGGTCGGCGGAGGCAAGGACCTCGACCTGACCGTCGCCGCGGCCGGCAACACCGACGTGGTGCGCGCCAAGCTGCGCACGCTCGAGATGCTCGGCCTCAAGGAGGCGATCGAGGACATCCTGATCACCCTCGACAACCAGTACCACCTGATCCGGCTGTTGACCGGTCGGGCCGGTAAGGGCCTCTTCCTGTACATCGCGCTCAATCGCCAGCGGGCCAACCTCGCGATGGCCCGCCACCAGCTCCGCAAGATCGAATCGGAGATGGAGCTCTAGCGAGCAAGGAACGGTCCGTTGTTAACGCATAGCGTTAACAACGGACCGTTCCTTTCGGGCTCAGCGGCTGTCGGAACCCTGCGTCTCGACGGCCGCGCGGCCGGCCTCCAGCCGGGCGATCGGCACCCGGAACGGCGAGCAGGACACGTAGTCCAGCCCGACCTCGTGGAAGAAGTGCACGGAGTCGGGGTCGCCGCCGTGCTCGCCGCAGACGCCCAGCTTGAGATCCGGCCGGGCGGCGCGGCCCTCGTCGACCGCGATCCGGATCAGCCGGCCCACGCCGTCGCGGTCGATCGACTCGAACGGCGAGATGCCGAAGATGCCCAGCTCCAGGTAGCGCCAGAAGAACGCGCCCTCGACGTCGTCGCGGCTGAAGCCCCACGCCATCTGCGTCAGGTCGTTGGTGCCGAAGGAGAAGAACTGGGCGGCCTCGGCGATCTGACCCGAGGTCAGCGCCGCCCGCGGCACCTCGATCATCGTGCCGATCAGCACCTCCACGCCGCCGTCGGCCACGACGTCCGCGATGATCCGCTCGGCCTCGGCGCGGACGGTCTCGAGCTCCTGCACGGCGCCGACCAGCGGCACCATGATCTCGGGCCGCGGCGTGCCACCGTCGCGGGCCCGCTGCACCGCGGCCTCGACGATCGCGCGTACCTGCATCGCGAACAGGCCCGGGATGACCAGGCCGAGCCGAACCCCGCGCAGGCCCAGCATCGGGTTCTCCTCGTGCATCCGGCGCACGGCGGCGAGCAGCTTCTCGTCGCGGCCGGCGTCCTCGCCGCGCTCGTGGGCGACCGCGACGTGCACGGCCAGCTCCTCCAGCGACGGCAGGAACTCGTGCAGCGGCGGGTCGATCAGCCGGATCGTCACCGGCAGGCCGTCCATCTCGCGGAAGATGTCGACGAAGTCGGCCCGCTGCAGCGGCAGCAGGTCGGCCAGCGCGGCCTCGCGCTCCTGCGCCGTCTGGGCCAGGATCAGCCGCTCGACCAGCTCGCGGCGGTCGCCGAGGAACATGTGCTCGGTGCGGCACAGGCCGATGCCCTGCGCCCCGAACCGCCGGGCCCGGGCCGAGTCGGTGCCGGTGTCGCTGTTGGCCCGCACCGCGAGCCGGCGCTTGGCGTCGGCGTGCGACATGATCCGGTGGACGGCCTTGACCAGCGCGTCGTCGGTCTGGTCAGGATCCAGCGTGCCCTCGAAGTAGCGGACCACCTCGGACGGCTGCACCGGCACCTCGCCGAGGTAGATCTTGCCGGTGGTGCCGTCGACCGAGATCACGTCGCCCTGCTCGACGGTCTGCCCGTCCACTGTGAACCGCCGGCCCCGGACGTCGACGTCGAGCGAGTCTGCGCCGCAGACACAGGTCTTGCCCATCCCCCGGGCGACCACGGCCGCGTGGCTGGTCTTGCCCCCGCGGGACGTCAGGATGCCCTGCGCCGCGATCATGCCGGGCAGGTCGTCGGGGTTGGTCTCGCGCCGCACGAGGATCACGTCGTCGCCGTCGGCCGCCAGCTCCTTGGCCGTCTGCGCGTCGAACACCGCCTTGCCGACCGCCGCGCCCGGTGACGCGCCGATGCCCTTGGCCAGCTGGTCGGGCTCGGCCGACAGGTCGAAGCGCGGGAACATCAGCTGGGCGAGCTGGGCGCCGTTGACCCGGTGCAGCGCCTCGTCGAGGTCGATCACGCCCTCGTCGACGAGCTGGCCCGCGATGATGAACGCCGCCGCCGCGGTGCGCTTGCCGACACGGGTCTGCAGCATCCAGAGCTTGCCGCGCTCGATGGTGAACTCGATGTCGCACAGGTCCTTGTAGTGCTCCTCGAGCGTGGCCATGATCCGCATCAGGTCGTCGTACGACGCCTTGTCGAGCCGTTCCAGCTCCTGCAGCGGCACGGTGTTGCGGATGCCGGCGACCACGTCCTCGCCCTGCGCGTTGGCCAGGTAGTCGCCGTAGACGCCCTGCGCGCCGGAGGCCGGGTCGCGGGTGAAGGCGACGCCGGTGCCGGAGTCGGAGCCGAGGTTGCCGAACACCATCGCCACCACGTTGACCGCCGTGCCGAGGTCGGCCGGGATCCGCTCCTGGCGCCGGTAGAGCACGGCCCGGTCGGCGTTCCACGACTCGAAGACGGCCCGGATCGCGAGGTCGAGCTGCTCCTTCGGGTCCTGCGGGAACTCCCGGCCGGTGTGCTTGGCGAAGATCTTCTTGTAGCCGTCGACAAGGCCGCGCAGGTCGTCGGCGTCCAGGTCGAGGTCGTTGTCGGTGCCCTTGGCCTGCTTCGCCGCGTCGAGGGCGTGCTCGAACTCGTCGCCCGGCACCTCGCAGACGGTCTTGCCGAACATCTGGATCAGGCGACGGTACGAGTCCCAGGCGAACCGGTCGTTGCCGCCGGCCTGCCGGGAGAGCCCGTCGACCGAGGCGTCGTTGAGGCCCACGTTGAGGACGGTCTCCATCATGCCGGGCATGGAGAAGGCGGCGCCGGAGCGCACCGAGACGAGCAGCGGGTCGCCGGGCTCGCCGAGCTTGCGGCCCATCGCCGACTCCAACGCGTCGAGATGGGTGGCGATCTCCTCGGCCAGCCCGGCCGGCTGGCTCCCCGAGTCCAGGTAGGCCCGGCAGGCCTCCGTGGTGATGGTGAAGCCGGGTGGCACCGGCAACCCGATGTTGTTCATCTCCGCGAGGTTCGCGCCCTTGCCGCCGAGCAGCTCGCGAAGATCTTTGTTCCCTTCCGAGAAGGCATAGACGAACTTTGTCACCGGTGTTCCTCCCACGCGCTCAACGCTGAACGACCAGTCAGTAACCATTCCCACCGTGGGCGCAGGTTAAGCGAGGTTTGCGGCCCGTTGGGAGCCCTCGGTGACTATTGGCACAACGCTACGCACACAGGCGGTTCGGGGAGCGTTTTCCCGAGCATTCCCGCGCAGCGCCGCCGCGCTCAGCTAGCCGACTGCCACAGCCCGATCAGGTTGCCCTCGGTGTCGGAGAAGTAGCCCGTGAACCCCATGTCGCCGACCGCCTGCCGGCCCATCCGGGTGGAGCCGCCGTTGCGTTCGACGGTGGCGAGGGCCTCGTCGATGTCGTCGACGTCGATCGTGACGACCGGGGCCGTGAACATCCCGCTGCGCTTCATCATCCCGCCGTTGATCGCGCCGGGATCCTTCGGACGCCCCTCCGGCGTGCTCGGCGTGGTGCCCAGCATCGCGTACGACATTTCGGGCATGTCTTGGATGTTCCAGCCGAAGGCCTCGTGGTAGAAGCGCTCGGCCCGCTGCACGTCGTCAGCCGGGATCTCGAAATGGGTGACGCTGCCCTTCATCGGACGACCTCCCTGGTCGGCCGGTGCGGTCGCGCTCCCCCGCTTTCGAGCCTACGACGCGCCGAGCAGCCGCCGGACCCGGTCGGCGCCCGTCGCCAGCAGCAGCGTGGGCAGCCGGGGCCCGGTCTCCTTGCCGATCAGCAGGCGGTAGAGCAGGGCGAAGAACGCACGCTGCGCGACCTTGAGCTCCGGGGTCGGCTTGACGTCCGCGGGCAGGCCGAGCATCTGCTTGGGTACGCCGTAGACGAGCGTCGTCAGGCCGTCGAGCGACCAGTGGTCGTCGAGCCCCGCCCGCAGCAACTCCAGCGACCGGCGCTGGTCGTCGTCGAGACCGTCGAGCAGCACGGTGTCGGCCTCCTCGCGGACCCGGGTGCGCTCGTCCGGCGTGAGCTGGGTGCGCACCCAGTTGCTGGCGCAGTCGAGCCGGGGCCGGGTCTCGTCGAGGTCCTTGACCGGGTCGGCCGGGTCCAGGTCGCGCAGGATCCGCAGCGTCTGGTCGTCGTTGCCGGTGGTGATGTCGACGATGGAGGCCAGGGTGCGGTAGGGCACCGGCCGCGGGGTCAGCGGAAGCGGCCCGGCGGCGGTGCTCGCCGACCGGCCGTGGGCGGCGAGGTCGCCGGTGGAGGCCGTGCCGTTCTCGACGCGGGTCGTGAGGCCGTCCCACTCGTCGTAGAGCCGCTGGATCTCCGCGTCGAACGCGATGTCGAAGGACTGGTTGGGCCGGCGGCGCGCGTACAGCCAGCGCAGCAGCGGCGGCTCCATGATCTCCAGCGCGTCGGCCGCGGTCGGCACCCCGCCCCGGGAGCTGCTCATCTTGGCCATGCCCTTGATGCCGACGAAGGCGTACATCGGACCGATCGGCGGCTCGGCGTCGAAGATCTCGCGGACGAGTTGGCTGCCGACGACGAAGCTGGAGCCCGGCGAGCTGTGGTCGACACCGCTGGGCTCGAACACCACGCCCTCGAAGGCCCAGCGCATCGGCCAGTCGACCTTCCAGACGAGCTTGCCGTAGTTGAACTCGGACAGCAGGACGGTCTCGGTGTGGCCGCAGGTGCAGGTGTAGGTCAGTGCGGTGGTCGCGTCGTCGTACGCGGTGACCGTCGTGGTGTCCTTGCCGCAGTCCTGGCAGTAGGGCTTGTAGGGGTAGTAGCCCGTGGCGGTGCCGCCGTCGTCCTCGCTCGCGGCGCCGCTGCCCTCGGCCGCCGCCGCCTCGTCGGGGTTGGTGATCTCCTTGGCGGGCTTCTTCTTCGTCCGGTAGCGGCCCAGGACCTCGTCGATCTTCGCGCGCTGCGCCATGGCGTGCAGGATCTGGGCACGGTACGCGCCGGACGTGTACATCGCCGTCTGGCTGATCGGGGTGACCTCGATGCCGAGCCGGTTCGCGGCCGCGATCATCGGCGCCTTGAAGTGCTCGGCCCAGTTGGGGTATTCGCTGCCTTCCGGCGCCGGGACCGCGGTGAGCGGCTTGCCGACGTGCTCGGCCCAGGACGGGTCGATGCCGCCCGGGACCTTCCGGAACCGGTCGAAGTCGTCCCACGAGAGCACGTGCCGCACGTCCCGGCCGCGCCGCCGGATCTCGTCGGCGACGAGGTGCGGGGTCATCAGCTCGCGCATGTTGCCGAGGTGCACGGGCCCGGAGGGGCTGAGCCCACTGGCACACACGATCGGCTTGCCGGGCGCCCGCTGGTCAGCCTCCGCGATCACCTCGTCGGCGAACCGCGCCACCCAGTCCGACTCGATCCCCTGCGCCACTTGTGCCTGCCCCTCCGCCCGCGTGTACCCGGACGAAATTACCGCACCGGCCCCGTGAGGTAGTCACGCAGGATCGGCGCGACGGCGGCCGGCGCGACGTCGTGGCTCTGGTCGGCGACGACCTGGTGGCGTGCCTCGGGGAGCAGGTCGGCGAGCTGGCGGCCGCTGGTGTGCATGAAGGGCTCGCTGTTGCCGCCGTTGAGCACCAGGGTCGGCGTGGTGATGGACTTCCACTCGGCCGGGAGCGGGCGGCCCGACATCGTGGTGCCGACGATCCGCCCGTCGTGCGAGATCGTGTCGGCGACGGCCTCCATGCCGGCCCAGCTCGGGTCGGCCTTCATGCCACCGATCCACTCGGCGGGGAGGCCGATGGCCTTCGTCATCAGGAGCTCGACGGCATCGCCCCGGCGGCCCTCGGCGACGGCCCGGTCGAGCTGCTCGACGTAGTCGTCCGGCAGCGGCGGGCGGCTGTCGTCGACGATGAACGGCGGGTCGTAGAGGACCGCCCTGGTGATCTCCGGGAGCTGCTGCGCGGCGCGCAGGGCCAGGATCGCCCCCGAGGAGATGCCATAGGCGTACGCGGAGCCGCCGTTGTCCTTGATCACCGCGGCGATGTCCTGGATCTCCTTGTCGACGCTGTAGGGCGCGGTGGCGCCGCTGTCGCCCCGGCCGCGGCGGTCGTAGTGGATCACGGTGAACTCGTCGGCGAGCAGGTCGAGCAGGCCCGCGTAGAGCGGGTCCCAGGCGCGGGTGCTGAGCACGGCGGGCACGAGGACGAGCGCGGGGCCGGTGCCGTTGCGGTCGTAGGTGATGGTCGTGCCGTCGGCGGAGGTGGTGGTGTGGGTGGTGGTCATGGCTTCTCCTTGGTGTACTGGACGGTTCAGTACTGGTGGACTAGACCGTACGGTACTCGCTTTGGAACTGGACTGTCTAGTACTCTGTGGCGCATGGACGAGACCCCCAGCCGAACCGAGCGCAAGCGGGCCCAGATCATGGACGCGGCGACGAGCGCGTTCCTGGAGCACGGCTACAAGGGCACGAGCATGGACCTGGTCGCGGCGGCGGCGCGCGTCTCGAAGCAGACGGTCTACAAGCATTTCGCCGACAAGGAGCAGCTCTTCCAGGCGATCCTGCTGGCCGCGATGGAGCCGACCGTCCAGCGCCTGACGTCCGCGGCCCCGGTCACGGGTGGCGACGACCTCGCCGCTGACCTGCTGGCCGTGACCCGCAACCTCGTGCAGGCGATCATGCGCCCGGAGGTGCTGCGCCTGCGCCGGCTGCTGATCGGCGAGTCGGCCCGCTTCCCGCTCTTCGGCGGGGCCTACTACGACCAGAGCTTCTCCGGCGGCCTCGCGGCCCTGGCCAAGCAGCTCTCGGTGCTGGCCGAGGGCGGCGGGCTGCGCCTGCCCGACCCGCTGGTGGCGGCCGAGCACCTGGCCGGCATGGCCCTGTGGGTGCCGATGAACCGGGCGATGTTCACGGGCTCGGACCAGCCGCTGTCGGCGGACGAGCTGGACCACTACTGCGGGGCGGCGGTCCGGGATTTCCTCGCCGCGTACGCGGCCGCCGCCTAGCCTCCCGAGTCGGCCATCTCCGCGCCCTCGGGGACCGTGTCGGCGTCGCGGGCCGCGAGCCAGCCGTCCGGGAGGGCGACCTTGCCCGGCGAGTTCGTGCGGCCGCGAGGCTGGCCCAGCGTCTCCAGCGGGAACGGCGCGTCGGCGTCGAGCTTGCCGAGCAGGTCGTCCAGCTCCGTGAGCGTCTCGACCATTGCCAGCGCCCGGCGGAGCTCGGAGCCGACCGGGAAGCCCTTGAGGTACCAGGCGACGTGCTTGCGGATGTCGACGCAGGCGTCGCGCTCGTTGCCGAACTGGTCCTTCAGCAGCTCGGCGTGCCGGCGGAGGACGCCGGCCACCTCGCCCAGCGTCGGGAGCGCGCGGCTCGGCCGGCCCGCGAACGCCGCTTCCAGGTCGGCGAACAGCCACGGGCGGCCCAGGCAGCCGCGGCCGACGACCACGCCGTCGGCGCCCGTGTGGGCGACCATCCGGAGGGCGTCCTCGGCCTCCCAGATGTCGCCGTTGCCCAGGGTCGGCACGTCGAGGGCCTGCTTGAGCGTGGCGATCGCGTCCCAGTCGGCGGTGCCCGAGTAGCGCTGCTGCGCCGTCCGGGCGTGCAGCGCCACCGCCGCCACACCCGCGTCCTGGGCGGCCAGCCCGGCCTCCACGTACGTCAGGTGATCGTCGTCGATGCCCTTGCGCATCTTGACCGTGACCGGAACCGCGCCCTCGGCGGCGTCGACGGCCGCGCGGACCAGGCGGGCGAAGAGCCGCCGACGCCACGGCAGCGCGGCGCCGCCACCCTTGCGGGTGACCTTGGGGACGGGGCAGCCGAAGTTGAGGTCGATATGGTCGGCGAGGTCGTCCTCGACGACCATCCGCACGGCGGCGGCGGTCACGTCGGGGTCGACGCCGTAGAGCTGCAGGCTGCGGGGCCGCTCGTCACCCGCGAAGGCGATCATCTTGAGCGTCTTGGGGTTCCGCTCGACCAGCGCCCGCGTGGTGATCATCTCGCAGACGTAGAGGCCGCCGCCCTGCTCGCGGCAGAGCCGGCGGAAGGCGACGTTCGTGATCCCGGCCATCGGGGCCAGGACCACCGGCGGGTCGACCTGGTGCGGGCCGAGGATCAGGGGTGTCACGCATCGAGCGTACGTTGTCGTACCCGTGGGGCATCCTGCCCTCATGGCCGACGCCCGCCTGACCGACGCGCAGATCCGCGCCCACCGCGTGGCGACGATGCCCGGCGTCCTCGACACGGGCATCCAGGACACACCACCGGCGACGGGCGGCGCCCGCGCCCTGGCGCTCCGCGGCCTCGACCCCGGCGGCCTGGTCCTGGTGCACTCGACCCGCGGCGCGATGCACCTGCACCGCGCGGCGACCCTCCCGGCCCTGGCCGCGGCGCTGCGCCCGGACTCGGCGGCCGACCTGCGCAGGCAGCAGTTCGGGCCGTTCTTCGCTGATCTACCGGTGCCGATCGGCACGGCCCTCGACGAGGTCGTGACCGCGATGGCTTCGGTGATGGCCGACGGCGCGCGCCGCAGCAAGGGCGACCTGTCGACGGCGCTGACGGGGGCGGTCGACCGCCGACTACGCCCGTGGTGCGCGGGTTGCGCGACGCACCACGTCCACGACGCTTTGTTCCGCCTGGCGTCGCTACAGGCAGGCTTACACCTGCTCCCCAACGGCAACGGCTCCGCCGACTTCGTCACCGGCGCAGGCAGCGGCCGCCCGTCGCCCCCGCCGGCGGAGGCAAGGCGTGAGCTGGTTCGTGGGTTCCTGCGCAACGCCGGGCCGACCGACCGGGACGGGCTCGCCGCCTGGCTCGGCCTCTCCCCCGCCGCGGCGCGGCGCTGGTGGTCGCTCGCCGACGTGGTCCCTGTCGACGTCGCCGGCCGCACGCTCTTCATGCATCCGGCGGACCTCGACGCCGCGCGCGCCGCCGCGCCGGCCGACGGGCTCTACCTGCTGCCGCCCTACGACCCGATTCTCGAGCTGACCGACCGCCGGCTGCTCGTGCCCGACCCGGTCCACCGCAAGCAGGTCTGGCGGGCCGCCGCCAACCCCGGCGTCGTGCTCGCCGACGGCGCGGTCGCCGGCACCTGGCGGCGGCGCGGCGGCACGATCACGGTGACCGCGTTCGGGCGGGGGCTGTCCCGGCGCCGGCTCGCGGCGGCGACCGAGGAGGAGGTGGTCGTGGCAGAGTCATAGGGGTGACCGACCACGTGCATGACGCCTCCTGCGCCGTCGCCCACGGCGACGCGCCAGAACCCCGCGACGAGCCGAAGACGCTGGTCGCCATCTTCGCCTCGCCGGTGTCGGCGCAGTTGCTGCGCTACGCGCTGGACCTCGGCTACCGCACCGTGCTCGTCGAGCCCGACCCGACGCGGACCGACCCGCACGCCGCCGAGACCGTCTCCACCCTGGACGCCGCGGGCCTCGACGACAACACCGACGTGGTGGTCTGCGACCACCACCGCGCCGAGATCGGCACGCTGCTGCGCGACACCCTGGCGGCCAAGACCCGCTGGATCGGCCTGATGGGCAACCCCCGCCACGAAGGTCCGCACATCAAGCCGCTGCGCGACCTGGGCGTCCCCGACGAGGAGATCGCCCGCGTCCACCGCCCGATCGGCCTCAACATCGGCTCCCGCACCCCGGCCGAGATCGCGATCGCCACCCTCGCGGGCCTGATCGCCGACCGCAACACCCGCCCGGGCGGCTTCGCCTTCTAAGGAACGGTCCGTTCTTAACGCTTTTCGCATAGGAACGGTCCGTTATTAACGCAAGCTCGGACCGTTGTCCACAGGCCGACCCGCGGCACGCGCTGGCCCGGCACCCTGCCCTAATGACATCCACCAACCGCATCGACATTTCGCCGCTCATTGAGCGGCAACATCAGATAGTTACCCGGGCGCAGTTGCTCGCGGCCCGATATGACGACATGGCCATCTATCGCCGAACCAGGTCGGCGCGCTGGCAGCGGGTGCTTCCCGGTGTCTATGCCGTGACGACGGGCGCGTTGACGGAAGAGCAGCGTCGGATCGCCGCCGCGCTCTACGTGGGCCCAGCAGCGCAGATGACGAACTTGGCCGCACTGGGTTGGTACGGCTTCCGCTACGCCCCTACCTCCGACCGCGTGCACATGCTGGTACCAGGCGACGCGCGACGGAAGTCATCCGGCCACGTTGTCGTGAGTCGAGCTTCCGAGCTTGATTCGTTTCCCCGCGACGCCGGCCTCTATCGGGTCTGTTCGCCCGCACGAGCAGTGGTCGATGCCGGAAGAGAGCTGCGTGAGATGCGTCCGATCCGGGCTATCACGGCTGAAGCGATCCAGCGGGGATTCACCGATCTCGTCGCTCTCAACGAGGAGGTGCGACGGGCGAAACGCAGCCGCACGGCCCTGATCCGGCGCGCTGTCGACGAAGTGAGCGCTGGCGTCCGGTCGGCGCCCGAGGCAGAGCTGCGCGAGTGCATGTCAGGGAGCGCGCTCTATCCGTTGCTGCGGTGGAACCCGATGCTACGGCTGGTCGACGGTTCGGTGCTGCCGACGCCGGACGGGTGGATCGCCGCCTCGGCGATCGCCATCGAGGTCGACTCACAGGAGTTCCACTACTCGCCTGACGGATGGCGACGCACCATTGACCGCCACAACGACCTCAGTCGCTACGGGGTGCTGGTACTTCACTTCACACCGGCGGAGATCCGTGCGAAACCGGCCCGTGTGCGCCAGGTGATCGAGGACGCGCACAATGCACGCCACCTCGCGCGCGTCGCCTGCGAGGTGTTAACAACGGACCGTTCCTATGCGAAAAGCGTTAACAACGGACCGTTGCTTCCCTAGAGGCGCTCGAGGAGGTAGCGCTCGATCTGGCCCAGGGACACCCGTTCCTGGGTCATCGTGTCGCGGTCGCGGACCGTGACCGCGTCGTCGGTCAGCGTGTCGAAGTCGACCGTCACGCAGTAGGGCGTGCCGATCTCGTCCTGCCGCCGGTACCGCCGGCCGATCGCCTGCGAGTCGTCGAACTCCACGACCCAGCGCGTGCGCAGCAGCGCCGCCAGGTCGCGGGCCTTCGGCGACAGGTCCGGGTTGCGCGACAGCGGCAGCACCGCGACCTTGACCGGCGCCAGGCGCTTGTCGAAGCGCAGCACCGTCCGCTTGTCGACGCCGCCCTTCGTGTTGGGCGCCTCGTCCTCGTCGTAGGCCTCCAGCAGGAACGCGAGGACCGCGCGGGTCAGACCGGCCGCCGGCTCGATCACATAAGGGACCCAGCGCTCCTTCTTCTCGGGGTCGAAGTAGGACAGGTCGACGCCCGAGTGCTTCGAGTGCGTGGTCAGGTCGAAATCAGTGCGGTTGGCGATGCCCTCGAGCTCCGCGAACTCGGTGCCGCCGAACTGGAAGCGGTACTCGATGTCCACGGTCCGCTTCGAGTAGTGCGACAGCTTCTCCTTCGGGTGCTCGTAGAACCGCAGGTTGGCCTCCGACAGGCCGAGGTCGCGGTACCAGTTCCAGCGCTCCTGCAGCCAGTATTCGTGCCACTTCTCGTCGGTGCCCGGCTCGACGAAGAACTCCATCTCCATCTGCTCGAACTCGCGCGTACGGAAGATGAAGTTGCCCGGCGTGATCTCGTTGCGGAACGACTTGCCGACCTGTGCGACGCCGAACGGCGGCTTCTTGCGGGCCGCGGTCGCCACGTTGTTGTAGTTGACGAAGATGCCCTGGGCCGTCTCGGGCCGCAGGTAGTGCATGCCCTCCTCGTTCTCCACCGGGCCCAGGAACGTCTTCATCAGCCCGTTGAACATCCGCGGCTCGGTGAACGCGCCCTTGACGCCGCAGTTCGGGCAGTTGATCTCGGACAGGCCGGTCGGCTGCCGGTCGTGCTTGGCCTCGAACGCCTCCTCGAGGTGGTCGGCCCGGAACCGCTTGTGGCACGACTGGCACTCGGTCAGCGGGTCGACGAACTCGCCGATGTGGCCGGAGGCGACCCACACGTCACGGGCGAGCACGACGGCGGAGTCCAGGCCGACGATGTCGTCGCGCTGCTGGACCATCGACCGCCACCACTGCCGGCGGACGTTTTCCTTGAGCTCGACGCCGAGCGGACCGTAGTCCCAGGCCGACCGGGTGCCGCCGTAGATCTCGCTGGAGGGGAAGACGAAGCCACGGCGCTTGGCGAGGCTGACGATGGCGTCGATGCGGTCGGCGGGCATGGGTTCCTCCTACGCCGACTGGCGGTCGGCGGGGGCGTCAAGGGACAGTCACACAAACGACCACTCGACGGTACGGTTACCCGCCAGGCGACCGCGACCGAGATTAGTCGGTGACGCCGCACACCTCGAACTCGCCTGTCCCGCTGTCCTGCGCGAGGACGAACCGCAACGTCACCCGCGACCCCGAGGCATAGACCACGTCGACCGGCACCACGATGTCGGTCGAGGTCGTCTGCGTCTCGCGCACCTGGAACGAGTCGATCCGCGGCGCCAGCGACTCCGTGTCGGCGAAGGCGTCCGGGGTCTGCGCGCGCTGGCGGTCGTCACAGAGCAGCGCGTACGCCTCGCCGTATTCCGCCCGTTCGAGCGCGTCGACGTAGTCGGTGACCACCACCCGGGCCCGCTCGTCGATGGCCCGGATGCCGAAGACCCCCAGGCCGGCGACCGCGGCGGCCCCGCCGCCACAGCAGAGCAGCACGAACAGGCCGGCGGCACCGAGCCCCAGCCAGAGTCGGTTGGTGCGGCCCTCGGTCGGCGGAGCGGCGAACGGCGGCACGACGCCCGGACCCCGCGGCGGCACGGGCGGCGGCTGCGGCGCCCAGATGGGCGCGACAGGCGGGCCGGAGACAGGCGGCGGGCCGGAGACGGGCGTGGGCGGGCCCGACGGCGGGCCGGGCGGGATCTCCGGCGGGCCGGGCGTCGGGTTCATGTTCACCAGCGTAATGCGAGGAGGCTCACCGGCCGGGTCCTACCGACCTGTCGCTGGCCATGGTGATCACGGACCCGCCGGGCTCCGCGGTCGCCAGCGCCTCGAACGCCGACGGCTCGTCGAGCGACTCCGCCAGCAGCGGCGTCGCGTGCACCTTGACGTCGAACGCGCCCAGCGCCCGCCGGTACGTACCGACCGACTCCCACTGCGTGACCAGGCACCACGCGGTCGGCTCGTCGAGCCCGCGGGTGAGCTGCCCCGACAGGTAGCCGGGCCGGGCGGCCAGCGCCGCCAGGGCGGCGTGGGCCCGCTGCGTGAACCCGTCGGCGGCGTCCTCGTCGACCACGAACCGGTTGACGACCAGCACGGGCGAACCTCCTCGTAGAGTGTCGGGATGCAGCCTACGCAGCCGGATCTCGCGCGGCGCCTGGCCCGGGTGAACCCGACCAAGGCGTTCCTCGCGGCGCTGGCGTTCATCCTGGCCGGGCTCTTCCTGCCCGGCATCATCGGCGGCCTGGTCCTGCTGCTGCTCGCCGCCGGCCTGATCGCGCTGGCCCGGATGACCTGGGCGGTGCAGGCCCCGCAGGCCCGCGTCATGCGCCTCGTCCTGATCACCGCGCTCATCGGCATCGCCGTACTCAAGATCCTCTGATCACCCGTTCGCCAGAACGCATGCGTTTTTGACAATCAATTTCATTGTCGGCGACAGTTGAGGCATGCGCCGCCGCCGTACCCTCTCCGTGGCCATGGCCGGTCTCGCGGCTCTGGCCGTGACCGGCGTCGGGGCCTGCACCACCGGCTCGGCCGCCGCCCCCGGCAAGGTCGACGTCGTCGCCGCCTTCTATCCCCTGCAGTTCGTCAGCGAGCAGGTCGGCGGCGCGCACGTCGCGGTGACCAACCTGGCCAAGCCCGGCGCCGAGCCGCACGACCTCGAGCTGACCGCCCGCCAGGTGGGCCGGGTCTCCGACGCCGACGCGATCGTCTACCTCGCGGGCTTCCAGCCGGCCGTGGACGACGCGGTCGAGCAGGTCGGCGGCGACCGGGCGTTCGACGTCAGCACCGCGGTGCCGCTGCTGAAGGCCGGCGAAAGTGATCACGTCCACGGCGACGAACCGGAGCACCACGACGAGGACGCCGCGAGCGACCCGCACGTCTGGCTCGACCCGACCCGGCTGGCGACGATCGCCGACCAGGTCGCCGACCGGCTGGGCGCCGCCGACCCGGACCACAAGGCCGACTACGCCGCCAACGCCGCCGCGCTGCGCACCCGTCTCGAGAGCCTCGACCGCGACTACGAAGCCGGCCTGGCCACCTGCCAGCGGCGCGAGCTCGTCACCGGGCACGCCGCGTTCGGCTACCTCGCCGACCGCTACCACCTGGAGCAGGTCGGGCTGACCGGGGTGACCCCCGACACCGAGCCGGCGCCGCAGCGGCTGGCCGCCGTCGCCGACGAGGCGCGGGAGCACGGCGCCACCACGATCTTCTTCGAGACGCTGGTCAGCCCGAAGGTCGCCGACACGATCGCCCGCGAGGTCGGCGCCCGGACCGCGGTGCTCGACCCGATCGAGGGCCTGCAGCCGGGCGCGACGGGAGACTACTTTTCGATCATGCGCGAGAACCTGACCGCCGTCCGCACGGCCCTGGACTGCACATGACCGCCCCCGTCGTCGAGGTCACCAAGGCCGTCGTCGGCTACGACGACCGGATCGTGCTGCGCGACGTCTCGCTGACCGTCGAGCGCGGAGACGTCGTCGCGATCCTCGGCGCCAACGGCTCCGGCAAGTCCACGCTGGTCCGGTCGATCCTGCGCCTGGTGCCGCTGAGCGCCGGCGAGATCACGCTCTTCGGCGACCGCAGGTTCAAGAGCTGGGAGCGCGTCGGGTACGTGCCGCAGCGGATCGGCGCCGGTGCGGGCGTCCCGGCCACCGTGGCCGAGGTCGTCGGCTCCGGCCTGGTCGCCCGCCGGGGCATCTTCCGCCTGCCGCGCGCCGCCGACCGGGCCGCCGTCGCCCGCGCGCTCGCCGCCGTCGGCCTCGCCGACCGGGCCGGCGACCCGGTGGCCAGCCTCTCCGGCGGCCAGCAGCAGCGCACGCTGATCGCCCGGGCCCTGGCCGGCCAACCCGAGCTGCTCGTCCTCGACGAACCGACGGCCGGGGTCGACGCCGCCAGCCAGGCCGCCTTCGCCGGCGCGCTGGGCGAGTTCGTCGCCGGCGGCGGCACGGTGCTGCTGGTCGCGCACGAACTCGGCCCGCTCAAGCCGGTGATCAGCCGCTGCGTCGTCGTACACCATGGGGAGATCGCCCATGAGGGTCACGTGCCCGCGCCGGCCGGCCATCACGCCGACCCGGGCCACGACCACGTCCACCCGCACGCGCCCGCCGAGCAGGGGATGTGGGGAGCATGAGCATCTTCGCCAACGAGTTCATGATCCGGGCGCTGATCGGCGCCGTCGTGATCGGCCTGACCGCGCCCGCGCTCGGCATCTACCTGGTGCAGCGCCGGATGTCGCTGATCGGCGACGGGGTCGGCCACGTCGCGCTGACCGGCGTCGGCGTCGGCCTGCTGCTCGACAGGTCGCCGGTGCTGACCGCGGTCATCGTGTCGGCGATCGGCGCGATCGCGATCGAGCTGATCCGGGAACGCGGCCGCACCTCCGGTGACGTGGCGCTGGCCCTGCTCTTCTACGGCGGCATCGCGGGCGGGGTGATGCTGGTCGGCCTGTCCGGGAGCCGGAGCAACGCCAACCTGATGACGTACCTCTTCGGCTCCCTGGCCACCACCTCGCGGTCCGACCTCGTCCTGATCATCGTGCTGGGCGCGGTGGTCCTGGGTCTCGCCCTCGGGCTGCGCCCGGCGCTCTTCGCGGCCAGCCACGACGAGGAGTACGCGCGGGTCTCCGGCCTGCCGGTGCGCGCGCTCAACCTGCTCGTCGCGGTGCTCACCGCGGTCACCGTGACGATCTCGATGCGCGCGGTCGGCCTGCTGCTGGTCAGCGCGCTGATGGTGGTGCCGGTCGCGACCGCGCAGCAGGTGGCCCGCGGGTTCGTCGCCACGATGGGCCTCGCGATGGTGCTCGGCGTCGCCGCCGCGGGCTCCGGCGTCTGGCTGGCCTGGGAGATCGACACCGCTCTCGGCGCGACGATCGTCGTACTCGCGATCGCCGGTTTCCTGCTCGTCGCCCTGGGGGTGGCCGCCGTCCGGGCCGTCCGCAAACGCGCCGCGCTGCGGGCCGCCAGACCCGTCGCCGCCGAGCCGGAGCCGCACGAGGTCGTCCTTGACCGGGGCTGAGCTACCGTTCCCGTTATGACGGAAGGCAACGGGTACGAGTCGTACGAGCGGGCGGGCGAGCTCCTGCGTGCTCTCGCGGCGCCGATCCGGGTCGCCATCGTCACCGAGCTCGGCACCGGCGAGCGCTGCGTCCACGAGCTCGTCGAGTCGCTGCGGGCGCCGCAGCCGCTCGTCTCCCAGCACCTGCGGGTGTTGCGCGGCGCCGGCATCGTCCGCGGTTCCCGGCGGGGGCGGGAGATCGCATACTCATTGGTCGACGAACACATCGCGCACATCGTGGCCGACGCGGTCAGCCACGCCCGGGAGGCATCATGACGACCGACGCCGGCGCGCCGCGCAACACGCACCAGCGGCGCGCGGTCAGCACGCTGCTCGGCTCGGTCGAGGGTTTCCACAGTGCCCAGGAGCTGCACTCGATGCTCCGCGACCGGGGTGAGCGGGTCGGGCTGACCACTGTCTACCGCACCCTGCAGGGCCTGGCCGACGCCGGCGAGATCGACGTCATGCGCCCGCCCGGCGGCGAGCACCTCTACCGCCGGTGCAGCGAGGGGCACCACCACCACCTGGTCTGCCGGTCCTGCGGCTCGACCGTCGAGGTCGAGGGTCCGGCCGTCGAGCACTGGGCCGACCGGGTGGCCGAGAAGCACGGCTTCACCGACGTGAGCCACACCCTGGAGATCTTCGGTACCTGCCGCGACTGCGGCTGAGCGCTTTTGGTCGTGCACGCGCGCGTGTCGTGCGGGACGCTGTGCGGGTGAAGATTTACGCCGACCGCTTTCCCCGGTTCTTCGTTCAGGCCCTGACCGACCTGCTGGTCGTCGCGTGGGTCTACGCCTGGATCCGCGCCGCGTTCTGGCTGCACGACCAGGTCGAGAAGCTGGGCGTGCCCGGCCAGAAGCTGGAAGGCGCCGGCAGCGCGCTGGCCGCCAACCTGGCCGAGGCGGGCAGCAAGGTCGGCGGCGTGCCGCTGGTCGGTGACGAGCTGACCGCGCCGTTCGAGAAGGCGGCCGGTGCGGCGAACTCGGTCGCCGAGGCCGGCCAGGCACAGCAGGAGGTCGTCGGCGACCTGGCGCTCGCGCTCGCGGTGATCACCGCCGTGGTGCCGATCCTGTTCGTCGTGCTGCTCTGGCTGCCGCTGCGGGCCCGCTGGGTGCGCCGGGCCAGCGCCGCCGCCCGGGTCCGGAAGTCGCCCGCCGGCCGCGACCTGCTCGCCCTGCGGGCGCTGGCGACCCAGCCGCTGGGCCGGCTGGCCAAGCTCGGGCCGGACGTGGCGGAGTCCTGGCGGCGGTCCGACGACTCCACAGTGGATGCCCTCGCGGCGCTCGAGCTCAAGTCACTTGGCCTGCGGCAACGGTGATCCAGGCCGCTGGGTGATCGGCCGTACCGAGGCTAGGCTTTGGAGATCATGTCCGTCGTCAACGTGATCTTCGAGCCATGGATGGCTTCCTAGACTTCCTCGATCCGTTCATCACGTCGCCGTGGGTCTACGGCGTCGTGTTCGCGTTGGCGGCGCTCGACGCTTTCCTCCCGATCGTGCCCAGCGAGGCCACTCTCATCACCGCCGGGGTGTTCGCGGCCAGCGGTGAGCCCAACGTGCTGCTGATCATCCTGGCCGGCGGGGCGGGCGCGATGGTCGGCGACCACATCTCGTACCTCATCGGCCACGCCGGCGGCGAGAACGTGATCAGACGGATACCCGAGGGGACCCGCCGGGCCAAGACCTTCAAGTGGGTACGGGAACTGCTGTACGCGCACGGCGGCGTGGCCCTGGTGATCGCCCGCTACATCCCGGGCGGCCGGACGGCGATCACGCTGACCACGGGCGCGATCCACTATCCGCGGCGGAAGTTCACGCTGTTCGACGCGCTGGCCTGTTTCTCCTGGGCCACGTACACCACGCTGCTCGGCTTCCTCGGCGGTTCGGCGTTCCAGGACCACCCGATCCAGGGGTTGGCACTCGGCTTCGGCATCGCACTGGGCGTGGCAGGGCTCGGGGAGCTGATCCGCTGGCTGCGCAACCGGCACCGGCGGCGGTCCGGCCCGCCACCGGCGGAGGAGCAGCCCGCGACGGTCGGGAGCCGGCTGGAGTGACCGCTGTGGCTGGTTGGGCGGGTTGGGCGGCCGCCCGGGTCCAGGCCCGCATCGACCTCGACGCGCTGCGGGCCAACGTGCGGCTGCTGGCCGCCCGGGCCGGCGAGGCGGAGCTGATGGTGGTCGTCAAGGCCGACGCGTACGGGCACGGTTTGGTGCGGTGCGCCCGCGCGGCCCGCTCGGCCGGCGCGGCCTGGCTGGCGACGGCGGTCCCGGAGGAGGCCCTGGCACTGCGCGCGGCGGGCATCGACGGCCGGCTGCTGGCGTGGCTGTGGACGCCCGGCGGGCCGTTCGCCCCGGCGGTGGCGGCTGATATCGACGTGTCGGTGAGCGGCCAGTGGGACCTGGCGTCGGTCGCGGCCGCCGCCGCTTCGGTGGGCCGGCGGGCCCGGGTCCACCTGAAGATCGACAGCGGCCTGGGGCGCAACGGCGCGCCGCTCCGCGACTGGCCGGCGCTCGTGCGGGCCGCCGCGGCGGCGGAGGCCGCGGGCTCGATCCGGGTGGTCGGCATCTGGTCACACCTGGCGATGGCCGACGAACCGGGACACCCGTCTTTGGCGACGCAGTCGGCGGTGTTCGCGGGCGCGGTGCACCTGGCGTCGCAGGCGGGCCTGCACCCGTCGGTCCGCCACCTGGCCAACTCGGCGGCAACGCTGCTGGCGCCGGCCGCGCGGTTGGATCCGGCGCGCGCCGACCGGCCACCGCAGACCCAACACGCCGACCACGCCGGGCATCCGGCGGACGCACGGCCACACCCGGCGCACGCCGACCAGCGCTCGCACGCCCAGAACGCCACGCCACCCCCGGACGCACGGCCACACCCGGCGCACGCCGACCGGCCGTCGCAAGAGCAAGACGCCACGCCACCCCCGGACGCACGGCCGGATCCGGCGCACGCCGGGAAGCGGCCGGACGCCTCGGACCTCGCCGCATCGGTCGTCACCGATGTGCGGCTCGACCTCGTGCGGGTCGGGCTGGCCGCCTACGGGCTGTCGCCCGCCGCAGGCGTGTCGTCGGCCGATCTCGGGCTGCGTCCGGTGATGACGCTGGCCAGCCGGTTCGCGGCGGTGAAGCGGGTGCCTGCCGGGCAGGGGGTTGGATACGGCCTGGATCACCGCACCCGTGGCGAGACCACGCTCGGCCTCGTGCCGGTCGGCTACGCCGACGGGATCCCGCGCAGCGCCGGCAACGTGGGCGAGGTGTGGGCCGCCGGCAAGCGCCGCGCGATCGTGGGTCGGATCTCGATGGATCAGTTCGTGGTCGACCTGGGCGACGACCCGGCGGCCCCGGGCGACGAGGTCCTGATCTTCGGTCCGGGCGACCGGGGCGAGCCGACGGCCGAGGACTGGGCCCGCGCCGCGGGCACGATCAGTTACGAGATCGTCGCCCGGATCGGCCCGGGCGTTCCGCGCATCTACTCGGGAGATTTCGCATGATCAACACTGCTGAGCTGGTCAGGCGCAACGCGGCCTTCGCCGCGGGCGAGACGTTCGTCGCGGCGCCTTTGCTCGCGACCGGCAGCCTGCGGGTGCTCGGCTGCGTGGACCCACGGGTGGACCCGGCGCACGTACTCGGCCTCGCCCCGAACGACGCGGTCGTCATGCGCAACGTAGGCGGCCGGGTGACCCCGGCGACCCTCCGCTCCTGGGCGATGCTGGCGAAGGTGGTCGAGGCCCGCAGCCAAGGCCAGGCCAACCCACCACGGGGCGGCCACCTGGTGGTCCTGCACCACACGGACTGCGGCATCAGAGACCTGACGGCGTACCCGGACCTGCTGGCGGACTACTTCGAGATCCCACCCGCGGACCTCGACACCAAGTCGATCATGGATCCTTACGCCTCGGTCCGGATCGACGTGGAGGCGATCCGGAAGGCACTGCCGCCAGGCTTCCCGGTATCGGGCCTCGTCTACGACGTCTCAACGGGTTTGATCGAGGTCGTCGTTCCGACCGGGTCCTGAACCGGCCGGGTCCGAAAGCGGCCAGGGTCGGCTCCGGCGCCGCGCCCGGACCCGACCGACGCCACGCGCCTGAATCGGCCGAATCGCCGCCACTCGGCGCCAACGTGTGCCCGACTCGGACCGGCCCACTCAACAGGCGTGGAACGGCCCGGGCCGGAGCCCGGGCCGCTCTCTTGTGGACGTCAGGATGGCGGGGGCACCCGCCGGCGGACGTCCTGGGTCTCCGACGGACCCGGCTGCCACGTCGCCACCCACGGCTCGTCGCCCGTCGGGTGCACGACGCCCTCCTCCAGCCACGCGTAGCGCCCGTCGAGGATGCGTTTCGCCGCCTTCGTGTCGACCGCGTCCGTGTTGTCCCAGAGGGCCGTGAAGAGCGCGTCCGCGCGTACCCTGGCCTGCCTGCAGAACAGGTCCGCCAGCTCCATGCCCTCCGGGCGGTCGGCCGCCTCGGACGTCGCCCGGACGCAGACCGCCGCCATCGCGAAGAGTTCCGCTCCGATGTCGACGATGCGGCCCAGGAAGACCTCCCGATCCTCCATCCGCGCCTGCCAGCGCGACATCCCGTAGAACGTCGACCTGGCCATCTTGCGGGCCGCCCGCTCCACGTAGCGTAGGTGGTGCGCCAGCGGCCCGTACTCGTTGAACGCCCCCGGGTTCTGGCCCTTGCCGACCGCCAGGCCCGGCAGCCACTTGGCGTAGAACGCCGTCGCGCGGGCGCCCGCCTTGGCCTTACGACCGATGTCGGCCTTCGGGTCGATGATGTCGCCGGCCACGGAGAGGTGCGCGTCGACCGCCTCGCGCGCGATCAGCAGGTGCATGATCTCCGTCGAGCCCTCGAAGATCCGGTTGATCCGCAGGTCGCGGAGGATCTGCTCGGTGGCCGCCGCCCGTTCGCCGCGGGCCGCCAGCGACTCCGCCGTCTCGTACCCGCGACCACCCCTGATCTGCACCAGCTCGTCGGCGATCTTCCAGGCCATCTCGCTCGCGTAGAGCTTGACCAGGGCCGCCTCGATGCGGATGTCGTTGCGGTCGTCGTCGGCCAGCATGCAGCAGAGGTTGAGCATGGTCTCCATGCCGTACGTGGTCGCCGCCATGAAGGCCAGCTTCTGCGCGATCGCCTCGTGCTCGCCGACGGGGCGACCCCACTGCACGCGCTCCGCGGACCACTCGCGGGCCACGTTGAGGCACCACTTCCCGGCGCCGACGCACATCGCGGGCAGCGACAGCCGGCCCGTGTTCAGCGTGGTCAGCGCGATCTTGAGGCCGCGGCCCTCGCCGCCGATCATCTGGTCGGCCGGGACGAACACGTCGTGGAACCGGGTCACGCTGTTTTCCAGGCCGCGCAGGCCGAGGAACGCGTTGCGCCGCTCGATCGTGATGCCGGGCGAGTCGCCCTCGACCACGAACGCGGTGATGCCGCCGCGCCGGCCCTCGGACTTCGGCACCCGGGCCATCACTACCAGCAGCGTCGCGACGGTGCCGTTGGTGGCCCAGAGCTTGACGCCGTTGAGCCGGTAGCCGCCCTCGACCGGCTCGGCGATCGTGCCGAGGCGGGCCGGGTCGGAGCCGACGTCGGGCTCGGTCAGCAGGAACGCCGACACCTCACCGCCGGCGAGCCGGGGCAGGTACCGCTGCTTCTGGTCGGCGGTGCCGAAAAGCTTGAGCGGCTGGGGTACGCCGATCGACTGGTGCGCCGAGAGCAGCGCGCCGATGGCGGGGCTGGCCGAGCCGACCAGCATCAGGCTGCGCGCGTAGTCGAGGTTGGTCAGGCCGAGACCGCCGTACTTCTCGTCGATCTTCATGCCGAACGCGCCGAGGCGGGCGAGGCCGTGGAACACCTCGTCCGGGATGCGGTCCTCGCGCTCGATCCGGGCGCCGTCGACGTCGCTACGCACGTACGCGTTGAGTTTCTTGACGAACTCCTCGCCCTTGGCGGCCCGCATGGGGTCGGGCTGCGGCCAAGGGTCGATCAGGTCGAGCCGCAGCCGGCCGAGGAACAGCTCCTTGCCGAAGCTCGGTTTGGTCCAGTCGGTCTCGCGGGACGCCTCGGCGACCTCGCGCGACTCCTGATAGGAAACCGTTCCCGCCTCCTGGGGCAGGACACCGGCGTTGTCGGGGCCGCCGGCCTCCGGCGGCCTGTTCTGGGTCGTCGTCACGGCTTCCCCCTTATGTCGGGCTTGGCTGTGCTGGTTCTGACGGTACCTCGCTTTATTACCCGTCGGTAGGTTTCTCGAACTCCTCTGGATGCTCCCGTCTCCGGGTGATCTCTGATTCGGTCTCGTCCGGCTCGCCCCAGTCGCGGCGCAGCCAGGGCAGACCGGCCCAGAACGTGATGAAGAAGATGGCGGTGATGCCGCTGAGAATGATCGCCACGTTCCGGGATGAGGTGAAGTCTGTGATCAACAGGACCGCGCTGACGATGGAGACCAGGAGGAAGGACAGCCCGGCGGTGGCCATCCGATGCCCGAACCGGACGAGCTCCGGCTTGCGCCCCTGACGGAAGAGCCCCTGGTGGAAGGCCACGGGAGCGATGATCAACGCGGTGGCCCCGGCGGCGGCGAGGAGCGAGACGAGGTACGTGTTGCGCTGGAACTCGGTGACGCGCGGAAACCCGTTGCTGAAGGGCAGCGTCAACAGGAACGCGAAGAGGATCTGCACACCGGTCTGCGCGACCCGAAGCTCCTGCAGCAGGTCGTTGAAGTTCCGATCCCACCGCTGCTTCGGCGTTTCGGCCGGTCGCTCCTCATCCATCCGGGCTCCTATGTCGGCTAGCCCTCATGGTGGTCGGTCGACAGCGCCGCCGTGGCCGTTTGGAGCAGCTCGCCGGTTGCCGCGAGCGTTGTCCACAGCGGGTACCCATCGACCCCGGTGGTGTCTAGCGTGGGCGCATGGGGTTCTGGGACGACGTCGAGCGGCATATGGTGCGTTACTCGGCTGCCGGGCGGTTCACGCCCGAGGTGGTCGTGCGGGCCGAAGGGTCCTATGTGTTCACCGAGTCCGGGCGGCGGATTCTCGACTTCACGTCCGGGCAGATGAGTGCCATCCTCGGCCACTCGCATCCCGAGATCGTCTCCACGATCCAGCGGCAGGTCGCCACCCTCGATCATCTGTTCAGCGGCATGTTGAGCCCGCCCGTCGTCGATCTGGCGCGGCGGCTCGCCGGGTCGTTGCCCGCGCCCCTGGAGAAGGTGCTGCTGCTCACCACCGGCGCCGAGTCCAACGAGGCCGCCATCCGGATGGCCAAGCTCGTGACCGGCAAGCACGAGATCGTCTCCTTCGCCCGATCCTGGCACGGCATGACGCAGGCCGCGGCGGCCGCGACCTACAGCTCCGGGCGCAAGGGCTACGGCCCGACCTCGCCCGGCAACTACGCGATCCCGGTGCCCGCCAGGGGCGTCGA
Source organism: Asanoa siamensis (assembly GCF_016862555.1). Lineage (GTDB taxonomy): Bacteria > Actinomycetota > Actinomycetes > Mycobacteriales > Micromonosporaceae > Asanoa > Asanoa siamensis. Next base: position 120,842 of record NZ_BONE01000010.1, on the reverse strand, counting down.
CTGGCGCCAGCAGCTCGATCTCGCGTTCGACCTGATCGACGCGCAGTCCGTGGGCAGCCTGGCCGCCTGCATCGTCGAGCCGATCCTCAGCTCCGGCGGCGTGATCGACCTACCCGAGGGCTATCTGGGCGTGCTCCAGGCCAAGTGCCGGGAGCGCGAGATGCTGCTCATCGTCGACGAGGCGCAGACGGGGCTGTGCCGCACCGGCACCTGGTACGCGTTCGAGCGCGACGGCGTCGTGCCCGACATCCTGACCCTGTCGAAGACCCTCGGCGCCGGCCTCCCCCTGGCCGCCGTCGTGACGTCCGCGGCGATCGAGGAGGAGGCCCACGCCCGCGGCTATCTCTTCTTCACCACACACGTCTCCGATCCGCTGGTCGCCGCGGTCGGCAACACGGTGCTCGACGTGCTCGAGCGCGACAAGCTCGACGTGCGGGCCGCCGAGTCCGGCGCCTTCCTACGCGACGGCCTACTGGCCCTGGCGGAGAAACACGACATCATCACGGATGTACGCGGCCGCGGGCTGCTCGCCGGCCTCGAGCTCGCCTCCGACGAGGCGGGCGCCGAGGTGACCCGGCGCTGCCTCGCACTCGGGCTCCACATGAACGTCGTACAACTGCCCGGGATGGTCGGCGTCTTCCGCATCGCACCACCCCTGACCGCGACCCAGGAGGAGATCAGCGAGGGCCTGGACATCCTCGACCGGGCCCTGGCCTAGGCCTGTCTCGAAGTGGGGGCCGGAGCGAGGCGAGGCCCAGGCGTCGGCTGGGGCCGCCGCAGCCCGGTCATCCACTTCGAGACAGGGCCTGGCTACTCGCAGAACACCTGGACCTTGCCCTCGGGCGAGTCGACGTCGACGGTGATGTCGTCGAGGTGCTCGATGAGGTCCTCGAGCTGCTGCGGCTTGAGCTGGGTGAGGTCGATCGGCACGCCCGACCGGTGCAGCTGCAGGTTGACCTGGCCGAGCGCGTCCTGCGGGATCAGGCTCGTCAGGCGCACGCCGGCCCGCAGCAGTTGCAGCGGCACCCGCACGTTGACCTTGCCCGGCCCGCCGAGCTCGGTCGAGTTCACCAGCACCCGCAGATATTTGGGCCGCACCTTGGACCCGGGCGCGGCCGGCTCCGGCTGCTCCCGCGCGAGGGCGTCGATCAGCCGCTCGGCCTCGTCGGCGGTTATCTTGCCCTCGGCCAGCATCTGCAGGACCTGGCGGCGCTGCTCGTTCATCGTGTTGCTCCTCCCCGTCGTGATCATCGGACGCTTACCAGGAAGGCCGTCCGGCCTTCTTCGATCTCGAACTGGCTGCCGGGCAGCGCCAACAGCACCTGCCCGACGCCGCGCAGCGCGCCGCCCGGGTTGATCCGGAAGACGACGCAGGCGACGAGCCCGGCCAGCACCGCGAGCAGCAGCAGCGGGGACAGCACCAGCAGCACCGGCAGGACCGGGATGAAGAACCGCCGCCGGCGCCCGTCGCGGCCCCGGCTGCGGACCGTCACGAGCTGCGGGATCATCGGGTGCGCTCCAGCTCGGCCAGCGCCTCCTGGGCGCTGATCTCCCCCCGGCGCAGGCGGTCGACGACGTCGGCACCTGTGGGCGCCGGATCGGACTCGACGAAATCGAGCTGCTCGGCGATCCTGTTGAGCCGCGACTTGATCGTCGGGTAGCTCACCCCGAAGATCCGCTCCATCTCCTTGATGGAACCGTGCGACCGCACGAACGCGGCGACGAACACCTGGTCGTCCGTGCTGAGCGCCGCCAACTGCGGCGGCTCGAACTGCCCCTCGACCGCCACACCGTTGGCGACGAGCCGAACCCGCTCGACGACGAACGACTGCCCCCGTGTCAGCTCCGTCAGGTCCTGCCAGTCCACCCTCGTCCCCCAACCCCTCGGCGGCGCGTACCCACGAGTCAGTTCTATCTTGAGTTTTTCAAGGTTTCAACGCATGGACCTTAATTTTCTTGAGGTGACCTTGAAAGAACTCAGGAACGACGGCGCATCGGGCGGGCCCAGCAGGTCGTGCACCACCCCGGCCGGCCCGGCGGATCGATGGTGTCGGGCCCGATGCGCGCGGGCCAGACGCGATAGCAGGTGTGCTGCCAGTCCAACGCCAGCAGCGAGTCGGCGGCGGCCACGACCGCCAGACTTACGATGGCGGGCGTGGTGGCCGATCCGAATGTTCTGCATCCCATGCCCGACCAGCCGCGGGTGGTGCTGCTCAAGCCCCTCGTCACCTCGCCGCTGATCGAGGTCGGCGACTTCTCCTACTACGACGACCCGGATGATCCGACGGCGTTCGAGACGCGCAACGTGCTCTACCACTACGGGCCCGAGCGGCTCGTCATCGGGAAGTTCTGCGCACTCGGCGAAGGCGTCCGCTTCATCATGAACGGCGCCAACCACCGCATGGACGGGCCGTCGACCTTTCCGTTCCCGATCATGGGCGGCTCGTGGGCCGCGCACCTCGATCTTGTCACCGGGCTGCCCGGCCGGGGCGACACCGTGGTGGGCAACGACGTCTGGTTCGGTTACCGCACCACGGTGATGCCCGGCGTACGCGTCGGCGACGGCGCGATCGTCGCGTCCGGGTCGGTCGTCGTCGACGACGTGCCCGCCTACGGCATCGTCGGCGGCAATCCCGCCCGGCTCATCCGTCGCCGCTTCAGCGACGAGGACGTGGCCCGGCTCCTCGCCCTCGCCTGGTGGGACTGGCCGACCCCGCACATCACCGCACACCTGCGCACGATCATGTCGGGTACGGTCGACGACCTCGTGGCCGCCGCGCCGTGACGGCTATCAGGGCAGGGCGTCGGTCCACTCGGCGGTCAGGGCGAAGGTGCTGCCCTCGGCCGCGCCCATGATGCCGCCGTCCGCCGTGACCACGACGTCGCTGCGGCGGACCTGGGCGGTCGCGGTGTCGATGACCAGCGTCGCCGGGGGTTCGCCGGCGAAGAAGGAGATCCGCAGCTCCACGCCGCCGTCGACCGGCCCTCCACTCTGGACGTTCGGGTAACCGGCGAACCCGCGGAACGCCGCCGCCCGCACGTTCGGCGGTGCGGGCAGCTGGGAGACGACGGAGACCAGTCCCTCGAAGACCGCCCGCTCCCGTTGCGCGTCGGTCAGCCGCCCCGCGCCGGTCCGTACGCCCGCGGTCCTGATCAGATCGTCGATCCGGGTACGCAGCGCGTCCGGCTCGGTCGGCAGCGCCTGGATCTGCTCGACGGTCACCGCCGCCCCGCCCAGCCGGAAGGCGCTCGGCGACCGGAGCTCGACGAGCGTGCCGTCACCCTTTCCCGGCTCGGCGCCCGGTGACTCCGCCGTCGGGTACGTCAACCGGGTCCAGCTTCGGCCGTCCCGGGCGGTCCAGGTCTCGTACACCGCCGGCTCGCCGGTCGGCGCCACCCTGACGTACCAGTAGTCGCCCGTGCCCGCCGGCGTGTGCGCCGCCGTCGTGGCCGCCGCCAGCAGGATCTCGTGGCCGGACATGCGCGCGGGCTCCGTCGCCGGGGTGTCGAGCGCGCCGACGCCGACAGCGGCGACCGCGAGCGCCGCGGCGAACCCGGCGCCGAGGTAGGCCAGGCGGCGCCGGGGCACCGCCTGCCCGGGCCGGGCCATGTGGTGGCTGAGGAGGTCCCGGATCTCCCGGTGGCGGTCGCCGGGCAGCTCCCGCTCCACGGGCCTGGGCAGCAGCCGCGCCAGCTCCGCTCGGTCGTCCGGGCCTGGCCTGATGGGGGTGGTGTTCATCGCGCGTCCTCCTGTGCGAACGGGACCGCGGTCGTGCGGTCAGTGAGTTCCTGTCCGGCACCGGCCGCCGGTTCCACGGGCGTGACGAGACCGTCGAGGCGCCTGCGCGCCCGGGACAGTCGTGATCGGACGGTGCCCACCGGCACGTCCAGCGCCCGCGCCGCCTCGGCGTAGTCGAGACCGGCGAAGACACAGAGCGCCAACACCTCCCGCTCAGGGGTACGCAGCACGGCCAGCGCCGCCCGTACGCGGGTGATCCGCTCCCGGTCGTCGAGGCCAGCGCTGACCTCCTCGGCGAAGTCCGGCAGCGACCGCGGCCGCGGCAGCCGGGCGAGCGCGGCGTCGTACCGCCGGGCCGCACGACGCACGTTGCGGGCCACGTTGGTCGCGATGCCGAGCAGCCACGGCCGCAACGACCCGTCGACGCCGGCGTCCACCCGGCCGCGCAGCCGCCAGGCCTCCAGGAACGTCAGCGACACGATGTCCTCGGCCGCCGACCAGTCACCGGTCAGCCGGTAGCCGTGGTTGTAGACCGTGCGCGCGTGCTCGTCGAACAACTGCCGGAACGCGTCGGGGTCGCCATCACGGACCCGGACGCGCAAGCTCGTCTCCACAGCCTGGGACTGTCCGCGCCGGCCGCCGCAGTTCCGGTGACCTGGGTCACACCGCCACGTCGGCCTCGGGCGCCGGGTCGGCGGTGGCCGGCATGGCGCGCGGGACGACCCGGTGTGCCGTGGCGAGCACCGCGGCCACCACGAGGCCGGCCGCGCCGGCGATGCCGAGCGCACCTCCCCCGTACGCGACCAGCAGTCGGTTTCGGCTCAGCTCGTCCGTCGGGGTGGTCAGCACCTGGTCGGTCAGCCGCATCGCGATCGCGGCGCCGGCCAGCAGCACCAGGCCGGCCAGCGCGAGCACGGTGACGGCGAGCCTGTTGGCCGGGCCGTACTCGACGTCGCCGTGGGTGCGTTGCGCCGCCAGGATGAACAGGCCCGCGAGGTTCGCCCAGACGCCGACGACGAGGAACGCGGCCACCACGTCGCTGGGGCGGTGCCAGCCCGCGGAGAGCGTCGCGATCCCGACGAGCGCGGCCGCCGCGGCGCCGACGACGGCACCGACGCCGCGCATCCGGCCGGGCAGCACGAGGACGAGCGCGACCAGCACCGCCGCGGCGATCGTCGCGTGCCCGCTCGGCAGGCTGTTGCCGGCCGCGGCCCGTTCCACGTCGACGCCCAGCTCGGGGCGATCGAGCACCCGCTTGAGCACCTGCGTGGTCACCGACGCGCCGCCGATGAGCAGGATCGCGCCGACCGCCACCGCGACCCGGCGCCGGATCAGCGCGATGAAGCCGATGACGGCGGTGGCGGCGAGCAGCGACACCACCGAGACCGTGTTGAGGATCGTGTCGACGACGCCCGCGATCCGGGCCTGCCCGATCCAGTTGCCCGCCAACGCGATGGTGTCGAGCTGCTGCCCGTGCGTCGACCGCACGAAGAACCGCCAGACCGCCACCAGGCCGCCGACCTCGACGATCGACAGCAGCACCAACCAGAGACCCAGGCCGATCGGCCACCTTCGCATCGCAGCAACCTATCCGGCCGGCCGGTGGGCGCGCAGAACCGACCCTGTCCGCGCGTCGGCGGGGAAGAACAGCTCGATGGAGAGATCGGCCAGGGTGACGTCGATCGGTGTGCCGAACGTGCTCAGCAGACTGAACATCGAGAGGTCCTCGCCGTCGACCTCCACCTGCCAGGCGAGCACGGGCTCGGCCGGCTCCTCCTCGCCGGGGTCACGCCAGGTGCGGCGGTCCGGGATCCCGGGCCACGTCGCGATCTCGTCGGCGAGGGCGGCCAGGCCGTCGTCCTGGGTCCGCACGACGGCGCGGTCGAGGCGACGGAGCAGATAACCGGACCACTGCGGGAAATTTCGGGTACGCCCGGCGAGGCCGGCCGGGTGCAGGGACATCCGGAACAGGTTGGCCGGCGTGCCGAGCGCCTCCTCGGGCAGGCCCGCGACCAGCCGGCGCGCGGCGCGGTTGCTGAGCAGCACGTTCCACCTCTGGTCGATCACGAGACCGGGGTACGGGTCGTGCGAGTCGAGCAGCGCGCGCAGCGATGCCCGTACCTGCGCGAGGGCCGGATCCGTCAGCGGCGTCTCCGGGTAGCGCGGCGCGTAACCCGCGGCGAGCAGCCAGTCGTTGCGCTCGCGCAGCGGCACGTCGAGCTGCTCGGCGAGCCGGATCAGCAGGCCGGCGCTCGGCTTCGATTTGCCGAGCTCGACGAAGCTGAGGTGGCGGGGCGAGATGCCGGCCTCGTGCGCCAGCCCCATCTGGCTGCGCCGCGCCTGGTCGCGACGGCGTCTGATCAGGTCGCCGACGGTGGCATCTGTCACGAAACCTCACGATAGCCGGGGCCGCCGGCGGCCAAACCAGTACCTCCCAGGTAATCGCCTTCACGTCCGCGCGACCGCAGGATGTGATCGTGGACCTCGTGAGCCAGCTCCTGCGCGACCGCCTCCGCTCCGCCAGCGTGCCCGGCCGGCGTGCCGACGACGCCCGGCTCGTCCTGCTGATCGAAGGCGGCAGCTCCCGCGGCGCGTACTCGAGCGGCATGACGGTCGCGATCGAACGCCTGGGCCTGCTGCCGGCGTTCGACGCGGTCTACGGCAGTTCGGCGGGAGCGCTGAACGCCGCGTGGCTGCTGTGCGGCCGCGCCGAGAGCACGATGCACGCGTGGTGGGACAGGACCATCATGCGTACGACCATCGACCCGCGCCGCGCCTTCTCCCGCCGCCCGGTGGTGGACACGCGTTTCCTGGTCCACACGGTCTACACCGAGATCATGCCGATGGGCTTCCAGGAGATCCTCGACAGCCCGGTCTCGTTCCACCCGATCGCGACGGACGCGTCGACCGGCCGCCCCGTGGACCTGGCGGCGGTGGCGCGCTCCCGCGGCGGCCTGCAGGCGGCGCTACGGGCGTCGACGGCGATGCCGCTGCTGGCGGGGGAACCGGTCGAGATCGAGGGACGCCGCTACGTCGATGCCGGGGTGAGCGAGGCGGTGCCGGTGCGGACGGCGCTGGCACTGGGGGCGACACACATCGTGGCGCTCCGCACGCGCCGCACGGACGAGACGTCGACGGCCCCGTCACGCGGCGAACGGATGCTGCTGTCGCGCTGGTTCGCCCGCAACGCGCCGGGCGCGATCGAGCCGTGGTTGGGCCGGCAGGCGCTGCGGGCGCAGGAGGAACGCCTGCTGTCGACCCACCCGGCGACGCTGCAGATCCGCCCACCGCTGGGCAGCGCCCGTGTCGGCCGCACGGAACGCGGGGAACGCGTGCTCCGCTCGGCGGTCGACGCCGGCATCCAGGCAGCACTGGACTCACTGTCGCCGGCGGTGGACCCGGCGGCCGCCCCGTTGTGACGGCGTCGGGTTCCCGATCGGCCGCGAACCAACTCCCGGGTGGCCGCATCGAACCCTTCGACAGCAACCCGAACGGATAACCGGGAGTCAACGATGCGTATCACGATGCCTTTGGCCGGCGCCCTCGCCACCCCTCTGCTTGCCACCGCGTGCGGGTCGACCGTGCAGCACCAGGCGGTCGACGCGGCGCCGGCCGGCCCCCATGACCGCCGCGGCCACGACCGCGGCGCCCACGACGTCGTCGCCGTCCCCGAAGAACGACCCGGCGCCGTTGCTCCTGGGCCCGGACGGGTACGGCACGCTGAAGCTCGGCATGAGCGTCGAGCAGGCGGAGGCGACCGGCCTGGTGGGAACGTTCGACAACAGCGGCTGCCGGATCGCGAAGCTGCGCAACGCCCCGGCCGGGGAGGGTGCGGTCCACTGGTCGCCGGACAACGGGATCGTGAGCAACCCTCGGCGGGCGTGCGGATCGGCATGTCGGAGAAGGAGATGCGGCGGATCTACCCGGGTTGGAAGCTCGCCGACGACGTCTCGGGTGGGGCTACGTGCACGTCGGCGGGGCGAAGTACCGCATCCGGGTCGGCGACGGGAAGGTCACCAGCCTGACCCTCCAGCACAGGAACCAGGACTGCTACGAATGACCGACCCGACGACCCGGCCCACGGCGCGAGCCGCGGGCCGGGTCGCCGGCCGGTGCCGCGAGCGGCATCGCGATGCGCCGGCGTAGCGGGTGGCGAGGTCGCCGATCAATCGCCCGCCGGGTGGCTCGGCGCCGTTCATCGCCGGTCGGGCGGGCCGCGGTGGTTCATGGTTGTCGGGCCGGTTCGGGGAGGACAACGTCCGGCCACGTTCCGGTCGTTCGGCCTTCGATGCGGGAGAGGGCGTGGTGGCAGATCGCTGTCCAGCCCTCGTCCTCGGCGATGACGTCGTGTTCGTCCGTCCATCGTGGCCGGCGGTAGGGGGACTCCCGTTCGGCGCGGAGAGCCGGGATCGCATCCGTGGCTGCCGGGCCCATCGCGGCGAGGGTGCGGACCGTGACGACGCCCCACGGGACGCAGTCGATGGTGCGGAGCAAGGTCGGCAGTGCGGGGGTGGCGTCGCCCGTCAGGTGCCAGTAGGCGGCCGCCGCGTGCACGGCCAGCCACTCGTAGTCGTTGTCGAGCAACGGTTTCACCTCCGCCGCCAGCGGCGCGGCGGTCGCACCCAGCTCGGCCAGTGTCTCGAGCGCGTGGTGGTCGCGCAGCTGGCCACGCAGGACAGTCAGCAGGTCCTCCGCCTCGCCGGTGATGCGCCACAGCGCGCGGGCCGCGATGCGTTGGCGGGTCGGGTCCTCGCTCGCGCGCAGCGCCGTCAGGTCCCGTGTCGCGGCGCGGGCCGGCGGGCCCAGGTCGCCCAGCAGCATGCCCGCCGCGTGCGGGTGGGCCGCGAGCTGGCGCCTCAGCACCCGCACCAACGAACGCGGGTCGGCGCCCAGGCGGCCGGCCGCCCGGATCAGCCGCGCGCGGTCGTAACCCGCCGGCACCGCCTCGATCGCGTCGACGATCGCCGCCCGGCACCGGGTCGCCCAGGGGCCGAGGGCCGCGACCGCGTCCGCCAGGTGGGCCAGGGCGGGCGGCCTGGCGCGCAGCAGCGTCGCCAGGTGTGCGTCGGCCCGCGGGTCGTGTAGTCGGGCCAGCGCCGTCAGCGCCGCGGCGGCCACCGGGCGGTGGTCCGGCGAGCGCGGTTCCGCGGGCTCCCGGCCGCGCGTGACGGCCGCCCACAACAGGTCGGCGGCGGGTGCCGCCGCCCGGCCCGCACCCGCGAGGTGGCGTAGCGCCCGTAGGCGCACCGCCGCGAGCGGATCCTGCGCCGCCGCGACGAGCGCCGGCACGAGCGCCGCGGCGGCCGGTCGCCACGTGTGCAGCGGCACGGCCACCGCGTGGGCGGCGGTCTCGCGGACCGCGCCGTCGGCGTGGCTCAGCCAGGCCGTGAGCAGCCGGACCTGCGTGCCGGTGTGCGGCGCGAGCGCCGTGGCCACCCAGGCCAGGGCGTTGCCCGCACCGCCCGGCAGGCGGTCGACGAGCCGCAGGCAGGCGGGCGCGTCCCGCTCGATGACCTGCGTCAACGCGTCGACCGGGGGCGCTGCCCGGCCGGCGACCAGCGCGGCGACCAGCCGTGGCAGGGGCAGCGGGTCGGTGAGTGCCTCGGGCACGTGCTCCTCGAACCCGCCCAGCGCCAGCACGCCGGCGGCCCGAACGGCACCGCTCCCGTCGCGGGCCACCGCCTCCCGCAGCGCGGCCGCCCCCGCCTCGCCCGCTCCCGCCGGGCCGAGGACGCCGATCAGGTGGGCTGCCGCGACCCGTACGCCGTCGTCCGGATGGGTGGCCAGCAACTGCAGATAGGCGGGCGTGCCCGCGGCGACCGCCCGCCCCGCCGCCGCGACCCGGTCGAGCTCCGTCGTCATCTGCTCGCGCACCTCGTCGGTGTCGCGCTGGGATCGCGGCAGGAACCCACGATGAACGTCCAGATAGGACGCACCGTCGACGATGTCGGCGAGCAGGCCGAGCACACCGTCGGGCTCCAGACCGGGCGCGGCCAGCATCTCGACCAGGAACGGCACCGCGTAGGCGGTCGCCTCGTAGACGGTGCCCTGATGCCAGATGGTGCCGTAGAGGTCGTCGAGCGCCTTGCGGTCGCCCCCGGCCAGGTCGCGGAGCATCCCGGGCACGTCGGCAGCCGACCCGTAAGCGTGCGTCAGGGCGGCCCAGTCCACCGCCGACAACCCGTCCATCATGCCGCGCAACCTATCCGCCGCGTACGACAGGAAATCCGCCTTGTTGAATGGCGGAGGTGAGGACCTCGCGGAACCGGTCGACGATCTACCGCGGGTCGGCGTGGAACGTCGCCCACATCGCCGTCGTCCTCGCGGGTGTGATGGTCGGGGTCGTGGTCACGCATCCGTCCGTCGTGAGCCCGATCCTTGGTCTGCTCGGCTTCGGAACCTGCCTCTGGTACGCACCGCGCCGAGACACTGATCGCGATGGTCGACGGACAGGAACGCCGAGGGGGGCCGATCACGACCCGGATCAGGCGGTGGGGTCTGGCCTGGGTCGCGGCGACCGCCGGATCCGCGGTCGTCGGCCTGGGGTGGTTCGTCGTCCTGGCCGCAAGCCGATGAGCCGGGTCAGAGCGGGACGACCGCCACACCACCCTCGACCAGGCTGCCGAGGTAGAGGTGGCCGCGATGCTCGCGGACCCCCGTCACCATGTGGTAGTCGTCGGACGAGGTCTGCAGGTCCGCGACGACCGCGCCCGCCGGGTCGACGGCCATCACCCACGTCGTCCGGGCCGGGGCCGGTTGCAGCGCCAAGGGCAGGGCCCACACCAGTTTGCGCAGCGCCAGGCCGCGGGCGTGCAGTGCGTCCAGCGCCGGGTTCCGGGGTGTGGCCAGCGCGATCCAGATGCGGCCGTCCGCGCCCGTCGAGAGGTTGTCGGGGAAACCCGGCAGGTTGTCGATCAGGACGTCCTGCTGCCCGGCCGTCGGGCCGCTCAGCCAGAGGCGGCGGATCCGGTAGGCCCCCGTCTCCGCCACCGCCACGAACGACTCGTCGGCCGCCAGGGCCACGCCGTTGGCGAACTGCAGACCGTCAAGGACGACCGTCACCTCGCCGCCCGGGTCGCGGCGGAGCAGGCGGCCCGTGCCGCTGTGCTCGAGGATGTCGGCCCGCCAGTGGTCCAGGCCGTGCCGCGTCGACGAGTCGCTGAAAAAGATGGTGCCGTCGCGGGCGACCGCCGCGTTGTCGCACAGCCGGAAACCGGAGGCCAGCACGGTCACGGTCCCGGACGAAGGGGAGACCCGCAACAGCCCCCGGTACGCGTCGCTGACGACCAGCGAGCCGTCACCCGCGACCTCGACGCCGAGCGGCCGCCCACCGGTCGACGCGACCTCGACCGCCGGCCCACCGTCCAGCGGCAACCGCAGCACCCGCCCGTCCGCGACCCCCGTGTAAAGGTGGCCGTCGGGGTGCACCGCCACGTCCTCCGGCCCTATCCCGCCCACCGGGCGCACCGCGAGCGCCGGCATCGGCGGAGTGCTGACGTCCAGCTTGGCCCGCGGCGGCGGCGCCGGCGGCCGCCATACGACGGGGTCGATCCGGGGGCGGCGGGTCATGCTCCGACACGCTAGTCAAAAGATCGAAGCTTGTCACCGCGGACCTGGTGTCCGGCGGGAGCGACGGTCCGGACCACCGCGGACCCGGGACAGCCTGATTGTGATCTTCATCAGACCCACCGCGACATCCCGGTAAAACAGGGACCACAATTGGCGGATGCCGGGCTACCGCCGCCAGCTCTACCGCGACGACGCGGTGGTCCTGCGTGTGCAGAAGCTGGGCGAGTCCGACCGGATCATCACGCTGCTCAGCCGGCGGCACGGCCGGCTGCGCGCGGTGGCCCGCGGCGTGCGGCGCACCACCTCCCGGTTCGGTGCCCGGCTGGAGCCGTTCGGCCACGTCGACCTGCAGATCGCCGGTGACCCCAACGGCAACATCGGCGGCGGCCTGCACACCGTCAGCCAGGTCGAGGCCATCCAGCTCTACGGCAAGCGGTTCCTCGACGACTACCCCCGCTACACGGCGGCCTGCGCGATCGCCGAGACCGCCGAGCGGCTGAGCCCGATCGAGCGCGAGCCGTCGCAGCGGTTGTTCCTGCTCACACTCGGCGCGCTGCGGGCGCTGGCCGCCCGTGAGCACGCCGGGACGCTCGTGCTCGATGCCTACCTGCTGCGCGGCATGGGCATCGCGGGCTGGGCACCGGCGCTGGCGGAATGCGCGGTTTGCGGCACCCGCGGCCTGCACAAGGCATTCTCCGTGCCGGCCGGCGGGGCGGTTTGTCCGGATTGTCGACCGCCCGGCTCCGCCCATCCCGCGCCCGCCACCCTCGATCTGATGATCGCGCTCTCCGCCGGCGACTGGACTGTCGCCGACGCGGCCGAGCCCGGCGCCCGCCGGGAGTGCAGCGGGCTGGTGGCGGCGCACCTGCAGTGGCACCTCGAACGAGGGTTACGCTCGCTGCCGCTGGTCGATCGCACAACGGGGGAAGAACAGAAATGATCAGGTCACGCAGTACGCGCCGCGAGGTGCGCCCGCCGACGCCGCACGTGTCGGGGGCCCGTCCGCCGGAGCTGCCCGCGGCGGCCCTGCCGAAGCACGTCGCGATCGTGATGGACGGCAACGGGCGCTGGGCCAAGGAGCGCGGGCTGCCCCGCACCGCCGGGCACGAGCGCGGCGAGTACTCGCTCTTCGACACCATCGAGGGCGCGATCGAGCTCGGCATCCCCTACCTGACCGCGTACGCGTTCTCGACCGAGAACTGGCGCCGCTCGCCCGACGAGGTCCGCTTCCTGATGGGCTTCAACCGCGACGTCATCCGCCGCCGCCGCGACCAGCTCGTCGACCTCGGCGTACGGGTGGTCTGGTCGGGCCGGGCCGGGCGGCTCTGGAAGAGCGTGATCTCCGAGCTGCAGACCGCGGAGGAGATGTCCCGCGGCAACTCGACGCTGACGCTGCAGTTCTGCGTCAACTACGGCGGCCAGGCGGAGATCGCCGACGCGGCGGCCGCGATCGCGCGGGACGCGATGGCCGGCAAGGTCGACCCCGACCGCATCTCCGAGAAGACCATCCAGCGCTACCTCTACCACCCCGAGGTGCCCGAGGTGGACATGTTCCTGCGGCCGTCGGGCGAGGAGCGCATCTCGAACTTCATGCTCTGGCAGTCCGCGTACGCGGAGCTGGTCTTCCTGGACACCCTCTGGCCCGACTTCGACCGGCGCCACCTCTGGTACGCGTGCGAGCTGTTCGCCCAGCGCGACCGCCGTTTCGGCGGGGCGATCCCGAACCCGGTCGCGCCACCGCCCGCGCAAACCTCCTAGCGCGATCCGGCGACGGCGGTGTACCGTCGTCGCATGCGTTACTGATGCCCTTCGGGATTCTGTGTGCCGGTCCGCCGCGTTCGTCGGCGGTCTTCGAGCGCCCGGGGCGTCATTCCTCTCTCCAGATCTGAGCGCACGCCACCGGGCATCCGTCTGTTCTCCACTCCATGCTTTCTGGAGGCCTTCGCATGCCTGCGTCCGACAAGTTCACCGTCGATCTGTCCGCGTCCGACCTGCCCGCGCCCGACCTGGGCGGCGGCGGCAACCGGGCCGAGCGGCGCGGCAAGTCCGCGTCGCCCCGCGGCCACGACCGGGCCGATTCGTCCACAAAGGGCGGTCGCGGCAAGCCCGCGGCCCAGCCGAAGCGCTACGCGTTCCGGCGCGCCTGATCCTTATCGAGGGGGACCCTGTTCGGGGGTCCCCCTCTTTCACAACCTCGGCCAGGGGCGGCGCAGGTCGAGGGCGTAGAAGACCTTGTCGTAGCGGAGATGCCCGACCGCGACGAAGTCGACGAGCCGCCCGTACTCGTTGAAGCCGAGCGTGCGGTAGAGCGCCAGCGCGCGCTCGTTGTCACCGCGCGCGTCGAGCGTCAGCACCTCGATGCCGGCCTTGCGCGCGCTGGCCACCAGCCCCTCGGTCAACGCCCGGCCGATGCCGCGCCCTTGAAAGGCCTCCGCGACCGCGACCCGTTCCAGGTCGGCGTGCGGCCGGTGGGTCTGCCGGGTGTAGCGGCGCCAGTAGCCGAGGCCGGCGAGCACACTGCCGTCGGGCAGCGGCTTGGGCGCGTCGACGCCGGGTATGTCGTCGCCGGACGCCAGCGCGACGAGCAACGCCGCCTCGCCCGTCGCGGCGCCCTCGACGACGCCGGTCAGCAGGTCCCGGACCTCGGGCTGCGGCGGGGGCGTGGCCCAGCCCAGCGCCGCGCCGTTGGCCACCATGAGAAACAGCCGGTGGACGTGCGGCACGAGGGCCGCGATCTCCGCCGGATCCGTCACGTCGACCAGTCGTACGCCCATGCACCCACCGCCTCGGTCACGTCGCAGCGAGAGACTAGCCGATAACGGGCCGGAACGTGTCCGTCGCGATGCTCACCGTGAGGATCAGCCCCGTGAGCAGGACGGCGCCGAGCAGGAAGAGCCAGTCCGCGCGGGCGAAACGCTGCTCCCGGGCGTGCGTACGCGGTGTGCCGCTGTCGAAGCCGCGCGCGTCCATCGCCGTCGCCAGCCGGGTGCCGCGCCGGATCGCGCCCACCAGCAACGCGAACAGCGTGGAGGCGAACAGCCGGGCCGCCGCCACCGGGTTGCCGCCCGCGTCGATGCCGCGCGCCCGCCGGGCCATCCGCAGGGCCTGCCACTCCTGCCCGAGCAGGGGCACCAGCCGGAACGCGGCCAGCGTGCCGATCGCGAACCGGGCCGGCGCCTTGGCGTTCTGCACCAGCGCGTCCGCGAGGTCGGTCGGGTCGGTGGTCGCGAACACCATGATGCCGGGCAGCGCGAGGGCGACCAGCCGCAGCGCGAGTCCGAGGGCGACGGTGAGCACCCCCGTGGTCACGTCCAACGGGCCGAGGGCGAACACCGTGTCGCCGCCGCGGTTGGCGCCGAACAGGATCGTGGTCAGCACGACGCCGAACACCGACAGCAGCAACGGCCAGCCGCGGCGCAGCAGGGTGCCGTAGCGGACACCGAAGAACGGCAACAGGACCAGTTCGGCGGCGATGGCCAGCGCGGGCGTGAGTGGGTCCAGTGTGGACAGCACGCCGACCGCGAAGACGGTGGCGGCGACGAGTTTCGCCACCGGGTTGCGGCGGGCGAGGGGCGCGTCCGAGCGGACCATCACCGCGGCCGTGGTCATAGCGTCAGCCTCCGGTCGGCCAGTGCCTCGACGAACGCCGGGTCGTGGGTGACCGTCAGCACGCCGTGTCCCTCGTCGCGCAGGTCGGCCAGGAGCGCCACGAGCTCGATCCAGGTGCGCCGGTCCTGCCCGAAGGTGGGCTCGTCGAGCAGCAGCAGGCGCGGTGCCGCCGCGAGCGCCGTCGCCACGCTCAGCCGCCGGGCCTCACCACCGGAGAGGGTGTACGGGTTGGCCCGCGCGAGATGGCCCAGGTGCAGCCGTTCCAGCAGCGCGTCGACGATCCCCAGCGGTCGGCCGAGCTTGCGCGGGCCGACGGC
Organism: Asanoa siamensis; assembly: GCF_016862555.1. GTDB lineage: Bacteria > Actinomycetota > Actinomycetes > Mycobacteriales > Micromonosporaceae > Asanoa > Asanoa siamensis. Next base: position 105,608 of record NZ_BONE01000010.1, on the reverse strand, counting down.
CAGCTCGTCGCGGACCGTCGAGGCGACGAACTGGTGCTCCGGGTCCTGGAAGACCGAGCCGATCCGGGCGGTCAGGTCGGCGGCCCGCCAGCGGTGCGGCGGGCGGGCCGCGTCGGTGCCGGCCAGCACCGAGGAGGCCACCACCCGACCGCCGGTCGGCGTGAGCAGACCGCCGAGGAGCAGGGCCAGCGTGGACTTGCCGACGCCGTTGGGGCCGAGGACGGCGACCGCCTCGCCGGTGCGTACCGACAGGTCCGTCGGCGCCAACCGCGGCGCGAGCGCCAGCCGGTCGGCGGTGACCAGCACCTCGCCCGGTGCCCCGGCCGCGCGCCGCGGCGCGGGCAGCGGCTGGCCGGGCACCCAGATCCCGTCGGCGGCCAGCGCGGCGCCATGCTCGGCGAATACCCTGTCGGGCGGACCGTCCGCGCGGACGCCGCCGCCGGGCGCGAGCACGACGACCCGGTCGACGAACGGCACGACCTCGGCGAGGCGGTGCTCGACCATGATGACGGTGGTGTCCCGGTCCGTCGCGCGGCGCAGCGACGCACGGACGAGGTCGGCGCCCGCGGGGTCGAGGTTGGCCGTCGGCTCGTCGAGCAGCAGCAGGTCGGGCCGGAGCGCGAGCACGCCGGCCAGCGCCAGCCGTTGCTGTTCGCCGCCGGAGAGGGCGTGCGTGGCGCGGTCCAGCGGATGGTCGAGGCCGACCGCCTCGACCGCGGCCGCCACCCTCGGCCAGATCTCGGCGCGGGGCACGCCCCGGTTCTCCAGCCCGAACGCCACGTCGTCGCCGATCCGCGACATCACGAGCTGGGTCTCCGGGTCCTGGAACACGATGCCGACCCGCTCGCGGGCCTTGCGGGTGTCGAGACCGTCGATCTCGGCGATGCCCTCGCGCTCGCCGGAGTCGTCGGCGAGCAGGCCGGCGAGCGCGGCCAGCAGCGTGCTCTTGCCGGCCCCGGAAGGGCCGAGCAGCAGCACCCGCTCGCCGCGCTCGACCCGCAGGTCGACGCCGCGGACGGCCCACGCCTTCCGGCCGGCGTGCCGCCAGCCGAACCCGCGCAGGTCGACGGCGCTCATACCGCCGCGCGTTCCCGGCCCGCCGGGAACCGGTCCAGCGCACCCGTGTTGACCAGCGCGCGGGTCAGCGCCCAGCCACCGAGGCCGGCGATCACCACCGAGCTGGCCGCGGTGAGCGCGAGGTAGGGGATGCCGAAGCTGCCCCAGGAGTTGCCGGGGTACCAGTAGAGGACGTCGTAGAGCGCCGCGACCAGGCCGGCGACGCCACCGGCGAGCATGGCGACCGGCAGCCGGTAGACGCGCCAGGCGAACAGCGCGAAGACGAGCTCGGCGCCGAGGCCCTCCAGCGGGCCCTGCAGCACCAGGGTCCAGCCCCAGCTGGTGCCGAACGCGACCGAGACCAGCGCGGCGACCGTCTCGGTGAACAGGGCCGCGCCGGGCTTGCGGATGACCAGCGCGCCGAGCACGGCGGGCAGCAGCCAGATGCCGTAGAGCAGCGTGCGGGCGGGCAGCGGGATCGCGTCGGCGGGGCCGTTGTAGAGCAGACCCCAGGCCCAGAAGACGACGCCGAACGCCACGCCGAGGACCGCGGCGACGACGATGTCGACCGTACGCCAGCGGTTTGTGACATTGTTCATTCTGAATGCCTCCCAGTTCGGTGAACCAGGAGAAGACGCACGCCATGTCCATGGATGGACATGGCGCGGCTGGAGAAGACCGAACTCCCTGCGCTGGCATTACCCAGATCAGGTTCGAGGGTCTGCGGGAGGATCCCACACTCTCAGCGCTGCGCGCTCCCCTGTCGGATGTGAAGTTGTCCTGCCAGGCTAACACCGGTTCCGGACGGTACGCTCGCGCGCATGCGGATCGACGTACGTGGGCTGACGTTCGAGGTCACCGAAGGCGGTCCGCCCGGCGGGCCGGTGGTGATCCTGCTGCACGGCTTCCCGCTGAACCGGCACGGCTGGGCCGGCGTGACGCCGCACCTGCACGCGGCCGGCCTGCGCACCTACGCTGTCGACCAGCGGGGCTACTCGCCGGGCGCGCGGCCCAGCGGCGTCGAGGCTTACACCGCCGCCGAGTGCGTCGCCGACGCGGCCGCGTTCGTCGACGAGTTGGCCGGCGGATCCGCGCACATCGTCGGCCACGACTTCGGGTCGTTGGTCGGCTGGCAGTTGGCCGCGGCGCATCCGTCGCGGGTCAGGACCCTGACCGCGGTCTCGGTGCCGCACCCGGCCGCGTTCGCGCAGGCGATCCTGACCGACCCCGACCAGCAGCGGCGCTCGTCGTACATCGAGCTGTTCCGCACCGTCGGCAAGGCCGAGCACGTCCTGTCCCGCGACGGCGGTGCCGGCCTGCGCAAGGTGCTCGACGGGGTCGGCCCCCGGCTCGACGTCTACGCGGCCGCGCTGCTGGAGCCCGGCGCGCTCACCGCCACGCTCAACTGGTACCGGGCGCTGGTCGTCGAGGACCTGGTCAAGGTCGGTCCGGTGGCGCGACCGACGACGTTCGTCTGGGGTGAGCGCGACATCGCGGTCGGCCCGCTCGCGGCGGGGCTGGCGGCCGACCACGTGACCGGCGACTACCGGTTCCTGCCGCTGCCCGACGTCGACCACTGGGTCACGGACGCGGCGCCCGAGGTGCTCGCGCGGGCGATCCTCGAGCGGGTCGCCGCATGACCAACCATCCGTCGGAGGCGGCCCAGCGCCTGCCGCACACCCGGGAGTCGCTCGCCGCCGACCTGACCGCGCTCGGCGTGCGTCCCGGCTCGACCCTGCTGGTGCACGCCTCGCTCAAGCCGGTCGGCTACGTCGCCGGCGGCCCGCACGCGATCGTGCTGGCGCTGCGCGACGCGCTCGGCCCGGACGGCACGCTGGTCGTACCCACCCACACGCCCGACAACTCGGACCCGGCCGGGTGGCAGAACCCGCCCGTACCCGAGGACTGGTGGCCGGTGATCCGGGACAACGTGCCCGGCTTCGACCCGGCGGTGACGCCGAGCCGGTGGATGGGCGCGATCGCCGAGGTGGTGCGGACGTGGCCGGGCGCGCAGCGCAGCGACCACCCGCAGGTCTCGTTCGCGGCGCTGGGCCGGCTGGCCGGCGAGGTGGTCGCGGGGCAGCCGAGGGCGGGCATGCTCGGGCCGGACTCGCCGCTGGGCAAGGTCTACGGCCTGGACGGCGACGTGCTGCTGCTCGGCGTCGGCCACGACTCGAACACGTCGCTGCACCTGGCGGAATATCGGCAGGAGAGCGCGCCGCCCGCCCGCCTGGGTGCCGCGGTGCAGACCGCGGACGGCGGCCGGGACTGGGTCTGGTGGGACGACGTCGACCTGGACGAGGGCGACTTCGAGTTGCTCGGCGCCGACTTCGAGGCGACCGGCGCCGCCACGGTGGGCCGGGTCGGCGGCGCGATGTCACGGCTGATGTCGCAGCGCGCGGCGGTCGACTTCGCCGACCGCTGGATGGCCGAGAACCGTAAGGCCTAGAGCTCCGCGGTGCCGGCCAGTGAGGCGCGGACGTGGCGGCGGGCGTCGTGGATGCGTGACTTGAGGGTGCCGACCGGCACCCCGAGGTGGTCGGCGATCTCCTCGTAGCTGAGCTGCGACAGGTCGCGCAGCACCAGTGCCGGCACGAGTTCGGGGCGGTGCGCCTCCAGGCGTTCCAGCGCGTCCAGCAGGTCGAGGCGGGATCCCGCGATCACGCTCGTGGTGCGCGGATCGGCGGCGTCGACCGGGAGCAGCGCGGTGGGCTGCTCGCCGGCCCGGCGCTTGAGGCTGCGGTAGGTCTGCCGCGCGCAGTTGGCGGTCACCGCGTAGAGCCAGGTGGAGAAGCGCGACCGGCCCGCGAAGCCGTTGATGTTGCGGGCGACCTGGAGCAGGGCGTCCTGGCAGGCCTCCTCGGCGTCCTGCCGGCAGGGCAGGAAGCGCAGGCACTGCCGCAGCACCTGCGGCTCGATCCGGGTGAGCAGGGCGTCCAGGGCGTTGCCGTCACCGGCCGCCGCGCGACCGGCGAGCTCTTCGATGTCCTGATCGTCCACTTCGTGCACGCCCCCGTCAGCCCATGATCCGTGGCTCATAATACGGGCGTGCCAGTTCCGGAGAAGATCGGCCGATATCGCGTGCTGCGGCGCATCGGTTCCGGCGCGTTCGCCACCGTGTGGCTGGGCGCCGACGACGATCTCGACGCGTCCGTGGCCATCAAGGTGCTGGCGGACAACTGGTCGTACCACTCGGATCTGCGCATGCGGTTCGAGCAGGAGGCGCGCATCATGCGCCGGGCCGACTCCACCCGGCTCTTGCGGGTGCTCGACGTCGGCGAGCTGCCCGACGGGCGGCCCTATCTGGTCATGCCGTACGTGGCCGGCGGCACGCTCGCGGACCGCCTCGTCTCCGGGCCCATGGGCGTGCACGAGGCGCTGCTGGTCGCCGTCGACATCGCCAGCGCCGTCGCCGTGCTGCACGAGGCCGGCGTGCTGCACCGGGACCTCAAACCGTCCAATGTGCTCTTCGCTCCCGCGCCCGGACGGGATCGGGTGCTGGTCGCCGATCTCGGCCTGGCCAAGACGCTGGCCAACGCGTCCGGATTCACGATCGCGGCCGGGACGCCCGGTTACATGCCGCCGGAGCAGGCGACGCCGGGCGGAGGCCTGGACACCCGGTCGGACGTGTACGCCATCGGGGCGACGCTCCACCACATGCTGACCGGTCAGCCGCCCGCGCCGGCGTGGTCCACGCCGGGCCGCTCGGGGTCGGTGCCCCGACCCTCCCAGGCGCGGCCCGGCGTGCCGTCCATGGTGGACGATATCGTACGGCGTGCCCTGCATCCCGATCCGCGGCAGCGCTGGGAGTCGGTCGAGGCGATGATCCTCGCACTGCGGCGGGCCATCGCGTTGGTGGAGCGGGAGTCGGGCCGCGCGCGCCGGGTGCTGCGGTGGACGGGCCGCGCTGTCGGCGCCGGGATCGCGGTGGCCGCGGTGCTGCTGACGACGAGTGCGGCCGCCACGCTGCCGCCGCGCTACGGCTGGGTGCGGGTCGCCTCCGCCGGCGCCGACGTATCGGTCGCGGTGCCGCCGGGCTGGGCCGGCCAGTTGAAGGACGACGGCTGGGACCCGGCGGTGCTGCGGCTGCCCGGCGGCCGGGCGCCCGGGCTCGTGGTCGCGCCGGACCTGGCGGTCTGGCCCGATCCGGCGAGCGCGGAGCCCGGCGTCTTCGTGGGGACGAGCCGTTCGCTGTCGGCCGGCGGCCCGGCGCCGGCGTTGCCCAGCCACCCGTCGTGCGTGCCGGCGCCCGACCGTGTCGTGGACGTGGCCGGGAACCCGGCGCTGGTGCGGCGGTGGACGTCCTGCGGTGCCGCGGTCTCGTTCAGCGAGATCGTGTTCGCGGTGCGGCAGCGGGGTTTCGGCGTCTACGTGCAGGTCAAGCAGGTCGGCGAGGCCGACCTGACCGACGAGATCCTGGCCGGCCTGCGGTTGGCCGATTCACTGGCACCGCAGGCCGGCCGGCTGGGTCACTCGTAGCAGTTCTGGTTGTTGCTCTGGAGGGTCACGGAGGTGACCTTGCCGTCGCTCACCGTGATGCGGTAGCGCGCGTTGTCGCTCACGGCCGCGAAGCCGCGCCCGGAGTCCACGGCGGTCCAGTTCGGGTAGATCCGGCGCATCTCCGTCTCGGATGTGCCGACCCGTACCCCTTCGGCCGTCTCGAGGCCCGGCCACCCCGCGATGCTGACGATGCCGTGCTCGGGCGACCAGTGGACGAGGCCCCGCGCCTGTCCCGGCGGCGAGTCGTTCAGCTTCGCGAGCCGGCAGCCGCTGTTGTCGAACGTTCCGACCAGGCCGGTCGCCTCCGCCTGCTTGACGCTCATGCCGAGCTTCAGGGCGCCGTAGCCGTCGGGGCCGAGGACGAGCGCCGGCTTGGTGGACGGCGGCGCCGACGTCGTGGGCGCCGTGGGTGTGGCCGCGGCGGTCGTGGGGGCCGGCTGACCGGCCGGGGCCGCGTCGCCGGCCTGGTGCTGCACGGGTGATCCGCACGCGGTGGCGAGGAGAAGGGTGGCGAGGGCGCCGGCCAAAGGCATCGTGATACGCATCGTTGACTCCCTGTTGTCCGTTCGGGTTGCTGTCGAAGGGTTCGATGCGGCCAATCGGCAGTTGGTTCGCGGCGCGGAGTCGGGAATGCGACGGTGCGGGGCGGTCAACCGGAGCGGGCGGCGGGGCGTCACCCCTGCAATCCGTCGAGTCGTGGGCGGTACCGAGAAGGGAGTGCACACATGGGACCGCGAGACTACCGAAGCCGTACGCGCGCGGCCGCACTGCTGCTCGCGATCGTCGTTCTTGCGACGGTGGGCGCGGCGCCGGCCTCGGCAGCGGGTGGGGCGGGCTACCGGGTCGTCGACCTCGGCACGCTGACCGGCGAGGCGTGCTGCAGCGAGGCGACGGCCGTCAACGACCGGGGCGACGTGGTGGGCAGCAGTTGGTCGTTCACGACGTCCAGGTACGCCTTCGTCTGGCGCGCCGGCCGGATGACGAGCCTCGGCACGGCTCCGGGCGGGATCGCCAGCCTGGCGCTGGACGTCAACAACCGGGGTGACGTCGTCGGCTACACCATCTTCCCGGGCGGCACGACCCACGCGACGCTCTGGCGCGGCGGCACGGCCGTCGACCTGGGCGTGTTCCCCGGCGGCGACAACAGCTACGCGTCCGCGATCAACGACCGCGGCGAGGTCGTCGGCTGGAGCGCCACGGAGCCGAACAACGGCAGGCTGCACGCGTTCCGCTGGCGCGACGGTTCGCTGACGGACCTGGGCACACCGGATGGGTACGGGTCGGTGGCGTACGACGTCAACGCCCGCGGCCAGGTGGTGGGCAGCAGCACGACGCCGGTGCTGTGGTCGGCCCGCGGCGTCACCCGCCTGGGCACGGAGCCGGGCCGGGCAACGGCGATCAACGCCCGCGGCCACGTGGTCGGCAACACGCAGTCAGGTCAGGCGTTCATCTGGCGCGAGGGCCGCTTCACGGACCTGCCGCGACAACCGGGTGCCACCTTCCACCAGCCACAGGGGATCAACGACCGGGACCAGGTGGTCGGCGGCAACGACTTCGACGCCTGGACCTGGCAACGCGGCCGGACAACGCTCCTGCCGCGCCTGGCGGGCGGCGCAGGGGCGGCAGAAGACATCAACAACAACGGCGCGATCGTCGGCCAGTCAGCCACGACCCCGGACGGCCTGAACCCCCACGCGGTCCTCTGGACCCGCTGACAGCACACGACCTGGGCGTGACACTTCGCGGGTCACGCCCAGCAGGCCAGCCGTGGTGGGTTCTGGGACGTCGCCCTCGACACCAACGTTCTGCTCTACCTCTACCGGTGTGGAGCGAATGCCCGAGGTCAGGTGTTCGACGTCCTCGAGGCGTTGTCGAGCCAACTGTTCATGCCGTCACAGGTTCAAGCCGAGTTCTGGCGAAATCGCGACGACGTCATCCGCAGGGTGATCACCACCAGCCCGCTCTCGAAGATCCGCGAGGCGAAGAACAAGACCATCGCGGAGATCAAGGCCTGGAAGCGGCGAACCATGTCAGTCGAGGACGCTGACGCGCTTGCGAACGAGACGGAGGAGCTGTTCCACAAGTCAGCAAGGTCGGCGCGGACGACGGCGGTAAGGGCGTGCATCTGAAGGCGGCCTTGAGCAGCGTCGACGAGGATCCGATCGCCCAGCGGCTCATGAGCATCTTCGACAAGCGAGTGGGCCGCCGCTACCAGCAGGAGGACCTCGACGCCCTCGTGCGGATCGGGCGCCAGCGCTTCGAGCGCAAGGTCCCACCTGGATACCGGGACGCGGCGAAGCCCGACCAGGTGGAGGAGGGCACCGGTGACTTTCTGATCTGGGAACAGTTGCTTCGTCGTGCGTCCGCACTCAAATCGAACGTCCTGTTCGTCACGGACGACGAGAAGGATGACTGGTGGCGTCTCGACGCCGATGGCGAGCCGATCGGTCCGAGGGTGGAACTGATCGACGAGATGGCCAGCAGGGCCGGCGTCAAGCTGGTCATGTTGCGCCGCCCCGAGTTTCTCGAAGCCACCCTGCTGCCCAGCGGTTGGACGGCGGAGGGCCTGGCCGCGCTGCTGGCCCGGCTGAGGGGTGTGGGCGCGTGGGAGCAGGAAACCGTGCTCCGCTCCGCGGCGCTGAGCAAGGACGGGTTCATCACGCGGCGGGCGGTGTACCAGCTCGCGCGCTTCCATCCGGATCGGCTGTTGGTGGGCTTCACAAGGCCGGTCGTCACGTCGACCCGCCACCTGCAAAGCCTCGGTGAGCTACCTGACGGGCTCGAGGTGGCGTTGAAAGCGAACTACCTGAAGCCGGGTAAAGCGAACGGTTTCAAGGTGCCACGTTCGGTCCAGGACGCGATGCACGCCCTCGAGGGGCCTCCCGCTGGCGGAGACTGAACGCGAGGTCCGGCGGGCAGGGCCCCGCCGATCGACGGAGCCCTGCCGCAGGAGGGGTCAGAGGCCGTAGCGCTCCCGGGCCTCGCGGACCGCTGTCGCCTTGACCTCGCCGCGGCGGGCGAGCGCCGCCAGGGCCGCGACCACGATCGACTGGGGGTCCACGCCGAAGTGGCGGCGGGCCGCCTCCCGCGTGTCCGACAGGCCGAAGCCGTCCGTGCCGAGCGAGTGCCAGTCCTGCGGGACCCACTGGGCGATCTGGTCCGGGACCGCGCGCATCCAGTCGCTGACCGCCAGCACCGGGCCCGGCGCGCCGTCGAGCACGCGCGTCACATAGGGGGTCCGGTCGGAACCCGACAGGGCTTCCGCGTCGCAGGCCAGGGCGTCGCGGCGCAACTCGCTCCAGGACGTCGCCGACCACACGTCGGCCGCCACGCCCCAGTCGGAGGCCAGCAGCCGCTGCGCGTCGAGAGCCCAGTGGATCGCCGTGCCCGACGCCAGCAGCTGTAGGCGGGGAGCATTGGGCAGCGGGTCGGCCTCGCGGAACCGGTACAGGCCCTTGACGATGCCGTCCTCGACGCCCGCCGGCATGGCGGGCTGGACCTTCGGCTCGTTGTAGACCGTCAGGTAGTAGAACACGTCCTCCGCGTCCGGGCCGTACATCCGGCGCAGTCCATCTCGGACGATCACGCCGATCTCGTACGCGAAGGCCGGGTCGTAGGACAGGGCCGCCGGGTTGGTCGACGCGATCAGGTGCGAGTGGCCGTCGGCGTGCTGGACGCCCTCGCCCGTCATCGTCGTGCGGCCCGCCGTCGCCCCGATCAGGAAGCCGCGACCAAGCTGGTCGGCCAGCGCCCACATCTGGTCGGCCGTGCGCTGCCAGCCGAACATGGAATAGAAGATGTAGAACGGGATCATCGGCTCGCCGTGGGTGGCGTAAGCCGTGGCGGCCGCGGTGAAGTCGGCCATCGAGCCGGCCTCGGTGATGCCCTCGTGCAGGATCTGCCCGTCGACGGTCTCCTTGTAGTAGAGGAGCATCTCGCGGTCGACCGGGTCGTAGGTCTGCCCGCGCGGCGAGTAGATGCCCGACGACGGGAACAGCGACTCCATCCCGAACGTACGCGCCTCGTCCGGCACGATCGGCACCCACCGCCGCCCGGTCTCCGGCTCCCGCATCAGGTCCTTGACCAGGCGTACGAACGCCATGGTCGTGGCGATCTCCTGGCTGCCGGAGCCCTTGGCCAACGCCTCGAACGGCTTGGCGGACGGCGCGGGCAACGCCACCGGGCGAACCGCCCGGGCCGGTGCCGGCCCGCCCAGGGAGGCGCGGCGCGCCTGCAGATAACGGACCTCCGGCGAGTCCGGGCCCGGATGCGCGTACGGCATCAGGTCGCCTGCCAACGCCGAGTCCGGGATCGGCAGCTCCAGCAGGTCCCGCAGCGCGCGGAACTCCGTACCGGTCAGCTTCTTCATCTGGTGGTTCGCGTTGCGCGACTCGAACCCGGGACCGAGCGTGTAGCCCTTGATCGTCTGGATGAGGATAACCGTGGGCGCGCCCTTGTGCGCGACGGCCGCCTGGTACGCCGCGTACACCTTGCGGGGCTCGTGCCCCGCCCGCGAGTGCTGGAAGCACTCGATGATCTTCTCGTCCGTGAGCTGCGCGGCCAGCGCGACCAGTTCCGGCGAGACACCGAAGAAGTGCCCGCGGATGTACGCCGCGTCCCGCGCCGCGTAGGTCTGGAACTGTCCGTCGGGCACCTCGCGGAGCCGGCGCACGAGCGCGCCTGTCGTGTCGAGCGCGAACAGCTCGTCCCACGCCTCGCCCCACAGCGACTTGACGACGTTCCACCCGGCGGCGCGGAACTGTGCCTCCAGCTCCTGCACGATCTTGAAGTTGGCCCGCACCGGGCCGTCGAGGCGCTGCAGGTTGCAGTTGATCACGAAGGTCAGGTTGTCGAGGCCCTCGCGGCCGGCCAGGGCCAGCGCGGCCGTCGACTCGGGCTCGTCCATCTCGCCGTCGCCGAGGAACGCCCACACGTGCGAGCCGGAGGTGTCCTTGATGCCGCGGTGCTCCAGGTAGCGGTTGAACCGCGCCTGGTAGATCGCCGACAGCGGGCCGAGCCCCATCGACACCGTGGCGAACTCCCAGAGAGTCGGCAGCCGGCGCGGGTGCGGGTACGACGGCAGGCCGTCGCCGCCGGCCTCCTGCCGGAACCGGTCGAGCTGCTCCTCGGTCAGCCGGCCGTCGAGGAACGCGCGGGCGTAGATGCCGGGCGAGGCGTGGCCCTGGACGTAGAGCTGGTCGCCCGAGCCGTCCCCCTCCTTGCCGCGGAAGAAGTGCTGGAAGCCGGTCTCGTAGAGCCAGGCCGCGGAGGCGAAGGTGGCGATGTGGCCGCCGAGCCCGTACCGGCTCCCCCGGCTCACCATCGCGGCGGCGTTCCACCGGTTCCACGCCGTGATCCGCCGCTCCATCGCCTCGTCGCCGGGCAGCGCCGGCTCGGCCGAGGTGGGGATCGTGTTGACGTAGTCGGTCTCCAGCAGCCCCGGCAGCTCGAGCCCGGTGCGCTGCGCGTGCTCGAGCGTGCGCCGCATCAGGTAGGCGGCCCGGTTCGGCCCGGCGTGCTCACGGACGGCGTCCAGCGACGCGGTCCACTCGGCGGTCTCCTCGGGGTCCCGGTCCGGGATGTGGTCGAGGCCGCTTGTCGGCTTTTGCCCGATATCGGTCATGGTGCGCCACCTTCTGGGTGCTCTGGCCTGACCGAACTATAACTCTCTGATCGATGATCGATCAAAGGCCAAAATCAAGATCCACGAGACGTCACGGGTACGGGGTTCAGAGCTGCGGCGCGCAGCCGAGCACGTGCTCCTTGACCAGCTCGGCGATCCCCGGATCCCGCCGCCGGAACGCCTCGACGATGGCCTCGTGCTCCTCCGCGTACGACTGCTGCCGGGTCCCCAACCACCGGATCGACAGCGTCGTCCACACCTCGATGCCGAGCGACTCCCAGGCGTGCAGCAGCACCTCGTTGCCGGACGCCCGCACGAGCAGCCGGTGGAACGCCACCGTGTGCCGCACCTGGGCCTCGCCGTCGCCGCCGCGGTCGGCCGCGTAGAGGGCCGCCACCTCGGGCTCCAGCACCGAGACGTCGGCACCCAGCCGGGGTGCGGCGAGCGAGGCGGCGAGCTGTTCCAGGGCGGCCCGGACCGGATAGATCTCCTCGAGGTCGGCCGCGGTCAGGTCGCGTACGCGGACGCCCTTGTTGGGTGCCGACTCGATCAGCCGCAGCACCTCGAGCTCGCGCAGCGCCTCCCGGATCGGCGTCTGGCTGACGTTGAGCTCCGCCGCGATCCGCCGCTCCACGATCCGCTCGCCGGGCTTCCAGCGGCCGTTGACGATCCCCTCGACGATGTACTCGCGGATCTGGCGAGGCAGCGATTGGACGACCGGCGACGCCATGACGGGCACTCCTCGGAAATTGACGGCTGCCTCGACAATACGGCGACGCGCACCGCTGCCCCCGGCAACGGTGCGCGTCGACCGCGGGATCAACGCTCCCGGGCCCGGACCCGCAGCGCGATCGCGATCACCAGCACGAGCCCGACCAGGGCGTCGAGGGCGGGGAGCGCGAAGCTCAGCACGGCGTCCAGGTGCAGTTGGGCCGGCGTGGCCGCGACCGCGAGCCCCTGGCGCGCCTGCGCCCACTGCTGCGGCGTCCCTGTCAGGTGCAGGGTCAGCCAGGCGGCGGCCAGCCCGCTCGCGTCCCAGAGGGCGTGCAGGGCCGCGACCACCGCGTACGCGACCAGGACCGGCCGGGCCCAGACCGTCACGCGACCGCGCCGGGCGGCCACCGCGAACAGCGCCGCACCCGCGATCGCGGTCCACAGGCCGTGCCCGAACGGGGTCAGGATGCCGCGCAGCAACTCCGTCTCGACCACGCCCAGCAGCGAGAGCCCGTTCTGGCCGTCGAACAGCGCCTGGAACGCGTACCCGGCGCTCTCGAAGGCGGCGAAGCCGAACCCGACCGTCGCGCCGAGCACCAGCCCGTCGCGCATCGTCCAGCGGCCCAGCTGCCGGGCCATCAGCCAGAGCACCAGCAGCTTGACGCCCTCCTCGATCAACCCGACGCCGACGAAGCCGGTCATCGACGTGTTGTGCACGAACGCCGCCTCCAGCACCGAGGCGCCGAGGACGCCCAGGACGCCGCCGTACAGGAAGGCCGTGAAGATCTTCGACGGCGTGAGGATCGCGTCGGCGTGGTCGAAGGCCCAGGCGACGAACGCGACCGGCACCAGGAACGCGCCGACCAGGATGATCGTGGGCACGAGGTTGACGTTGCCGGTGACGAACGTGATCACCACGGTGGCGAGCCAGAGCGCGCCGCCACCGAGCACGATCCGGGCCCACGGGGCCAGGTGCCGGCGGTGGACGACGGTCGCCCGCCGCGTCAGGGGGTACGGGAACGTCTGGGTAGCCATCGTGGGCTCCTCCATGAGTCGCGTGTGGACCGTCATGGGAAGAGCCTCCCGCCGCGGGGGCCCCGGGCGCTTCGCGGCCAGCCGCCAACCCCGTTACCGGCTAGCCGGTAAGGGCGGCGGGGATCGTCGCGGTCAGCGTCGTGCCGGCGCCGGGCGGGCTGACCACGGTCAGCCGGCCGCCCAGGGCCTCGATGCGGTCCGCGAGCCCGAGCAGCCCCGTGCCGGCGGACCGGTCGGCGCCACCCACGCCGTCGTCCCGGACCACCACGGTCAGCAGCCCTCCCGCGACGTCCGCGACCACCTCCACATAGGACGCCCGAGCGTGCTTGGTGGCGTTGGTCAGGGCCTCGGACACGAAGTAGTAGGCCGCCGACTCGACGTCGGCGGGCAGCCGGCCGGCGAGATCGGCCCGCACCTCCACCGGCAGCGCCGCGCGGCGGGCCAGGGTGCGTAGCGCCGCCCGCAGCCCGCTCTCGGTGAGCGCGGCCGGCTGGATGCCGTGCACGAAGTCCCGCAGCTCCTCGGTCGCCTCGACGATGCCGGTCGCGACCTCGTCGACCTGCTCCCGCAGCGACTCCGGCGCGTCGGCCCGCAGCGCCCGCAGGTCCAGCGCCAGTGCGACGAGCCGTTGCTGCAGCCCGTCGTGCAGGTCGCGCTCGATCGACCGGCGCACCCGGAAGTCGGCGGCGACGATCCGGGCGCGGGACGCGGTCAGCTCGGCGCGGGCGTCCGCGAGCGCGGCGGCCATCGCGTTGAGCCCGCGCTCGAGATCCCCGACCTCGCCGACGCCGGAGGTGACGAGGCGGGCGTCGAGGTCGCCGGCCGCGAACCGGCCCGCGACCGCGCCAGCCCGGCGGATCGGCAGCGAGACGGTCCGGGTGAGGTAGATGCCGACCAGCACGACCGCGACCAGCGACGCGGCGAGCCCGATGCCGGCGGCGGTGACCGCGCGGGTGGTCGCGGCCGACGCCGCCCGCTCCTGTTCGGCCGCGACCGCCCGCTCCTGCGCCAGGAACGCGTCGAGCCGGTGGTCGACGGCGGCGAGCAGCACCTCGGCCGGGTCGGCACCGCGCTGCGAGCGCCGCAGGTAGGCGTCGGACGCGGCGGTCAGGTCCGCCACCCGGCTCTGCTCCCCCGCCCCGGCCAGGTCGAGGTCGGCCAGGGCGGCGGCCTGCGCCCGGACCCGGTCGGCGGCGGCCAGTTCGGCGCCGGCGCTGTCGGCGACCCCGAGCAGCCGGCCGCGCTGGGCCAGCGCGACGTCGCCGACCGCGCGGGACAGGCCCTCGGCCGCGATCACCGCCTCCTGGGAGGTGGCGACCCGGCCCTGCGCGTCGCGTACCGCGTCGATCGAGCCCAGCATGATGCCGAACGCCGCGACGGCGACCAGCGTGGGCACGCCGGCCCCGACGAGCACGCGCCCGAGCAGACCGATCCGCACGACGTGCTCCCTCCATCCGCGGCGCTACCATGGTGCCGCTCCAGGCAGGCCGACGACAGGGGCGACGATGGCGATCCGCGTCCTACTCGCCGATGACGACGTGCTGCTCCGCGAGGGGCTCGCCGGGCTGCTCGCGCAGTCCGGGTTCGAGGTCGTGGGCCGGGCCGGCGACGCCGGGACCGCGGTCACGCTGGTCGCGGAGACCAGCCCCGACATCGCGATCCTGGACGTGCGGATGCCGCCCGACCCCACCGCCGGGCTCACCGCGGCCGAGACGATCCGCACCCGGCACCCCGGCACCGGCGTGCTGGTGCTCTCGGCGCACGTGGCCGTCGAGCACGCGCTGCAACTCCTCAGCGCCGAGGGCGGCGTCGGCTACCTGCTCAAGAACCGAGTCACCGACGTCGAGAGCTTCGTCGAGGCCGTGCGGCGAGTGGCCGCCGGCGGCTCGGTCGTCGACCCCGACCTGGTCCGCGAGCTGGTCAACGCCCGCCGCCGGGTCGACCCGCTGGCGCCGCTGAGCAAGCGCGAGCGGGAGGTGCTGGCGCTGATGGCGGAGGGCCGGTCCAACGCGGGCATCGCGCAGGCGCTCTGGCTGGCGGAGGGCACGGTCGAGAAGCACGTGCGCAGCATCCTGAACAAGCTCGACCTGCCGGAGACGGAGGCCGACCACCGGCGGGTCCTGGCGGTGGTCCGCTACCTCGAGGCGCGCTGAAGAGCTTCGACCGACAAGTCGGACTTGCCCACGAAACCGACCGCGGCGGAGCCGGCCACCAGCTCCGCGACGTCCTCCGCTGCCAGCGTCGAGATGAGCAGGATCGTCCCGCCGATCCCCCGTCGGGCCAGCTCGTCAGCCACGTCCACACCACTCTCGCCGCCGAGTTGCACGTCGACCAGCGAGACGTCGACCGGTGTCGCGGCGGCCGCGGCCAGCGCCTCGGCCCCCGTGGCCGCGGTCGCGACCACGGTCGCGCCCTCACGCTCCAGCAGTCGCCGGGCCGACCGGACGAACCGCTCGCTGTCGTCGACGATGAGACACCTCACCCGACCACGATGACCCGGGTCGTGGGCCGCCGGCATCCCGGCTAGCCGGCATTTCTCAGATCCGCGGCGCCGGTGCGCCGGCCGTCCAGCGGGAGACGACCGCGACGTGCCGGCCCTCCTCCAGGTGTCCGGCCGCACCGGGCGCGTCCCAGCGCCAGACCAGGTGGGGCCGGTCCGCGCCGACCGGCACGGGTTCGCGTGAGGGCGCCGGCGCCGGGGAGACCGGGATCGGCAGCGGCGGCCGGCGGCGGGCACCGGGCAGCAGCGTCGGGCGGCGCCGGGCGGCCAGGTCCTCGACCCAGCCGAACGCCGCCACGGCCGCCGTCACCAGCAGCGCGACGAACACCAGCCGGACGGCGACCCGGTCGACCTGCAGACCCTCGTAGCCGAACGGCTTCGTCGCCCAGGCGACCAGGATGACGACCGGCATGTGCCACAGGTAGATCGTCAGCGCGCGCGAGTTGAGCACCGTGACGAACCGGTCGAACGGCCGCCAACGGCTGATCCACTCGGCCCGCGCGGGCAGGAAGCCGAGCGCCACCAGGATCACGCCCGCCGACCACAGGGCGTTGCCGAGGGGGATGTCGTTGAGGTCGTACCCGCGGAACCCGGGATGGGTCAGGATCCAGGCCAGGCCGGTGCCGCAGAACACCGCCGCGGCGGCGGTCAGCACCTGCCGCGACCAGCGGCGCAGCAGGCCGTCGTGGTGGGCGAAGCCGAGCATCCAGGCGCCGAAGTAGAGGCCGAAGTCGCGCAGCACCGGCGGGCCGGAGAGCAGGCCGAGCTCGAAGACGACCAGCAGCAGGTACGGCGCGACCAGCATCGGCACCGGGAAGCGGCGGAACAGCCAGAGCGCGAGCGGCGAGGCGAGCACGAACCAGAGGTAGTCGCGCAGGTACCAGATCGTGCTGAGCGCGAGCGCGCCCCAGTGGTTGGCCGGCGGGTCGGCCAGGGGCACCGCCCAGAGCAGGAACTTCCAGTGCGCGTCGAGCCCGGTCAACCACATCGCGGGTACGAAGAACGCGGCCAGCAACCACAGCGAGGGCAGCAGCCGGCGCAGCCGGCGGCCGACGGCGCGCACGCCCGAACGGTCCAGTGAGGACGCCATCAGCGAGCCGCCGAGCGCGAACATCACCGACATCGCGGGGACGAACGAGAGCAGCGTCCACCCTGACGTGTGGTAGACGACGACCCGCGCGATGGCCACCGCGCGCAGCAGGTCGATGTAACGGTTCCGCATCGCGCCAAGCCGTACCCCGGGGTCTTTCAAGATCAAACCTCAGTGCCCCGTGAGCTGTCCCACATCACCAGAACGGCTTGCCGAGCGGGACCGCGCAGAACACCCCTCCGAGGTGCGCGAGCGCGGCCGCGTCGCTGGGCGCGGCGAGGTGGGCGACGGTCGCGGAGTCGTCGGCCGGGACGTAACCGATGTCGGCGTCGTGCTCCAGCCAGCCGGTGGCGTTGGCGCTGACTCCCCACACCACCCGGAAGCCGGTGACGGGCGTGTCGAGCAGGGCGCGGAACAGCCGTACGCAGTCGTCGGGCGACAGCCAGATCGGCACGTCCGCCCCCGACCACGGCGTGGGCTGGAACGCCCCGATCCGCACCGCGAAGACCGTCAGCCCGTACCGGTCGCTGTAGAGGCTGCCGAGCGACTCCATGGCGCCCTTGGTCCAGCCGTAGAACGTGTCCGGCCGCGGCGCGGACGAGGCCGGCAGCGGGCTCGCGGTCGGCTCCCGGAACCCGGCGGCGTGGATGGACGAGGCCAGGATCACCTTGGGCACACCGGCGATCCGCGCCGCCTCCAGCACGGTGCGGGTGCCGTCGAGGTTGACCCGGATCAGGTCCTCCCAGAGGGCCTCGACGGGAATGCCGGCGAGGTGCACGACGGCGTCGACGCCGGCGCACGCCGCGACCAGCGCGTCGAGGTCACCGACCACCCCGCGGACGGTCTCGACCCCGTCGGCGTCCTCCTGCGCGACGACGTCGAAGGACCGCAGCTCGTAGTCACCGGCGAGACGCTCCGTGAGGAAGCTCCCGATCCGACCAGCGCCGCCGGTGATCAGCACCCGCCGCATCGGCCGTACCTCCCCGCTCAGAACCCCAGCTTGCGCAGCTGTCGCGGATCGCGCTGCCATTCCTTGGCGACGCGGACGTGCAGGTCGAGGTAGACCCGGCGGCCCAGGAGTGCCTCGATCTCCTGGCGCGAGCGGGTGCCGATCTCCTTGAGCCGGCTCGCCCGTGCCCCGATCACGATAGCTTTCTGGCTCTGGCGCTCGACGTAGACGTCCGCGTAGATCTTGGTCAGGTCACCCTCGTCGAACATCTCCTCGACGACCACCGCGATCGAGTGCGGCAGCTCGTCGCGGACGCCCTCCAGGGCCGCCTCACGGACCAGCTCCGCGATCAGCACCTGCTCGGGCTCGTCGGTGATCATGTCGTCGGGGTAGAGCCGCGGCGAGTCCGGCAGGAAGCCGGTCATCACGTCGACCAACGTGTCGACCTGCTCGCCCGTCTGCGCGCTGACCGGCACGACCGCGGCGAAGTCGGCCAGCTCGCCGACCGCGACGAGCTGCTTCGCCAGGGTGGCCTTGTCGACCAGGTCGGTCTTGGTCACGACGGCCAGCACGGTCGCCTTCAGCTCGGCCAGCTCGCCGGTGATGAACCGGTCGCCCTTGCCGACCGGTTCGTTGGCCGGGATGCACAGGCCGATCACGTCGACCTCGCTCCAGGTCGTCCGGACCAGGTCGTTGAGCCGCTCGCCGAGCAGCGTGCGCGGGCGGTGCAGGCCCGGCGTGTCGACCAGGACGAGCTGGGCGTCGGGCTGGTGCAGCACGGCCCGGATCACGTGCCGGGTGGTCTGCGGCTTGCTGGAAGTGATCGCGATCTTCTGGCCGACGATCGCGTTGGTCAGCGTGGACTTGCCGGCGTTGGGGCGCCCGACGAAGCAGGCGAAGCCGGCCTTGAAATCGGCGCTCATGCCGCCGCCTCAGTTCGCGAGCCGCGGTACGAGCCGCGCGGGCCGCGGACGGACGCCGGGTGGTCCGGGCGCATCGACGCGGTCATGCGACGACCGTGCCCAGGACCGTGCCGTCGGGGGCCGCGACGTGGACCGGGGCGTCGGCGGACAGGTCGCGGACCACCGCGTGGCCGGCGCCGTCCAGGGTGCTCGCCTCGGTGACCACCGCGGCCGCCTCGATCTTGGTGGCCCCGGCCGCCGCCGCGGAGGCGACGGCGAGTTGCAGCGCGGACATCGTCAGCGACGGCAGGGCCACGGTCGCCGCGGCGTAGGTGCGGCCGTCCTGGTCGCGCACTGCGGCGCCCTCCAGGGCACCCACCCGGCCCCGGGCACCGCGCGCGAGGGTGACCAGCTTGGTGTCCTCGGCGTCGAGCGCAGCGGGTGGCCCGATCTCGGGCGACTCAAACATCCGCGTGTTGCCTCTCGTCACTGTCTTCGTTGTCGCTGTCGGGACCGTGGTCGGCCCGGCGGACCAGCACTGTATCGATCCGGTTGCGCCGGCCGACGACCCCCTCGGCCACCATGTGCAACCCGTCGACGGTCGCCTCGGCGCCGGGGATCGGCACCCGGCCCAGCGCCTGGGCCAGCAGGCCGCCGACCGTCTCCACCTCGTCGGTGGGCAGGTCGACGTCGAACAGCTCGCTCAGGTCCTCGACCGGCACCCGCGCGGCGACCCGCACGGAGCCGTCGTCGAGGTGCTCGATCGGCGGGCGCTCGACGTCGTACTCGTCGGTGATCTCACCCACGATCTCCTCGAGGATGTCCTCGATGGTGACCAGGCCGGCGGTGCCGCCGTACTCGTCGACCACGACCACGAGGTGCGTACGCGCGGCCTGCATCTCGGAGAGCAGGTCGTCGACCGGCTTGGACTCGGGCACGAACGTGGCGGAGCGCATGACGTCGGCGACCGGGAGCCCCGCCTCGTCGTCCTGGCCGCGCCGGATCACGTCCTTGAGATAGAGGATGCCGAGCACGTCGTCGACGTTCTCGCCGATCACCGGGATGCGCGAGAAGCCGGAGCGCAGGAACAGCGCCAGCGCCTGGCGGAGGTTCTTGTCGCCCTCTATCCAGACCATGTCGGTGCGCGGCACCATCACCTCGCGGGCGATCGTGTCACCGAGCTCGAACACCGAGTGGATCATCTGGCGCTCGCCGCTCTCCACGACGCCGCGCTGCTCGGCCAGGTCGACCAGCTCGCGCAGCTCCACCTGGGTGGCGAACGGGCCCTCGCGGAAGCCGCGCCCGGGGGTGACCGCGTTGCCGATCAGGATCAGCAGCGAGGCCAGCGGGTTGAGCGCCCGGCCCAGCCAGCGCACCAGGGGCGCGGTGGCGCGGCCCACGGCGTACGCGTTCTGCCGGCCTATCGTCCGGGGCGCCACGCCGACCACGACGAAGCTGACGATCGTCATCGCGCCGGCGGTGACCAGCGCCGCCGACCAGCCGATGCTCCACGTGTCGACCGCGACCAGGGCGACCAGCGTGGTCGCGGTCAGCTCGCAGATCAGCCGCAGGAGCAGCAGCAGGTTGATGTGCCGGACGGCGTCGGACGCCACGATCTGCAGCGTGCGCGCGCCCCGGACGCCCTCGCGGGCCAGCTCGCCGGCCCGGGCCGGGGAGACGGCGCCGAGCGCGGCGTCGGTCATCGCGAAGAACCCGCCGAGGACGACGAGGCCCGCCGCGATCAGCAGGAGCTGGATGTCGGGCAGGCCCGGCGAGATCGCGGCGGCGTCGGCGGCTAAGTGGATCACCGCGCCCGCGCCGCCCGCCAGCCGGTCAGGAGCCGCGACTGCAGCTCGAACATCTCGCGTTCCTCGTCGGGCTCGGCGTGGTCGTAGCCGAGCAGGTGGAGGACCCCGTGCACGGTGAGCAGGTGCAGCTCGTCGGCGGCCGTGTGGCCGGCGGTCACCGCCTGTTTGGCGGCCACCTCCGGGCACAGCACGATGTCGCCGAGCAGGGCCGGCTCGGTGCCGGTGATCTCACCCGGGCCGTGGTCGACGCTGCCCTCGTCCATGGGGAAGGCGAGCACGTCGGTGGGGCCGTCGCCGCCCATCCACCGGTGGTTGAGCTCGGTCATGTAGTCGACGTCGACGAGCAGCACCGACAGCTCGGCGAGCGGGTTGACACCCATCTCGTCCAGGGCGTGACGGGCGACGGCGAGCACCTCGTCGGTGTCGACGGCGACGCCGGACTCGTTGGCGATCTCGATGGACAACACTGCCTCTTTCGGGGAAAAGCTATCGGCGCCGGCTGGTGCGTTGCGCGGCCGCGCCCCGGCCGGGGACCGCGTGCACCCCCTGCGCCTGCAGAGCCTCGCGCTCGGCGTCCCACTTACCGTAGGCGTCGACGATCTCGCCGACCAAACGGTGGCGGACCACGTCGCTGCTGCTCAGCGTCGCGAAGTGGATGTCGTCGAGCCCCTCCAGGATCTCCCGCACGAGGCGGAGGCCACTGGTGGAGCCGCCGGGCAGGTCGACCTGGGTGATGTCGCCCGTGACGACCACCTTGGAGCCGAAGCCGAGCCGGGTGAGGAACATCTTCATCTGCTCGGGCGTCGTGTTCTGCGCCTCGTCGAGGATGATGAACGCGTCGTTGAGCGTGCGACCGCGCATGTAGGCCAGCGGCGCGACCTCGATCGTGCCCGCCGCCATCAGCTTCGGGATCGAGTCGGGGTCGAGCATGTCGTGCAGCGCGTCGTAGAGCGGGCGCAGGTAGGGGTCGATCTTCTCGTAGAGCGTGCCGGGCAGGAAGCCCAACCGCTCCCCCGCCTCGACCGCCGGCCGGGTGAGGATGATCCGGTTGACCTGCTTGGCCTGCAGCGCCTGGACCGCCTTGGCCATGGCCAGGTAGGTCTTGCCGGTGCCGGCGGGCCCGATGCCGAAGACGACCGTGTTCTCGTCGATGGCGTCGACATAGCGCTTCTGGCCCAGCGTCTTGGGGCGGATGGTGCGCCCGCGCCGGGACAGGATGTTGAGCGTCAGCACGTCGGCGGGGCGCTCGACGGTGCCCTGCTCGAGCATGCCGACCGTGCGGCGGACCGCGTCGGGCGTGAGTGTCTCGCCCTTCTGGATCAGCTCGAGAAGCTCGGTGAACAGGCGCTCGGCCTGGGCGTTTTCCGCGGGCGAGCCGGTGATGGTGACCTCGTTGCCGCGGACGTGGACGTCGCTGGCGACCGAGCGTTCGACGAGTCGCAGGATCTCGTCTCCCGCGCCGAGGAGATTGACCATGATCTGCGGGTCAGGCACCGTGATCTTGGTCTGCACCCGGGGCTGGCCGGGGGGTGGAGTGCCGGTCATAAGTCGGACCCGCGGGCCCTGCGCCACCTGCTCTCATCTCGTGCGGACGTAGGCGTCAATCGTATCGGTTGAACGTCGGAGCCACCGCGTCCATTTCTCTGGCTAACCGGTGAACGAGTGCCCCTCGAACGTCTGCTGGTCCCGGGTGAACCGGTAGGTCGCCCAGTGCATGCGCACCACCCGGCCGTCGGCGTCGCGCGTCAACCGGAGCAACTCCCCGACCTCACGACCGGATACGGTACGCAGAATGTCCGGATTGTCGGCCGATGGGCGGAACACCGCCGGCGGCACACTCGGCGCGGCGGCGGCCCCGCGTGAGCGCAGCGTGCCGCCGTGCCAGCTGAACACGTGCTCGAAGCCCTCGCTCCACCACCGGCCCAAGACTGAGCGGTAGGCCTCCGGCGCCGGCTCCCCCGGTGTCCACGGCTCGATCTCCGCCGGGTCGCCGTCGGCGGCGGCGGTCAGCAGCTGGTGCGGCAGGTCCACCGTCTCCAGCGCGGTGCCCGAGGCGCCCAGCACGGCCGCGCCGAACCCGGCGGGCCCGGGCTGCCCGGTCAAGGCCCGCGGACGGCCGTAGACGCCGGCCAGGAAGCCGGGCATCGCGCCGTCGTGGCCGACGTGCACGACCCGGTCGCCGCGCGGCACGAGGATCAGGCCGAGGCCGAACCCCGTGGCCCAGAGGCTCTGGTCGACGGTGGTGACCGGCCAGCGCATCTCGTCGAGCGTCCCGGGCGCGAGCACCGCGGCCGCCGGGTCGACGGCGGCGGGGTCGGCCAGGAACGCCGCCCACTTGGCCATGTCGGCGGCGGTGCTCCAGAGCTGCGCGGCCGGGCCGACGGCGCCGAAGTCCAGCGGCGGCTCCGGGCGGGCCGCGTCCGAGTACGCGTCGACCAGGTAGCCGGTGGTCGCGTGGGCGGGGCGGGCGACCGACGTGCCGGTCAGGCCCAGCGGGCCGAGCACCTCGGCGGCGAGCACCTCGCCCCAGGTGCCGCCGCGCAGCCGGGCCACGGCCTGGCCGAGCAGCGCGACGCCGAGGTTGGAGTAGTGGTAGCGCCGGGCCGGCGGCAGCACGCGCTCGGCCCGCTCCAGCTCGGCGACCAGCTGCGCGGCGTCGGGCGCGACCAGGGTGTCCCACACGTCGCCGTAGGGCTCGCGCTGGATGCCGCTGGTGTGCGAGAGCAGCCGGCGGATCGTCAGCTCGCCGTGCGCGGGCAGGTCGAGGTGGCGGCCGATCGGGTCGTCGAGGTCGAGCAGGCCGGCGTCGCGGGCCCGCATGACCAGCACCGCGGTGAAGGTCTTGGTGACCGAGCCGATCCGGAACGCGGCGTCGGCCTCGGCACCCACCGAGAGGGTCCACAGCGGACGGTCGGCCCGGTGCACCGCGGCGGCCAGCGCCGGGATGCGGGCCTGCGCCTGGGTCTCGCGGACCAGCCGGTCGAGCGCCTTCACTTGCACACCATCGGGCCCAGCGGCTCGCCGCCGAGCACGTGGGCGTGCACGTGGTCGACCTCCTGGCCGCCGTACTCGCCGGTGTTGAAGATCGTCCGGAAGCCGTCCGCGAGCAGACCCTCGGTCTCGGCGACGACGGCCACCGTCTCCAGCAGCTCGCCGGCCAACTCCCGGTCGGCCTGGGCCAGGGTCGCCACGTCGACGTAGTGCTCCTTCGTCACCACGAGCACGTGCACCTCGGCCTTGGGGTTGATGTCGCGGAAGGCCAGCGTGGTGTCGGTCTCGCGGACCACGGTCGCCGGGATGTCCCCGGCCACGATCCGGCAGAAGAGGCAGTCGTTCACGAGGGGATCGTAGTGACGGTCCCATAGGGCATGATGACCCGCGTGGAGCACACAGCGCACCGGGCCGCGATAGAGAGCGCTCTCGCGACCCTCGACCTTGACACCAAAGTCCGCCTTCTCACAGGTCAGGACTACTGGCGGCTGCCGGCGGTGCCGGAGATCGGGCTGGCCGGCCTCACGATGTCGGACGGCCCGATCGGCGTCCGCGGGGTGCGGTGGGCGCCCGACCACCCCTCGGTCGCGCTGCCCAGCCCGACCGCGCTCGCCGCGACCTGGGACCCGTCGCTGTCCCGGCTGGCCGGCCGGGTGCTCGGCCAGGAGTGCCGGGCCCGGGGCATCCACATCCTGCTCGCCCCGACGGTCAACCTGCACCGCAGCCCGCTGGCCGGCCGGCACTTCGAGTGCTACTCCGAGGACCCGCTGCTGACGGCCGAGATCGGCCTCGGGTACGTGGCCGGGCTCCAGTCGCAGGGGGTCGGCGCCCAGGTCAAGCACTATGTCGCCAACGACTCCGAGACCGAGCGGTTCACCGTCGACGTGCGGGTGTCGGAGCGCGCGCTGCGGGAGCTGTACCTCGTGCCGTTCGAGCGGATCGTCGCCGCCGGCGTGTGGAGCCTGATGGCCGCGTACAACGGGGTCAACGGCTCGACCATGACCGAGCACGACGAGCTGGTCAACGGGCTGCTCAAGGGCGAGTGGGGGTTCGACGGCGCGGTCGTCTCCGACTGGACCGCCGCCCGCACCACGGTGCCCGCGGCGACCGGCGGGCTCGACGTCGTGATGCCGGCGTTCGCCGCGCCCTGGGGCGAGAAGCTGGTCGCCGCCGTCCGCGCCGGTGACGTCGCCGAGGAGCTGATCGACGACAAGGTGCGCCGGATCCTGCTGCTCGCCGGCCGCGTCGGCGCCTGGGACCGGGTGCCGCCCGCGGTGGACCCGGCCACGCTGACCGCCGACCTCGACGTCGACGCCGCCGCCCGGGAGATCGCCACCCGCTCGTTCGTGCTGGCCCGCAACGACGGCGTGCTGCCCCTCGACGCCGGCGCGGTGCGGAAGGTCGCCGTGGCCGGCGCCCTCGCCGACGACGCCCGGATCCTCGGCGGCGGCTCGGCCCGGGTGCTGCCGCGGCACATCGTCTCCCCGCTTGCCGGGTTGACCGCCGCGCTGCCCGACGCCGAGGTGGTCTACACGGTCGGCGCCGACCCGCGCCCGGAGCTCGCCGCCGCGACGGGTCTGGAGTGGACCCCGATCACCACGACGCTGCGGGACGCCGCCGGCGACGCGCTCTACGAGTCGTCGATCGACGCCGCGGACGTGCGCTGGATGGGCGACCTGCCGGCCGGCGTCGACCCCGAGGCCGCCGTGACCGTCGAGATCTCGGCGACGTTCACCCCGTCCGTCACGGGCACCCATCAGCTCGCCGCCAACGGGTTCGGCAACCTGGTGCTGCGGGTCGGCGGCGAGACGGTGTTCGAGGAGCAGGTCTACGCGCCCGGCGACGACCCGGTCACCACCGCGTTCCTCACGCCGGTCGAGAACCGGGTCCCGGTCGACGCGGTCGCCGGCAAGCCCGTCGACGTCGTGCTCACCCACCAGATCTACCCGGGCCGGCACGGCTTCGTGACGCTGACCCTGGGCCACGGGCGCCCGGTCGCCGACGACGAGACGCTGCTCGACGAGGCGGCCCGGGCGGCGGCCGAGGCCGACGTCGCGGTCGTGGTCGTCGGCACCACCGAGGAGGTCGAGTCCGAGGGCTTCGACCGCACCACCCTGGCGCTGCCGGGCCGGCAGGACGAGCTCGTCGCCCGCGTCGCGGCGGCCAACCCGCGCACCGTGGTCGTGGTCAACGCCGGTTCGCCGGTGCTGATGCCGTGGGTCGACGACGTCGCGGCCGTGCTGCTGACCTGGTTCCCGGGTCAGGAGGCCGGCGCGGCACTGGCCGACGTGGTGCTCGGCGTGGCCGAGCCGGGCGGGCGGCTGCCGACCACCTGGCCGCGGACGACCGAGGACCTGCCGGTGCTGTCGACCACGCCGACGGACGGGACGCTGGTCTACGCCGAGGACACGCTGATCGGCTACCGGGGCTGGACCGCCGCCCCGCTGTTCCCGTTCGGCCACGGCCTCGGCTACACGACCTGGGCGTACGAGTCGCTCACGGTCGAGGCCGGCGACGCCGTGGTCACGGTCCGGAACACGGGCACGCGGACCGGCCGCGAGGTCGTCCAGGTGTACGTGGGCGCGCGCGACGGATCAGGACCCGTGCGGCCGGCGCGCTGGCTCGCCGGGTTCGCCGGGGTGACCGCGGCGCCGGGCGAGGCCGTGACCGTGCGGATCCCGTTGCCGGAGCGGACGTTCCAGGTCTGGGACGACGGTGGCTGGCGGACGCTGCCGGGCGCCTACCGGGTCGAGGCGTCGGCGTCCGTGACCGACCCGAAGCTCACCGCGACGGTCGATGTGTGACCGAACGTCGATCTTGCCTGGGTCGGCAAATGGCGCACAGTCGTCGTTCGCCCGAACGGGGAAGGCGGACTTGCTGAAGAACGGGTGATGTGGTCTCGTATATGGGACGGCCGGCGCCTTCCCCCGTGGGTGCCGGCCGTCAACCATGTCTATGCCTGTGCGCCGTCCGATGTGGAGCCCCAGCGGCCCAGGCGGGCGCTGAGCACCGACAGCGCGGCCACGCCCGCCGTCGAGGTGCGCAGCACGCTCGACCCCAGCCGCACCGCCATGGCACCGGCGTCCGCGAAGGCGGTCAGCTCCTCCGGCGTGATGCCGCCCTCGGGTCCGACGACCACCAGCACGTCGCCGCGCGCGGGCAGCGGCGCGGTCGCCAGCGGTGTCACCGCCTCTTCGTGCAGCACGAACGCGGCCGCCGCGGCGCGCAGCCGGGTCGCGACGGTCGCCGTCGACGCGTCGGGGTCGCCGCCGACCACCGGGCACCAGGCCCGGCGCGACTGCTTGGCCGCCTCCCGGGCGGTCGAGACCCAGCGCTCGCGGGCCTTGCCGCCGCGCTCGGCGCGCCAGCGGCTCACCGAGCGGGTGGCGGCCCACGGCACGATCTCGTCGACGCCGACCTCGGTCATCGCCTGCACGGCCAGCTCGCCCCGGTCGCCCTTGGCGATGCCCTGGACCACGACGAGGCGCGGGTCGGGCGCCGGCTCGTACGCGCGCGCCCGGATCGTCAGGGTCAGCGCGCTCTTGCCGGCGGCCGTCACGACCGCCTCGGCCGTGCCACCCCGCCCGTCGGCGAGCAACAGCTCCTCGCCGGCACTCAGCCGCTGCACCGTGGCCGCATGGCGACCCTCGGGGCCGTCCAGAACGAACTCCTCGCCTGACGGCAGTGCGTCGACGAGGAAAAGCGGTCGGCTCAATGGCCGTTGAACGCGTCGCGTACCCGGGAGAAGAAGCCGCCCTGCTTCGTCAGCTCGGCCACCTCTTCACCCCGCGACCGGGAGAACTCGCGGAGCACCCGCTCCTGCTCGCCGGTCAGCTTCACCGGCGTGCGCACGTCGAGATGCACGTAGAGGTCGCCCCGCCCGGCACCGCGCAGGTGCGGCACGCCCCGGGCGCGCAGCCGCAGCGTCGAGTTGGGCTGGGTGCCCGGCTTGACGTCGACCGTCTCCTCGCTGTCGAGCGTCTTGATCGTCAGGCGGGTGCCGAGGGCCGCCGCCGTCATCGGCACGGTCACCCGGCAGTGGAGGTCGTCACCCTTGCGGGAGTAGACGTCGTGCGGCCGCTCATGGATCTCGACGTAGAGGTCGCCCGCCGTGCCGCCGCCCGGGCCGACCTCGCCCTGCTGGGCGAGGCGGATCCGCATGCCGTCCTCGACGCCCGCCGGGATCTTGACGGTCAGCGAGCGGCGGGTGCGCACGCGGCCGTCGCCGGCGCAGGTCGCGCAGGGGTGCGGGATGACCGTGCCGTAGCCGCCGCAGACCGTGCACGGGCGCGACGAGACGACCTGGCCGAGGAAGGTGCGCTGGACCGACTGGACCTCGCCGCGGCCGCCGCAGGCCTCGCATGTGGCGAGGTGGGTGCCGGCGGCCGTGCCGGCGCCGGAGCAGGTGGTGCAGAGCACGGCGGTGTCGACCGTGATCGGCGCCTC
Organism: Asanoa siamensis; assembly: GCF_016862555.1. Lineage (GTDB taxonomy): Bacteria > Actinomycetota > Actinomycetes > Mycobacteriales > Micromonosporaceae > Asanoa > Asanoa siamensis. Next base: position 77,994 of record NZ_BONE01000010.1, on the reverse strand, counting down.
GACGCCGAACGCGGTCTCCAGCAGGTCGAGCTCGAGCCGCAGGATCGCGTCGGCACCCGGGCGGGTGCGCGGGCGCGGACCGCGGGCACCACCGCCGGCCGCGCCGAAGAACGCGTCCATGATGTCCTGGAACCCGACGAACGGGCCGGCACCGCCCGGGCCACCGCCCGGACCGCCGCCGCCCGGCGCGAGCGGGTCGCCACCGAGGTCGACGATCTGCCGCTTCTGGTCGTCGGAGAGGACCTCGTAGGCCGCGTTGATCTCCTTGAACTTCTCGGCGGCCGCGGGATCGGGGTTGACGTCCGGGTGGTACTGACGCGCCAGCTTGCGGTAGGCGCGCTTGATCTCGTCGTCGCTGGCGTCTCGGGCGACGCCGAGAAGCCCGTAGTAATCCCTGGCCACTGTGTTCTGAGTCCTCATGTCGTCTCGCTTGTGCCGGCCGCCGTGATCAGATCGGGGTCGTTCAGTTCTGTGCCAGCATCTCGCCTACGTAGCGTGCCACGGCGCGCACAGTCGCGATGGTGCCGGGGTAGTCCATCCGGGTGGGTCCGAGCACGCCGAGACCACCGACAATGGTGACGCCCGGGCCGTAACCGGTGCTCACGATCGAGGTCGACCGGAGGTTGTCGAACTCGTTCTCGTCACCGATGCGCACCCGGGTGATCGGCTCCACCTCACCGATCAGCTTGAGCAGGATGACCTCTTCCTCCAGCGCCTCGAGGATCGGCCGCAGCGAACCCTGGAAGTCGAGCAGGCCGCCCCTGGTCAGGTTGGCCGTGCCGGCCAGCGCCACCCGCTCCTCGTGCCGTTCGACCAGCGTCTCCAGCAGCACCGTGGAGAGCGCGACCGTGGCACCGGCCAGCTCCGGCGCCGCCTCGTCGACCAGCGCCTGCACCAGCGGCGGCGTGTCGGCGAGCTTGCTGCCGACGAGCTTCTCGTTGGTGAGCCGGCGCAGCGTGGTGACCTGGGTCTCGTCGATCGGCAACGGCAGCTCCACCAGGCGCTGCTCGACCCGGCCGGTGTTGGCGATCACGACCACCATCAGCCGGGTGGTGGAGATCGGCACCAGCTCCAGGTGGCGGACCGTCGACCGGGACAGGCTCGGATATTGCACGACGGCGACCTGGCGGGTGAGCTGGGCCAGCAGCCGCACGGTGCGGTGCACCACGTCGTCGAGGTCGACCGCGCCGACCAGGAAGCGCTCGATCGCCCGGCGCTCGGCCGGGCTCAGCGGCTTGACGGTCGACAACCGGTCGACGAACAGGCGGTAGCCGCGGTCGGTGGGCACCCGGCCGGCGCTGGTGTGCGGCTGCCGGATGTAGCCCTCCTCCTCGAGGACGGCCATGTCGTTGCGCACCGTGGCGGGCGAGACGCCAAGCTGGTGGCGCTCGACCAGGGACTTGCTGCCCACCGGTTCCTGGGTGGCGACATAGTCCTCGACGATCGCCCGCAGCACGTCGAGCTTGCGGTCATCGAGAGCCATCCGTCACCCCCTCCAGCGCTTTGGCACTCGACTGTAGCGAGTGCCAGTCTACGACGCACCCGTTCACCTGGCGATGATCGCTGTCCGCGCTGATCGCGCTGTCCAGAAAGAGTCAGAACTCGCATCTGGCGCGGGTTGATCGATACCCCTACCGTGACGGGCATGACTGAGCCACCCCGGCCACCCGGCGAGGGTCCCTCCGACCCTAACTACCCGCCGAACCCATACCAGCCCACCTCGGGCCAGCCCACCTCGGGCGGCGGGGCCTACCCGCCCGCCGGTGGCTACCCGCCGCCCGGTGGCGGCTATCCCCCGCAGGGCGGCGGCTACCCGCCCGGCGGCAGCTACCCGCCCGGCCCCGGCTACGGCGCCCCCGCCGGCTTCGCCAACAGCGAGGAGAAGACCTGGGCGCTGATCGCCCACTTCGGCGGCGCGCTGCTCTCGTTCATCAGCACCGGCACCCTCAGCTGGGTCGCGCCGCTGGTCGCCCTGCTGGTCAAGGGCAACACCTCGCCGGCCGTCCGGGCCCACGCCGTCGCCGCGCTCAACTTCCAGATCACCTGGGCGGTCGTCGCGGTCATCGGCTGGGCCACCGCCTGCCTGGCGATCGGTTTCATCATCTTCCCGATCGCGATGCTGATCCAGATCATCTTCGGCATCATCGCCGGCGTGAAGGCCAACGAGGGGCAGCTCTACCGCTACCCGCTCAGCGTCAACGTCATCAAGTAGGTCACCCGAGGAGATCGCGCACGACGGCGTCGGCGAGCAGCCGGCCCCGCAGGGTCAGCGTCGCCGCGCCGTCGTGGATCTCCAGCAGGCCGTCCGCCCGGGCCTTCTCGGCCGCCGTGCGCCCGGCCGGATCGAGCACGTCCAGCGGCAGCCCACCGCGCAGCCGCAGCCGCAGCATCACGTCCTCGGTGTGCCGGTCCTCGGCGGTCAGGACCTCGCGGCCGGCGCCGGGAGACTGGCCCTCCGCGACGCGGTGCGCGTACGCCGCCGGGTGTTTGACGTTCCACCACCGGACGCCGCCGACGTGGCTGTGCGCCCCGGGGCCGATGCCCCACCAGTCGCCGCCGGTCCAGTAGAGCAGGTTGTGCCGGCACCGCCCGGCCGGTGTGGTCGCCCAGTTGGACACCTCGTACCAGGTGAAACCGGCCCCGGTCAACGCCGCCTCGGCGGCCAGGTAGCGGTCGGCGGCCACGTCGTCGGACGGGTACGGCAGCTCGCCGCGGCGGATCCGGGCGGCCAGCCGGGTGCCGTCCTCGACGATCAGGCTGTACGCGCTGACGTGGTCGACCCCCGCCCCGATCGCGGTCGCCAGCGACGCGGCGAAGTCGTCGGCGGTCTCCCCCGGCGTCCCGTAGATCAGGTCCAGGTTGACGTGGTCGAACCCGGCCTCGCGGGCCTCGGTCGCGGCCTGCGCCGCCCGGCCCGGCGAGTGCCGGCGGTCCAGGACGCGCAACACGCCCGGCGCCACCGACTGCATGCCCAGCGAGACGCGGGTGAAGCCGCCCGCCCGCAGCGCCCGCAGGCTGGCCGGCGTCACCGACTCGGGGTTGGCCTCGGTGGTCACCTCGGCGCCCGGCGCGAGCCCCCAGATCTTGTCGATCCCGGCCACGATCCGGGCGAGGTCGTCGGCGGGCAGCAGCGTCGGCGTGCCGCCACCGACGAACACGGTGTCGACCGCCGGAGCGGTGCCGAGCGTGCGGGCCGCCAGCTCGAGCTCGGCCAGCACCGTGTCGGCGTAGCCCTCGGTGCGCCAGCCCGGCAGCTCGCCCGGCGCGTACGTGTTGAAGTCGCAGTAACCGCAGCGCGACGAGCAGAACGGCACGTGCACGTAGACGCCGAAGCCGCGGGCGCCCACGGCGTGGAGGGCGGAGTCCGGGAGCGCGCCGTCCGGCGGCACCGGTTCGCCGTCGGGAAGAGGGCCGGGCATTCGTCTAGTGTGCGCCCCATGACGCTCGTACGGGTCGACGCCGACCGCGGGGTGGCCACCCTCACCCTGGACAGCCCGCACAACCGCAACGCGCTCTCCACGCCGCTGATGACCGAGCTGCTGGACGCCCTGGCGGCGGCCGTGGCCGACCCCACGGTGCGCGTCGTGGTGCTCTCGCACACCGGCCCGGTGTTCTGCTCGGGGGCCGACCTCAAGGAGACCGCGGCCGCGTACGCCTCCGGCCAGGTCCCGGTCGGGATGCTCGGCGACGTGCTGGCCGCCGTGGTCGAGTGCCCGAAGCCGGTGGTGGCCCGGATCGGCGGCCCGGCCCGGGCCGGCGGCCTCGGCCTGATCGCCGCCGCGGACATCGCGATCTGCGCCGCCGAGGCCACGTTCGCGTTCACCGAGGTCCGGCTCGGCGTGATCCCGGCCGTGATCTCGTCGACCGTGCTGCGCCGGCTCTCCCACCGCGCCGCACAGGAGCTCTACCTGACCGGCGAGCTGTTCGACGGGGTGCGGGCGGCCCAGATCGGGCTCGTCACCGCCGCCGTCGGTGTCGAGGAGCTGGACGCGACCGTGCGGTCCTACTGCGCGGCCCTGGTCCGCGGCGCGCCCGCCGCGCTGGCCGGCACCAAGGAGCTGCTCGCCCGGCAGCCGCTCCCGTCGGTCGCGCAGGACGCCGCCGAGCTGGGCGCCAGGTCGGTCGGCTACTTCCTCTCCGAGGAGGGCCGCGAAGGGGTGACCGCCTTCCGCGAGAAGCGCGACCCCAGTTGGATCCCTGGTTGACGCCACATCAGCGCGTTTACGTTTCCCGGTTTCGTACCGCCGTCGTAACCTGTGCCACAACAGGACGTGGAGGTGTCGGTGCGAGGTCGGGGCGTCGTTGTCGGAGTCGTCGCGATCTTCCTGATCGCGGCGTTCGCTGTGTGGCTCAGCTCGCAGGATTTCAAGGCACCCGACATCACGCTGCCGGCCCCCAGCCGGGACTGCACGGTGCGGGCCGGCGACGACAGCCCGCCGGTCACCCTCGACGCCGCCCAGATGGCCAACGCGGCCACGATCACCGCGGTGGGCGTACGCCGGAAGATGCCGGAACGCGCGGTGGTGGTGGCGCTGGCGACGGCGTTCCAGGAGTCGAAGCTCGAGAACCTGCCCGGCGGCGACCGGGACTCGCTCGGGTTGTTCCAGCAGCGGCCGAGCCAGGGCTGGGGCACGCCGGAGCAGATCCGCGACCCCCGCTACGCCGCCGGCAAGTTCTACGCGGGCCTCAAGAAGGTGCGCGGCTGGCAGGACATGCGGGTCACCGACGCGGCGCAGGCCGTGCAGCGGTCGGCGTTCCCGGAGGCCTACGAGAAGTGGGCCGACGAGTCCACGGTGCTGGCGGCGGCGCTGCTCGGGCGCGCGACCGGCGCCGTGGCCTGCACCGTGCCGGGTGAGCCGCTGATGCGGGGCGCGATCGCCTCGACCGCGCTGACCAAGATCCTCAACCTCGACTGGGGCCGGGTCGAGACCGTGCCGGCGGGGGCGGGCTTCGCGGTGGCGGCGGCCGACCAGACGGCGGGCTGGCGCTACGCGCACTGGCTGGTCTCGCACGCGAGCGACCACGGGGTCAAGGCCGTGCGCTATGCCGGGATGGAATGGTCGGCCGACGGGGGTCGCTGGTCCTCCGTGGACGGCGCCGGCAGCGACCGCGTCCAGGCCGAGGTCTTCGACGACGCCTGACGGCGTAAATCACCCGATCGTCCGCGACGCGCCGACTGAGTTTAATCTCACTTTCTGTATGATCTTGCGTCTGTCTTGCGCGGATTTATGGGCATCCACTATCGCTTGCGGTAGCGATCCCCCTCCATATCGTACGGATCGCCCATTCCCCGATGATCTTCCGCCGCCCCGAGTCTTTGCGACTCGACAATCGCCTCTAGCATCGCCGGATAACGCAAATTCGCTTCAACTTTTCGCGTTATCAGGGGCCGCCCAGGCCCGTACCGACGGTCCAAGTGACGGCCCCAGCGACGTCACGGGGAGGAAATGCACGTGTTCGACTACGGAGGCCGCACGGGCTACGAGCCGATCAGCGAGGTCGACCGGAAGGAGTTCCACGAGCAGGGCTTCATGCTCCTGCGCAACGTCCTCACCGAGGACCACCGGGCCGCGCTCGAGGAGGCGGTCGACCGGGTGTACGCGGAGGAGAAGGCCGCCGGCCGGACCACCAAGGACGGCACCCTGCACCTGCTCGGCTTCCTCGACCGCGACGAACTGTTCGGCGAGCTGCTCACGCACCCCGTCGCGTTCCCGTACATGTGGGGTCTCGCGGGCTGGAACATCTACACGCACCACAACCACCTGGACGTCACCCCGCCGGCCGCCGAGCCGGAGAAGCCGTACTGGGGTTGGCACCAGGACGGGTACCGGCAGAACTCCGACCCGGAGACGATGGACCCGAACCTGCCGCGGCCGATGTTCTCGCTGAAGGTGGCGTACGTCCTGTCGGACCTGTCCGAGACCGGCCGCGGCGCGACCAAGGTCATCCCGGGCAGCCAGCTGCTGAACTCGCTGCCCCGCCCCGACGACCTGACGGTGCACAACCCGGACCCGGAGGGCGCCGTCGAGATCACGGCGAACCCGGGTGACGCGTTCATCTTCGACCGTCGGCAGTGGCACTCGCGCTCGACCAACCTGTCGAACATCACCCGCAAGATGCTGTTCGTCGGCTACACGTACCGGTGGATCCGCCCGCTCGACGAACTGCACGTCGACAAGGAGTCGGAGTGGTACCGCAACCGCACCCCGGTGCAGCGCCAGCTGATCGGCGAGGGCACCCACACCGCGAACTACTGGGGCATCAACTGGGACGGCTACATCGACGACGAGATCCCGCTGCGCAAGGAGCTGAAGACGCGCGGTCTGCTGGACCGCAGCGTCCCGTGGCTGCGTTGATCTTTTAAATTCCAGGATCCGGCCCGGGTCCGCCGGGGGCACGACCGTTGCTCCCGCCGGACACCGGGCCGGGGCCCTTGGGGGCCCGTCCCTGCCAGATCCCCGGTTCACGCCCGGACGCGGCGCTTGATCTTGGCGTAGAGCCGGTCGGGCAGGTCGGTGGCCGCGAGCAGGTTCGGCAGCAACTCCGGGTGGCCGTTCAGCGCGCGGAAGGTCTCGCCGATCGTGACGCCGTGGTCGGGCCGGTGGACGATCTCGATCGTGTCGTCGGCGCCGACCGTGCCGGGGGTGAGCACCCGGAGGTAGGCGCCCGGCGCGCCGTGGTGGGTGAACCGCTTGATCAGGTCGGGGATGCCCCAGAAGCCGGCGAAGGTCATGCAGGGCTCGCGGGGCTTGGTCACCTGGAGGACGGCCCCGCCGACCGCCCACCGTTCCCCGATCACCGCCTCGGTGACGTCGATGCCCGCGGTGGTGAGGTTCTCGCCGAAGGCGCCGGCACCGAGGGCGCGGCCCAACTCGTCGGCCCACCACCGGGCGTCCTCGACCGCGTACGCGTAGACCGCCTGCTCGGGGCTGCCGTGCACCCGGCGGTTGCCGATGTAGTCGCCGTCGACGCCGCTGTCGGAGACCGCGACCCGGTCGATGGTCGGCTGCTTGTCGATGCCGGTCTGACCACCCGGCCCGTCGGCGTAGTCGGTGATCCTGCGGCTGCCGACGTTGACGGAGAGAACGCGCCCTGCCCGTGCCTCTGCCCCTGCTGCGCCTGTCATGCGGGCCAGGCTACGCAACAAGGGCCGACCCGCGGTCGCGGGTCAGCCCTTGGCAGAAGAATCCGGCGGATTCGCTCCAGCTCAGGCGGCAGGCGCGTTGAGCTTCTTGGCGATGGCCGACTTGCGGTTGGCCGCCTGGTTCTTGTGGATGACACCCTTGCTGACGGCCTTGTCGAGCTTGCGCGACGCGTCACGCATCAGCACGCCGGCCTGCTCGGTGTCACCGGCCGCGGTCGCCTCGTGGAACTTGCGGATCGCGGTCTTCAGCGACGACTTGACCGACTTGTTACGCAGACGGCGCTTCTCGTTCTGCCGGTTGCGCTTGATCTGGGACTTGATGTTCGCCACGCGACAGCCTCGTCCTGCTCCTGGTTGATTGAATGGGGCGCAGGCGAACGTCGCCACACGCGAAAAGCCAGACTACCAGCAACCCATTGACGGGCCAAAACACCCCTCGTCTATCCAAGATCCACCGACCCGCCAACCACCCTGCCGGGCTGCGGTTGGGCCTGCCAAACCGACCCGATCCCCGCGGCCCCACAAGCCCCGACGCGCCACACACGCTCACAACGCAGCGGGCGCGCAGGCCGCCGGCCCACGGCGGCGACCACCCGCTCAGCGACCCGCACCAACCCGGACCCGCACACCACCACGACGTGGCGGGCCGGCCCAGGGTCGTAAATGGCCGCGGCGCCGACCGCCCCTCCGCCCGACCACCAACCAACACCCGCACACAGTCACGACGTGGCACGCCGGGCCAGGCGAAGGTTGCGGCACCAACCACCTATCCGGTCCCCACATACCCCGATGCCGCAGACCCGCACGACATGGCGGGCGAGCCTAGGGCATAGGCGCCCGCAGCAGCGACCACCCGATCCACGCCCCACCACCAAGCCCGGCACCGCACACCTTCACGCCGCGGCACGCCGGCCCACGGCGTAAGCGGCCCGGGCGGCGCAACCACCCGATCCGCGCCCACACCAATCCCGATGCCGGCAGGTCGCCGCGGGGTGACACCTCGGTCCAGCGCGTAAGCGACCCCAGCAGCCACCACCCGATCCGCCCCTGCCGACCTCGACCCCGCACGACGTGGCGCGCCGGCCCAGCGGTGAACGGCCGCTGTTGCCGGCACCCGGCCCAAGCACTCACCCGCCCCTGGCGGCGGGTGGTGTCACGGTGTGGGGCGGCGGGTCAGGGCGTAGGTGGCCGTTCCAGCGACTACGCGGTCCGTGTCGTGGGTCAAGTGGGCCAGGGCTGTTGTCGCCCGTTCCCCAGGGATGTCCGCCAAGGCCTGGATCAGCCGTCGGCGTTCCGGCTCCTGACCTTGGGCGAGGGCGTCGACCACGGCCGCCGCGATGCGGTCCGCGAGCGCCGCGTCGCCGGCCAGCGCGCTCAGTGCGTCCGCCGCGTCCGCGTCAGCCTGTTCGGTGATGATCATGTTGATCAGAGGTGGGATGGCGTCCGCGACTCCGCGGTTGCCCAGGGCCAGGGCCGCGTGGCTCTGGACCGCGGGGTCCGGGCTGGCGAGAGCAGTGCGGAGCAGGTCCGTGGCCGCCTCCCCCGGCAGCTCCGCGATCGACTGGACCGCGCGTTTGCGCACCTTCGCGTCGGAAGCGGTCAGGCCCTCCGCCAGGAGGGGCAGGGCGTCGTCGCCCGAGCGGGTCAGTGCCCAGCGGAGCGCGCCGGCCACGTTCGGGTCCGTCTCGGTCAGCGCCGCCTCGACCAGGGTCGCTACCGGGATCTCCTCGGCGGAGGTCAGGGCCGCCCGTTGGCGGCGGGCCGCGTCGTCCGAGCCCAGTGCCTGGAGGAGGGCGACGGTCTGCAGGACGTCCGACCAGTCGGTGGGTTCCGCGTCGCCGATCCGGCGGAGCCGGGTCAGCAACTCCGTCTGTGCGGCGATCCGGGCCCGGGTCTCGCGGATCAGGTCCTCCACCAGGCCCGCGGGCGTGAAGCCTGGGTCGTCGAGGGCCCGGCCCACGTCCCGCAGCGACAGTCCCAGCGAGCGCAGGCTCTCGACGTGGAAGATCCGGCGGATGTCCGCGTCCGAGTACTCCCGGTAGCCGCCGTGGGTGCGACCCGTCGGCCGCACCAGCCCGAGCGAGTCGTAGTGCCGCAGCATCCGGGCGCTGACCCCCGACCGCCGTGCCACGTCGCCGATCAACACCGTGCCTACGCCTCCTTTCGAGCGTCGCCGCCCAGGGCCACGATCCGCTTCGCCTCCTCGATCGCCAACTCGAATCCGGCGTCCGGGTCGTGCCACAGTTTTCCGGTCGCTTGCGCGTGTTGCCTGACGGCGGGGTCGGTGGCCGCCATCGCCGACCGGAGGGTCGGCATGATCACCTCGCCGAGCGCGACCAGTGCCCGGCTGAGGCTCAACCGGGTGTCGCGACCGCCCCGACCCAGCTGCGTCGCCAGCACCGCGGCCAACTCGGGAAGCGCGTCGGCGGGCGCGAGCGCCACCGCCGCCCGCCACGCGCTGCGGGCCACCTCGTCGTCGGCGTCGGTGAGCAGGTCCCTCGTGATCGCCGGCCAGGCCCGCCGGTCGCCGATCTTGGACAGCGTGTGCAGCGCCTGGCTCCGTGCCTGCGGCCGCCGCGAGCGCAGCTCCTGGACCAGCCGCGGCACCGTCACCTCGGGTGCGTGGCGGGTCAGCGCCCACGTGAGCATCTCCCGCACGGAGAATTCAGGCTCGATCCCGCAGCGCCGCACGAGCGTGTCGACCAGCGCCGGGTCCGGTGCCGTGCCCACGGCCATCGCCGCCCGCATCCGCACCGACGCGTTGCCGTGCGCCAGAGCCTGCCGCGCACGCGCCGTCGTTTCGCCCACCATAGTCATATGGACCACCTCCGCGACCCAGTGAAGGGCTTGTCACGGTGTCAGGGTCAAACCCGACGCGGACCTGGCAGCGAAGCGGAGCGAGCGGTGTCTGGCGGGAGCGACGGTCGTGCCCACGACGGACCCGAGTCCCGAATTGTCAGCTCCATCCCTGGCGGTCCGAGAGCCAGGCCAGCGCCACCTCGCCGTGCCAGGTCTGGTGGGCGCGGACCGCGGGCGCCGCGTCGTTCGGCGGTGCCGCCCCGCGCGTCAGGTAGTAACCGGACATCGCCGCCAGCGTCGCGTCCAGCGCGCCCTCCGGGGCGTCGGCCGCCGTCGGGTGGGTCGCCCACAGCTTGTCGGCGTCCAGACCGCCGGCATAAGCGGTGATCAGCAGGATCGCCGTGTCGAACCAGGCCGGGCCGTGGCAGAGCCAGTTCCAGTCGCAGAGCCAGGCCTGACCGGCCGGGTCGATGATGACGTTGTCCAGGCGCAGGTCGCAGTGCGTCAACTCCCGCGTGACGACCAGGGCGGGCGCCGCCTCCTCCAAACCGACCAGGTCGGCCAGGTGGTCCCGGCCCGGGGCCGCCGACGGCGGGGTCGGCACCTTGCCGCTCGCCATCCAGCGCCAGCCGCCGAACTCCTCGGCGAGCATCGGCGCCAGCGCGGGCAGCTTCAGGTCGCGCAGCGCCTGCGGCGGGTCGGCCAGCGCCGCCGCCGCCGTGGCCCAGGTGTCGAGCGTCGCCGTCAGCTCGTCGGGTGCCCACGGCAGCGAAGGGGTACGGCCCTCGACCGCCTCCGCGCACAGGACGAACCAGTCGGGCGTCGCCAGGGTCCAGAGCGGCCGCGGTGCCCGGACCTGCGCCGGCAGCGCGGCCGTGACCAGCGCCTCGTGGGCGTACCAGTCGCACAGGTGCCGCTGGTCCGCGGAGCGCGCCGCCTTGACGAAGACCCGGTCCCCGGCGGCGGTCGTGAGCAGTGCGGCGAAGCCGCTGGTGAAGCCCGCGCCGGCGCCGTCGGCCCGGACCACCGGCGACCCCAGTCGGGCCTCGATCGCCGCGCGCAGGTCGCCGGCGAGCGACTCCCAGGACGGGCGGACGGCGGTCGCGTCGTAGCGGAACGGCGGCGTGCTCGGCATGCCGGCCATGCTGCCGGACCGCTCCTCACCCGGGCTACCCAATTGGACATGCGAGCATAGAGAGCGACCACGACCTCCGCCGACCAGAACGGACCACCGTGCCACCCACGCTCGACCGCGGCACCAACCAGCCCGGTTCTACCGATCCGGCGCGCATCCGCAACTTCTGCATCATCGCCCACATCGACCACGGCAAGTCGACGCTGGCTGACCGCATGCTGCAGCTGACGGAGGTGGTCGACCCGCGGCAGATGCGGGCCCAGTACCTGGACCGGATGGACATCGAGCGCGAGCGCGGCATCACGATCAAGTCGCAGGCGGTCCGGATGCCGTGGACCATCCGCGCCGGTGAGCGGGCCGGCGAGCAGGCCGTGCTCAACATGATCGACACACCCGGGCACGTCGACTTCACGTACGAGGTGTCGCGCAGTCTCGCCGCCTGTGAGGGTGCCGTGCTGCTGGTCGACGCCGCGCAGGGCATCGAGGCGCAGACGCTGGCCAACCTCTACCTCGCGCTCGAGAACGACCTGCACATCATCCCCGTGCTCAACAAGATCGACCTGCCGGCGGCGCAACCCGAGAAGTACGCCGAGGAGCTCGCGCACCTGATCGGCGGCCAGCCCGAGGACTGCCTGCGGGTGTCCGGCAAGACCGGCGAGGGCGTGGCGCATCTGCTCGACGAGATCGTCCGGCAGTTCACGCCTCCGGTCGGCGAGGCGGACGCGCCCGCACGGGCGATGATCTTCGACTCCGTGTACGACATCTACCGCGGCGTGGTCACCTACGTCCGCGTGATCGACGGCAAGATCGAGGCGCGCGACCGGATCAAGATGATGTCGACCGGCGCCGCGCACGAGTTGCTGGAGATCGGCGTCATCTCGCCCGAGATGGTCAAGTCGCCGGGGCTCGGCGTCGGCGAGGTCGGCTACCTGATCACCGGCGTGAAGGACGTCCGCCAGTCCCGGGTCGGTGACACGATCACCATCAACGGCCGGCCGGCCACCGAGGCGCTCGGCGGCTACAAGGACCCGAAGCCGATGGTCTACTCGGGCCTCTACCCGATCGACGGCTCCGACTACCCGGCGCTGCGGGACGCGCTCGACAAGCTCAAGCTCAACGACGCGGCGCTCACCTACGAGCCGGAGACCAGCGCGGCGCTCGGCTTCGGGTTCCGCTGCGGCTTCCTCGGCCTGCTGCACCTGGAGATCATCGGGGAGAGGCTGGAGCGCGAGTTCGGGCTCGACCTCATCTCGACCGCGCCGAACGTGGTCTACCGGGTGATCATGGACGACGGTTCGGAGATCACGGTCACCAACCCGAGCGAGTTCCCGGCGGGCAAGGTCGCCGAGGTCTACGAGCCCGTCGTGCGCGCGACCGTGCTGACGCCCAACGACTACGTCGGCGCCGTGATGGAGCTGTGCCAGGGCCGGCGGGGGTCGCTGCTCGGCATGGACTACCTGTCGACCGACCGGGTCGAGCTGCGCTACACGCTGCCGCTCGCCGAGATCATTTTCGACTTCTTCGACCAGCTCAAGAGCCGGACCAAGGGGTACGCGAGCCTCGACTACGAGCCCTCCGGCGAGCAGAAGGCCGACCTGGTCAAGGTCGACATCCTGCTGCACGGCGAGCCCGTCGACGCGTTCAGCGCGATCGTGCACAAGGACAAGGCCTACAACTACGGCGTCAACATCGCGTCCAAGCTGCAGAAGCTGATCCCCCGGCAGCAGTTCGAGGTGCCGATCCAGGCCGCGATCGGCAGCCGGGTGATCGCCCGCGAGACGATCCGCGCGATCCGCAAGGACGTGCTCGCCAAGTGCTACGGCGGTGACATCACCCGTAAGCGCAAGCTGCTCGAGAAGCAGAAGGAAGGCAAGAAGCGGATGAAGATGGTCGGCCGCGTGGAGGTGCCGCAGGAGGCCTTCATCGCCGCGCTGTCCACCTCGGACTCGGGCGCGGACGGCGCCAAGTCGGGCAAGAAGTGACGGCCGCGGCCGGGTTCTGCCCGCGGTGCGGGTCGGGGCTGGCCGGCCCGCCGCCCACCGTCTGCCCCGCGTGCGCGTACCAGCTGTATGTGAACGCGCGACCCACCGCGAGCCTGGTCGTGCTCGACGGCCAGGGCCGATTCCTGGCGCTGCGGCGGGCGATGGAGCCGATGGCCGGGCTCTGGGAGACGCCGGGCGGGTTCTGCGACGGCTTCGAGCACCCGCGGGACGCCGCGGTGCGCGAGGGCCGCGAGGAGCTCGGCGTCGAGGTGCGGCTGGGCGACCTCATCGGCATGTACGTCGGCACGTACGAGTTCCAGGGTGAGCTGCTGCCGGTGCTGGACTGCTTCTACTTCGCGACCCTGGACGTGGCGGCGATCCGGCTCGACCCGGCCGAATCGTCCGATATGACCTGGTTCGACCTGGCCGCGCCGCCGAAGATGGCGTTCTCGACTATGGACGCTGCCCTGGTCGACGCGTACCGCGTACAAGAATCGTTGCTGTCGGCGAAATAAACCTGCCATCCGGAGGATAGATCCGGTTTGGTGCTCCGCCGCCTCGGGAACTTAGCGGCTGTCACACACCCCCCGAGGAGGAGGAAGGGCCATGACCGCAGGTGGGATCATCACCGCGCTGATTGTCGGTCTGATCATTGGTGCGCTGGGCCGGTTGGTCGTGCCCGGCCGCCAGAACATCCCGATCTGGCTGACGCTGGTCATCGGTGTCGTCGCCGCGCTGCTGGGCTCCGCCATCGCCCGCGCCGGCGGTTTCGCCGACACCGGTGGCTGGATCGACTGGCGCGAGCTGCTGCTGCAGATCGCTCTCGCCGCCGTCGGCGTGCTGCTCACCGTCAGCATGTACGGCCGTGGTCGGCGTCGGGTCAGCCGGTACTGACGCACACGGTAACTCTCTGGAACGGGCGCCCTGCGGGGCGCCCGTTTCCGTTGTGCAACCATCGATGGTCTGTCGTAAAAGAAATTTACGTACTAGTGTGCCGCGAAGAAGGTTACCTACAACCCTGACCCCCATCGCGGAAGGGAATGCGTCGTGAAGACGAGGCGGAGACCGTTCCAGGTTGTCACGATTTTCCTTGCGGCAGCGATGCTCGCCACTGCCTGTGGCAGCGATGACGATAGCGGCAACGAGCAGCAGGCGGACCCGGCCAAGCTCACCGTCTGGATGATGGGTGAGGGCGGGGACGCGCAGAACTCGTTCCTCGACGGTGTCGAGGCGCAGTTCAAGCAGAAGCATCCGAACACCGATGTCGTCGTGCAGTACATCCCCTGGCTCGAGGCACCCAAGAAGTTCCAGGCGGCGCTCGCCGGCGGCGAGGGCCCCGACGTCACCGAGCTGGGCAACACCGAGACGCAGGGCTGGGCGCAACAGGAGGCCCTGGCCGACCTGACGTCGCGGCTCTCCGGCTGGGCACCGGGCAAGGACATCCTGCCCGACCTGGTGAAGAACGCGCAGCTCGACGGGAAGCAGTACGGCGTCCCCTGGTACGCCGGCGTCCGCGCGATCTACTACCGCACCGACTGGTTCCAGGAGGCGGGCGTGCAGCCGCCGAAGACCTGGGACGAGCTCGTGACGGTGGCCAAGGCGGTGCAGGCGAAGAAGCCGGGCACGTACGGCATCGCGGTGCCGGGCAACTCGGAGCTGCCGTTCTACTCGTTCCTCTGGGGTGCCGGCGGCGAGATCGCCACGGACGACGGCGGCACGTGGAAGTCCGGTCTGACGTCGGCCGAGTCGCGGCAGGCGGTCAAGTTCTGGACCGACCTCGTGACCGTGCACAAGGTGGCGCCACCGGCGGCGGCGGCCTGGAACGAGATCGACGCGCGTACGCAGTTCGCCACCGGCAAGGCGGCGATGGCGTTCGCCGGCAGCTGGCAGCAGGCCGCGATGCTGCAGGCCGACCCGAACCTCGACAAGGTCTGGGGCACGTTCCCGGTCCCCGGCCCGACCGGTGGTGAGGCGCCCGCGTTCGCCGGCGGCTCCGACATCGCCATCTGGGAGGACAGCAAGGCCAAGGACGTGGCCTGGGACTACATGACGGTGCTGCTCGACAAGCAGAACAACAAGAAGTACGCCGACAGCCTCAAGTTCTTCCCGGTGTACTCCGACCTGGTCTCCAGCGGCTACAACGACGACAAGATCATGGCGGCGTTCGCGGCGAGCATGAAGAGCACCAAGCTCACGCCGATGACGCCGAAGTGGGTCGAGGTCAGCCGCACCAAGACGGTGACGCAGGCGATGAACAGCTCGGTCATGAAGGGCCAGAAGACGGTCGACCAGGCGACGACCGACGCGGCCGCCGAGATCGAGAGCATCCTCAACGCCAAGTGACGACGCTCGCGGACCCTGAGCTGAAGCCGTCCCGTCCCGCCCCCGCCGCCCGCGCCTGGCGGCGGGGGCCGGGCCGGCTCCCGTACCTGTTGCTGCTCCCCTGCCTGGTGGTCATCGCGGCGCTGCTGCTGTGGCCGCTCGGGCAGGTCGTGGTGATGTCGCTGTACGACCTGGACAGCGTGCGCCAGGTGCGTGGCGACCGGCCGTGGCCGTTCGCCGGGCTGGCGAACTACCGGGAGATCCTCTCGGATCCGTTCTTCCACACGGTGTTGCGCAACACGGTGCTGTTCGCACTGGCCAACGTCGTCCTCACGATGGTGTTGGGGACTCTGGTCGGGTTGCTCCTGCACCGGCTGGGTCGACGGATGGCTTCCTTCGTGGGTGGCTGCGTGCTGTTGGCGTGGGCGACGCCCGCGCTGACCGGGACCATCACCTGGAAGTGGATCTTCGACGACACCAACGGGCTGGTGACGTGGCTGTTCAACGCGTTGCCGGACGGGTTGTCGACCTCCTTGTTCGGGCGTTCTGACTGGACCGGGTACGGGTGGTTCAACTCGCCTTTGTCGTTCTTCGCGATCCTGACGCTGGTGGTCGTCTGGCACTCCTTCCCGTTCATCGCGGTGTCGGTGCTGGCGGGCTTGAAGAGCCTGCCGGGTGAGTTGCTGGAGGCCGCGCGGGTCGACGGCGCCGGCCCGTGGCGGTCGTTCTGGTCGGTGACGTTCCCACTGCTGCGGCCGGTGTTCGGGATCCTGGTCGTGCTCTCGACGATCTGGGACTTCAAGGTCTTCACGCAGCAGTACGTGCTGGCCGGCGGCACGCAGGACAGGCCGACCTTCATGCTTTCGATCTACTCGTACGCGACCGCGTTCTCGCCGCCACCGAAGTACGGCCTGGGCGCGACGGTCGCGGTCGTCCTGACGGTGATCCTGTTGGTCGTGACCGGCTTCTACGTGCGGTCCCTGCTCAAGCAGGAGGAGCTGTGAGGCGGTCCGCGCTCAACCTGATCGGCCTGCTGGTCGCGGCGTTCGCGGTCTTCCCGGTCGTCTGGATGGTGTCGACGTCGTTCAAGTCGACCCCGGAGATCTTCTCGGGCGGCCCGGTGCCGTTCCCCCGCGACCCGACGTTCGCGCACTACCGCACGATCCTGACGGGCGACCTGATCCCGGGCGTGACCTTCGTCGACTTCTTCGTCAACAGCGTCCTGGTCGCGGTGGCGACGGTTCTCGTCAGTGGCCTGGTCGCGCTGCTGGCGGCGACGGCGGTGGCGCGTTTCCGCTTCCGGCTGCGTACGTCGTTCCTCGTGATGCTCCTGGTCGTCCAGATGATCCCGCTGGAGGCCCTGGTCATCCCGCTGTTCCTGATGATCCAGCGGCTGGGTCTGTACGACACGCTGGCGAGCCTGGTGCTGACGTACGTGGGTTTCTCACTCCCGTTCGCGGTCTGGATGCTCCGCGGTTTCGTGGCGGCGGTCCCGGTGGAGCTGGAGGAAGCGGCGGCGATCGACGGGGCGAGCCGGGCGCAGATCTTCCGTCGGATCCTGCTGCCGCTGGTGGCCCCGGGCCTGGCGGCGACGAGCATCTTCTCGTTCATCGTGGCCTGGAACGAGTTGATCTTCGCACTGACGTTCCTCAACGACCAGACGCGGTACACGCTCCCGGTGGCGATGACGTTCTTCTTCGGCCGCGACGACACGGCGTGGGGGCCGGTGATGGCGGCGTCGACGATCCTGACGATTCCGGTGCTGGTGTTCTTCTTGATCGTCCAACGCCGGATGGTGGGTGGGTTGGCGGCGGGGGCGTTGAAGGGCTGATGGGTGGCGGCCATGGTCCGCGGCACCACAACACCCACCCCACCGTCGCCGTCGCCGCCACGGCCCTCCAGACGTCGCCGTCACGGGGTCCCCCAGGCGTCGCCGCCACGGCCAGTCAGCAGGCCGCCGGCCACCGCCGCCGGCATCGTTCCGCCCTGCGGTCGTTGTCTCTCGCCGGAGGCGGCCCGATCGCGCTCAGCGTGGTCGGGACGGACCTGTCCCCTTGGTGGTCCGCGTGAGGTGGTACGCCGTCAGGCGCTACCGGTAGCGGCGGTTCGCGGAGTGACGGGCGCGTTGGGCCGGGGTGTCGAACACATCGGCCGGCCTGGTCGTCGGGGTGCGCGCGCCGCGGCCGCCGTGGAGGTCGACGGGTGGCGCGTTGAGCGCCGCCGCCTGGGTGGCGTGGCGGGCTTGTGGGATCGCACCGCGTTGGCCCTCGCCGGGCTGCGGGGGGTCGGTTTCGGGGTCGCCGAAGGCGTCTTCACACAGTTCGTCGCCGGCGGCCGTGCCGCCGGTCCCGGAGAAGCCGTTCCCAACCCCAGCCGGTCCCGTGGCCGCGGTGTCGGCGGTTCCGGCCAAGCCGTCCGGCGCCCCACCTAGTGCGGCGCGCCCGGCGGAGGCGCTCCCGGCCAGGCCGTTCGCGGCTCCAGCCGGCCCCGTGGGCGCGGTGGCGCCGGTCTCGGCCAGACCGTTCGCGGTACCGACCGACCCCGCGGTCGCGGTGCCTGCGGTCCCTACCGATCTCTTCGTGGCCCCAGCCCGCGCCGCCGGCGCGGGGCCGCCGGTCCCGGCCGGGCCCTTCGCCGCCCCAGCCGGCCCTGCCGGCACGGTGTCCACGGGCGCCGAGCGGTAGACGCGGCCTACCTTGTCGGCAGCGGCCGCCCCGCCCGGGACCGCGGCGCGGCCGATCGTGCGGAAGGGACGTAGCGGTCGCCGGGCGCCGCCGGTGCGCGTCGCCGCCGCGCGGACCGCGGCTCCGGCCACCACATCGTTGATCTTGACCATGGCCGCGATGCAGATCGGCAACAGCACGATGCCCCACGCCGGGATCAGCTCGGCCAGCGCCAGGATGATCGCGAAGGCGGTGGCGCCCTCCAGGAAGACGAAGCACACCGTCGAGCTCGGGTTGACGTGCCGGAGGCGTAAGGCGCGCGCGTAGAACGGGCGTCCGCTCCACTCGCCGCCCGGAACGAGTTGTGCCGTCAGTCGTCGCGCCGTCATCGGCTGCCGCCTGGGCGACGGGTGCCGGTCGCGCCCCGGCCGGCGGCCGCGGCGCGGGCAGCGGCACGCGCGTCGGTCGGCCGGCCGGTGCCGTCGCCGTCCGTGCGTCCCGGGCCGCCCTGTCCACTTCGGCCGGAGTCACCGTTGCGGGCGGCGGCGACCGCGAAGACGACGCGCTCCAACGCGTACCCCCGGTCGTCGGCGCCACCCTTGACCTCGGCGTTGCAGTCGGCGGCGGCGCGCATCGCGGCGACGAGGCCCTCCGGACTCCACCCGCGGGCCTGCCGCTGAGCGCGCTCGATTTTCCACGCCGGCATGCCGAGGGAGCTCGCCATCTGGTACGCGTTGCCGCGCCCGGCCGAGGCCACCCGAGCGACTGTGCGGACGCCGTCAGCGATCGCGTCGGCGATCGGCACCGGGTCGACGCCGACGTGCAGCGCCCACCGCAGCGCCTCCAGCGCCCCGGGCACGTCGCCGACCATCGCGGCGTCGGCCACCGTGAAGCCGCTGACCTCGGCCCGCCCGCGGTAGTAGCGGGCCACCGTCGCGGCATCGATCCGGCCCTCGACGTCGGCTAGCAACTGCGAGCAGGCGGCCGCGAGCTCGCGCAGGTCGTTGCCGACGGCGGCCAGCAACGCCTCCGCCGCTTCCTCGGAGCCGCGCGTGCTGCCACGGCGAAGCTCCTCGCGCACGAACGCCACCCGGTCGCGGTGCGACTTGAGCTTCGCGGCGGTCACGACCTCGGCACCGGCCGTGCGGAGCCCGTCGGCGAGCGCCTTGGCCCGGCCGCCACCCGTGTGCGTGACGATCAGCGTGACGTCCGGGTCCGGGTGCTTCGCATAATCCAGCAGCGCGGTCACCACGTCCTTGCGGGCGTCCTGACCGCCGCGCACGACGATCAGGCGACGACCGCCGAACAGCGAGGGGCTGACCATCTCGGCCAGCTCACCGGCGGCCAACGCGTTGGCGTCGTACTGCCGCACGTCGGTAGCCGCGTCCGCCTCCTTGGCCGCCGCGACGGCCTTGTCGACGGCACGCGCCACCAGCAGTTCCTCGTCGCCGAGCACGAGTTGAATTGAGGAGAGGCCGCCGGTCACCGGGCCATACTCGCATGCGCCCCTGACCGACCGAACGTCCTCACCCAAATGAGTAGTCGATCACTCATCAACCGCAAATCGCGACAAATTGCTGTCCGTCAGCACCTGTCCGTCTATGCGCTGATCATCCCGTGCACGGGATTATCACGCTCTGCGGACCGGCCCCGATGCCACGACCGCGAGACCACCCCCTCTCCGCACTACGGCCAGGTCACCACCGAGATCGGTACGCATTACGCGGGCTCCGTCACGGCTCAACCGGGCGATCAACGCGGGGTTCGGATGCCCGTAATCGTTATCGACCCCGACCGACACGAGGGCGACCGCCGGGTCGATGGCGTCGAGGAACGCCGTCTCCTGGTAGGCGGACCCGTGGTGGGCCACCTTCAGCACCTGTGCCCCCAACGCGGCGGTGCCGTAGTGGTCGACGATCGCCCGCTGCTCCTCCTCTTCGGCGTCGCCGGGAAGCATGACGCCCACCCCGCCGATGGTCGCCCGGAGAACGAGGGAGTTGTTGTTGGGATCGGACCGTGTTCCCGACATCTCGACCGGCGGCCCCAAGGCGACGAGGTCCGCCGTCGCTGGGGACGGCCGCCACCCCACGCCGACGGGCGTCATCGTCGCGCCCGCCTCCGTCGCCACGGCGGCGACCTGGTCCCGGCCGCTGGCGGGTTCCGCGTGCCGCGGTGTGACGACGGCTTCGATCCGCCGCCCGCGGCCGACGCCCGCCACACCGCCCACGTGGTCGGCGTGGAAGTGGCTGACGACGAACAACCGCACGGTGCGTACGCCGAGCCTGTCCAGGCAGCCGTCGGCCGCCGCGGGATCCGGGCCGGCGTCTACGACGATCGCCGCCGCCCCGCCGGCCGGTAGCACCGTCATGTCGCCCTGACCGACGTCGCACGCCACGACCACCCAACCGGGCGGCGGCCAGGTGCTGGTGAGCACGCGTACCGGCAGCGCACCCACCACCGAGGCGGCCGCCACGACAGCGATCAGCCGGCGGGCCAACCGGCGGCGCATGGCGATCAGGACGGCCACGGTGAGCGCCCCGAGCAGGAGGCCACCACCGACACCGCCGGGCCAGGGAAGGCTGCCCATCGGCGTCGCGGCGCCGTGGCGGGCGATCAGCACGAGCCAGCGGGCCGGCCAGTGCGCGACCCAGGCCAGGAACTCACCGCCGGCCGGCCATGCCGCCGAGGTGATCGTGGCGAAGACGCCGACGACGGTCGCCGGAGCCACGGCGGGCGCGGCGAGCAGGTTGGCCGGGATCGACACGAAGCTCACCGCCCCGGACAGGGCCGCCACGACGGGACCACAGGTCACCTGCGCGGCCACGGGGATGGCGAGCGCCTCCGCGAGGCCAGGTGGCACGCGCCGGCGGCGCAGCCAGTCGCGGATCTTCGGTGCGAGCAGCAGCAGCCCACCGGTCGCCAGGACCGACAGCGCGAACCCGGCATCGCCCGCCAACTCCGGGTCGACGACCACCAGCACGACGATCGCGGCCGCCAGCGCGGGCACGGCCGCCCGGGACCGCCCACTGGCCAGGGCCAGCAGCCCGATCGCCCCCATCGTGGCGGCCCGCACCACGCTCGGCGAGGGCCGCACCAGGATCACGAAGCCGACCAGCGCCACTCCACAGAGGATCGCGGACGCCCACCGCCCGGCCCGGCACCACCGCGTGACGAGCAATACGAAACCGATCACGATCGCGACGTTCGCGCCCGACACGGCCGTCAGGTGCGTGAGGCCCGTCGTCTTGAAGTCGTCGGCGACCGCTGGATCGAGCCGGCTGGTGTCACCGAGGACGAGACCGGGCAGCAGACCACCGGCCTCGGGCGGCAGCGTCATGCAGGCGCGCTGTAGCCCCGCCCGAAGTGCCCCGGCGGCCCGCTGCGCCCACGACGGTCGGCCCACCGGCTCGGGCGCTGCCGAGGAGGAGACCACCGCGGCGGTCAGGTCACCGCCGCGCGGGCGGGCCAGCCTTCCCTCGACGCGTACCCGTTGGCCCGGCAGCGGCGCTCCCCAAGCCGGATGGGTGGCCAGCACGAGAACGCGGGCGCGCACGTCGATCCGGCGCTGGTCGGCGTCGACCGGCCGGAGCCAGCGGAGGTCGGCGGCCACGGCGTACATCGGCCGGCTCGCCGCCCCGACAAGCCGTGGATCGTCGCGGACGACCATCTCGGCCACCACGGACTCCCGCACGTCGGCGAGGGCCGCGACCGCCGGAGCGTCCCGCACCGCGACGCGGGCAGCTGTCGCGCCGGCACCGCACACGGCCCCCAGCAGGACCGCGACCGCGACACGTCGCGCCACCTGACTCCGCAGGACGTTGCGCGGGCTCCGGAGAATGTTGTGGGACGCGGCCCTAAGGTTGTGCCGCGGGCCCCGGGGGACGTCGCGCAGCCCTCGTCGCACGTCACGCAGCTCGGGTGCGACGCCTAGCGGCCGTGCGTTGTGCGGCCCTCGTGGCACGTCACCCAGGACCCGTCCGTCGCCTGGCGCCTGCGGGACGTTATGCGGTCCTCGTAGCACGTTGCCAAGCCGCCGCGCGTCGCCTCCGAGCGCGCGTAGGACGTTGCGCGGTCCTCGTGGCACGTCACCAAGCCCCCGCGCGTCGCCTCCAAACCCCCGTGGGACGTTGCGCGGTCCTCGTGGCACGTCACCAAGCCCCGGCGCATCGCCCCCGAGCGCCCGTGGGACGTGGCCCAGCCCTTGGGTGTCCCGCAGCCACGGTGCAACGTCCGCCGCCTGCGGTGGGGTGCTGCGCCGACCGCTGAGCCTGCGGACTGAGCGAGCCGCATGCGATCGCACCGCCTTTGCTCGCAGGGCCAACCCGGACGGTCCTGCCTCGCCCGATCGGAATCGGGGCGGACGCTGCACCCAGCGAAACCCGAGGGCCTCCCGTAGACCTGCACGGCCAGCCAGCATCAGCAACAGGACGGTCAGCACGGCTGCTCCCGCCGCCACCAACGCGCCGGTGCGCGCGCTCACGTACAGCGCCGCCAGCGCGCTGAGCCAGGTGCCCAAGGCCATGCCCGCCAAGCGCAGGTCCGGCGGCGGACGATCCTGCCCGTCAGCAGCGCCCGACCGCCCCGCCGACTCTTCGGTCGTCACGGCGCCACCAACTCTCGCCAGCCGACCAGGGCAGCCACCCAAGCGCGTGTGCGGCCACGGTGGCGAGGCCCGTTGCTGGCGCTCATACCGTCACCAGCTCTTTAAGGTCCTCGTAGCGGCTGGCCCCGATGCCGTCGACGTTGCGGAGATCGCCGACCGATTTGAAGCCTCCCTTGGCTGTGCGGTGGTCGAGGATGCGTTGCGCGAGGACCGGTCCGACGCCGGGCAGGCCGTCGAGCTCGGCGAGCGTCGCAGTGTTGAGGTTGAGCTTGCCGCCGGGTTGTTGGTTCGGGCCCGCTGAGGCTTCGGCCGGCGCGCCGGGCGGCGGCGTGACGGCGACCAGCACCAGCTCGCCGTCGGTGAGGCGGCGGGCGAGGTTGACCGAGGTCAGGTCCGTGCCGGGCAGGGTGCCGCCGGCCGCTTCCACCGCGTCGGCCAGCCTGGCGCCGGCGGGGAGGCGTACCAGACCCGGTTTCTTGACCTTGCCCGCCACGGCGACCACGATCTCGGCCGAACCGCTGGTCGGCGGCGCGCCGACGTCTGCGGCGGTTGGCGCGGAGACCGGCGCGACCGGCTCCACCTTGGGCCGGGCCCGGTAGGCGAAGAAGGCCGCGACCAGCACCACCACGGCCGCGACGACCGCGAGCGCCTTGACGCCGCGCCGGCCGGGGTCGAACGGACCCGGGCCGCCCAGTAGGCGTTCGGGCTCCGGAGCTAGGTCCTCGGCCGGCAGTGGGTCGGCCCGTGGCGCGGGCGTCTCCGCGCGCGGGAACGTCGTCGCGAACGTCGCCGGGTCGTCGAGTCCTTCGAACGGCGACCGCAGAGGACGGGTCAGCGCCGTGTAGGGGTCGGCGGGGTTCGGCTCGGCGTTCAGCCGCGCCAACCGTTGGCGTACGAGGGCCTCGTCATCGGACACGCGAGCGACGCTATGGCCGCCCTGTCACCGGACGTGTGCCATTCATCGCGGCCTGTGGATAACTCCGGCCTGTGGATAACTCAAATGACCCTCGCGAGTCTCCTCGACACTGGAGCCCGGTCAACGCGAGGTGGAAGGAGCGAGCCATGACACCGACGGACAGGCGTCCGCGCGGCGGAGGCTACGGACGACGATGTACGACCACGGAAGCCAAGCCGGGGCCGACGTGCGCGGCCACGGCGGCGCCGATCTCCGTCACGTAACAGTCGCGGAGCCTGTCGCCGAGGCGCTCCTTCAGCGTCGTCGCGAGTTGGTCGGCGCGCTCCGCGCCGTCGAGGTGGTGCACCGCCACGTCGACGGTCGCGTCGCCGGCGGACTCGACGGCCAGGTCGACGAGTCGGGCGAGGCCACGGCTCGCGGTGCGGACCTTGTCGCGTACGACGATGGCGCCGTCGACGACGTTGAGGATCGGTTTCACCGACAGGGCGGTGCCGAGCAGCGCTGACGCGGCGTTGATCCGGCCGCCACGGCGGAGGAACTCCAGGGTGTCGACGTAGAACAGGGTGGCCGTGCGGTCCGCGGTCGCGACCGCCGCCAGCCTGACGGCCTCCGCGTCGGCGCCGTCGGCGGCGGCCGCGTTCGCGGCCAGCGCGGGAAAGCCGAGACCCATACCGGTGGACTTCGCGTCGACGACAGCTACCGCCGGGCCGATCTCGGCGGCGGCCAGCCGGGCGGCGTCGACGGTGCCCGAGAGCTGGGCCGACAGGTGTACGGAGACCACGGCGGACGCGCCCTGGTCGAGCAGGCGCTGGTAGACGGCCGCGAACACGGCCGGCGATGGACGGGAGGTGGTGACTGAGATCCGGCGGCCGCCGAGCGCGCGGGCTACCTCGGCAGGGGTGACGTCGACCCCTTCCGAGCCCTCGACGCCGTTGATCGCGACGGTCAACGGCACCACCGTCAGCGCCGCCTCCACGGACGGTGGCAGGTAGGCGGTGGAGTCGGTGACGACCGCTACGGACATGCGGGCACGGTAGCCGAGATCAGCCACCCCTGCCGCCGATGCGAGAAAGAAGGCCGCCGAGCAACCGATCACGAATACGACAAAGCTCAATCACCCGGGATGCCCTGTACCGGCCGCACCCACCAAGAAGGACCTGCAACGGAGGCGCGGGGCGAGCGCGGACGCGGGAGGCCGCGGACGCGGGAGGCCGCGGGCGCGGCCCGCGGAAGGCGCAGCGCGGACACGAAGACGCGCCGCAGGCGATCAGCGCGGTTCAGTGCTCGCCGATCACACCCACGTTGTGGGCCATCAGCTGCCAGCCCGTGCCCCCCGTGCGCTTGGTGCGGTCGCGGAGTTCCGTCCAGTGGCAGTTGTGCAGCGACCCCAGCGTCCGGATCGCCTCGTTGGGCCAGCCCAGCAGCGCGCCGCACCCCTGCCGGGCCGCGCCACCATGGGTGGTCACCACCACGGTGCCACCCGGGGCCAGGGTGGCCGCGTCCTGGAGGGCCGCCAGCATCCGCTTCGCGAGGTCGTCCAGGCTCTCGATGCCCGAGCCGGGCGATGGGTCGCCGGCGCGCCAGCGGGCGTACTCCGCGGGATACCGGGCCTCGATGTCCGTCAGCAGTTCGCCCTGCCACTCGCCGAAGTGGCGTTCGCGTAGGCGCGCGTCCGACTTGATCGACAGGCCGGTCAGGGCCGCCAACGCCGAGGCCGTGTCGTGGGCGCGGGACAGGTCGCTGCTGACCAGCACGTCAGGCTTCAGGGAGGCGAGCAACGCGGCGCCGGCGGCGGCCTGGTCGCGGCCCCGGGCGTTCAGGGGCGCGTCGGTCTGGCCCTGTACGCGGCCGCCCGCGTTGTAGTCGGTGTTGCCGTGCCGCCAGACGAGCAGTCTGGTCATTCGGCCGGGCTCGCCTCGCCACCCGGGGTGGAGGCGTCAGCGGTCGCCGGGACCAGGTCGCGGTCCACGAACGGGATGGTCGGGCAGTCCTTCCACAGCCGGTCGAGCGAGTAGAACTCCCGCTCCTCGCTGTGCTGGACGTGCACCACCAGGTCGACGTAGTCGAGCAGCACCCAGCGACCTGCCCGCTCACCCTCGCGGCGGACGGGCTTGGCCTTCTCGGGCAGGGTGAGCAGCCGCTCCTCGATCGCGTCGACGATGGCGAGGACCTGCCGCTCGTTGGGCGCGGAGGCGATCAGGAAGGCATCTGTGATCACCAACTGGTCGGCGACGTCGATGATGACGATGTCTTGCGCCTTCTTGTCGGCTGCGGCCTGCGCGGCGGCGAGCGCCAGCTCGCGCGTGCGGTCGGAAGCGGTCACCGTGCTCCTCTGGTCGACGGCATTTCCCTCCAAGCCTCTCACACGCCGCGCGATCGGCCGTGGTCAGCGGACAGGAGTTCACGCACGGTACAGGTGACGCTTCGCGATGTACTGGACGACGCCGTCGGGCACCAGGTACCAGACCGGTTTCCCCGCCGCGACCCGCTGTCGGCAGTCCGTCGACGAGATCGCCATCGCCGGGACCTGGATCATCGAGACCGCGTCCTCGGGCAGGTGGTCGTTACTCAGGGTGAATCCGGGGCGGGTGACGGCGACGAAATGGGCGAGCTCGAACATCTGATCGGTGTCTTTCCACGACAGGATCCGCGCCAGGGCGTCCGCGCCCGTGATGAAGAAGAGCTGCGTCTTCGTGCCGTACATGGCACGGATGTCGCGCAAGGTGTCGACGGTGTAGGTGGGGCCGTCGCGGTCGATGTCGACGCGGCTGACGTGGAACCGCGGGTTCGACGCCGTCGCGATCACGGTCATCAGGTAGCGGTCCTCCGCCGGGGACACCGCCGTGCTCTCCTTCTGCCACGGCTGGCCCGTGGGTACGAAGACGACCTCGTCCAGGGCGTAGTTGTCGGCCACCTCGCTGGCCGCGACCAGGTGACCGTGGTGAATCGGGTCGAACGTGCCGCCCATGATCCCAACCCGGCGAACCCCGCCTAGATCGTCGCTCATCACCGGATCGTAAGCCCGTCACCGAGCCCGGGCAGCCAGTGCGAGACGAAGGTCATCGTCGTTGTCGATCACTATGCGGCGCAGCCCGGGCGTCAGGTCGTCGCTCGCGAGCATCGCCGCCGCGAGGTCCCGGGTCTCCGCCGAGACGTGGTAACGGGGAAACGCCAGGTCCGCGAGGCGCTCGGCGGCGTACGGGTTGCGGCGCCGCGCGGCCCCCGGCATCTCCCGGAAGTAGCGCGCGACGTAGGGCGCCGTCAGCTCGATCTGCTCCGGCTGGAACAGACCCCGCCCGTTGGCCTCGAGCAGCCGGTTGGACAGCGCGTCGTCGTTGATCACCGCGTGCCAGGCCGCCGCCTTCGCCGCCGGGTCGGGGCGGGCCGCACGCGCCCGCGCCGCCCACTCGGTGCCCGCCGCGCTGCGGTCGCCCGCCAGCTCGGCCTCGATCCGGTCGGCGTCGATCGCCCCGAGCACCGCCAGCCGGTGGACGACCCGCCAGCGCAGGTCGGTGTCGACCTGGAGGCCGTCGGGCACGCCCGAACCGTCGAGCCAGCCGAGCAGCCGCGGCGCGTCGACGGTCGTGTCGACGAGCGCCCGCATCGCGGCCAGCCGGCGCGACGCACCGGCGGCGGCGTTGCCCACCAACGTCTCGCACACCGCCGCCACCCGGGCCAGCGCCGCCGCCCGCTCACCCGGCGCGAGATAGCGGTCGATCAGGCTGCGCCCCTGCAGCAGCGCGTCCACGACGACGATCACCTCGGTCTCCGCCGGCAGGGCGGCGACCAGCAGGTCGACGAGGTCACCGACCGGGCGCTCCGCGTCGCGTACGGCGTCGACCGTCGAGGTCCAGAGCACGGCGCGGCTCAGCGAGTCGCGCAAGGTCGGCAGCACGGTGGGCACCGCCGCCGCCGACGTCGGGTCGAGCCGGACCTTGGCGAAGGTCAGGTCGCCGTCGTTGAGCAGCAGCAGGTCGGCGGCCGGCTCGCCGCGCAGCCCGGCCACCTCGGTGCGGGCGCCGTCGACGTCGACCTCGACCCGCCGGCGCAGCGTGGCCACGCCGTCGGGCCCGTGGTCGTAGAGGCCGAGCGCGACCCGGTGGGGTCGCAGCACGGCGCCGGACTGCAGCACGGCGAGGCCGTCGACGCGCAGCGTGTTGACGCCGGGCTCGCGCAGCCAGCGCGCCGCCCAGTCGGACAGGTCGCGCCCGCTGGCCGCGGAGAGCGCGCCCAGCAGGTCGGTCAGCGTCGCGTTGCCGAACGCGTGGGCCTCGAAGTGCGCGCGGATCCCGGCCAGGAACGCCTCGTCGCCCACCCAGGCGACGAGCTGGCGCAGGGCCGCGGCCCCCTTCGCGTACGAGATGCCGTCGAAGTTGACCAGCGCGTCAGCGGAGTCCGGCACGCTCGTGGGCGCGACGGGGTGGCTCGACGGCCGCTGGTCGGTCTCGTACCCCCAGGCCTTGCGCCGCATGCCGAACGTCGTCCACGCGTCGCGGAAGCGGGTCGCCTCGGCCGTGACCCGGGTGCCCATGTACTCGGCGAAGGACTCGTTGAGCCACAGGTCGTCCCACCAGCGCATCGTGACGAGGTCGCCGAACCACATGTGCGCCATCTCGTGCGCGATCGTCGTGGCGCGCAGCTCCCGCTCGGAGTCGGTGACCGCCGACCGGAAGACGTACTCGTCGCGGATCACCACCAGGCCCGGATTTTCCATGGCGCCCGCGTTGAACTCGGGCACGAACGCCTGGTCGTACTTGCCGAACGGGTAGCGGAAGCCGAACAGCTCGTGGAACCGGTCGAGGCACTGCCGGGTGATCTCGAAGATCTCGTCGGCGTCCTTGTCGAGGTGCTCCGCCGCCGAGGCCTTGCAGTAGATCGCCATCGGAATGCCGTCGTGAGTGGACTCGACCACGTGGTAGGGCCCCGCGATCACCGTGACGAAGTAGGTCGCCAGCGGCCACGTCGTGGCAAACTCCCACCTCGTCGTCCCGTCGCCCGGCGTCGTCGCGGCCACGGCGGCGTTGGCGGCAACCGTCCACCCGCTCGGCGCGGTGACCCGCATCGTCACCGGGGCCTTCAGGTCGGGCTGGTCGAAGCAGGCGAAGACGCGCTGCGCCTCGTCGAGGAACGACGTGGCGTGCAGGTAGACGCCGCCGTCGGCCGGGTCGACGAACCGGTGCAGGCCCTCGGACGAGTTGGAGTAGGCCATGTCGGCCTCGACCGTGAGCACGTTGTCGGCGCGCAGGTCGGCGAGGGTCAGCCTGTTGCCGTCGAGCGCGGCGGGGTCGAGGGCCACGCCATTGAGCGAAACGGCGTGCAGGCGTACGGGCTTGAGCTCGACGAACGTCGCCGAGCCGGGGTCGGCGGCCCGGAACGCGACGGTGCTGGTCGACCGGAAGGCGTCGCCGGTCGTGACGTCGAGATCGATGGTGTACGACTCGACGGTGATCGCGGCGGCCCGGTCGGTCGCCTCCTGCTGGGTCAGGCTGCGCATCCGCCTATCGTGCACGAACGTGCGCGGGTGGGGCGACCCGCCCCGAATGCGGTATAGCCTGACGGTCCGCCCCCGCGGCCCGAGCATCCGAGGAGCAGCGAGATGGCACACCATCCCAAGGGAGATTTCGACCTGGCGCGGGCCGAATGGCAGCGGGTCGGCGACGTTCCCGCCGACAACGGGTCGGTCGAGGTCGCGTTCGTCGACGACCTCATCGGGTTGCGCAACTCGGCCGACCCGCAGGGCCCGGTGCTGGTCTTCACGCAGGCCGAGTGGGACGCGTTCGTGGCCGGCGCCCGGGACGGCGAGTTCGACCTCGCCTGACCCGGCCGCACCGACGCGCCTGGCCACCGCCCGGTCATGCCGCCGCCAGCAGGTCGCGGATGAGTTGCATGTGCCGGATCCGCGGCACCAGCGCCCGCAACTGCAGCGCCAGGTTGGTCGCCGCCAGGATCGGCTCGTCGTCGGGCAGGTCGTAGCCCATCCGCTCCCGCAGCCAGGGTGACACCTGCGCCCAGCTGTAGTAGCTGGTGTCCTGGTCGGGCTCGAGCGGTGCCGGGAAGCCGCCCGGCCCGCGCCGGCCGACCGCCCACAGCCGGACGATCTCGCGCGAGCGGCCGATCCGCGCCGCGATCTCGGCCAGGGTGAGCCAGTCGCGGTCGGCCACGCGTACGACATGAAGGTCTGTCCGATTCTCGACCTGTTGGATCGCGGCCGCGATCGCGTCGGCCAGCGCGGCCGCCGGACGGTCGAAGGCCAGCCGGTGCGTGCCGTCGGCACCCGTCTCCAACCGCGGCGGCGCCGGTAGCACCGCCAGGCCGCGATGGTGGTTGAGACCGGGCGCCCGGTCGACGACCAGTAGGAAGTGGTGGACTCGCATCGCCGCCTCCCCCGCCCGGGCGCCCCGTGCACCCGTTCGCGACCGAGTCTCGCCGCCGTCCCGCGCGCCGGGAGGAGCCAGCGGAGGGGGCCAGCGACGCCGGTTTCGACCTATCGCGGTACGCGTACCGGCTGCTAGCGTTTGTCGGATGCGGACGCTGAGCTTCCTCGGCTGGTGGTCGCCCTAGAGGGCGGCCCCGCATCCGCGTGCCCACGTCAACGGCCGCCCGAGTCCGGGTGGCCGTCCACATTCGACCCCTGGCACCGCGCGGCTCCTCGCACATCGGAGGCAGCCATGACCACGAACCGCCGGCTCACCGGCTTCAAGCCGAGTGGCGACCTGCATCTCGGCAACCTGCTCAGCGCGATCCAGCCGATGGTCCGCGACCAGTACACGACCGACTCGACCGTGTTCCTCGCCGACCTGCACGCGCTCGCGCCGGGCCAGCCGGTGCCGGGCCGCGCGACGGTGCGCGAGACGACGCTGCGCCAGGCGACCGTGCTGCTGGCCGCCGGCGTCGACCCCGACCGCACCCTGTTCTACGCGCAGTCCCAGGTGCCCGACCACGCCGAGCTGCACCATCTGCTGGCACGCACGACATCGCGCGGTCGGACGCGGCCGCAGGCGGCCGACATCCTGCTGCACGACGCGGCGGAGGTGCCGGCCGGTGCTGACCAGCGGCAGCACGTCGCGCTGACCCGCGACATCGCGTCCCGGTTCAACCGGCGCTACGGGTCCACGTTCGTGCTGCCGTCGGTGGTCACGCCGCCGGTCGCCGCGCGGGTGCTCGATCTGGCCGATCCGACGGTCAAGATGGGCCGCCCGGCGTCGCCCGGCGTGATCGGCCTGCTCGACCCGCCCGAGCTGGTCATCCACACAATCGAGCAGGCGATGACCGAAGAGGACGGACCCATCGGGTACGACCCGGCGGCGCGGCCCGGGGTCAGCAACCTGCTGGAGATCCTGGCGGCCTGCGTCGGCGGTGCGCCGGCGACGGTCGGGGCGGACCTGCGGGGGCACGCCGAGCTCAGGCGCGTCACGGCCGAGGCGGTGCTCGGCCTGCTGCGGCCGGTGCGCGCGCGCCACGCGACGCTCGCCCGGGACCCGGGTTACGTGCGCCGGCTGCTGGCCGACGGGGCGGAGCGGGCGCGGGGGCGCACGGCGGAGACCGTCTTCCGGGTCAAGCGCGCGATCGGCCTGCTGACCTGACTGTCGTACGCGCGTGTTAGACCTATGGACGCCCATTCACGTCCCGAGAGGACCGTGTGATGACCGCACCGACCGCTCCCGCCTCCGGGCGCCAGGAAGCCAACCCCTGGTTGGTCCTCGCCACGCTCTGCCTGGGCTTCTTCATGATCCTGCTCGATACGACGATCGTGAACATCGCGATCCCGGACATGAGCACGAGCCTCGACGCGTCGCTCGACCAGATCCTCTGGATCGTCAACGCGTACGTGCTGGTCTACGCGGTCCTGCTGATCACCGCCGGCCGGCTGGGCGACTTGTTCGGGCCCAAGCGGCTGTTCGTCCTCGGGCTCGTGGTGTTCACCGTGGCGTCGGCCGCCTGCGGCCTGGCCAGCACGCCCGAGCAGCTGATCCTGTTCCGCGTGGTGCAGGGCGTCGGCGGCGCGCTGCTCACGCCGCAGACACTGTCCACGATCACCGTGCTCTTCCCGCCCGACAAGCGGGGCGTCGCGTTCGGCGTGTGGGGCTCGGTGGCCGGCATCGCCACGGTCGCGGGTCCGACGCTCGGCGGCTACCTGGTCACCGACTTCGGCTGGGAATGGATCTTCTTCGTCAACGTCCCGGTCGGCATCCTGACCGTGGTGCTCGCGCTGATCGTGATGCCGGACCTACGGCTCAACCGGCGCCACCGGCTCGACTGGACAGGCACCGCGCTCGCCACCGTCGGGTTGTTCCTGCTGGTCTACGGCCTGATCGAGGGCGAGCCGCACGATTGGGGCCGGGTCTGGGGTCCGATCACGATCACCGAGGTGATCGGCGCCGGTGTGCTGGTGCTCGCGGTCTTCCTGGTCCACCAGTACGTCACGCGCGCCGGCGAGCCGCTCGTGCCGTTCACCATCTTCAAGGACCGCAACTTCGCGGTGATGAGCTGGATCAGCGCGGCGATCTCGTTCGGCATGCTCGGGCTGTTCCTACCACTGGTCATCTACCTGCAGTCGGTGCTCGGGCTGACCGCGTTGCAGGCCGGGCTCGCGATCGCGCCGGCGTCGCTGATGTCGATGGTGATCGCGCCGTTCGCCGGTCGGCTGGCCGATCGCGCGATCGGCCGGTGGGTGCTGACCATCGGGCTGACGCTGTGGTGCGCGGGCATGGCGACGGTGGTCGCGCTGGCCGAGGTGGGCACCGGGCAGTGGGGGCTGCTACCCGGGCTGCTGATCGCGGGCGCCGGGCTCGGGTTCGTGTTCGCTCCACTGCAGACGATCGCGATGCGCAACGTGCCACCGCGGCAGGCGGGCGCGGCGTCCGGGCTGATCAACACCACGCGGCAACTCGGCGCGGTGATCGGTTCGGCGGCGGTGGGCGCGCTGCTGCAGGCGCAGCTCACGGTCAAGCTCACGGCGGCGGCGCGGGCAAACTCGGCCGACCTGCCACCGGAGGTCCGGCAGCCGTTCGTCGACGCGGTCGCCGGCGCGACGGGCGACAGCCTGCACATCGGCACGGGCCAGTCAGGCGCGGCGCTACCGGCGGGCGTGCCCGAGCAATATCGCCAGGCGCTGACCGAGATCGCGACCCGCACGTTCCACGAGGGCTTCACGTCGGCGATGAAGGCGACGCTCCTCCTACCCTTGGCCGTCCTGGCGATCGCGGCGGTGAGCTGCCTGCTCGTCCGCAACCGCCCAGCGACGGCCGAGCCACCCACGGACCCCCACCCGGCCGAGGCACCGGCCCAGGCCTGACCTCGCCCCGGGACGGACGCCGCTCGCCGGCGCACGGACCGCGCACGGCGGAGCGAGCCGCCGTCAGGCGGGTGCCGGTGCCTTGAGCGCTTTCTCGAAGCAGCGGCTGTAAGGATTGGTGACGTACTCGCCGTAGGTAGGGATCGGGCGGTAGCCCGCCTTGCGGTACAGGCCCAGCGCCGCCGGCAGGTAGCTGCCCGTCTCCAGCCGGGCGACCGTGAAGCCGTCCGCGGCCGCCCGGTCCTCGAGCACCGCGAGCATCGCCCGGCCGAAGCCGTCGCCGCGCCGGTCCGGTCGCACGTACATGCGCTTGATCTCGACCGCCGACCCGTCGAGCGCCTGCAGCGCACCGCACGCGACGACCTCGTCGTCGACCAGCAGCACCAGGTAGCGGATGTCGTCGTGCAACGGGAAGGACCCGTCGATCGCCTCGCTCGCCGCCTCGGCCGCGCGCAGCTCAGCCTGTTGGGCGGCGACCAGCGCGACCAGGTCGGGCTCGTCGCCCAGCCGGTTCTCCACTCTCACCGGCCGAACCTAACGAGGTCCCGTTTCGCGCCTGTTACGACTCGTCGTCGAAGTCGGTGCCGTACTCCGGCAGGTCAGGGGTCGGCTGGCGGCGCGCCTTGCGGGCCGCGAGCCGCTCCGAGGCCCGGGCCCGGGTCGGCCGTTCGGTGATCCGCGCGTCGGTGCCGCGCAGGCCGGCGGTCGGGTCGATGCCCGCACCGAGGGTCGGCTCCCAGTCGAACTCGCGGTCGCCGATCCGTACCAGGCTGCCCTGCACCGCGCCGGCCTTGGCGAGCTGGTCCTCGACCCCGAGCCGGTTGAGCCGGTCGGAGAGGTAGCCGACCGCCTCGTCGTTGTCGAAGTTCGTCTGCCGGACCCAACGCTCCGGCTGCGAGCCCTTCACCACGAACGCCTCGTCGACCTCGTCGAACTCGACGGTGAAGCCCGCGTCGTCGACCGCGCGCGGCCGCAGGATGATCCGCGTCGCCTCGGCCTCGGGCGCCGTGGCCCGCTTCGACGCGACCAGCTCGGCCATCGCGTAGGTCAGCTCGCGCAGCCCCTCCCGGGTCGCCGCGCTGACCTCATACACCTGGAAGCCGCGCTCCTCGAGATCCGGCCGGACGATCTCGGCGAGGTCCCGCCCGTCCGGCACGTCGATCTTGTTGATGGCGACGAGCCGCGGCCGGTCCTCGAGACCGCCGTACGCGGCCAGCTCCGCCTCGATCGCGTCGATGTCGGAGACCGGGTCGCGCCCGGGCTCCATCGTGGCCGCGTCGACGACGTGCACCAGCACGGCGGTGCGCTCGATGTGCCGGAGGAACTCGAGCCCGAGCCCCTTGCCGGTCGCCGCGCCCGGGATCAGCCCCGGCACGTCGGCGATCGTGAACGTGTGGTCGTCGAGCCGCACGACACCGAGGTTCGGCACCAGCGTCGTGAACGGGTAGTCGGCGATCTTCGGCTTCGCGGCGGAGAGCACCGAGATCAGCGACGACTTGCCGGCCGACGGGAAACCGACGAGCCCGACGTCGGCGACGCTCTTCAGCTCGAGCACGACGTCGAGCCGCTCCCCCGGCTCACCCAGCTCCGCGAAGCCGGGGGCCTTGCGGCGCGAGTTGGCCAGCGAGGCGTTGCCCCGGCCACCGCGGCCGCCGCGGGCCACCTCGATGGTCGTACCCGCGCCGACCAGGTCGGCCAGCACCTCGCCGTCGGTGGTCAGCACCACGGTGCCGTCCGGCACGCGCAGGACCAGGTCGCCGCCCGTGGCGCCGTCGCGGTTGGAGCCCGCGCCGCCCGCGCCGTTCGAGGCCTTCACGTGCGGCCGGAAGTGGAAGTCGAGCAGCGTGTGCACCTGCGGGTCGACGGTGAACGACACGCTGCCGCCGTGCCCGCCGTTGCCGCCGTCGGGCCCGCCGAGCGGCTTGAACTTCTCGCGATGGATCGACACGCAGCCGTGCCCGCCGTCGCCGGCCCGCAGATGCAGGACGACCCGGTCAACGAACGTAGCCACGGACCCTCATTTCATCGATCTATCCGCTCGGGCCCGCCGTGGGCGCGACCGTCGCTCCCGCCAGACATCAGGTCCGCGGTTGTCAATTGTGCCGCGTGCCGCGGCACAACCCGAAAACGCGAAACGGGCCGGGACACTGTGGTCCACGGCCCGCTTCGACGAGTTGCTGGTGTGGGTTAACCCCGCCTCAGGCGCTCGGCACGATGTTGACGGTCTTGCGACCGCGCTTGGTGCCGAACTGGACCGCGCCCGCGGCCAGCGCGAACAGCGTGTCGTCGCCGCCACGGCCGACCAGGTCACCCGGGTGGAACTTGGTGCCGCGCTGGCGGATCAGGATCTCGCCGGCGCTGACCACCTGGCCACCGAACCGCTTCACGCCCAGGCGCTGAGCCGCGGAGTCGCGACCGTTGCGCGAGCTGGACGCACCCTTTTTGTGAGCCATCGCCTACGCCCTACTTCCCGCTGGAGATGCCGGTGACCTTGACCTGGGTCAGCTTCTGTCGGTGACCCTGGCGCTTGTGGTAGCCGGTCTTGTTCTTGAACTTGTGGATCCGGATCTTGGGGCCCTTGGTGTGCGCGGCGATCTCGCCGGACACCGAGACCTTGGCAAGCTGCGCCGAGTCGGTCACCAGGTCGTCACCGTCAACGAGGAGCACCGCGGCGAGCGTTACCGCGTCGCCGGGCTCGCCGACGAGCTTCTCGACCTCGATCACGTCACCCTCGGCGACCTTGTACTGCTTGCCGCCGGTCTTGACGATCGCGTACATGGGACGCGGACTCCTGTCGTAGCGTGGCGGTGGCCGTTCGACGTCGGCCACAACACCTGAGTGCGAAAGCACGATCGGCGGGCACACGTGAACGCGGCGCACGGGAGTGCGCCACAGGCAAGCGTACGGCATACCCGACCGGCGCCCCAAACCAGGCCCCGAACGAGCAGCCCACGAGCCGACACCGCAAGCCGGCACGCTGGCCACTTCCCACGATAACCACGGACAACAGCCACCCCACCCCGCCAACGAGGTGGTGGGGCTCACGGCGGGGTGAGGTCGCGCCGGATGCGGCGCCGGGATGGCGGCGCCCGCCGGGATCGAGGCCGGGGTCGGTGCGACGGGCGAGCCTCAGGGTCAGACGGCGCCGATCGGGGTCGGGTGCGGGCGGGTCTCGGCGATGCGGAGCGCCTCGACCAGCTTGCGGTAGAGCGCGTCACCGGCCAGCAGCTCCGCGTGCGTCCCGCGGGCCCGGATGCGGCCCTCGTCCAGCACCACGATCGTGTCCGCGTCCAGGACCGTCGACAGGCGGTGGGCGATCGTCACCACCGCGCCGGACGACGCGCGCTCCCGGATGCAGTCGTGCAGCGCCGCCTCCGTCAGGCCGTCGACCTGGGCGGTGGCCTCGTCGAGGAGCAGCACGTCCGGCGTACGCAGGATCGCCCGGGCCAGCGCGATCCGCTGCCGCTGCCCGCCGCTGACCTCGTTCTCGGTCAGCGACGTGTCCAGCCCCTCCGCGAGCGAGTCGATCTTGTCGTCCAGCCGTACCGCCCGGAGCACCGCCAGCACCTCCGCCTCCGTGGCGTCCGGGTGCGTGAACAGCAGGTTGTCGCGGATCGTGCCGGGCACGACGGGGGTCTCCTGCTCCACGTACGCCAGCCGCGAGCGCACCTCGTCGTGCGTGAACGACCCGTACGGCCGCCCGTCGAGCAGCACCTCCCCGCTCTCCGGCTCCAGGAACCGCAGGATCAGCGAGAACAGCGTGGTCTTCCCCGCACCCGACGGCCCGACGATCGCCGTATGGCCGCGCCGGGGCACGATCAGGTCGATCCCCCGTACCGCCGGCTCGGTCCCTGGCGCATAACGGGCGGTCACCGAGCGGAACTCCAGAACCGGCGCGTCGACCGAGCCCGGAACAGCAGCCGACGCGCCCGGCGACCGCGGCTCGACCTCCATCGCCGCCACCTGCTGGATCCGGGCGGCGGCGGCCATGCCCGCCTGCAGGTTGGTGACGTTCTCGGTGAGCTCGCTGATCGGGCCCATGAGCTGGAACGCGTACAGCAGGAACGCGATGAGGCTCGAGATCTCGATCAACCCGCGATCGGCCCGCCAGGCGCCGAGGCCGAGGATCACGATGATCGCGAGCTGGATGCCGGTCCAGGAGATCGTCCAGACGGTCGCCGTGCGCCGCGCGGCCCGGATGCCATGCCTGGCGGAGTCGCGGGCGTCGGCGACGATCCGGTCGGTCTGCCGCACCTCGGCCCGGCTCGCCTTGACCGTCCGGATGGCCCGCAGCGTGCCCTCGAGCGCCCCGCCGAGCCGGCCCACCGACTCCTGCGCGGCCTCCTGCGCCTTCGCGATCGCCGGCATCAGCGTGATCATGATCGCGCCCACCACCACGACCGAGGCCAGCGTCAGCCCGAGCAGGACGATGTCGAGCACGCCCATCAGCACCAGCGTGGCCACCAGCGCGAGCGAGCTGTTGAGCAGGCCGACGAGGCTGGCCGAGGCACTGTGCAGCAGGCCGGCGTCGGACGTCACCCGGGTGACCAGCTCGCCGGTCGGCCGGCCGGTGATCTCCCGGACCCGGGCGGCGAAGTACTGCCTGATCATCGAGACCCGGGCGTCGAGCACCACCTTCTCGGCGACGGTGCCCATGATCACCCACTGCCACATGGAGATGGCCGCGCCGACCACGACGAGCGCGAGCAGCACCCCGACGGGCCGCCAGAGCGGCGCGTGGTCCTGGCCCAGCGTGTCGATCACCCACTTGGTGACCAGCGGCGTCGCCAGCCCGACCGCGCTGGCGAGCAGGCCGAGCAGGAACCCGGCGACCAGCACCCGCCGGTGCGGCGCGACGAACGAGACGAGCGTGCGAAGCCGCGCGAACCGCGGAGGCGGGACGGTCATGCGCTCTAGTGGAACGCGGATGTTCCACAAGAGTCAAGTGAGAATCCGAATTGAGACTGCTAACCTCAGCCTGTGCAGGTACATGAACGTGGTGCGCGGGCCCGCACCAGGCAGGCGATCCTGTCCGCCGCGATCGACGTGCTCGGGCAGAACCCCGGCGCCGCCCTGGGTGAGATCGCCACGGCCGCCGACGTGGGCCGCACGACCCTGCACCGCTACTTCCCGGAGCGCTCCGACCTGATGCGGGCCGTCGCCGCCGAGGGCAGCGCCCGACTCGACCACGCCACCGCCAGCGCGCGCCTCGACGAGGGCACGGGCTGCGCGGCGCTGCTCCGCCTCTGCCGCGAGTACTTCGACCTCGGCAGCCTCCTTTCCCTGATCTTCACGGACCCGGACTGCCTCAGCGAGTCGACCCCGATCGTCGACGACGGCTGCGATGACCGCTTCAGCGCGATGATCGACCGCGGCCACCGCGACGGCACGATCGACCCGGGCCTGCCCGCGCCGTGGCTGTCCAGCCTGATGTGGTCACAGCTCTACGCGGGCTGGGCCTACGTCACGCAACACGGCGCGTCCCGCCACGAGGTCCTCAACCTGCTGGTCCGCACGGTCGACGGCGCGGTCACCCCGCGCACGAGCGTCTAGGAGCCGATCCGGTCCCGGGTCCGCCGGGGGCACGACCGTCGCTCCCGCCGGACACCGCTACGCTGCGCTCCGCTGCCAGGTCCGCGGCGACACGGTCAAGACCGGTCAGTTCGGGCAGAGCGTGTCGAGGCGATCCTGGATGGCGCCGAGGGTGGCGTCGTCGATGGTCTCGACGTTCGAGGTCATGGTGTCGACCTGCCCGGCGAGCTGCGACAACGTGGTCTTGAGTTGACCGTCGGTCGCGGCCGTGGAGGCCTTGCGCAGGTCGGCGGCCCAGGTGTCCAGGGTGGCACCGAGCTTCTTCTCGGCCGCGGCCTCGGCCGTCTTGTCGTTCTTGCCCTGCGCCTCCAGCACCGCGGTGAGCTGCTGCACGAACCCGGTCGTGCCGCTCTCCGTGGCCTTGCGCGCGTCGGCGCAGACCTGCGTGGCGTTGCCGCCGGCCTTCGCCGTCGGCGCCGGGCCGAGCGTGATGTTCGGCGCCGGCGTGCCGCCCGGCACCGCCGCGCTCCCGGACGGCGCCGCCGAGGGCGCGGCACTCCCCGACGCACTGGCCCCCGGCGCGGCGCTGCCGTCACCACGACCCTCCACATCGCCGGAACACCCGGCGACGGCGACCAGAGCGACGGACACGACGAGCACGGCAAACTGACGACGCAGACGCATCGGGATGGTCCTCCGGGGGTGGCGGCGGGACGATGCCGCGACCCTAACGCGCATTCACGAACACCGCGACACTGCCCGCCACCGCACGCACGCCACCGCGTCGCGACGAAGGCGGGGCCAACGGCATCCCGCCCAACAACGCGAGGCGCGGCCCGGCCTGCCCCTCGCGCGGACGGCCACGCACGCCGCGACCCCCAGCGGTCGGGGCCCGGCACATCCCCACCACGCACGACACTGCCCGGTCACCGAGTGGTGGCCGGGCAGTGGTCGAGCGTCGGAAACTACGGGCGGGTGCGGCGGCGGGCGCCGCCCCGGCGGCCTCGGCGGCGGGATGTGCTGGCCTCGGCCAGGTCGCCGTCCTCGTCGTCGTCGCCGGCCGCGTCCGGGTCGTCGGTGCCGGCCAGGCGGCCGTTCGACGCCGGCGCGACGTCGGGCGCCTCCACCTCGTCGACCGGGTCCAGCACGACGTCGTCGTAGCGGGACAGGTCGTACCCCATGGTGTCGTCCTCGTCGGCGACCACCGTCGGCTCGATCGTGTCCGGCGCGCTCTGCGGCGCGGCCGCCGCCTTGCGCCCACGGCGCCGCGACGAGGACGTCGTGGCCGGCGCGGACGCCACCGCCTTGACCTTCTCAGCGCCGGAACCCGAACCGTTGGCGCCATGACTGTGCGACTGCGACTGCCCGCCACCCTTCACCGGCACCGGCTCGGTGTGGATGATCAGGCCGCGGCCCTTGCAGACCTCGCAGTTCTCCGAGAACGCCTCCAGCAGCCCGGCCCCGATCCGCTTCCGGGTCATCTGCACCAGACCCAGCGAGGTGATCTCGGTGACCTGGTGCTTGGTGCGATCCCGGCCCAGGCACTCGGTCAGCCGCCGGAGCACCAGCTCGCGGTTGCTCTCCAGCACCATGTCGATGAAGTCGATGACCACGATGCCGCCGAGGTCCCGCAGGCGGAGCTGGCGGACGATCTCCTCCGCCGCCTCCAGGTTGTTGCGGGTGACGGTCTCCTCGAGGTTGCCGCCGGCGCCCGTGTACTTACCCGTGTTGACGTCGACCACCGTCATCGCCTCGGTGCGGTCGATCACCAGGTGGCCGCCCGAGGGCAGGAACACCTTGCGGTCGAGGCCCTTGAGGATCTGCTCGTCGATCCGCTTCTCGGCGAACAGGTCGACGGTCGACGTGTGCCGGTGCAGGCGGGGCACCAGGTCAGGAGAGACATGACCGAGGTACGAGTCGACCATCTCGTACGCCTCGTCGCCCTGCACGACGATCTCGCGGAAGTCCTCGTTGAACAGGTCGCGGACGACCCGGATCAGCAGGTCGGGCTCCTCGTAGAGGAGCGCCGGCGCGCCACCGGCCGCCGCCTTCTCCTGGATGTCGTCCCACTGCGCCTGCAGGCGCTTGACGTCGCGCTCGAGCTCGTCCTCCGACGCGCCCTCGGCCGCGGTCCGGACGATCACGCCGGCGCCCTCGGGCACCAGCTTCTTCAGCACGTCGCGGAGCCGCTTGCGCTCGGTGTCGGGCAGCTTGCGGCTGATGCCGGACGCGTTGCCGCCCGGCACGTAGACGAGGTGCCGGCCGGAGAGCGCGATGTGACTGGTCAGCCGGGCGCCCTTGTGGCCGATCGGGTCCTTGGTGACCTGCACCAGCACCGAGTCGCCGGAGCGCAGCGCCTGCTCGATCGAGCGGGCCCGGCCCTCCAGGCCGGAGGCGTCCCAGTTGACCTCGCCGGCGTAGAGCACCGCGTTGCGGCCCCGGCCGACGTCGACGAACGCCGCCTCCATCGAGGGCAGCACGTTCTGCACCTTGCCGAGGTAGACGTTGCCGGCCATCGCGCCGGACGACGCCCGGGTCACGTAGTGCTCGACCAGCACGCCGTCTTCCAGGACCGCGATCTGGGTACGGTCGCCCCGCTGCCGGACCACCATCACCCGGTCGACGGCCTCGCGGCGGGCCAGGAACTCCGACTCGCTCAGGATCGGCGGCCGGGTGCGGCGCTGCTCGCGGCCGTCCCGCCGGCGCTGGCGCTTGGCCTCGAGCCGGGTCGAGCCGGAGACGCCCTGCACCTCGTCGGAGGTGCTGCGCGGCTCGCGGATCCGGACCACGGTGTGCACGCCGTCGTCGGCGCCCGTGTCGGCGTCGCCCTTGCGGCGCCGCCGGCGGCGCCGGCGGGTGACACCGTCGCCGTCCTCCTCGTCGTCGTCGGCGGTGGCCGCCGCGGGCTCCTCGACCTCGTCGGCGTCGTCGGCCGGGCCCTTGCCGCGACCGCGGCCGCGGCGGCCCCGGCGGCGGCGTCGGCGGCCGCTCTCGTCATCGTCGTCGTCGGCGTCGTCGTCGCCCTCGGCGTCCGCGGTGGGCTCGTCCTCGTCGACCGCCTCGACCTCGACCGGTGCGGCTTCCTCGCCGGTACGCCGCCCGCGCCGGCGCCGCCGGCCGGTGGTCTCGCCGGCGTCACTCTCGGAGTCGACCTCAGCGGCGGAAGCGGCCGGAGCAGCCGCGGCCGCCGGAGCCTCGACGGGCTCGGCGGGCGCGTCGACGGCCGCGGTGCCCCGGGTACGCCGGGTGCGCCGGACCGGTGCCGGTGCCGGCTCCTCGTCGGGCTCGGGCGCCATGAACAGCAGGGTCGCGGCCCGGCGCCGGGTGGGCGCGGGCTCCTCGACCTCGAGCGGCTCGGTGGTGGCCTCCTCGGCCTCCTCGTCGTCGACGGGCTCACCGGGCTCCCCGACCGCCTGGCTTTCCACCAGCGCGGGATCGGTCTCCGCGGTGGGTGCGGCGCCGGGCTCGACGTCGCCGACGCCGGCGATCGGCTCGGCGGCCGGGTCGGCCGACTCCGTGGCGATGACCCGTCGGGTGGACCGCCGGCGCCCGGGCGCGGGCTCGACGTCGCCGAGGCCAGCGGCCGGCTCGGCGGCGGGGTCGTCGGACTCCGCGGCGACCACGGCGTCGACGGCGCGACCCGCCGGGGCGGCGTCCTCGGTGGCGGCCTTGCGGCGCCGGGTCCGCTTCACCGGCGCGTCGTTCGTACCCTCTGCCGGGGACTCGCCCTCGGTGTCGGCTTTGGCGGTAGTTGTCGCCTTGCGTCGGCGCCTGGTCGTCGCCGGCGCCTCCTCGTCAGCGTCAGGGGCCGGCGCGGCCGCGGCGGCGGTCGACTTGCGGGCCCGGGTGCGCTTGACGGGTGTCGCGGGTGCCTCGGTCTGCGCGGCGGGCTCGTTGCCCTGGTCCTCGCCGCCCGTCGGCTCGTTCTCGAGCATGGACGTTCTCCAGTTCTGACAACCCCGGGCGCGGGTGAGCGCTGCCACGCAGGGTCGCCGCAAAGTGTTTCCGGCCGCGCCCGCCGCGCGAAGCGGCGGGCAGACCGAAGTCTGGCGGGCTAAACGCCGATCGCGTCGCCGCGGTCAGCGTTCACCGACGACAGCCCCGTCGTGGCCCGCCTCCAACGGATCCACGATCGCCCCCTGCGCGGTCAGCCGGCCCTGTGCCAGCCGGGTCGCGCGAGGCGGGACCGGCGGCTCCAGGTCGGCCACCACACGGAGGCCGGCAAGGACGTCATCGGGTCGCACGGACGGGGTGACCTGCCGCACGACTACGTCGAGTATCGCACACGGCTCGCCCGACCCCCCGGAAGCTGCCGGACCGGAATTGATCACCTCGATGGAGACCACGGCGGCCCTGGTGTCGAAGCTGCGGCGGCCCTGCTTCGTCTGCCGCTCGACCATGACTTCGGACGAATCCCGAAATTTCGTGACCGCGTCGGAAACCGCCGTATCCGTCAGCCCCGGCAGTTCCAGCCGCCAGCGCGACGCGTCGATCCGGTCGGCCAGCGACTCACCGCTCGCCACCGCCGCGTCCAGCACGTCCAGCCCGGGCGAGAGCGCTTCGTCCAGCGCGCTGCGCACCCAGTCGGGCTCGACCTCGGCCTGCAACCCGATCTCCAGGTATTCGGCCTCGCTGGCGGTGCCGGTCGGCGCCGCGCTGGCGTACGAGATCTTGGGGTGCGGGGTGAAGCCCTGCGAGAACGCGATGGGCACCCCGGCACGGCGAACCGCCCGCTCGAAGGCGCGCGCGAAGTCACGGTGTGAGGTGAACCGCAGCGGCCCGCGCTTGGCGTACCGGATCCGGATGCGCTGGACGACGGGCGCCTGCCCACCCTCCGGCTGTGGCTTCCTGCTGATCGCTGTGCTCCTCGCGTGTGCGGACCGTTCGCAACCATCCTCCCACCTACTACCGTCACGCCATGACGGACG
This sequence comes from Asanoa siamensis, assembly GCF_016862555.1. Classification (GTDB taxonomy): domain Bacteria; phylum Actinomycetota; class Actinomycetes; order Mycobacteriales; family Micromonosporaceae; genus Asanoa; species Asanoa siamensis. The sequence goes on along the minus strand of NZ_BONE01000010.1, from coordinate 34,675 downwards.
TCGGCCCCAAGGCACGCATCGCGGGTGTTTTCGATCGCGCCGCACCCACGTACGAGCAGACCGGCGTGGAGTTCTTCGGCCCGCCGGGGCGCGCGCTGGTCGCCCACGCCGGCATCGCCACGGGCGAGCGCGTGCTCGATCTCGGCTGTGGCCGGGGCAACGTCCTCTTCCCCGCCGCGGCCGCGGTCGGCCCCACCGGCACGGTGATCGGCGTCGACTTCGCCCCGACGATGCGCCAACTCACGGCCGAGGCCGCGAAAGACCTGCCCTGGGTACGCGTGACCAGCGGCGACGCCGAGTTCCCCGCCTTCCGGCCCGGCTCGTTCGACGTGGTCACCGGCGGCTTCATGGTCTTCCTGATGAGCGACCCGGCCGCCGCCGTGGCCCGCTGGGCCCACCTGCTGCGCCCGGGCGGCCGGCTGGCCGTGAGCACGTTCGCCGAGTCGACGGCCGCCGGCCAGGCGTTCTACGCCGACCGCAACGCCGCCCTCGCGCCGTTCCAACTGCCCGACCCGGAGCAGGGCCTCGAGTCCAAGGAGGTCGGGGCCGCGCAGCCGGCGTGGGTCACGGGCCTGTTCGACGGCGCCTACCTGACCGACGTGACGACGGCGGAGTTGACCGTCCGCTCGGAGTTCCCGTCCGCCGACGCGTACTGGACCTGGTGGCTCTCGCTCGGGTCCCGCCGCCTGCTCGAGCGGGTGCCCGCGCGCCGGGAGGAGGCGGCCCGCGCGGCGATCACCGCGGTGCTCGACAAGCACCTCCGCCGGCCGGGCGGCGGCTACCGGGCGGAGACGCCCATGCGGCTCACGGTCGCCCGCCGGCCGGGGTGAACACCGAGTCGAGGTAGTCGTCCAGGCTGCGCAGCGCGACCTCGGCCGGGTAGGTGTCGGTGAGCAGGTAGAGCGCCAGGCCCTCGACCAGCGCGAGCAGGGTCGTCGCGGCGGGCTCCGGCATCAGCGTGGCGAAGAAGTCGCGCAGGCCGGCCGAGCCTCGCCGCTGCACCTCGGCGACGTGGGGACGGGTGGCCGCGTACGCGAAGAAGGCCAGCCCGACCTTGCCGTCGGCGCGCCGGGCGTCGTCGAGCGGCAGGAGTTGGGTGACCATCGTCCGGATCAGGTCGCGCGGCGCCGGGTCGGGGCCCAGCGCGCTGACCGCCGCCTCCATCCGCTCGGCGATGTGGCCGCTGACCACGTCGAGCGCGAACAGCATCATCTCGTCCTTGGTGCCGAAGTAGTGCTGCACCAGGCCCGTGGTCGCGCCGGCCTCGGCGGCAACGTGGCGCAGGCTCACCGCCTCCAGCCCGCGTTGCGCCGCGACCCGCATCAGCGCGTCGGCGATCAGCGTCCGCCGCTCGGTGGGGTCGACCCGTTTCGGCATGCGGCCATGCTTTCACATTGCGGTCGTATTGACCCTGAGCCGGGCCGCTGGCTTGCCTACGGCAGGCGCAGCCGCACCTCTCGAGCGCCGTCGACGACGTACCGCGACGCCTCGACGTAGCCCTGCCGCTCCGCGAAGCGCAAGCCGTCGACGTTGGCCGCGAGCACGAGGGTCTCGATCGCGACGGGGTCCAGCGCCCGGGCGAACGCCAGGGCCCGCGAGTGGATCAGCGCACCGAAGCCGCGCCCCCGGTGCTCGGGCAGCACCCGCGCGATCACGACCGCGACGCCGTCCGCGTCCGGGGGCCGCACGGTCGAGTTGCCGACCGCGACGGCGCCCAGGTACGCGAGCTCCAGGCGGTTCCGCTCGGCCCGTTCGCGCACGTCGGCGAGCGAGAGCGGGAAGGGCGGCACGACCGTGTTGTGGACACGGCGCCAGTCCTCGAGACCGGCGTCGTCGACCGGCGTGACGAACCGAAGCTCAGCCATTCCCGCTGCCGACCGGCGTCAGCGGCAGCAGCTTGCGGCCCGTCGGGCCGATCTGGATCTCGGTGTCCATGGACGGGCAGACGCCGCAGTCGAAGCACGGGGTCCACCGGCAGTCGTCCTGCTCGAACTCGCTCATCGAGTCCTGCCAGTCCTGCCAGAGCCAGTCCTTGTCGAGCCCGGAGTCGAGGTGGTCCCAGGGCAGCACCTCGAGCTCGTCGCGCTCGCGGGTGGTGAACCAGTCGAGGTCGACCCCGAAGGTCGGCAGCTCGGCCGCGGCGGCGTCGACCCAGCGCTGGTAGGAGAAGTGCTCGCTCCACCCGTCGAACCGGCCGCCGTCCTCCCACACCTTGCGGATCACGGCGCCGACCCGGCGGTCGCCGCGGGAGAGCAGGCCTTCGATCAGCGACGGTTGGCCGTCGTGGTAGCGGTAGCCGATCGCCCGGCCCAGCGACCGGTCGCTGTTGATCGCCTGCTTGAGCAGCTTGAGCCGGTTGTCGATCACCTCGGGCGTCGACATCGAGGCCCACTGGAACGGCGTGTGCGGCTTGGGCACGAACCCGCCGATGGAGACCGTGCAGCGGATGTCCTTGGACCCGGTGGCCGCGCGACCGGCCTTGATCACCTCGTGCGCGAGGCGGGCGATCTGCAGCACGTCCTCGTCGGTCTCGGTGGGCAGGCCGCACATGAAGTAGAGCTTCACCTGGCGCCAGCCGTTGGTGTAGGCGGTGACCACGGTGCGGATGAGGTCCTCCTCGGACACCATCTTGTTGATCACCTTGCGGATCCGCTCGGAGCCGCCCTCGGGCGCGAACGTCAGGCCCGTCCGCCGGCCGTTGCGGGACAGCTCCTGGGCGAGCTCGATGTTGAACGCGTCGACCCGCGTCGACGGCAGCGAGAGCGAGACGTTGGTGCCCTCATACTGCTCGGCCAGGCCGGAGCAGATGTCACCGATCTCGGAGTGGTCGGCGCTGGACAGCGAGAGCAGGCCGACCTCGGAGAAGCCGGAGAACTCCAGGCCCTCCTTGACCATCTGGCCGACCGTGGTGATCGACCGCTCGCGGACCGGCCGGGTGATCATGCCCGCCTGGCAGAACCGGCAGCCGCGCGTGCAGCCCCGGAAGATCTCGACGGCGTACCGCTCGTGCACGGTCTCGGCCAGGGGCACGATGGGCTTCTTCGGGTACGGCCACTGGTCGAGGTCCATCGTCGTGCGCTTGTGCACCCGGAACGGCACGCCCGCCCGGTTGGGCACGACCCGCTGGATCCGGCCGTCGGGCAGGTAGTCGACGTCGTAGAAGCGCGGCACGTACACGCTCTCGGTCTTGGCCAGCCGCAGCAGCAGCTCGTCGCGACCGCCCGGGGAGCCCTCTTCCTTCCAGGCCCGGACCAGCGCGGTGACCTCGAGGACCGCCTCCTCGCCGTCGCCCAGCACGGCCGCGTCGAGGAAGTCGGCGATCGGCTCGGGGTTGAACGCGGCGTGGCCGCCGGCCAGCACGATCGGGTCCTCGTCGGTGCGGTCCTTCGCCAGCAGCGGGATGCCGGCCAGGTCGAGCGCCGTGAGCATGTTGGTGTAGCCGAGCTCGGTCGCGAACGAGAGCCCGAGCAGGTCGAACGCCCGGACGGGGCGGTGCGCGTCGACGGTGAACTGCGGCACGCCGTGCTCGCGCATCAGGGCCTCGAGATCGGGCCAGACGGCGTACGTGCGCTCGGCCAGCACGTCGGGCTGCTCGTTGAGCACCTCGTAGAGGATCTGCACGCCCTGGTTGGGCAGGCCCACCTCGTAGGCGTCGGGGTACATCAGGGCCCAGCGCACGGTGGTGGTCTCCCACTCCTTGCGCACCCCGCCCAGCTCGCCGCCGACGTACTGGATCGGCTTGCTGACCAGCGGCAGCAGCTGCTCGAGCCGCGGCCACACGGTTGCGACGGTCATCGACCCCTCCTTCAATCCCAACCAACCAGGGTACGCGGCGCGTGGCCGCGGCCTTCCGCGCGTACACCGGCCGAGTTGAACGAGTTCAAGATCGGCGTACCATCGATGCCGTGAGCAGCCTCAGCGTTGCCGACCGGCTGTCGGCCTGGCGATACGCGTTCGCCACCACCAACCCGCCCGCCCAGGGCGTCGTCGACCCGGTCACCCGCTGGCTGGTCGTGACCCGCGCCGGCGTACTCCCGATGACCTTCGTTTCGGGTTTGATCGCCGTTCTGCTGGCTGCCGTGGCCGTCGTGTCCGTCGACTGGCTCAACATCGTGCTGGCCGTCGTCGGCATCGTCGTGGCGCACCTGGCCAACAACCTGATGAACGACCTCACCGACACCGACGTCGGCAACGACACGGCCGACTACCCGCGGGCGCTGTACGCGCCGCACCCGATCCTCGCCGGGCTGGTCACCCGCCGGCAGCTCGTCGTGGGCATCCTGCTCTGTCAGGTGATCGACCTGGCCATCATGATCACGCTGATCGTCCGGCAGGACTGGTGGATCGCGGCGTTCGCGCTCGGCGGGCTGTTCCTCTCCTGGGCCTACACCGCGCCGCCCCTGCGGCTCAAGAAGATCGGCCTCGGCGAGGCGGACGTGCTGGTCACCTGGGGTCCGCTGATGGTCGGCGGGGTCTACTACGCCGGCACCGGCACGCTGCCCTGGGCGGTCGTGGTCACGGCGCTCGTCTACGCGCTGCTGCCGACCACGGTGCTGATGGGCAAGCACATCGACAAGCTGCCGTACGACGGCCGGAGCGGGACCCGCACGCTGCCGGTGGTGCTCGGCGAACCGCTCGCCAAGGCGGCCACCGTCGGCATGATGGTCCTCTACTACGTGGGCGTGGTGGTCCTGGTGTCGCTGGGTGAGCTGCCCTGGCCGGCTCTGCTCACGCTCGGCGGCCTGCCCACCCTGGTCTGGGTGTGGCGGCGGTTCCGCGAGCCGAAGCCCGTGGACCCACCGCCGAACAACCCGGTCTGGCCACTGTGGTGGGCACCGCTGGCGTTCATCCACACCCGCCGGGCCGGCGCGCTGCTGATCCTCGGTCTGGCGGCCTGGGCGGTGTGGGTGGCGGTTCGCTAGTGGTAAGGAACGGTCCGTTGTTAACGCTATGCGTTAACAACGGACCGTTCCTTACGGGCGCGGGCCGAGGAGGTCCCACTTGTTGCCGGCGACGTCCTCGAACACCACGACGCTGCCGTAGGGCTCGTGGCGCGGCTCGCCGTGGAAGGTCACGCCGGCCTCGCGCATCCGCTCGTACGCCGCCGCGAAGTCGTCGACCCGCAGGAAGAAGCCGACCCGCCCGGCGAGCTGGTTGCCGACTGTCTTCGCCTGCTCGTCGCCGTCGGCCCGGGCGAGCAGGAGCCCGGTCGCGGCACCCGGCGGGCGCACCACCACCCAGCGCTTGGGCCGGCCGTCGTTGGTGGTCGACGGACTGTCCTCGACCAGGTCGAAACCGAGCGCGTCGACGAAGAACCCGATCGCCTCGTCGTAGTCGTCGACGACCAGCGCCGCAAGTTCGATGTGCATGGGGCGGAAGACTAGCTCTCTTCGTCTAACCTCGGGTCGGGCCGGCTGTGGGAGGAGCGCTTCGCGATGGCGGAAGAGGAACGGGAGCGCCAGGGCGGCGTGACCGAGCCGGTGACGCCGGTGGAGCCGGGGCCGAAGTGGAGCGGCGCCGCGCCCGTGCCGCCGCCCGGGCCCAAGCGCAAGCGCTGGCTCGAGGACGAGACGCGCTTCCCGCCACCGCCGCCACCGCCCGCGCAGCCCCGCGACCCCACGCTCGACCTGCCGACGGGGCGGCGGTTCGGCGACGACGACACCCCCGTCGACCCGTGGGCCGACGTCGACCCGCTGCCGTCGTACCCGATGGACGTGGCCTATCCCCCGACGCGGCAGGAACCGGCCGTGCCGCCCCCGGCACCTGCGTCGCCACCTTCTCCCCCGCCGTTGCCGGCGCCGGTCACGAAGCGCAAGGAGCGCACGGCCAAGCGGCCCGAGCCGGCCGGTCCGCCGCCGGGCTGGCGCCCACCGCCCGGCTACGTCGCCGTCCCGGTGCGCCGGCGCCGCCGCTGGCCCTGGTTCGCGCTGCTCTCGCTGCTCTGCTGCTGCGGCTGCCCGGCCTGGTTCGGCGAGCCGTTCTACTCCCAGTTCCCGGCGGACGCGGCGGTGCCGACCACGGTCGCCGGCCTGACGCTGCGCGACGACCCGCAGAGCCAGCGAGCCGCCAACGAGTTGAAGGCGGAAGTGTCCAAGTCGTACTGGTTCGTCGGCGGTTCCCCCTTCGCGGGCCTCTTCGTCGACGGCGACGGCAAGCGCACCACCGTCTTCGGCACGACCGGCCTGCACGTCTCCCCCGACAGCGACGTGACCAACGAGATCGGCCGGGTGACGCCCACCTACAACCTGCGCGACGTGCGGACGATGGCCGACACCGAGCGCGGCGAGAGCCGGCGCTGCGGCGTCGGCACCGACAAGGGCACCGAGGTCGTGGTCTGCTCGTGGGCCGACCACGGCAGCCTCGGCACCGGCGTCTTCACCCGGCTCGACGTCGACGACAGCAACGCGCTGCTGAGTCAGCTTCGCGACACGATCGTGACGCGCAAGGCGGACGGTTGAATCATCCGTAAGAGGGGCACAATGATCGGATGATCCGCCGGTGGTTGTTCGCCGACCAGTTGGGGCCGCACTTCCTCGACGCGCCCCGCCAACCCGTGCTGCTGATCGAGTCGAAGGCCGTTTTCCGCCGTCGCGCGTTCCACCGGCAGAAGGCCCACCTCGTGCTCTCCGCTCTGCGGCACCGCGCGGCCGAACTCGGCGACCAAGCGATCTTCCTGCGTACCGACACCTACGGCGAGGCACTACGCAAGGTCAGCGGCGAACCACTCGACGTATGCCATCCGACCTCTCGCCGGGCCCGCGAGTTCGTCCAGTCGCTCGACGGGGTGACGATGCTGCCGCCGCGCGGCTTCGCCACCCCGCCCGCCGAGTTCGTCGCCTGGGCCGACGAACGGCACGGCCGGCTGCGGATGGAGGACTTCTACCGCGACGCCCGGCGCCGCCACGACGTGCTGATGGACGGTGACGCGCCCGCGGGCGGCAAGTGGAACCTCGACACCGAGAACCGCCAGCCACCGCCCGCGTCGGGCGTCGAGGTGCCGGACCCGCCGATGCCGGTCGAGGACGAGATCGACGAGGGCGTACGCGCGGACCTGGACCGCTGGGAACGCGAGGGCATCCGGTTCGTCGGCAACGACGGCCCGCGGGTGTTCCCGGCGACCCGCCGCGAGGCGCTGGCCCGACTACGCCACTTCGTCGCGCACCGACTACCGGCGTTCGGCCCGTACGAGGACGCGATGCTCTCCGGCGACCCGTGGATGGCGCACAGCCTGCTCTCGGCGCCGATGAACCTCGGTTTGATCGACCCGCTGGACGCGGTGCACCGGGCGGAGGCGGCGTACCGTTCCGGCGCCGCCCCACTGTCCTCGGTGGAGGGTTTCGTCCGGCAACTGATCGGCTGGCGCGACTACATCTGGCACCTCTACTGGTACTTCGACGCCGACTACGGCGGCGCGAACGGCCTGCGCGCGACCCGCCGGGTCCCCGCCTGGTTCAGCGCGCTGGACGCGGACGCCGTCGAGGCGCACTGCCTGTCGGACGTGCTGGCCGGCGTCCGCGACCGCGGCTGGGTGCACCACATCCCGCGCCTGATGGTGCTCGGCAACTACGCGCTGCAGCGCGGCTGGCGCCCGGCCGACCTGGTGGACTGGTTCCACCGCTCGTTCGTCGACGGCTACGAGTGGGTGATGACGGCCAACGTCGTCGGGATGAGCCAGTACGCGGACCTGGGTGCGATGACCACGAAGCCGTACGCGGCCGGCGGCGCCTACATCAACCGGATGAGCGACTACTGCCGCGGTTGCCGCTACGACCCCCGCTCGCGCCTGGGCGTCAACGCGTGCCCGTACACGGCGGGTTACTGGGCTTTTCTCGATCGCAACCGCGGCCGCCTGCGCGGCAACGCGCGCCTGGGGCAGGCGATGCGGCAGTTGGACCGGATCGACGACCTGCCCGCGGTCCGCGCCCAGGAACGCTCGCGGGGTGACGAGGCGCCGTGAGCGCTCCCGCGTCCTATGTGGTCACGGGCGGCGCGGCCGGTGTGGGCCGGGCGATCGCGTCGCGGTTGCTGGCCGCCGACGCGGCGACGGTGGTGGTCCTCGACCTGGCCCCGGTGACCTGGTCACATCCGCGGCTGCTGGCGGTGACGGGCGACGCGTCCGACGAGGCGGCGGCGTCGGCGGCGGCGGACCAAGCGGAGGCGGCGGCACCGCTGGCGGGTTGGGTCAACAACGCGGCCGTCTTCCGTGACCTGTCGCTGGACACCGCCCCGGGGCCGGAGGTGGTCTCGCTGATCGCGGCGAACCTGGCGCCGGCGGTGGTGGGCTCGTCGGTGGCGGTCCGCCGCTTCCTGGCGGCGGGCAACGGCGGCGCGATCGTCAACGTCTCGTCGCACCAGGCGCAACGCGCGGTCCGCGGCGCCCTCCCCTACGCGACGGCGAAGGCGGCGGTCGAGGGCCTGACCCGGGCGTTGGCAGTGGACTACGGGGGGTCAGGCATCCGCGCGAACGCGGTGGCGCTGGGTTCGATCTCGACGGAACGCTACGCGGACTACCTGGCGGGCCTGTCTCCGGTGATGGCGACCCAGGTGGCCGCGCAGATGGCGGACCTGCACCCGCTCGGCCGGGTGGGGCGCGCGGAGGAGGTGGCGGAAGCGGTGGCGTTCCTTCTCTCTCCCGCCGCCAGCCTGATCACGGGCGCGGTGTTACCGGTCGACGGCGGCCGCGCGGCGCAGGGGCAGGATCCGGAGTCGCGCTGAGGCAGCGTACGACGAGGAAGGGCGGCAGGTCCGCGCGCCGCGGCAGGCGTTGGCCGGGCCGCGGTTCGGCGACGACCTCGATCACGAAGCACTCGGCGATCAGGGCCAGAGGTATGGCATCCGACCGTCCGCCGGCTTGTCCCATCGTCGGCGTCGGCCCACCGGCTGAGCTGTCGTGCAGCGTTGCCGCGACTTCGAGCGACGAGTCGCCAGGGTCGATCTCCACGGCGGTCGCTCCACAATGCACCGCCCCGACGGCGCCCCGCTAGGTGCGGCCGACGTACGGCGCGCGCCCGGCTCGACGGAGGGTCGGGCCGGGCGCGCGTCGACGGGGCTACGCCACGAAGCGGGCGCGGCGGCGGCGGCCGATCACGAAGACCGCGGCGCCGACGAGCAGCAGGGCTCCCCCGGCGCCGGCGAGGATCGCCGTGTTGGCACCGGTCACGGGCAGACCGCCGCCTTCGCCGCCCGGAGCGGCCGGGCTGCCCGAGGTCACCGGGCTCGGGCCCGCGGTCGGCGTGGTGGTGGGGGTGGCGCTCGGGTTCGGTGACGGCGTGGCCGCGCAGTCACGCGCCCGTGCGGCCCACATGTCCTCGTTCAGGTAAGCCAGGAGGGCGTCGATCGTCTCCGCGTCGAGCGCCTTCTGCGCGGCCGCGCGCACGTTGGTGCCGGCGCCCGTCATCGTCTGGTTGACCCGGAGCCGCAGGTCGATGAACCACGTGTTCTGCAGGTCCGTCTTGAGGAAGGCGCGCAGGTCATCCGCGGGTCCGTTCAGCCCACCCTGGAGCGCGGTGGACAGCCCGGACAACTGGTCGTTGGTCGCCGCGAAGAGGATCTGGTTGGCCAGCAGGCGAACCTGCGCCGTGTTGGCGGTGTCCAGGTCGATCTTGACGAGCTCGCGCATGTCCTTGTAGATCTTGCGCTCGACCGTCTGACAGGACTCGTTGAGGCCGGGCCGTTGCGTCTGAGCCGCCGCCGGTGCCGCCGGAACCATAAAGGCCAGCGCCACCAGAACGCCGGCAGCGATCTTCCATCGCATGTGGGTCTTTCCTCCCCGTTGAAGATCAAAGCATGGAGATATTACCGGCGGCGGCCAAAGAAGCAAGAAGATCCTCCACTATGGACAACACCCGCACCGCCGCCATGCTGGACATTGCCAGAGATCGATGTATTGTGGGAACGCTCCCACACCCGTTCCCCCACCTCCGCATCGAGGAGCTGAAAGATGTCGCGACGGCGTTACCGCCTGGCCACGCTGTTGGCCTTCGTTCTGGCCCTGTCCGCGCTCCTGCTGCCCTCCGCGTCCGTGGCCGGCCCGACCGCGGCCGGCGCGGCCCACACCCGCGCCGTGCCACTGACGCAGCTGACCGTCGTATCCGAGCAGGTCGCTTTCGGTCTGCAGCGGCCGATCGCGATCACCTCGCTGCCCGACGGCCGGATGCTGATCGCGGAGAAGCACGGCACCGTGCGCGCCTACCATCCCGACACCGGCCTCGCGGCCGAGCCGGTGCTGGACCTGTCCGCGCGCGTCGACACGTCCGACAACGAGCGCGGCCTGCTCGGCATCACGCCCGCGCCCACCTTCGCGCGGACCGGGATGCTCTACGTCGCCTACACCAGCCTGCCGGCCGGCACGTTGACCCTGGCGCGGGTGCCCCTCGGCGCTCCCGGGCGGTTGCAGGTGCTGCTCACCCAGGCGCACGCCGAGTACGGCAACCACAACGGCGGTCAGGTGGCGTTCGGTCGCGACGGCTACCTCTACTGGTCCCTCGGCGACGGCGGCCACGCGAACGACCCGTTCAAGGCCGGGCAGGACCTCGGCACGCTGCTGGGCAAGATCGTGCGGATCAACGTCAACCGCACCTGCGGCGCGAAGCCCTACTGCGTACCCTCCGACAACCCGTTCGTCCGCACGCCCGGCGCACGACCGGAGATCTGGCTCTACGGGCTGCGCAACCCGTGGCGGTTCTCCGTCGACCCGCTCGACGGCTCGCTCTGGATCGGCGACGTCGGCCAGGGCCTGGTCGAGGAGATCAACCACATCCGCCCGTGGCAGGGCGGGGCGAACCTCGGCTGGTCCTGCCGTGAGGGCACCCCGGTGTTCGACCCGCAGCAGTGCCGGGCGGGCGGAAGATACACCGACCCGGTCTTCGAGTACGACCATTACAACGACAACTGCTCCGTGACCGGCGGCGTGGTGTACCGCGGCTCCCGTACCCCCGAGGCATGGGGCACCTACATCGCGGCCGACTACTGCTCGACCCGGGTGTTCGCGGTGCGCCCCCGGCCGGCGGGCGGCTACGAGTCCGCGACGATCGGCTACTTCCCCACCCAGCCGACCGCGATCGCCACGGACGTGCAGGGCGAGCTGTACACGCTCAGCGACCTGCCGGGCTGGCTCAACCGCGTCCGCATCGAACGGGTCCAGCCGACCCCGGGCGGCGCGTCGGCGCACCGCTGACCCGGCCGCGGTCCGGTCACCGTTGGCGACAACGGTGACCGGGCACGCGCTCGACACCTATCCCGCGACCTTCGCGGAGGTCGGGCGCACCAGCCACGTGCCGACCGCGTACATGGTCGCGCCCAGCACCATGAAGGCGATCGCCACCGGGTAGCGCAGCCCGGGCGACATGTACGTGGCCACGAACCAGCTGTGCCGCAGCATGTTCCGCGACACGAACACCGCCGCCAGGACGCCCTGGGGGATCAGCGGGATGGCGCCCAGGCCGAAGCAGACCCAGGCCACCGCCTGACGGCCCGCCGGCAGGGCCGCGAAGCGCGTCCGCACCGAGCGTGAACCCGCGGCTCTGCGGCCCGTGCGCATCTCCTGCAGCAGCTCCACGCCGTGCGTCCGCAACCGCCGCGCCGCCAGCGCGCCGAAGCCCCGGTAACACGACAGACCCGTCAGCACACCGATCACCGGACCGGCCCAGCCGAACCAGTGCGCCGCCAACGCCGCCGGCACGGCCGTCGCCGCGACCAGCGCCAGCGCCGCGTAGGCCTGACCCGTCAGGCCCCCGTCGTCCTCGCTGGTGCGCAGCGGGTTGTTCGCCCGCCGGTGCGGGTCGGTGCCCGGCACCAGGCCGTACACGGAGATCAGCGGGACCAGGCCCACCGCCCCGCCGAGCAACGCGGGCAGCAGCGACAGGACCATCGGCCACGGGCCGCCCGCGACCGCCGTGCAGACCAGCGTCACCACCACGGCCGGCGGCGCGTGCACCACCAGCCAGGCCCACTGCCGGCCGCGTACGTCGGACCCGCCCGGTGTCAGCAGGTTCAGCCACAGGGCCGTGCCGTCCGTGCCGTAGACGTTGGCCGACATCGCCGCCGCCATCACGAGGAAGATCGGGCCCGCGTACGGCAGCATGCCGTCCCACGAGAGCAGCAGCGGGCTCGCCGCGAAGCAGACGCCGTACGCCAACGCGAACGTCACCTGGTAGTTCCGCACCAGGTCCCGCGACCAGGCCCGCAGCTCCTTGGCCACGACCGCTCCCGAAGACGAGGCGGCGGTGATGGGCCGGCGCCGGCCGGCGAAGGACACCCGTGTAGCACCGACCCGCCACGACAGCAACCCGGCCCACGCGGCCAGCAGCACCAGCACCAGCCCGGCCAGCGCCGGCAACGCCCACCACGTGCCACGGACGGCGAGCAGCCCCCAGCCCGACGGCAGATACCACACCACCGACGGGATGCCGGTCTGCCCCAGCGCCCAGAACACCACCCAGATCTGCCCGAGCCCGGCCAGGATCGCCCCGTTGACCACCCCTGTGGCGATCGCGCCGAGCCGGGACCGCAGGGCCAGGCCCACCAGCGCGACGCCCACTTTGGACAGCAGCACGAACACCGCGAGTTGCAGGACGAGCGCCGGCACGGCCACCAACGCGTTGCCGACACCGAGCCGCACACCGGCGATCACCAGCCCCACCAGCGCCACCAGGCTGATCAGCGGCGCCAGCCCCACGAACGCGGCCACCAGCAGGCCGAAGGCCATCGTGCGCGCCGGCAGCCCGAGCAGGGCGAAGTATTCCGGCCGCAGCGTCTCGTCGCCGCCGCCCATGAAGACGGGACCCAACAGCCAACCGAGCAACCACACCGCGTACGCCGCCGCCAGCAGGTCGAGGTCGCCGAACGCCAGGTAGAGCGTGCCGCCCGCGAGCACGGCACCGAGCACCGCCCCCGTGACGGCGGTCTGCGCGCGTTGCCCGCGCAGCGCGTGCCGCAACGCCGCGACCTTCATCGCGGCCATCGTCAGCGCGACAGCCACGACAGCTCCTTGACCCCGCCGTCCTCGTCGCCGACCAGGGCGACGAACGTGTCCTCGAGCGAACGCCCACCGCGCACCTCGTCGAGCGGGCCCGCCGCCGCCACCCGCCCGCCGTCGATCACCGCAACGTGGTCGCAGAGTTGCTCCACCAGCGCCATCACGTGGCTGGACAGCACGATCGAGCCACCACCGACGACGAAGCCGCGCAGGATCGTCTTGATGGTGGCCGCGGACACGGGGTCGACGGCCTCGAACGGCTCGTCGAGCACCAGCAGCCGCGGCGCGTGCAGCAACGCCGTTGCCAACCCGATCTTCTTGCGCATGCCCGTCGAGTACTCGATCACCAGGGTCCGCGGGGCACTGTCCAGTTCGAGCACCGCCAGCAACTCGTCGGCCCGCGCCGTCACCACGTCGCGCGGCAGCCCGCGCAGCAGGCCGAGATAGGTGAGCACCTCACGGCCGGTCAGCCGCTCCGGCATCGCCAGCCCGTCGGGCAGCACGCCCACCAGCGCCTTCGCGTCGTCGGGCGCCGACCACACGTCGGCACCGAAGATCCGTGCGTGACCGTCGTCGGGCCGCAGCAGCCCGACCGCCATCGACAGGGTGGTCGTCTTGCCGGCACCGTTCTGTCCGACGAGGCCGTAGAAGGACCCCTGCGGCACGACCAGATCGATCGCGTCGACGGCGAGCGTGTCGCCGAACCGTTTGGTCAGCCCATCGATCTCGAGCGCTGCTGTCATGCCCGCAGGTGTACCAGAACATGATCGTGAACGAGGTCCCGTGCCGCCCGGCGGTCAGCGAACCGTGCGCCACCCGGCCGGATCGGCGGGGTCGGCGAGCACGCGCAGGTCCGCGTACGCCGAGGTCGGGTCGGCGTTCCAGTTCTGGTACTCGGTGAACACCCGGGTGCCCGACACGTTCCACACCACCAGTGCCGCGCCGGAGTGCCGGGCCTCGTGGTCGTCCACCATGGTGTTCGGAGCGGCGTCGCGCGAGGTGCGGCCCGACGGGTCCGTGGTCCTGCGGACGCCGATCACCAGTTGGCGCGCCTCTCCGTAGCTCCCGTCCGCCTCCGCCGGGTCGTCGACGAGGATGATCTGGGCGCTCCACCGCTCGCCGTCGCGGCCCGGCCGGCCGGGCTTCGTGATCCGGACCAGCGTGCTGGCCGCGTGGAGGTCCGCGGTCGGGCCGGTGAGCGTGAACGGCAGCCGGACAGGCTCGGCGGCCGTCAGCCGCACCGACTCCGCCACCCTGCGGACGACGGCCGCGGCCGCCGCGGGGGTGTGGCCGCGGCTCCCGGCGTACGAGACCCGGGCCCACGCCTCGGGCGCGTACTCCCAGCGGAGCGCGCCGCACGAGCCCGACACCGCCGGGTCGCTCAGGCAGACCGCGGGCCGGCCGTTGACGGCGTCGGTCGGCCGTTCCACCGGGTCCGTCGGCATGCCCAGCGCGCCGCCGGCCAGAGCCGAGACCGGCTGGCCCTTCGCGAGCACCTTCACGACCAGGCCGAAGTCCTTCCCGCCGTCCTCCCACTCCTCGTCGAAACCGCCGAAGGTCTGCGCGGTCGGTTCGATCACGGCCTGCTCGTCGGTCAGGCCGTCCGGGACCCACCCGATGTGCAGCGTGCGCGTCAGGGGGTCGAAGCGCTCGGGCGCCTCGTACGGCTGCGCCGTCAACGCCGCGACCAGCACTCCTGTCGGCGCGGAACCGTGCAGCGGGGGCACGTCCGCGGTGTCGACCGTCCACGGGTTGACGGCCACGACCGCCGTGACGACCGCGACGATCCCGCCGCCCACCGCCGCCCGGCGCCGAAACCGCCGGCGGCGCCCGCGGGCGATGATGGCCGCCGTGTCCGGCCTCGCCGGCGCGGCGGCGTAGTCGAGCGCGGCCCGCAGATCCTCGATGGTGTTCACGGCCGTTCCCCTCCGTATGACTGGTCCGCGAGATCCGGTGCGACGCGCAGTTTGACCAGGGCCCGCGCGCAGGCGCTCTTGACCGTGCCGGCGGCGATGTCCAGGGTGCGCGCGATCTCCGCCTCGCTCAGGTCCTCGTAGAAGCGCAGGACGATCACCGCCCGTTCGCGGGCGGTCAACACCGCGAGCGCCCGCTGCACGGCGTCGCGCCCGACCACCTCCTCGGCGTGATCGGCGGCGAGGGCGGTGCCGGGCAGCGTCGCCGTCGGTTGCTCCCGCCCGAGACCACGCCGCAGCCAGTCGGTACGGGCGTTGACGAGCCCCGCTCGCACGTACCCCAGGGGGTTGTCCTGCCTGACCTTGGACCAGCGCAGGTACGTGCGGGTGAGGACGGTCTGCAGCAACTCCTCGGCCCGCCCGGCGTCACCGATGATCAGATCGGCGACGTGCAGCAACCGGCCGTAGTTGGCCGTCACGAACGAGGTGAACTCGGCCTCGACCGAGGGTCGCCCGACCGACGGACCGGGCGACGGCGGGTCGGTCCCCTCCGGGCGCTGGGCGGTCGACCTGCCCCGGGCTACCGACGATGTCCGCATGCCCTCCAAGACGCAGAATCGCCCGAACGCGTTCCGCGCGCCCCGATCGAAATCCGCCTACTAGAGGGTGTCCAGTGAGGCGCGGCGGCGGGACTCCGCTTCGAAGATCTTCAGGAGTACGGCCGCCACCACCGCGTAGGCGACACCCACCGTTACCTCCCTGACCAGCGCGGGCCCGGCCGCGGCGAGGCTGTCGCCGGCGACGAGGCGGCGGGCGGCTTCCGCGGCGTGGGTGATCGGCAACCCGCCGCCGACCACGCGCATCCACTCCGGCAGGTGCGCGGCCGGCACGTTGACGCCGGTGAGCAGCATCATCAGCGCCAGTGACACGTTGGAGATGAGCCACACGTCGCGGAACCGCAGCCCGAGCGCGCCCAGCGTCAGGCCGAAACAGGCGCAGGACAGCGAACCCACCGCGAGCGTCAGCACCAGCCCCGGCAGGGCCGACGCCGGGATCCGCAGGCCGAGCAGCAGCGAGCCGGCCGTCAGCGTGAAGACCGCGATCAACAGGCCGTTCCCGGCGTACGGGATGGCCCGGCCCAGGAAGATGAGCGTGCGCGGCCGCGGCGAGAGCAGCACATGGCCCAGCGTGCCCCAGCGGCGCTCGTTGGAGACCGCTATCGTGCCGCCGAACACGCACGCGAGCGTCGCGGAGAGCACCGCGTTGCCGACGATGTAGAAGGTGTCGTCGGCGACGCCGAGCTGCCGACCGAGATAGGCGAAGAACAAGAGTTGGAACAGCGGGCCGATCAGCAGGGTGCCGACGAACATCGACGGCCTGGCCCAGTTGAACAGGGCGCGGTAGGCGATGACGCCCCCGACGACGAGCAGGCGCATGACGCGAGAAACCAATCAGGCGAGGGCGAGCGTGGCGTTCGCGCGGGCGCGACGCTCCACGTAGGACATGACAGCGGCGCCGGCGACCAGGCACGCCGCGCTGATCGCGAGGCAGATCCCCAGCGACGGCCAGACCGGGCCGGCGCCGGTGACCGACTCGCGGACCGCGCGGGCGGCCCAGGTGGTCGGCAGCGCCGCGCCGATCGGGCCGGTCCAGCCCGGCAGCACGGTGATCGGCACGAGCATCCCGGAGACCAGCCAGACCGGGTACTCAAGGGCGTTGTTGACCGCGTTGGCGTTGGGCACCAGCACGAACGTCGACGCGAGCAGCAGGCCGAACATGCCCAGGCCGAGGATGGCCGCGGGCACGGAGACCACGAACGCCAGGGGGTGCGCGATGTCCAGTGGGATGCGGTAGACGAGACCACCCCAGAGCAGGGTCGCGACCATCGCGTACGTGCCGGTGACGGCGGTCGCCAGGGTGATCGGGAAGATCAGCAGCGCCGGCGGCCGGGGCGAGAGCATCAGCATCTCCAGCGTGCCCTGCCAGCGCTGCATCTGGATGGCCCCGCCGGATCCGAAGAGGACGGAGGTCCAGACCGCCATCATCCCCGCGCCGACGGCCGCCTCCAGCATCCTGTGCGGCTCGCTGCCGGCCCGGAACAGGTAGACGGCGAGCGTCGCCTGGACCAGCGGCACGAACAGCGCGGTGGCGATCTCGAACTGGGACCGGCTCATCTGCTTGACGTGCAGCAGCGTGCCGCGGGCGACCAGCCGGACGAGCCTCACGCGGCCACCGCCACGGAGGGCCGGTCGACGCCGTTGACGATCGCGACGTACGCGTCCTCCAGGGTGGGCTGGCGGGCGGTGACCCGGCCGAGCCGCACCCCGTCGAGCGCGCGGAGCACGTCCGACTGCACGTCGACGGCCGCCTCGGACGCGACGGTGAGCACCTGGCCGGCGCCGATCACCTCGACGCCGGCCGCCCGTACCCCCGGCAGCGCGGCTATGCCTTGCACCTGCGCGTCAGTGACGCCGAAGGCCTCCACCTCCAGCACCCGGCGGCCCTGCGCGTAGTGCTTGAGCTCGTCGGCGGTGCCCAGCGCCTGGATCTCGCCACCGGCGATCACCGCGATCCGGTCGCACAGCTCCTCGGCCTCGGCCATGTAGTGGGTGGTGAGCAGCACGGTCGTCCCCGTCGCGGCCAGGCCGGCGACCGTGCTGCGCAACTCCCGGGCCGCGACCGGGTCGACACCGATCGACGGCTCGTCGAGGAAGAGCACCTCGGGCTCGTGCAGCAGCCCACGGGCGATGTGCAGCCGCTGCCGCATGCCGCGCGAGTAGCCCTCGACCCGGTCGCGCTCCCGCCCCGTGAGCCCGACCAGTTCCAGCAGTTCGCCGATCCGCCGCTTCTGCGCGGCCGCCGGCACGCCGTACAGCTCGGCGAAGTAGCGCAGGTTGTCCAGCGCCGAGAGCCGGTCGTAGAGGCCGCGGTCGCCGCCGAACACGTACCCGATCCGCCTGCGTACCTCCCGGGTCTGCGTCACCACGTCGAAGCCGCACACCCGCGCGCTGCCGGCGGTCGGGATGAGCAGGGTGTTGAGCAGCTTGATGGTGGTGGTCTTGCCCGCGCCGTTCGGGCCGAGCAGGCCGAACAGCTCGCCCCGCCGGACGTCGAGGTCGACACCCCGGACGGCGTCGATCTCCACCCGGCGCGGGTTGAGCCACCCGGTGCGGGTGCGGTAGGTCCGGCGCAGAGCACGCGCCTCGATCGCGAGAGCCATGCCGGGGACGCTAGGTCCGCCGGCCGCCCAACGAAACGAATTCGGCTTACGCCGAATGCTGGCGCGCCGAGTCGTCGGCGAGCAGGTTGAGCAGGGCCGTGCCCGCCGGCTCCAGGGAGTAGAGCACCCGCCGGCCGGCCCGGCGCCGGTTGACCACCCCGGCCGCGGTGAGCGCGGCCAGATGCTCCGAGACCGTGCTGGGTGCGAGGCCCAGGGTCGCCGCCAGGCCCGCGGTGGTCGCGGGCCGGGAGAGCGCGTCGAGTACGGCGGCCCGCCCGCGTCCCAGCAGGATCCCCAGCCGATCGGGACGGGGCCGCGGCCGCCCCTCGGCCAGCACCGCCGCCCCGCGCGCCTGGTAGGAGACGGCGATGACCTCCGGATGGTCGGTCGAGCACATCAGCGTGCCGCGCGAGAAGATCAACGGGATCAGCAGCAACCGCTGGTCGACCGCCGCGAACGACTCCTCGACCTGTTTGACCAGGGTCAACGTCGGGCGCTCCCAGATCACCCGCTGGTGCAGGTCGGCGAGCAGCGCGTCGGGCCCCTCGGCGGCCAGGGCCCGGGCCCGGTGCAGCACCTCCTCGTCGAGGGCGGCCCGCATCGCCGGCCAGTGCGGCGCCATCGCGCCGGACCAGTAGGCGGCCAGAGCGTCCGCGACCCGCGAGAAGGCACGTTCCGGGTCATCCCGGAACGGCCGGATCCAGTCGGGCGGGTCGGCGCCGTAGTAGGCGGCGACCTGCTCCTCGACCAGGCTCGCCGGGGTCGCGCACAGCGCGTGCAGCTCCTCCTCGATCGTGGGCGCCGCCGAGGGCGGGATCGGGGTCAGGAAGTCGGGCGAGCGCGGCAGGATCCGCAGGTAGGCCCCGAGATCGGGCAGGTCCCGGAGGACCTCCCGGGCGCGGGCGGCCCAGGCGGTGTAAGGCCAGGGCACCTCGTCGCGCGCGAGCAGATAGAGCCCGACCACGGTCTCCCAGAGGGGGCTGGTCGCGATCCGGGTGCGCTCGAGGGTCGGGGCATCGAGCTCGATCCGGATCATACGACGCAGAATAAGTCGCGCGCGGTCGTTGTTGGTGGTCAGGTAGCCTTATGTGCACCTGGCGACGACCCGGCCATCACCGGTGAGCCTCCGGAAGAACGGATCTTCGGATCTCAGTAGAACCGGACGGGTTCGGCCCGTTACAGCCGGCCAACGAGCGGGTGGTCGCGGTGTGACCACCAAGCGGGGTGGTACCGCGGCCTTTGGGTCGTCCTCGCAGTCCACGACGTGTGTGAGCTGTTCGAGGAGATTGACCACCGATGGCCTATCCCAAGCACGAGAGCAGGCCGGGCGTCCCGGCGAGCCCCGACCTGCCCGCGGTCGAGCGGCGTGTGCTGGAGCACTGGACGGCCGACAAGACCTTCGAGGCCTCCGTCGAGCTGCGTGACGCCGGTGAGAACGGCGACAACGAGTTCGTCTTCTACGACGGCCCGCCCTTCGCCAACGGCCTCCCCCACTACGGGCACCTCTTCACCGGCTATGTGAAGGACGTGGTGCCGCGCTACCAGACCATGAAGGGGCGCAGGGTCGAGCGGCGGTTCGGCTGGGACACCCACGGCCTGCCCGCCGAGGTCGTCGCCGAGAAGCAGCTCGGCATCACCACCAAGGCCGAGATCGTCGACCTGGGCGTGGAGCGGTTCAACGAGGTCTGCCGCACGTCGGTCCTGCAGTACACGCAGGACTGGGAACGCTACGTCACCCGCCAGGCGCGCTGGGTCGACTTCGCCAACGACTACAAGACACTCGACCTGTCCTACATGGAGAGTGTCATGTGGGCGTTCAAGAGCCTGCACGACAAGGGCCTGGTGTACGAGGGCTTCAAGGTGCTCGCCTACTGCTGGCGCTGCGAGACGCCGCTGTCCAACACCGAGACGCGGATGGACGACGTCTACCGCGACCGGCACGACCCGTCGCTGACCGTCTGGTTCACCCTGGACAGTGGCGAGAAGCTCGCGGTCTGGACCACCACGCCGTGGACGCTCCCGTCCAACCTGGCGGTGGCGGTCGGGCCCGACATCGAGTACGCCGAGTTCACCGACGAGGCCGGCCAGGTCTACCTCGTCGGGGCGGCCCGCACCGACTACTACGCGCGCGAGTTGGAGGGGTTCACCCGCACCGGCACCCGGCGCGGCGCCGACCTCGTGGGCAAGCGCTACACGCCGCTGTTCGACTTCCTGGTCGACCAGGCCGGTCCGAACGCCTTCCAGATCCTCGGTGGCGAGTTCGTCACCACCGAGGACGGCACCGGGGCCGTGCACATGGCGCCGGCGTTCGGTGAGGAGGACCAGAACGCCTGCAACGCGGCCGGCATCCCGACGGTCGTGACGGTCGACGACCACACCCGGTTCACGGCACTCGTTCCGCCGTACCAGGGAATGCAGGTCTTCGAGGCCAACAAGCCGGTGACGCGCGACCTCAAGGAGCGCGGCGTGGTGGTGCGGCAGGAGACCTACACGCACTCGTACCCGCACTGCTGGCGGTGCGACACCCCGCTCGTCTACAAGGCCGTGTCGTCGTGGTTCGTCCAGGTCACGAAGTTCAAGGACCGGATGGTCGAGCTCAACCAGCAGATCGACTGGACGCCGGCGCACGTCAAGGACGGCTCGTTCGGCAAGTGGCTGGCCAACGCCCGCGACTGGTCGATCAGCCGCAACCGGTTCTGGGGCTCGCCGATCCCGGTGTGGAAGTCCGACGACCCCGCCTATCCGCGGGTCGACGTCTACGGCTCGCTCGCCGACCTCGAGCGGGACTTCGGGGTGCGGGTCACCGACCTGCACCGGCCGCACGTCGACGACCTTACGCGGCCCAACCCCGACGACCCGACCGGCCGGTCGACGATGCGACGCGTCCCCGAGGTGCTCGACTGCTGGTTCGAGTCCGGGTCGATGCCGTTCGCCCAGGTGCACTACCCGTTCGAGAACGCGGACTGGTTCGAGCACCACTACCCCGGTGACTTCATCGTCGAATACATCGGACAGACCCGCGGCTGGTTCTACACCATGCACGTGCTGGCCACCGCGCTGTTCGACCGGCCGGCGTTCCGCACCTGCGTGAGCCACGGCATCCTGCAGGGCTCCGACGGGCGCAAGATGAGCAAGAGCCTGCAGAACTACCCCGACGTGTACGAGGTGTTCGACACCTACGGCTCCGACGCGATGCGCTGGATGCTGATGTCGTCACCTGTTATGCGCGGCGGCGACATGCCCGTCACCGAGCCGGCGATCCGCGACTCGGTGCGGCAGGTGCTGCTTCCACTGTGGAACGTCTGGTACTTCTTCTCGCTCTACGCCAACGCCGACGGCTACTCGGCGGTGCGGCGGGTCGACTCGACGCACCTGCTCGACCGGTACGCGCTCGCGAAGACCCGGGAACTGGTCGAGACGGTCACCCGGCAGATGGACGCGTACGACATCTCGGGTGCGTGCCTGACGGTCCGGACGTTCCTGGACGCGCTGACCAACTGGTACGTACGGCGGTCGCGGGACCGGTTCTGGGCGGGCGACCGGGACGCGTTCGACACCCTCTACACGGTGCTGGAGACGCTGACGCGGGTGATGGCGCCGCTGGCGCCGCTGACCGCGGAGGAGGTCTGGCGCGGGCTGACGGGCGAGCGGTCGGTGCACCTGACCGACTGGCCGGCTTTCACGGAGTTCCCGGAGGACCACGACCTCGTCGCGGCGATGGACGCCGTGCGGGATCTCGTGTCGTCGGCGCTGTCGGTCCGCAAGGCCAAGGGGCTGCGGGTGCGGCTGCCGCTGCCGTCGCTGACGGTGGCCACGCCGGACGCGGCCCTGCTGCGGCCCTTCGCCGACCTGGTGACCGACGAGGTCAACGTCAAGTCGGTGGCGTTCACCGACGACGTGGCGGCGCACTGCGAGCGGGTGCTCACGGTCGTGCCGCGGGCGCTCGGCCCGCGGGTCGGTGGCGCGGTGCAGCAGGTGATCAAGGCGGTCAAGGCCGGGGAGTGGTCGCTCGTCGACGGCCAGCCGGTCGCCGCCGGGGTCACTCTCCAGGAGGGTGAGTACGACCTGAAGCTGGTCGCCGCCGACCCGGACAACTCGGCCACGCTGCCGGGTGGCGAGGGTGTGGTCGTGCTGGACAGCGCGGTCACCCCCGAGTTGGCGGCCGAGGGCGTCGCCCGCGACGTGGTGCGGGTGGTCCAGCAGGCCCGGCGCGACGCTGACCTGGACGTCTCCGACCGGATCCAGGTGGATCTCAACGGGTCCGCCGGGGTGCGGGACGCGGTCGAGGCCCACCGCGAGTTCGTGGCCCGGGAGGTGCTCGCCGACGCGATCACGTTCGGGTCGGGCGCCGAGGGCTTCGCCGGTGAGGTCGGCGACGGGGAGACCGTACGAGTGACAGTCACGCGTAGTTAGGGTCTTTTCTGCCACTCGCGGCGGCGGGCGGTGTCGGTTACGGTGACACCGCCCACGCCGCGAGACCCGGAGGACCCGTGCCCCTGCTCTACACGATCGGCTACTACACCGTGGGCACCGCCATGCGGCGTGGCTGGGCGCCGAAGGTCGAAGGGCTCGAGAACGTGCCGCCGACGGGCGGCGCGATCGTCGCCGGCAACCACCTGTCGGTGGCCGACGAGTTGATCCTGGGCTCCGTGATCCCGCGCCACATCGCATTCTGGGCGAAAGCGGAATACTTCGCCGGTACGGGCCTCAAGGGCTGGTTCAGCCGCTCGGTGATGACGGGCATCGGCGCGATCCGCGTCGAACGCGCCGGCGGCCGCGCGGCCCTGAGCGCCTTCGACGGCGCGATCCCGGTCCTGAAGTCGGGCGACCTGGTCGCGATCTACCCGGAGGGCACCCGCTCGCCCGACGGCCGCCTCTACCGCGGCCGCACCGGCGTGGCCCGGCTGGCGCTGGCGGCCGGCGTGCCGATCATCCCGGTCGGCTTCATCGGCACCGACGACCTGCAGCCCATCGGCCACCGGGTGCCGCGCTTCAAGCGCGGCACGGCCACGGTCAAGTTCGGCAAGCCGATCGAGGTGGCGGGCCGCGAGAGCGACAGTTCGTCGCTACGCCAGATCACTGACGAGGTCATGTCGGCGATCCAGGAGATGACGGGCCAGGAGTACGTCCCGAAGTACGCGCCGATGCTCCGGGTGAGCGGACCCCAGGCGGAGTAGCCGCCGGCCCCGGGGTCACCCTGGCTACGGGTTCCAGTGGTAGCGGCAGGCGAACGGTCGCTCGTCCACCGGCGTGCCCGGGAAGCGGAAGCCCCACAGCATCAGGGTGCGCGTCTGCGGGCCGTAGACACCATCGACCGTGAGTCCCTTGACGGCCTGGAACCAGGTCACCACGTCGCGCGTGCGCGGGCCGTACTGGCCGTCGACGTCGAGGCCGGCGTTGAAACAGTCGTTCAGCGCGATCTGCAGCATGACGACGCTCCAGTTGTGGGCACCGGACCGCAGGGTGCAGTCGATGTTGCCGCCGGCGCTCGGGATGTTGACCTTGTAGCCGGCCGTGCCGCCCGGCCGCTCGTAGATGCCCCAGACCTCGACCGTGTGATCGTTGCAGGCCGGGTAGGCGGCCTGCGCCGGCCCGGCGGGGCCCAGCACCGTCACCGCGAGGCCGAGACCCAGCGCGGCTGCCGTGATAAATCGAAGGATTCGCATGCCTGCGAGCGTAGGCAGGCGGCCTCGGCCCCGGAACCGACGTGTCGGGCAACGGGTGCCCGCGCGTCGTCGACCGGACACTCCCTGATCGCGCAGCGTGGAGTTCCCCGTACCCGCCCTCGTCGTCATGGATCCACACATGGTGGTGTGCTGTGCCCTGTGCGCCGTCACCTGTGCGGTGTGCTGGGCATGCGGTGTATCGCGGGGAGTCGAACCCCTGCGCCTGCCCCCGGCGCGCCAGGAGGGAGCCGGAATGCCCGCCGACCCTCGGGTTCGTGCGCGCCTCCATGACGACTACCTGCTCCACGCCGCGTCGCTCAGTCCAGCAGGTCGACCTCCCAGTTGGTCCGCTGGACGAGCGTGTCGACCTCGCGGAGCTGCCGCGCGACGTCGTCGGCCTGGCCGCGGAGCTCCGCGACCGGCAGCGCCGGCACCATCTTCAGCTCGGACCGCAACTGGCGGTAGCCACGCTGGCCCTCCCCGGCCGCGGCGTCGGCCGCGGCGGTGATCACGCCATGCCGCAGGCGCAGCACGTCGCGGCGGGCCAGGGCGTCCGTGAGCGTCCCGTCCCCGACCCGGGTGGCCGCGTTGGTGCGGTTGATGCGCCGGATCAGCGACTCCAGCTCGCCGAGCACCTGGCCGGCCTCGACCAGCAGCGCGGCGGCGTCCTCGGCCGGCGTCTCACCTTCCTGGTAGCGGGCGCTCGCGGTGGCGCGGGACCGCAACTGCTCGACGCGGCGGGCCGCCTCCGCCCGCAACGCGAGAGCCTCAGCGAGTTTCATGGCTGCCAGTATGGCCACCGACGATCACGCCCGCCTGCCAATATCCTGGCGGTGAGCGTCCGTACTCATGCGCGGCGCGCGCGATGCTGTGGAATCAGGTGATGGTCGAGACAGCGCGCCCCGCGTTGCGGGCAGCGGTGGCGGCAGGTGCGGTGGGCATCGTCCTGCCGCTCGTCGCGTGGGGTGCCGGGGTCGCGCTGGCCGCGAGCCCGGTGCTCGACTGGATCTGCCCCACCGGCGGCCTGGAATGCCTCGCGCCGCCGGTGTTCTTCGGTCTCGGGCTGGGCCTCGCGCTGGGCTGGCCCCTGCTGCACCTGGCAGGAGTCCGCCCGGCCTGGGCCGTGGCCCTGCTCGGCCTGATCCTGAGCGTCGCGCTGATCGCGATCATCCTGCGGGCGTGGCCCGCCCTGTTCCTGCCGCCCCTCGCGGTCGTCCTCTGCCCGCTCGGCTACGCGTCGGCCGCCTACGCCGTCGCCCGGCTGAAGGCCAAGGTGGTCAGCGCGTCGACCACCTGGTCGCCGCCGGCGACCTGCGATCAGTGCCCGCATCCGATCAGTGCGCACCAGGTCTGGGCGCCCGACGCGGTCTGCGACGGCTGGATGCACTGCACGGCCGACGGCTGCGTGTCCTGCTGGCACAGCTGGCCGCGGCGATCCGCGGGCCCGCCGGCGCGGTAGTCAGCGCGGCTGGAGGAGGGCGCGGTCGGTGAGGAAGGTGCGCAGCGTCTGGTCGTCGGCGTCCGTCATCAAGGTTCTCGGGATCACCGTCGCGGCCATGCGGCCTACGTACACGATCCAGAAATCCGGTGTTTCCACCACCTGGGAGACGCCTTCCCAGGCGATGCCGCCGGACTCCGTACCGCTGCGCATCATGATGTTGTCGTCCGTGATGTCGTAGCCGCCCTCGACCGCGTAGCGACCCGAGCGGCGGCGGGCGCGCCACCGCACCAGTGGCGCGTACACCATCGCCAACACGCCACCCACCAGCAACGCGATGTAGAGCGGCGCGACCTGGTCGGCCCACCCGAAGCCCTGCGACAGGGCGAGACCGATCACCCCGAGCAGCGCCAGCACCACGCCGGCATAGCCATATCTGCGCAGCCCGACACTGCTGAGCACGGCGGCCACGCGACCCGGATAGGCGGGATCGGCCGGTACGTCGAAACGGATGTGCACGTGAAAACGATAGTGCGCGGAGGCCCGAAGGAGGGTTCGCGCCATCGAACGATCCCGCGGCGACGCCGCGCCAGAACCGCCGACTGGGCGGTGGGCAACCAGTCGGTCAGGTGCGTCGCGCACGTCAGCCGGCCGGTGACAGGTTCAGCGCGCGACGGTGCCTGAGGCAAATCAACCGCGATGGGCGTACGACTCGTTCCGTGCCGTGGTGAAGGTCTTCGCCGGGTCGCCGAGGTAGTTCCACGTCCAGCCGCCGACCTGGTCGCCGAGCAGGTCGAAGACCTGGGCCGCGGCCGCGTGCTCGCCGGCCATGTTCAGGCCCATCGCGATCGCGTTCGCGCGGGGAACCCAGCCGAAGCCGGGCGCGAACGCCGGGTGGAGGACCGACTTGCGCGCCGCGGCCAGGATCTCGGCCCGTACCTCCGCCGACTGGATGTAACGCTCGTCCTCGCCGCGCGGCAGCGACAGCCACTTCTCGATGTGCGCGATGACCACGAGTTCCGGCAGCAGGCTGGCGTCCGGTGCGGCCGCGGTGGCCTCCCGGGCGAAGGCGAACATCTCCTCGTGGCTGCCGAACCACTTGGCGCACAGGTACTGCAGCCGATGCTCGTGCGCGACCACGTGGGTGGGATGCCGCTTCACGACCTCGTCGAACCGGGCCCGGGCCTCGTCGGCGGCCACCTGACGCCCGCGCGACGACATCACCAGCCAGGCCCAGGCGGCCACCTCGTCGGGGTCCCGGTCGACGACCTCGTCCAGCAGGTTCTCGGCGGCCAGGAGCCGGCGGGAGAACTCGCGGAACTGCTCGTCCTTCGTGTGCTCGGCCCGCTTGGCGCCCCGGGCCTCCCAGGCCCAGGACACGGCGTGGGAGCCCTGGACCAGCCGGCGCAGCGTCGAGTCGGGCTCGGCGGCGGCCCACTCGCCGATCCAGTCCTGCACGCCGCCGACGTCGCCCGCGATCTCCAGCAGGTAGGCCCGGGTGTCCGGATCGGGAGCGGCGACCAGGACATCCCGGGTCGCCCGCCAGTCCCGGCGGCTGAGCGCGTCGACGAGCGCCCGCGCCCGGGGGTCACCCTGCGCGGGATCGACGACGAGCGCGTCCGACCGCTGGCGCTTCCTGAACGGCCACATATGGATCACCTTCCACGTATCCGGCGACCCATCCTGTCCTACGGACACCCCAAGATCAAGTGCCGTCCGGCCCGTCAGCGGCGACCGACCCGGCTGCGGCTGGAGAAGCTCGCCGCGCTCGAGCCGCCGGTCGCGGGGGCCGCGGCGGCCGACGCTCGATTGCCGGACGTCCGGCCGCCGGTCGCGGGGGCCGCGGCGGCCGATCCTCGGTTGCCGGACGTCCGGCCGCCGGACGCGCGCGGGGTCGAGTGCCGGGCCGGTGCCCGGCGCTGGCGCGGCACGGACCGGGCCTCGGCCCGCGCCTCGGGCTCGGCGGGCGGCGCCACGAAGGTCCGCTCCCCCGGTGCCAGCGCGGACAGCAGCGGGTCCCCCGGCCGCAGCCGCGTCGTGGTCGGCTTGATGCCGGCCTCGCGGGTGAGGTTGCGGACGTCGTTGACCTGGCTGTCGCTCATCAGCGTCACCACCGTGCCCGCGGCGCCGGCGCGGGCGGTGCGGCCCGAGCGGTGCAGGTAGGCCTTGTGCTCCACCGGCGGGTCGGCGTGGATGACCAGCGTGACGTCGTCGACGTGGATGCCGCGCGCCGCGATGTCGGTGGCGACCAGCGTCCGCGCGCTGCCCTCCGCGAACGCCGCCAGGTTGCGGGTCCGCGCGCCTTGGCCGAGGTCGCCGTGCAGCTCGACCGCCGGTACGCCGCCCGCGACGAGCCGGCGGGTCAGGGTCTTCGCCCCGCGCTTCGTACGCGTGAAGACCAAGGTGCGGCCCGGCGCGGCGGTCAGGTCCGTGAGCACCGCGAGCCGGTCCTCGGACCGCACGTGCAGCACGTGGTGGGTCATCTTGGCGACCGGCGACAGGCGCGAGTCGACGCTGTGCGTCACCGGGTCGGTCAGGTAGCGGCGGACAAGCGCGTCGACCGCCGCGTCCAGCGTCGCCGAGAACAGCAGGCGCTGCCCGGACCGCGGCGTCTGGTCGAGGAACCGCTTGACCACCGGGAGGAAGCCGAGGTCGGCCATGTGGTCGGCCTCGTCCAGCACGGTGATCTCGACCTCGTCCAACCGGGCGTGACCGCTGCGGACGTGGTCGTCGAGCCGGCCCGGGCAGGCGACCACGATGTCGACGCCCTTGCGCAGGGCGGCGATCTGCGGGCCGGCGCCGACGCCGCCGAAAACGGTCATCACGCGCAGGGAGCACGCGTTGGCCAGCGGCGTGATGCTCGCCTCGATCTGGGTGACGAGCTCGCGGGTCGGCGCCAGGATCAGCGCGCGGGGCCGACCGGGGTTGCGCCGCCGGGGAGCCGCGGCCAGCCGGTGCAGCAGCGGGAGGACGAACGCGTAGGTCTTGCCGGAGCCGGTGCGGCCACGGCCGAGCACGTCGCGGCCGGCGAGCGCGTCGGGCAGCGTGGCGACCTGGATCGGAAAGGGTGCGACGACGCCGGCCTGGGCCAGCGGCGCGATGAGCGCGGATGCGAGCCCCAGCTCCGCGAAGGTGGGGGCGGAAGTGTGCGGGCGGCGGACCGCCATGAAGATCTCCGAACGTCAAGGGGGCGTACGGCCGGGCGCGGGTCGAAAGCCTGCGCGCCGCTGACCGACGCGGGTCAAGGGCCCCTGTAGCGCCTGAAGCTGTCGGGGCGTCGTACGCAATCTACCTGATCTCTCGTGCACAAGCGCGGCTTGACAGCGTTGACATATATCCGTCGCGGACATAGTTTCGGTCCATGGCCGGCACCAAGGCGCTCACCCCGGCGGTGCTGCACATCCTGCTCGCGCTCTCGGCCCAGGAGCGGCACGGCTACGGGATCATGAAGCAGGTCGAGTCCGACTCGCAGGGAAAGGTCCGGATGGGGCCGGGGACGCTCTACGGCTCGATCCGCCGGATGACCGAGGCGGGCCTGATCCGCGAGAGCGACAGGAAGATCGACCCGCACCTGGACGACGAGCGCCGCGTCTACTACGGCATCACCGCGCGCGGCCAGCAGGCGCTGGCCACGGAGTTGCGGCGCTACCGCCAGGTGGTCGCGGTCGCCCACGAGCGGTCCCTGCTCCCCGAGGGTGCCTGATCGTGGACGGGCAGCGACGCTGTTACCGGAGGCTGCTGCGGCTCTACCCACGGTCGTACCGTGAACGGTTCGCCGACAGCATGGAGCAGACCTTCGCGGACCTGCGGCGGGAGCGCGTCGGGCACGCCTTCGTCATCTGGATCTTCGTCGAGACGTTCGCGGGCGTCGTCCGGGAACGTGCCACGGACCTTGCGAGGTGGACCATGGTCAGGAACGCGGCCGACGTCTTCAGGCTGGTCAAATACTTGGCGCTGGCCGTCGGTGGCCTTACCGTGGCCGGCATCGTCACCGTCATGGTGCTGGCTCGCGGCACCGGGGAGGACATCACCGGCGTCGTCGCGCCGGCATTGCTGCTCGTCGCGCTCTCGGTGGTGACCGCCGTCGTCGCGGCGATCTTCCAGAGGCGCGGGAGGCGCGAACCCGTTTCCCGGTAAGGCCACAGGGGGCGAAACTGGGCCGCCGCGGAATACGAGCGGTGCTAGCGTACGGCTGCCCGGAAGGAGACCAGTGGTGGCGCGCCTCAACCAGATCATCGCCGTCGAGAAGAGTGTCAAGAGTAAGTCGTTCGCGGACCTCACCGACGCGCACCACGCCGTGCAGAAGACCGGTCCGCTGGCCGGCATCTCGCGGACCTACCAGCCCAAGGACGAAGAGGGCGAGCAGTTGCCGCCCGAGTCGACCCGCGTGCAGATCCAGGCCGAGGAGATCCTGCGGCAGGTCTCGCACACGCTCACGCGCCTGTTCGACGTGACCGCCACCAAGGACTGGGCCAACTGCACCGCCCGCGCCGACATCGTGGTCGACGGGCGCACCGTCGCCGCCGCCGTGCCGGTCACGTACCTGCTGTTCCTCGAGAAGCAGTTGGTCGACCTGCACACGTTCGTCAAGAAGCTACCGGTGCTCGACGCGGCCGAGTCGTGGGTGCGGGACGACTCGACCGACAGTTGGCGCACGGAACCCGTCCGCACGATCCGCACCAAGAAGGTGCCGCGCAACCACGTCAAGGCGGAAGCCACCGACAAGCACCCCGCGCAGGTCGAGGTCTACTACGAGGATGTCGCGGTCGGATACTGGACCACCGTGAAGTTCTCCGGTGCCCTGCCGGCCAAGCGGGTCAACGAGATCCTGGACCGGGTCGTGGCCCTGCAGGCGGCGGTGAAGTTCGCGCGCGAGGAGGCCAACAATGCCGAGGCCGTCGACCAGCGGGTGGGCGCGGCCGTCTTCGGTTACCTGTTCGGGTAGCCGTCCTGGATGCCCCTGTGGGAGCGCAGGGGTGCGCCGAAGGGCGCAAGGCTGAAGGTGAAGCTCAGTCTCACGGACGTGGTGCAGCGGAGCCGCGGTGAAGCTCAGACTCTCGCTCCAGCTTCAGCATTCGCCACCGAGCACCAAGTCGACCGGATGTGGACGATGATCGTCGGATGCTGGTTCAAGTCCAGCCCGCCGCTCCACCGCGCGGCGGTAGTTTAATGGCAAAACCCGACGTCGTAACGGATGATCCACACCCTTAAACGTGTTGGTGCGCGCAATTCGGTGGCACACGGAGGCCCAGGGATTGGACATATCCCTGGGCCTCGCCAAATCTCAGCGCCAAAACTGGGTACGGCATCGAGGTGGGCGCGCGACTGCTGACGGTGGGGCACGGAACGCTGAGCGAACGTGACCTGACCGGGTTGCTGGATAACGCCGGTGTGGCCCGCGTGGTCGATGTGCGCCGCTTCCCGGGCAGCCGGGCGCATCCGCAGTTCCGGCGCGAGGCACTGACCGACTGGCTGCCGGCGGCCGGCGTCGACTACCGGTGGGAGGAACGCCTCGGCGGCCGCCGACCGGTGCCGCCCGACTCACCGGACGTGTGGTGGCAGGTCGCGGCGTTCCGGGGTTACGCGGCCCACACGCGTACGCCCGAGTTCCTGGACGCGGTCGACGGGTTGCTCGCCGCGGCGACCACGACGACCACGGCGGTGATGTGCGCGGAGTCGCTGTGGTGGCGCTGCCACCGCCGCCTGATCGCGGACTTCGCGGTCCTGGCCCGCGGATCCGACGTGGCGCACATCCAACACGATGGACGGACGACCGACCACGTCGTCGCCGCGGGTGCGCGGCTGACCGCCGACGGGCTTCTCGTGTACGACGTGGTGCCCGACTGATCGAACGGCCGGTGTGAGCGGCGTCATCAAGAAACTATATGTACAGGCGTACATTCGATACGTACGTTCGTACATATGCGGACCGAGGGCGGCACGCGCCGGGCGCGGCGCTTCGATCCTGAGCGGCGTCAGCGCATTCTCGACGCCGCGATCGAGGTCATCGCCGAGCACGGCGTCGCCGGCACCACGCACCGGCTGATCGCCGCCGCGGCCGATGTGCCCCTTGGCTCGCTGACCTATCACTTCGCCGGGCTCGACCAGCTGCTCGCCCAGGCCTTCACCAGGCTCGCCGAGCGGCTTTCGCGTGCGTACGCCGCGCATTTCGACGGTGTCCGCGACCGCGACGGGCTGGTCGAGGCCGTCACCGACATGGTGCACGGCAACGCCGGCGCCGCGGCCGGGGAATGGGCCGTCAGCTATGAGCTCTACCTCGCCGCCCTGCGCGACCCCGCCCTGCGCAGCGTCACCGAGGAGTGGATGCGGACCAGCCGCACCGTGCTCGAGCGGTTCGTCGACCCCGACACCGCCCGCGGCCTCGACGCGCTCATCGAAGGCCTGCTCATGCACCGCATGCTCTCCACCACGCCGTTCCCCCGCGAGATCATCCGCGGCGCCGTCGCCCGCGCCGTCGCGCCACCCCCCGAAAGGCCCGCATGAGCGAGACGACCGTCAAGAACGCGACCGCGGCGACCTACGCCGCGTTCATCGGCTCCGGGTTCGCGTTCGCGAGCTGGGCCTCCCGGATCCCGCAGGTACGCGACAGCCTGGACCTCGACCCCGCCGCGCTCGGCCTGGTCCTGCTCGCGATCGCCGCCGGGTCCCTGGTCGCGCTGCCGCTCTCGGGCCCCGTGGTCACCCGGATCGGCTCCGCCCGCACCGTCATGGCGATGGCCGTCGTGCTCGCCGTCGGCGTCCTGACCGTCGCGTTCGGATCGCTCGTCGGCGTCGCGCCCGTGGTCGTCGGCCTGTTCCTGCTCGGCTTCGGCAACGGCGCCTGGGACGTCGCCATGAACGTGCAGGGCACCGTCGTCGAGCGCCGCCTCGGCCGCTCGATCATGGCGCGGTTCCATGCGGGATTCAGCCTGGGTACGGTCGCCGGCGCGCTGCTCGGTGCCGCGCTCGTCGCCCTCGACGTGCCCGTCGCCGCGCACCTGGCCGTCGTCGCGCTGCTCGTCGTCGCCGTCGTTCCCGCGTACGCCCGGCGGTTCGTCCCGGACCACGACGAGAGCGAGCCGGCGGAGCAGGTGGCCAAGTCCAGCCCGCTGACCGCCTGGCGCGAGCCGCGTACGCTGCTGATCGGCTTGTTCGTGCTGGCGTTCGCGTTCGCCGAGGGCGTCGGCAACGACTGGATCAGCGTCGCCGCGATCGACGGCCATCACGTCCCGGCCGCGCTCGGCACCCTCGCGTTCGCCGCGTTCCTCACCGCGATGACGGTCGGCCGGTGGTTCGGGCCCGGGCTCCTCGACCGCTACGGCCGGGTTCCGGTGGTCCGCGTCCTCGCGGTGATCGGCGTGGCCGGGGTCGCGCTGTTCGTCTTCGGGCCGACGCCGTACTACGCGTTCGCCGGCACCCTGCTCTGGGGCCTCGGCGTCGCCCTCGGGTTCCCGGTCGGCATGAGCGCCGGCGGCGACGACCCCCGCCGGGCCGCCGCCCGCGTCAGCGTCATCGCGTCGATCGGCTACTGCGCGTTCCTCGCCGGCCCGCCCGCCATCGGCTTCCTCGGCGACCGGATCTCGGTGCTGCGGGCGCTGGCCAGCGTCGCGGTGCTGCTCGGCATCGCCGCGCTGATCGCCACCACCGTCCGCCCGCTGACCCCGGCCGAGCCCACGCGGGCCGAGGAGACGCTCACGCCAGCCGCTTGACCACCCGGGCCGGCGAACCGACCGCGACGACGTCGGCCGGCAGGTCGCGGGTCACCACCGAGCCGGCGCCGACGACCGTGTTGGCGCCGATGGTCACGCCCGGGCAGACGATGACGCCGCCGCCGAGCCACACGTTGTCGCCGATGACGATGGGCTGCGCGGCCTCCCACTTGTCGCGGCGCGGCTGCGGCTCGAGCGGATGCGTCGCGGTGAGGAGCTGCACGTTCGGACCGATCTGCACGTCGTCGCCGATCGTCACGGTCGCGACGTCGAGCGAGATCAGGCCCCAGTTGGCGAACGTCCGGGCCCCGACGAACGTCTGGTAGCCGTAGTCGCAGCGGAACGGCGGACGGATCTCGCTGCCGTCGCCGAACCCGCCGAGCAACTCGGTGAACAACGCCCGCAGCCGCTCGTGCGCGCCCGGGTCCATCGAGTTGATCTCGTGCGTGAGCCGCTGCGCGCGCACCGACTCGCGGGCCAGCTCGGGATCGTCGGCGATGTAGGGCTCGCCGGCCAGCATCCGGTCACGCATGCTCTTCTCGGTGGGGCTCATGCCTGGAAGGTACGCGGGCGCGGCTCCTTTCACGCCAGGACCGCGGTGGCTTCGACCTCGACCAGGAGGTCCGGCTCGCCCAGGGCGGCGACGCCGAGCAGGGTGATGGGCTTGACCGGGTCGACCCCGAGCTTCGCGGCCGCGCGACCGACGCCCTCGCCCAGCAGCGGCAGCTTCTCGGGCGACCAGTCGACGACGTAGATCGTCAGTTTGGCGACGTCGTCGAACGAGCCGCCGACCTCGGCCAGCGCGGTGCCGATGTTGAGGTAGCACTGCTCGACCTGTGCCGCGAAGTCGCCCTCGCCGACCTTGCCGCCGTCGGCGTCGCGGGCGACCTGGCCCGCGAGGAACACGAGCCGCGAGCCGGTCGCGACCGCCATCTGGCGGTAGACGTCGGGCTTGGGCAGTCCCTCGGGGTTCAGCAACGTGACGGTCATGGCGTCCTCCTCGTCGATGGGCTTTTCCATAGCATAGCAATGCTATGTAGGATGATGCCATGGCGAGGACGAAAGATCCCGCGGTCCGCACCGCGCTGATCGAGCGGGCCGGGCAGATGCTCCGCACCCGGGAGCCGATCACCCTCCGCTCGCTGGTCGCCGGGACGGGCGTGTCGACGATGGCGGTCTACACCTATTTCGGGGGCATGGAGGGCGTCTGGCAGGCCCTGCGGCAGGAGGGCTTCACCCGCCTCGCGGCCGGGCTCGCCCGGGTGACCACGTCCGCTGACCCGGTCCGCGACCTGGCGGCCCTGGGCGCCGCCTACGTGCGCAACGCCCTCGACAACCCGGACCTCTACCGGGTCATGTTCGACGCGACGGTCGACCTCGAGGACGCGGCGGCCGCCGACGAGTCACTGCTCGGCCTGGTCCGGGCCGTCGACCGGGCACGGGCGGCGGGCCGTTTCGACGCGGGCGTCGACCCCGCGGACCTGGCGACCCAGACCTGGATCGTCGGACACGGACTCGCCTCGCTCGTGGCCACGGGCCCGCTCCCGCGCGAGGCCCTCGCCCACGGCGCTTCGTTGCTCACCGCGCTGTTCGTCAAGGCCGGCGACGACCCCGCGACCTGCCGCCGCTCGGTCGCCCGCGGCTGGAAGACCCTCTCGTAGGTTCTGTTTCGTATCTGGAGCCGGGCTGCGGCGGGCCCAGCCGACACCTGGACTCCGCCTCGCCTCGACCCCAGATACGAAACAGAACCTAG